>CAVBNV010000008.1:0-87033 GCA_963596815.1 Oscillospiraceae bacterium
TTCAGGTCTACGATATTCCGACTGTCACGGTGGAACAACCTACTGTAGTGGCAGAACCGATTTTTGCAGGTGTAACAGATGATCAGCTTTTAAAACTAGGCGTCCCGGAAGCACAGCTTGGCTACATCAAGTCTTTTACCAGCAAGGAGAGTTTTTACCATGCTGAGGGTGCCATTCCGGCGGATGTATACGAGTATCTTTCCTGGCTAATAGAAGGCATAGATATCGATGAGGTTCTTGAACTTTGCATGGAGGAACAAGCAGCTGCAGAAGCCAAAGCAGATGATCTTGTCAAAGCACTTGATATGCCTGCAACATTGAAATCCTTTGTTGTAGTAGATGGCGAAGATGAACTACGCCGCATCATGGCAGAGCCGCTCGAAAAATGGAGAGTATTTTTACATCCAACTCAGCGCAAGATTGTACGAAAGAATTATTCCGGACCGGCAAGGGTATTGGGTGGTGCAGGAACCGGCAAAACGGTTGTTGCGATGCATAGAGCCAAGCAACTGGCTTCCCATCTTAGCAGTCAGCAGAGAATTCTCTTTACAACCTTTACCGCAAACCTTGCAGCCGATATTCGTGAAAATCTGAGGAAAATTTGCTCTCTGGAGAAATTGCGCAAGATTGAAGTTATACATCTGGATGCCTGGGTGAATCAATTTCTGAAGGAGTCCGGCTTTTCAGCAGAAATCGGTTACGATGAAGTGATTGATCCTCTTTGGGAACAGGCAGTACTTCTGGCCAACAATGGTTTGGAATTTGACGTCAGCTTTTATGCGGAGGAATGGAATCGTGTCGTAATTGCACAGGAAGCACTTTCTCTGGAGAAGTACGTTAAAGCCACCAGAAATGGTCGAGGAACCAGATTGGATCGCAAAAAGAGAATGCTGATATGGAAGGTATTTGACAATTACCAGAATTTGATGAAGGAAAAGCAGGTCCGTGATATCAATACTGCCATGTACGAGAGCACGAAGCTTTTGCTGGCTGCCGGAGGCCGTCCACGATATGCGCACGTGATCGTCGATGAAGGCCAGGATTTCAGCGATAATGCGTATCGTCTCTTGCGGGCACTTGCCGGAGAAGAGCATGAAAATGACCTTTTCATTGTAGGTGATTCGCATCAGCGTATTTATCGGAATCATCCAACGCTTTCCAAGTGCGGTATCAATGTACGAGGTCGCAGTAGCATCCTAAAGATTAACTATCGTACTACGGAAGAAATCAGGCGGTATGCGTTTGCCCTCTTGAATGGAATCTCCTTTGATGATCTGGACGATGATGCAGATCTGGGTGACAGATGCCAGTCACTTACCCATGGCGAAAAACCCGTCATTAAGAATTTTAAGGACGCAAGCGGAGAATTTGCTTTTCTTGTTCAGGAGATTAAGAACCTACAGGCAAACGGAATCGCACTGACAGATATCTGCATAGTAGCAAGGACCAAGAAGTTGGTAGATGATTATATTGCTCAGTTGACAAAAGCAGGAATTCGCTCTTATGCCATCAAGCGCAATAAGAGTGATGACCGGTCATTGGACGGTATACGTGTGGCAACGATGCACCGTGTAAAAGGTCTTGAGTTCAAGTATGTATTTGTTGCTGCAGTAAATAACCGTATCGTGCCGCTACCGTCTGCAATCAACAAAACGGATGCTGTTTCTGAGGCCGAGAGCATGACTGCAGAAAAGTGCCTGCTCTACGTTGCAATGACAAGAGCACAGAAAGGCGCATATATTACGAGCTATGGTAAGGCGTCGGAATTTATAGGGTGATAAGGATAATTCATCCTATACAGCAAAAACAGATGACGGACAGGAAGTCTAACAAATCGAGGTGACACATTGTCCAGAAAGAACCACAAGATGGTGGATGGCCGTTTGCTCCAGATAGACAAGCGCTATTCCAACCTGAAGCAAAGCCAGAAAGGGAAAATCAACCTCTGGATCACCGAGGAAATCCGGACATTTTATAAGGAACAGGGAGCTCTTCCGCGCAAGCCGGAGCAGTTTCAGCTTGTGCTGGATCAACTGTATCAGAGAATCGAAGCGATCGGTATCTGGATCCCATACGGAGAGATTCACAAGAGATACTTTGGTAACAGAAATGGGCGCATAGACAAGGTTTATGGCCAGATTCAAAAGGAAGAACGCAGCCGGTCAAAGGAGCAGATCCTGATTGAGCCGTTGCCGTACTCTTTCGCTGTTTGTAAGGTGGCGGACTACTCTCTCGTGGATCCTTCTGCAGAATTCTGCTTCCCACAGAAAACCAATGAAGAGAATTCTCTGGTGTGTCTGTCAGATCAGGTTCCGTCAAACACGACAGCTTTTCAGAACGGATGGCGTGGTTTTCGTATTAAAGGTCAGATGGATTTTTCTCTAATTGGGATTCTCACCGGAATCGCGAAGGTACTGGCCGGTAAGGCGATCAGCATTTTTGCGCTATCGACCTTCAACACAGATTACATCCTGGTGCAGGAGGCGGATTTTGATAAAGCGATAGAAGCCTTGCGGAATGCAGGCTATTCGATGCTGCCTGCATCCGAAGAACAAAGCCGGAGGAGATGCCGTAAACCACCACTCTCCCACCGGCAGAAAGGACGGGATACATATGGAATGGACCGACGGAAAGAATCGCTGCTGTTGGGCAAATCCGAAGAATGAACGGTACATTCGTTACCATGATGAAGAATGGGGTGTTCCGGTTCATGATGATCACAAGCTGTTCGAAATGCTGATTCTGGAATGCTTTCAGGCCGGTTTGTCCTGGGAATGCGTCCTGAATAAGCGGGATGCATTCCGTGAGGCATTTGACGGCTTCGATTTGGATACGGTCTGCGCTTACAGCGAGGACAAGCTGGAATCACTGCGGAATAATCCCAGCATCATCCGTAACCGTCTGAAGATACAGGCTGCTGTCACCAATGCGCGGATCTTTCGTGAGATTCAAAAGGAATACGGCAGCTTTTCTGCGTATCTCTGGCATTGGACCGATAGCAAGGTGATCTATGAACGAGGACTGGCGCATTCGGAGCTTTCGGATCGGATTTCGAAGGATCTGAAGAAGCGCGGCATGAAATTCGTCGGGACCACAGTGATCTACGCTTATCTGCAGGCGGTCGGTGTGATCTGTTCTCATGATGAGGGCTGTTTCCTGGAGCACAAGGGATAAGACCGGTGAACGAAAAGAACCAGAGAAAAGGAAAAACCGACCTTAGATTGGAGGTTTGCAAAATGACTACAGAAGAATATAAAGAGGCGGCGACCTACTGGACATCAAAAGAGCGCAAGGAAATGCCGACGGAGCAGATAAAGTCTATTGTTGAGGAGTACCTCAGCGCAGGCACGGTCTGTGCCCTAGCAACCGGCACCGGTGACTATGTGCGTTGCACTCCCCTGGAATACAGTTACCATGACGGCAAGTTCTGGATTTTCACCGAGGGCGGCGAGAAGTTCATCGGCCTGGAGAAGAACGACAATGTCAGCCTTGCCGTGTTTGACAAGAATCCGAGCTTTGGTGAGCTCAAGAGCGTGCAGGTCATGGGCAAGGCCGCAATCATTGAGCCGATGTCCGCAGAGTATGTTTCCCATGCGGAATACAAGAAAATTCCGGTGGCTGCGCTGCAGAAGCTTTTTAATCAGGGCCGACCGATGCATTTGCTCTGCATCACGCCGGTAAAGATGGATGTGCTGTTTTCGGATTTCAAAAAGCAGGGATATGATGTCCGGCAGGTGCTGGATTTCTCACAGGAGTAAATGCCATGGCAATCACAATCAATATCTATTACACCGGCAAGGACGGTGGCGCAAAAGCATTTGCCGCAGAGATGACAAAAAGCGGCGTTGTTGACAGAATCCGATCCGAGGCAGGCAACATTAGATATGAATACTTCTTCTCTATGGATGATCCGGAGACTGTACTGCTGATTGACGGCTGGACAAATCAATGCGCCATCGATGAGCATCATAAATCTCCGATGATGCAGGAAATCATCCGACTGCGGGAAAAATACGACCTGCATATGCGCGTCGAGCGGTATGTATCGGCGGATGAGCCTGCGAAAGATCAGAAATTTATAAGAAACTAAAAAAGCACAAGGCAAAATTTTGAATTTGTGGAGGTAGATACGAATGGAAGCATTAGAAGCAATTGCAAAGAGATATTCCTGCAGAAAGTTTAACGCAAACCCGATATCGGAAGAGGATTTGCAGAAGATATTAAAGGCCGGTATGTCAGCTCCTGCCGGTATGGGAGCTTACAACAGCCTTCGGATTACCGTGATTCAGGACAAGACATTTCTGAACGAAATCGGTGACGCTGTTTCCGCGATGGTCGAGAAGGCACTCGGCAGAAAAATGAACAAGAACTTTGGTGAGGCAGCTCTTGTTCTTGTCTCTGCCAAGAGCGGCAACATACCCGGAATTGAGCTGACAAATGCAGGCTGCGTGCTGGAAAATATGGTGATCGCTGCAACCTCTCTGGGCATTGATAGCATTATTCACGGCGGAGCATCCATGCTGTTTTCCAAAAATGCGGAGATGTTAGCAAAGCTGAATCTTCCGGATGGCTTTGTGCCTGTACTTGCAGCTTCCTTCGGCTATGCAGAAGTAAAGGAAGAACCCAAGGAACATACGATCATCGTAAACAGGCTGGCGAATATCACAGCTTAAAGAAGCAGCGCTATCTGAACCTCATCAAGGAGTATACTCGCAGCAGGAACTCCCGAAACTGAGTGAGACTCCGACTGAAGAACAGTTAGAGCGTCTCTTTCCGTGGTCGGACACAATTCCTGCATATTGCCATCTTACTTGATTTTTTTGTTGGGCACCTCGGTTTCGAGGTGCTCTTTTTTTGCACAAAAGGTGTGCTTGACTGAAAGCTGACTTCAAGTTTTACAATGAAGGTGTTGAGAATATCGTTTGAACCTTTGGGTTAAAACAAGTGAACAAAGTGGAGATTCCGGGAAAGGCAGACTTGCGCTATACTGGAGCCAGAAAAAGAGAGTGCCTCAAAGGAGGAACAACCGATGAAGAAAGTTTTGATTTTGTCCGGCAGCCCTCGCAAGGGCGGCAATTCCGATTTGCTGTGCAGCGAGTTCATGCGCGGTGCGCAGGAGAGCGGCAACGAAGTGCAGAAAATTTTCGTCCGCAGCAAGAAGATTGCACCCTGCAACGCCTGCTATTACTGCCGCGACCACGGCGGCAAGTGCGCACTGAACGATGACATGAGCGAGATTCTGGACGCGATGCAGGCGGCGGATGTCATTGTGATGGCAAGCCCGGTGTACTTCTACTCCATCGATGCACAGATGAAGATTATCATTGACCGCAGCTTTGCCCGGTGGACGAACATCCCGAACAAGGAGTTCTATTTCATCATGACCTGTGCAGACGATAACCGCGCTGCCATGGCTTGCACCTTGGAGTGCTTCCGGGGCTTTACCGCCTGCCTGAATGGTGCCAAGGAAAAGGGCGTCATCTACGGCATCGGCGTGTATCAGCCCGGTGAAGTGCAGACTTCTCCCGCCATGAAGGAAGCCTACGAGATGGGCAAAAACGTCTGATTTTCCCGGTAGCTACTGATTTTATCGCAATCTAAGAAATCAGTGAATATCTAAACAACATATTTGCGATATAAAGGAGTGTGACAGCTATGAACAATTTTTTGTTTGAGAACAAGACCAAGGTTTATTTCGGCAAGGGCGGCGTAAAGGAATATCTGGGCTGCCTGCTGAAGCACTACGGCGACACCGTGATGCTGGCCTACGGCGGCGGCTCCATCAAGCGCAATGGCGTGTATGATGAGATCGTCGGCATCCTGAACGCCGAGGGTAAGCGCATCGTGGAGTTCTCCGGTATCATGCCGAACCCCACCTATGCAAAAGTTCAGGAGGGCGCAAAGCTGGCCCGTGAGAATTATGTTGATTTGATTCTGGCCGTGGGCGGCGGCTCTGTGTCCGACTGCTGCAAGGTGGTGTCTGCACAGGCCAAGGTGGACGATGACCTGTGGGACATGGAGAACGTCAAACGCACCTATCCTTCCGAGTTCATCCCGCTGGGCACCATCGTCACCGTGTTCGGCACGGGTTCTGAGATGAACAACGGTGCCGTCATTACCCATGAGGAAAAGAAAATCAAGGGCGCACTGTGGGGCGCACAGGCAGACTTTGCTTTTCTTGACCCGAACTATACGCTGTCTGTGCCTATGAAGCAGGTCATTTCCGGCGCGTTCGACACCCTGAGCCACGCCATGGAGACTTACTTCGGCAAACCGGACGAAAATAACCTCTCTGACGACATCAACGAGGCCGTCATGCGCAGTGTTATCCGCAACATTCGTGTCCTTCTGACCGACAAGGGCAGCTACGAGGCCCGCAGTGAACTGGCATGGGCCTCCGCTATGGCCGAGAATGGCATATTGAAAATCGGCAAGGTCACCGACTTCCAGTGCCACATGATCGAGCATCAGCTGGGCGCATACACCAACTGCAACCACGGTGCCGGTCTGGCGGTCATTCACCCGGTGCTGTACCGCCACCTGCTCCCGGTCAACGCCGCCCGGTTCGCCCGCTTTGCACAGAACGTCTGGGGCATCGACCCGGCAGGCAAATCGGAGCTAAAGCTGGCACAAGCCGGTGTGGAAGCTCTGGCAGCGTTCATCAAGGAAATTGGAATGCCCACCACCTTTGCCCAGCTGGGCATCCCTGCCGACACCGACCTCAAGGCCGTGGCCGATTCCACTGTTCTGACCGGCGGCTGCTGCAAAAAGCTGAGCCGCGAAGAGCTGCTGGACATCCTCAACGAGTGCAAGTGAGCAAGTAATTAAGAATACGAAGGGAGATATTTATTATGGAATCCATTACTCTGAACAATGGTGTCAAGATGCCGGTAGAGGGCATCGGTACCTTCCTGCTGACCCCGGACGAAGCCGAAACTGCTGTGCTGAGTGCGCTGAAAGACGGCGCACGGCTCATCGACACCGCCAACGCCTACTGCAACGAAAAGGCTGTGGGTCGTGCTATGAAGAAGTCCGGTCTGCTGCGGGAGGAAATTTTCCTCGAAACCAAGCTGTGGCCGACCTTCTACACCGATGCCGATGCTGTGGACAAGACGCTGGCTCGTCTGGATACTGACTACATCGACCTGCTGCTCATCCACCAGCCCGCCGGTGATTATGTTGCCGGTTACCGCCTGATGGAAAAGGCTTACAAGGAGGGCAAAGTCCGCACCATCGGCCTGTCCAACTTCAACGAGGAACAGGTCAAAGAGATTTTGAGCATCTGCGAGGTCAAGCCCACCATCCTTCAGACCGAAGTTCACCCCTACGCCCAGCAGAAAGAGCTGAAAGCCTTCCTCGCCGAGAACGGCATGGTGATTCAGGCGTGGTATCCGCTGGGTCACGCTGACAAGGGCTTGCTGAACGAGCCGGTGTTCACCCGCCTTGCTGAAAAGTATGGCAAGAGCAATGTGCAGGTCATTCTGCGCTGGCACATTCAGGCGGGTAATGTGGTCATTCCCGGTTCCAAGAACCCGGCCCACATCCACGACAACTTCGATGTGTTCGACTTTGCACTGACCGATGAGGAAATGCAGGAGATCGCCGCACTGAACAAGGACAAGCGGTATTATGAGGTTTCGGCGGACAAGCTGGCGGCCTTTGCCACCATGTTTCCTCCCGTGGATGATCAGAAGTAAAATTCAAGCAGTTTGCAATTGGGTGCGGAGTATTTTTTGCGGAAAACGAACCAGATGAAAGGGTAAATGAAGATGAATAAGATCACGCGAAAAAATTTTCTGAAAGTTCTTGCTGCCACGGTAGTGGGCGGTGCGGCCGCTTCCGCACTGACCGGCGCAGCGGCTCCTGTTGATATTGACGAGACCAACGGCAAGGTGAGCCGCTGGGTAAAGAATACCCTGAACCCCAACGGTGCACTGACCATCGCAAAGCAGGGTATGTTCTCCTCCGGCGGCACGGTCACAGCCCCGGTAGCAGGCACTTACGATGCCACCACCAACTGGCTGGACACCACCCGTGCAGGCAACACGGCCCATGTGGACCACGCCAATGTGCTGTACCAGATTCCGGCAGACAGCAACGGCTGGCCGATGGTGTATCTGCACGGTTACGGTCAGTCCCGCATGGGCTGGATGACCACCCCGGATGGACGTCAGGGCTGGGCTGACTTGTTCCTGCGCAATGGCTACTCTGCGTTCCTGGTAGACCAGCCCCGCCGTGGTGAAGCTGGCAGTGCCGCCCAAATGAGCACGGACGGCTTCCTCGATACATGGTCTGCCGATTCCAAAGACTACAAGCCCGGCGATCAGGCATGGTATACCCACTTCCGTATTGGCCGCGTTGCCCCGGAACGGTACGAGGGCTCCCAGTTCCCGGAGGGCGATGCCGCACAGAACCAGTTCTTCCGTCAGATGACCCCCAACACCGGCGATTTCGATCAGGCAGTTGCCGCCGCTGCACTGGGCGAGGTGATGAAGGATGTACAAGCCCTGACCGGTCACAAGTCCATTTTTGTCACCCACTCGCAGGGCGGTGCTGTGGGCTGGGATGTGCCCGCCGACAACATTGCCGCCATCGTTGCCATTGAGCCGGGCGGAACCCCCGCCATCGGCTCGGAGCAGTACACAAAGCTGTTGAGTGCAGGCATTCCCATCGCCATCTACTTCGGCGATTACATCGACAACGGTCCGGAAGATATCATCTCGACTGGCTTCTGGCGTCAGGTGCGGGACGGTGCGCTGGCCTTTGCTGCCCAGTACAACGCCGATGGCGGCGACTGCACCGTGGTCGATCTGCCGAAAATCGGCATCACCGGCAACTCTCACTTCATGTTCCAGGAGCTGAACAACAAAGAAATCGCCGATCACATTTATCAGTGGCTGGAGAGCCGCTCACTGGCATGAGCGTCTCTCTGAAATTCCCGGCATTTTATATAGATAGAGGGTGTGTTTCTTATGAAGAATAATAAAATTTCCCGGCGCCAGTTTTTGCAGGTGGCCGGTACATCCGCTGCCGTCCTGCTGCTGTCTTCCTGCTCCGGCAATTCCGCCAGTGCCGCATCTGGTTCTTCCGTGGCTTCCTCAGCGGCATCGTCTGTTGCTGCGTCCAGTGAATCCGCTTCTTCGGAAGCTGCCAGCGCGGTGACTACAAACAGAAAAACGCTGGTGGTGTATTTTTCCGCCACCGGCACAACACAAAGTGTGGCACAGACCATCGCCGATACCGTGGGTGCTGACCTGTTTGAAGTGGTTCCGTCCGACCCCTATACCTCCGATGACCTGAACTGGACGAACAACGACAGCCGTGTTTCCCTTGAGCACAACGATGAAGGACTCCGTGCCGTAGCTCTGGAAAATACCGAGGTAGACGGCTGGGACGATTACGACACCGTGTTCATCGGCTACCCCATCTGGTGGGGCATCGCCGCATGGCCCATGAGCAGCTTTGTTTCCGCCAACGATTTCTCCGGCAAAAATGTTGTTCCGTTCTGCACCTCGGCTTCTTCCGGCATCGGGCAGAGCGGTAAGCTGCTGGCAGAACTGGCGGGCACCGGAACTTGGCTGGACGGCCAGCGGTTCACCCGCAGCACCAGTGAGAGCGATATTGCAAACTGGATCGCAGGGCTGAATTTGTAAAATCAAAAAGGAGTATCTTCCCATGAAGAAAAAGATTTCCCGGCGTAAATTTCTGACGATCCTCGGTATAACCGGCGGCATTCTTGTCGCAGGCGGAGTAGGCGGTGCGGCGTATGTTCGCAGTCGTTTCCTGCCCGATACCACTCCCGGTCCCGGCGAGGATGGCGAGACCGTCACCGTGGCAGAAGGCCAGCTTCAGGGCACGATCAACGATGGCATTTACCGCTATCTAGGCGTTCCCTATGCCGAGGCAGCCGAACGCTTTGTGACCGCCGGGCCGGTCACTCCATGGGAAGGTATCCGCAAGGCGGACAGTTACGGGCCGATGTCCCCCCAAGGCTCGATGCTGGGCTTTGGCTCGAGCAATCAGGACGGCACGGACAACAACTGCCAGAACCTGAACATCTGGACGCCTGGTTTGAACGATGGTGGCTTGCGCCCGGTGCTGGTCTGGCTGCACGGCGGCGGATTTTCTACCGGAACGGCGAACGATTCCAGCTACGATGGCGAAGCGCTTGCAAAAAATGGAGACGTCGTCGTGGTGAGCGTCAACCACCGGCTGAACGTATTCGGCTACCTCGACCTTTCCGCCTATGACGAAAAGTACAAGGATTCCGCCAATGTCGGCATGTGGGATATCATCGCTGCACTGGAGTGGATCCAGCAGAACATCGAGGTGTTCGGCGGCGACCCGGACAATGTAACGGTGTTCGGTCAATCTGGCGGCGGTGCCAAGGTGCTGGGGCTCATGTCCACGCCGTATGCCGCCGGCCTGTTCCACAAGGGTATCGTGGAAAGCGGCGTCACCGAGACGGTGGGCGTCAACTTCACTTCGCAGGAAGCCAGCACCCGGTTGGCCGAAAACCTGCTGGCAGAACTGAACATTGCCCCGGAAAACATCGAACAGCTCCAGACCGTTGCCGTGGACAAGCTGCAATCCGCCGCCACCAAGGCGCTGGACACGACAGCGCAGGAGTTCAAGATTCCCGCTCCGCTTACCGATGGCTACCAGATGGAGTGGGAGCCGGTAGTGGATGGGGCTTTCCTGCCTACCAGCCCGGTCACCGAAACAGGCTTTGCCGATGCCGGACAGGACATTCCCTTGCTCATCGGCAGCAACCTGAATGAGTGGACAGGTTTCTACCGTACATCCACTGATGGCGTAGATGCCGATGCTCTTTCGGGTGCTTTGAAAGAAACATATCCAGATAAAACTGACTTAACCGCCGATCATGTAGACATCCTGATTCGCCTGCCCATCCTCAAGACAATGCGCCACAAGGCAGACCAGAACGGTGCGCCGGTTTACGCCTATCTGATGACTTATGGCAATTCCAGCCATGGCGCCGAGATTCCGTATATTTTCCATCATTCAGATTCTGCCGCCATGAATGATCTGTTCAGCTCTATCTGGGTAAATTTTGCCCGCAATGGTGTGCCCAGCGCCGACGGTCTGCCCACTTGGGAAGCTTACACCCGCGAGGGCGGCGCTACCATGCTGCTGGATACCGTCTCTACGCTGGTTCATCATCATGATACAGCACTTTTGAATCTGCTCGCACCAGATTACCAATATTAGAAGGAGGTCTTCCCTCATGTTTGAAATTTCACGTCGCCGCTTTTTGCAGCTGGCAGGGTTTTCTGCAACAATTTTTGCTCTGACAGGCTGCTCGCAAACAGAAAGCGGCAGTGCCTCTCTTCCGCAGCTGTCCGGCCGTTCGCTGGTAGTCTACTATTCCGCATCCGGCAACACCCGCCGTGTGGCGCAGGCCATCGCAGAGCGGCTGGGCGCAGACACCTTTGAAGTGACCCCCGTGCAGCCCTACACCTCTGCCGACCTGAACTGGACAGACCGTTCCAGCCGCGTGGTGCAGGAATATGAAGACGAAAGTCTGCGGGATATCCCGCTGACCAGCACCACCGTCCCCGGTTGGGAGAACTATGAAAATGTGTTCATTGGTTACCCCATCTGGTGGGGCATCGCCGCATGGCCCATGAGCAGCTTTGTTTCCGCCAACGATTTCTCCGGCAAAAATGTCGTTCCGTTCTGCACGTCCCTTTCCTCCGGCATCGGGCAGAGCGGCAAGCTGCTGGCGGGGCTGGCCGGAACCGGCACTTGGCTGGATGGCTATCGTTTTTCCAGTTCTACCACGGCAAGTGACATTGCCACACTGGCGGAAAGCTTGAACCTTTGAGGCAAAAAAGAGAGTATCAAAAGGAGAATGTTTTTATGAAAGCATTGCTCATCAACGGCAGTCCGCGTCCCAACGGCTGCACCTTTACCGCACTGACCGAACTGGCAAACACGCTGGAAGCCGAGGGCATTGAAACCGAGGTCATCCATGTGGGCAACAAGGATATCCGAGGCTGCATTGCCTGCCGCCGCTGCCACAGCACCGGCTCGAACAAGTGCATCTTTCATGATATCGTCAACGAGGTTGCCCCGAAGCTGGCCGAAGCTGATGCCTTTGTCATTGGTGCACCGGTGTACTTCGGCTCTCCGGCAGGCGGTGCCATCTCCTTTATGGACCGCCTGTTCTTCAGTACGCTGAACATCGACAAGACCATGAAGGTGGGTGCTTCGGTCGTGACCTGTCGGCGTGGTGGCAACACCGCTTCCTACGATGTGCTGAACAAATATTTCACCATGTGCGGGATGCCGGTGGCCAGCAGCCAGTATTGGAACATGGTCTACGGCGGCTCTGCCGAGGAAGTCAAGAAGGATGCCGAGGGCTTGCAGACCATGCGCACCCTTGGCCGCAACATAGCTTTCCTGATGAAGAGCATCCAGATGGGCAAGCAACAGATTGGCCTGCCCGAAAAAGAACCCGCTATCTTCACGAACTTCCATCACTAAGGGAAGTCTTTGTCTCATATTCCTCCTTATCATTGCAGGGAAAGCCGGGGCGGAAACGTCCCGGCTTTCTCACACATCAATTTTATGCTCTGATTTTCACGAGGTGATTTTATGCGCAGCCTGATTTTTGCAGTCTCCACGGCGTTGACGGTTTTGTTGTCGGCCTGCACCGGGGCGGCATCCTCTGCGCCGGTCAATACGGTTTCTTCCGCTCCGGCCAGCACATCCATCGCGGCTCCATCCGAAGTAGATTCCATGGTTTCGGACAGTGCTTCTTCGGAAACTGGAACCGTCCAGACCGGGCTTATCCGGGAAAAGACACTGGACAGCTCCGAGGGGCTCATCCATTACAGCTACTACCTGCCGGAAGATTATGACCCCACCCAGAAGTACCCCATGATGGTGGTCATGCCCGGCTATAATATGATGTGGTTCGGGGAATCTTCTTCCGGCAGCAATCTGGACTGGACGGGCTTTACAAGCTGGACGAACCTTGGACAGGATATGATCGTAGTATCTGCCCAGCTCACCGACTGGGGCGATACTTCCGCCCGGCAGGCCATCGCCTTGACGGAATACTTCATCGACCATTTTGCCGTGGATACCACCCGCATTTATGCCGCCGGGTATTCGGCAGGAGGCGAAACCATGTCACGAGCAGTCGCCATGCGGCCTGACCTGTACGCAGCTTATCTGCATGGGGCTTCCCAGTGGGACGGCGGATTTGTCTCCATTGCGGAAAACGGTGTAGCCGTTTATATCTACATGGCACAGGGCGACGAATACTACGGCGTACAGAAAGCGCGTAATGCCTACAACAGCCTGCACGATGCTTACGCCGCCGCAGGCTGGACGGAGGAACAGATCGACACGGTACTGCAAATGCAGACCCCGGACAACGCCTTTTTCGATGCGCAGGGTCTGCATGTCTACCATGCTGCCGCAAACGTCGTCTTTGACGATGCCGATATTCTGAACTGGATCATTTCCAAGCACAAGTGACAGGAGGAAAATTTTGAATCGACGGCAATTCACAAAACTTCTGGCGGGTGCAGGGCTGCTTCTGGCAGGCTTCCGGGCAGACCATCTTCTTTGGCTCGGACGGCGGCTGGGTGACCGATTATGCCGCATGGCTGGAAACTGTTTTTACAAACAAGGAGGAATCTTAACATGAAATATCGCACTTTGGGCAACGACCTGACTGTTTCGGCTGTGGGTCTGGGCTGCATGGGCATGAGCCATGCCTACGGCGCACCTGCCAACAAGAAAGAAATGACCGAACTGCTGGCGCAGGCCGTGGACAGGGGCTATACCTTCTTTGATACCGCCGAAGTCTACGGTACACCGGACAATCCCCACGACAACGAAGAACTGGTGGGTGCTGCCCTGAAACCCTACCGGGATAAAATCGTTCTGGCGACTAAGTTCGGCATCCACTTTGACATGACCAGTACGGCGCTCAATAAGCCGCTGGTGCCGGATTCTCGCCCGGAAGTCATCCGTGCTTCGGTGGACGCTTCCCTCAAACGGCTTGGCACCGACCATATTGACCTGTACTACCAGCATCGGCTGGACCCCAAGGTGCCTATTGAGGAAGTGGCCGGTGTGATGGCTGACCTCATCCGGGAGGGCAAGATCACCCATTGGGGCCTTTCGGAAGCCACGGAAGACACCATCCGCCGGGCCCACGCAGTCTGCCCGGTGACCGCCATCCAGAACCGCTATTCCATGATGGCCCGCTGGTACGAAAATCTGTTCCCGGTGCTGGAAGAACTGCACATTGGTTATGTGGCATTTTCGCCGCTTGCAAACGGTTTTCTCTCCGGCAAATACGATAAGACGTCCCAGTTTGAAGCCGGCACGGACTACCGCAGCGTTATGCCGCAGTTCCAGCCGGACAGCATCGACCAGAACCACGCGCTGCTGGAACTGTTGAACCGTCTTGCCGCCGAGAAAAATGCAACACCTGCCCAGATTTCGCTGGCGTGGATGCTGTGCAAAAGCCCTATATTGTACCGATTCCCGGCACCCGGAAGCTCAGCCGTTTGCAGGAAAATGCCGGTGCAGCGGATGTCGTATTGTCTGCCGCAGAGGTGGCTCTGATTGACGAAGCACTGGCGCACATGGAAATGTCGCAGGTGTTTGGTGGGAGCAAAATTGTGAATCACTAAAATTTCAAAGCGTTCTGCCCCTGCACCCACATTTGTACAATGTCAGTGTGCAGTTTGCATTTTCAACGGGCATGCGGAAATTTTTGAAGAAATTTCCGAAAAGGGGGCATAAAAGCGATGCGCTTGCCCACAGCACTATGCAAAACTCAAAGAAAGAAGCGTGAAAACGATGGATTTTCAAAAAGTACATTTATGACCCCGCCCGGTTCGCATCCGACTTCAGGGTTCGGAACCCGGCACGGTCTGCCAAGGTTTTTTAGATATAAAAAACGCCGCATCGTACAAAACGATGCGGCAAATTGGTGGACCTAGAGGGATTCGAACCCTTGACCTCTCGGATGCGAACCGAACGCTCTCCCAGCTGAGCTATAGGCCCATATGGCTGAAATCTTACGTGTTGTAGTTTACATCGCTTTCTGCAATTTGTCAAGTGCTATTCATAGGGTAGATCGACCGGCAAAATACAAGATTGCGAATTTTCAAAGAAATGAATCACGGTCATAAAATCTTAACAAAAAAATGGAAAAAAGGTCTTGATTTTTACTGAAAAGATGAGTACAATATGCTTAGCACTCATGGAAACAGAGTGCTAACAAATAGACTTACGTTGAATTTATTATAGGAGGGCAAGAATTATGAAGATCATTCCTCTTGCAGACCGCGTTGTTATCAAGACAGTTGAAGCCGAGGAGACCACCAAAAGCGGCATCATTCTGACTGGAAGCGCAAAAGAAAAGCCTCAGGTTGCTGAAGTGCTGGCAGTAGGTCCGGGCGGCATTGTTGATGGCAAAGAGGTCAAGATGACTGTTAAGGTCGGCGATAAGGTTCTTACAAGCAAGTACTCTGGTACAGAGGTAAAAGTCGACGGCGAAGAGTGCACCATTGTTCGTCAGGGCGATATTCTGGCAGTCGTTGAGGACTGAGCAGCATTTTTGAGTAAAAAGGAGACTTAACAATATGGCTAAACAGATTAAGCAGGGCGAAGAGGCTCGTAAGGCTCTTTGTGCAGGTATTGATACGTTGGCAAATACAGTCAAAATCACATTGGGTCCCAAGGGCCGCAACGTGGTTTTGAGCAAGAAGTATGGCGCACCGGTCATCACCAATGACGGTGTAACGATTGCCAAGGAAATCGAGCTTAAAGACGAGTTCGAAAACATGGGTGCACAGCTGGTGCGTGAGGTTGCTACAAAGACTAACGATGCAGCAGGTGACGGCACCACGACTGCTACTGTCCTTGCACAGGCGATGGTGAATGAGGGCATGAAAAACGTTACCGCTGGCGCAAACCCCATGGATATCCGCCGCGGCATGAATAAGGCTGTTAATAAGGCTGTTGAGACGATCAAGGCACACAGCCAGAAGGTGAACGGTGCAGATGACATTGCTCGCGTTGGCACAATTTCTGCAGGTGACCCTGAGATTGGTCGCTTGATTGCAGAGGCAATGGAGAAGGTTACTGCTGACGGCGTTATTACGATCGAGGAGAACAAGACCACTGCTGAGACCTACAACGAAATCGTTGAGGGCATGCAGTTCGACCGTGGCTATCTGACACCGTACATGGTGACGGATACCGATAAGATGGAGGCAGTGCTGGATGACGCTGCAATTTTGATCACCGATAAGAAAATCAGTGTGATTCAGGATCTGCTGCCTTTGCTTGAGCAGGTCGTCCAGAACGGCATGAAGCTGCTGATTGTTGCAGAGGATATCGAGGGCGAGGCTTTGTCCACGCTGATCGTCAACCGTCTGCGCGGCACGTTTACGGTCGTCGCTGTTAAGGCTCCCGGCTTCGGCGATCGCCGCAAGGAAATGCTGCAGGATATTGCTACCCTGACAGGCGGCACTGTGATTTCCTCTGATTTGGGCTATGAGCTGAAGGATGCAAATCTTCAGATGCTCGGTCATGCACGTCAGGTAAAGGTTTCTAAAGAAAACACCACGATCGTTGGCGGCTACGGCGATAAGGATGCAATCGCATCCCGCGTGGCTCAGATTCGCAACCAGATTGAGGCTGCTACCAGCGATTTTGACCGTGAAAAGCTGCAGGAGCGTCTGGCAAAGCTGGCAGGCGGCGTAGCTGTTATCAAGGTCGGTGCAGCAACAGAAGTTGAGATGAAGGACAAGAAGCTGCGTATCGAGGACGCTCTGAATGCAACGAAGGCTGCCGTTCAGGAAGGCGTCGTTGCAGGCGGCGGTACTGCTCCGATCAATGCGATCCCCGCAGTGCGTGAGCTGTGCGATACGCTGGAGGGCGATGAGCGCACGGGCGCAAAAATCATCCTGAAGGCCCTGGAAGCTCCTCTGCGTCAGATCGCAAAGAACGCGGGTTTGGAAGGCAGTGTAATCATTGACAAGATCGTCTCCGCAAATAAGCCGAACTATGGCTTTGATGCTCAGAAGGAAATCTTTGTTGATGATATGATTGCCGCAGGTATTGTTGATCCGACCAAGGTCACACGCTCTGCTTTGGAGAATGCTGCATCCGTTGCTGAAATGGTTCTTACCACCGAAAGCCTTGTTGCAGACCTGCCGGAGCCCCCTGCACCTCCTGTCGCAGGCGGCGATAATGGCGGCATGGGCGGCATGTACTAATCACTGCTCAATGGTCGCATGAACATTTGGTTTTTGAGTGCGCAAAAGCGGATTTACGCCAAACTTGCGCTACTTACGAAAAAATCAAAGCGTATTATAGGGTAACAAAGTCGGCACTCGCTGAAAAGCGGGTGTCGATTTTTTATGTCAGTTAGATTTGAAGAAGTGCAAAATCCACTGATGGCTTCTGCGCAGAGCAGGCTGCCAATGTATGAGCGCTGTCTGATGGACGAGTACGCCAATATCGGTCATATCCTGAACCTTGAAAGGCTTTGCGTACTTGACAGGAGTGATAAGCAATGCTACAATTACATCGTAATTGATTACGGTGTTATTATTGAAAGCGAGGCGATAAAATGGCACTCAGAGACCATTCACTTGATGATAAGATCATAACCGCCGCCCGTGAGGAATTTTTGGAAAAAAGTTATTCCGGTGCCTCGTTGCGGAAAATCGCGGAGAAAACCGGTGCGACCGTCGGTGCGATACAGACACGCTATAAGTCAAAGAACGAATTGTTTGGTTTTTTACTCAGCCCACTTCTGAACGAGATCGAGATCCTGTTTCAAAATACTAAGACCGAGTATTATTCTGCTATAGAGAATGATTTTATTGCGGGACTGAAAGCCTCAATGCAGCACGAATCCGCAGCAATACTCCGCTTGATTTTTGACCATTACGAGGAAGCGGTACTTCTCCTTTGCCGCAGTGCAGGAAGCAGCTTTGAGCATTATTTCGACGGACTTGTGCAAAGCAAGATCAAAGAAAGCGCCACATTCTTCCACGCAGAGGGCGTGGATGATATAGATGAAAAGCTGATTGGACTTTTAATCTCCACACAGTTTGACAGCTACCGTCGGATCGTGTCGGAGTGTCCCGATTGCAAGACTGCCGAGCGGTATATGGACGCGTTGATGGTTTATCACTTCGGCGGCTGGACTGCGATTTTTGATTCTGCAAATAAATCACGTGAGGAAGAGTGACATGAAATACAACAGTTTTTATTTCTGGATGTTCAAAAGACCGATGGAAAAGGTTTTGGCAGAAAAATACGGCAAAGAATATGCCGCTGACGTTATGAAAAAGAGCAAAAAGGTATATCGTGAACTGGTAGAAAAAGCCGACGACATTGGCGACGATAACCCAATGGCATACAACGAATTGTTTGCGCTTGCCTTCGTTGCACCATATGTAGCAAGCGATAAGAAAATTCCGCCGACGACCGTGCAGGAAATGATGCGCCGCTCGCTCTATCATATCAAGTGGTATTTTGCAAAGACCGACTTGAATACCGATAAGGGTAAGGCGGAGAACAAAAAGAGCGTTGTCAAGTACGCCAAATGGTATACACCGGAAAAAGAGGCGAAATATCCGACCTCCTTCAAGGTGGATTTCGTCGGGCAGCCGTGTAAGGATGCCTGTTACTATCGCATTACTCGCTGTCCGATTTGCATTTACACGAAGAAACTCGGTGTTTCTGAACTTATGCCGTTGTTTTGCGAGCTTGACGAAGTAATGATCACGCTCCAACACGGCGTTTTGCACAGAAAACAGACGCTGGCGAGTGGCGGCGAATATTGTGACTACTACATTACTGGGAATAACGAGTAATCGAAAAAACGATCCATGCGGTTTCCTTCCGAATGCTGGTTTAGTGACTTGCATTCTACATGGAAAATTCCGCTGTGGATCGTTTTTTGATTATGCAGTCAACGAAATCACCTCGCGAAAAGCTTGGACGAGAACGGCGACATCGCCAATATCGAGGTGAAGGAGCAGTCGGAGACCGAGGGCGCTGGTACACCTGCCTTTGACAAGCTTATTCCCGAAATGGTTGCAGGCAATATGGTTGCTGTTGATGCAATGGCGACCGCTACCATCACCAGCGAGGGTCTCATTGAGGCTGTCAAGAATACCGGAATGGCGCATGACTTTTGCCAGAAACAATGATTAAATCAGCATTTCCTTAACGGAATATGTTTGCACCAGTAAGAAAATGCCTATGCGAAACCGCGGTGCGACAAGAAAATTTAATAAAAACCTCACATGTTTTTTACATCTCGTTCCTTATTTGGACATTTCGTACCGTTTTTTGCGTAAATGGGGGATGTTTTTATATACTGAATTCAAGAAATCCTCTATAGCTGATACACCTGCCGGCAGTGTTGTGGTGAAAGAGGAGAAAAAAGGAGGAAAACAAATGAACCCCAGCAACAAAAAGGGTAAATCAAGTCTTGCAGTCAAGATTATGATGCCCATCACTGCAATTTTACTGGTGTTGTCGATCGTTTTGAATTACGCAGCAAACTATTTTGACTACATTCTGGACCAGTACATTGGTGCAGCCAAGGTTACAGTTACCAAGGCTGAGGGTACTGAAGACTGGGACACGGACTACTACGGTAAATCCGACACAACTGCTGAGGATGCAGCACAGCACTCCCGCGATGTCTGCTTGCAGGTTGCCGAAGAAGGCTTTGTTCTGTTGAAGAATAAAGATAACACGCTGCCACTGACGAACACTTCCAAAGTCAGCGTATTCGGCTGGGCTTTTTCAAACCCGGTATATGGCGGTACTGGTTCCGGCAGTTCGGATGCCTCTACGTCCATTAGTCCCAAGCAAGGTCTTGAGGATGCTGGTTTTGAGGTGAACCCCACATTGCAAAGCAGCTACGAAAAGTGGAGCAAAGATACAGGCAACACGGTACGCCCCGGTGCCAGCACGGACGGTGTGAGTGCCTCCTCCAGCTACTGGATGCTGCCGGAAATGCCTGTCACCGATGAGATGGTTGCACAGGCTGCCGACTACTCCGATACCGCCATCGTCTGGATTGCCCGTCACGGCGGCGAGGGTCAGGACGAAGCCCTGAACATGAACACCTCGCTGAACGGTTCCACCGACCCCCAGATGGGTTACAGCGAGACTAAGCACTATCTGGAACTGACCGATGCCGAGGAAGCCACCATCAGTGCACTGGAGCAGAATGACGGCATCAAGAATATTATTGTTGTCATTAACTCCTCTAACCAGATGGAGCTGGCCGAGCTGGAGAACGATCCAAAAGTCAGTGCGATCCTGTATGCAGCTGCGGGCGGAAGCACTGGCTTCGAGGCTGTGGGCGAGATTTTGCGCGGCACTGTGAACCCTTCCGGCAAGCTGACGGACACGATGTACGCCAACTTCAAACTTGACCCCACATACCAGAACGTTAGTGATCCCGACCTGTACGAGACCACCGGTCCTTCTGTCAACTGGTATGGTGCAGAAAACCGAATTGAGGATAGCCAGGAGGGCGGCAGCTATTCCTATACTACCTTCATGCAGTACGAGGAGGGCATCTACTTCGGTTACCGTTACTATGAGACTGCCTTTGATTTACTGGCGGAGAACTCTGGTCAGGAAGCTGCCAACGCATGGTATTGCGGATGGAAGAAAGATGAACCCATTACAGTCGGTTCTGTTACCGGCAGCAGCGATACCGGTGTTGTCTATCCGTTCGGCTACGGTCTGAGCTACACGGATTTTTCTTGGGAGGTCGTGGATCAGAAGCTGAATGTTGATACCACTGACAGCCTGTCCGTTACCATCAAAGTCACAAATACCGGCAGCGTTGCCGGTAAGGACGTTGTGGAGCTGTACTACACAGCTCCCTACGTTGAAGGCGGCGCAGAAAAGTCTACCGTTGTACTGGGTGCCTACGAAAAGACCGGTCTGCTCCAGCCCGGCGAGTCTGAGAATATTACCCTGACCCTGCCCGTTGAGGATATGGCCTCCTACGATCAGGATCATGCCAATTCTGATGGTACTATCGGCTGCTATGTGCTGGACGCCGGCGACTACACGCTGACTTTGCGCACGGATGCACACACTGTTAAGTCTGACGACTGTGTGCTGACCTATACTGTCGATGACATGAAGGCGTACGATACGGACGAAAACAAGCGCCAGAGTGACCTGACTGCCGCTACGAATGCTTTCACTGAGGATCTTGCCGAGCGCAGCACCAACATGGTCGATTTTACCCGTTCGGATTGGGGTACGAAAGCCGGTGAAGGCACGTTCCCCACGATGGCAACAGATGAAGACCGTGTTATGTCAGATGAGCTCAAGTCCGCCTTGCAGGGCAAGACTGCTGGCGGTGTCTCCATGGTTACAGGCGAAGCTACGATGACCGGAACATTCAGTCCCTCCGCAGAAGGCTACATCAACGATGAAGATGAGATGCCTACGACCGGTGCTGACAACGGAATTCAGCTGATTAGTCTGCGTGGCTTGAGCTACGATGATGAAGCGTGGGATGACTTTATGGATCAGCTCACGGTTGAAGAGATGGAATCACTTATTTGCGGCGGCAGCTTTGCGTCTGCCGGCATTGACCGCTTGGGCATCCCCGCAGCAGCCGACAACGATGGTCCTGCAGCTATTAAGTGGCAGGGCGCAGCCGGTGATGTGAACGGCACCGGCGGTTCCGGCAGCTCTCAGGCTATGCCGTCCGAGGTTGTTATGGCCTGCACCTGGAACGATGACCTGATCTACGAGGTCGGCGCGGCCATTGGCGAAGAAGGCTTGCAGAACGGTGTTTCCGGCTGGTATGCACCCGGCCTGGATATGCACCGCACACCGTTCGGCGGCCGCAACTTCGAGTACTTCTCTGAAGATCCCGTCCTTGCGGGTAATATGTGTGCACAGGAGGTTTCCGGTGCAGCTTCTAAGGGTGTGTACGCATATGTCAAGCATTTTGTTGTAAACGATACCGAAACCTACCGTAACATGGATGCTATCGGCAACTGGGACGGCATCAACCAGAGTTGGCGTTTTATGGGCGCTACCGATGACCTGACATGCTCCATCTGGGTTACCGAGCAGGCTCTGCGTGAAATTTATATGAAGCCCTATGAGATCGTTGTAAAGACTGCGACTGCCGAGGAAAGCTATATCGCAGATGAAAACGGTACGGTAGAAACCAAGACAGTTTCCGCCTGCACAGCCATCATGTCCGCTTTTACCTACATTGGCCAGACCTGGTGCGGCGCAAACAGCAACCTGCTGAATACCGTTTTGCGCGACGAGTGGGGCTTCCAGGGCACGGTAATTACCGATGCTGCTGCCTACCCTTACATGAGTCAGGACAACTTTGTCTTTAACGGCGGCGATTTGCTGCTGGCTATTGGTCAGAATAACCTGTTGGATGAAACAAAGAACACCGCCTCCGGCGTGATTGCTATGCGACGTGCTGTAAAGGACATCCTGTACACCAAAGTAAATTCCAATGCAATGAACGGTGTCGCCCCCAACTCCATTATCCATACCGGCATTGCCCCGTGGCAGTACCTGTGCTACGGCATCATCGCAGTTTGCTCGATCCTGTTTGTGGTCGTCTGGGGCATGTTCTTCTATGGGCTATATAAGAACAAAAAGAATGATGTCACCATTGAAACAAAGTAAATAAAAACAGCTTATACATGCCGGCGGCATAAGATGCAGTCCTGCGACAGTGCGAGATTTGATTTCGCAGCGCAGGGCTGCATTTTTGTTGTACTACGGCAGAAAACACATTGACAATCACGGCACAGCTCGTAAAATTAGAAGTAGGAATATTGGAAAAGGAGCTATGCAGGATGTATTCGATTGCGGTCTGTGATGACGAAAAAACAGCAATGCAGTACATCGTACATGATGTACGGTCAAACTTTGAAAAGCTGAATCAGCCGGTTCTGGTGGACGGCTACACCAGCCCGCAGGACCTGGAAACACGTCTGAAGCAGGGTGCGTGCTACGATGCTCTTTTGCTGGATATTGATATGCCTGAGTTGGACGGCATCGAACTGTGCCGCCACTTCCGTCGGCGGGATGGAGATTCGCTGATTGTGTTTGTGTCAAACCGTGAAGAACTGGTATTTCAAACGTTTGAGGTCTCGCCGTTTCGCTTCATCCGCAAGAGCCATTTCTCGGCGGAAATCGAAAAGCTTTGCTGCGATATGAACACTGAATTGGACCGCCGAGCCGAGCGCTATCTCTGCATCAAGGACGAGCCAGGCAATACAGTGGTATCGGTCAGCATCAACAAACTATACTATGTCGAGGCCAGCCGCAAAGTCTGCCTTTTGCATACAAAGGATGGCATCGTCGAGGTTAAAGCGGCGTTTAAGGATATAAAAAGCGAAATGGAAGCCTTTGATTTTCTGTGGCCGCACCGCAGCTATCTGGTAAACCCGCATTACGTTTTTCGGCTGGATAATACCGATGTAGTGCTGGATAACGGCGAAAAGCTTCCGCTAAGCCGCAACCGTGTGGCCGAGGTCAAAAGTGAATTTTTTCGCTGGAGGAGGGCCGGTCTATGACACAGTGGATCAACTGCGTTTGTGATTGGTATGGTATCCTGAATCATGCATGCCTTTTGGCGATGATTCGCGCTGCTTTTCCGCGGAAGGTATCGCGCAATACTTCCTGTTCAGGCTTTGCTTTTTCAACGGCGGCCTATGCCCTGAGCAACGGGACATTGCAGTTTATCGGCAGCGCTATGGGCATGCCGGAAGCAGCCCTGTATGCGACCTACCTGCTTGTCATGGTATTGTGTGCTTGGCTTTACGCTCACGCCTGTATAAAGGTGCTGGACAGCCAGTGCATTTGCTCACTGCTGTTTTTCGCCAGTAACATATTGCTTGTAAATACGGTCACAAAGGTTGCTCTAACGGATTTGGCTGGCACAACATCCGTGCTGAGTGATCTGCTGGCCGTGGTGATCCTGTGTGCGTTTGCATATGTGTACCGCCTCGTGACAGTGCCCGCAAAATCGAACCTTTCGTACTCGTACTGGGTGACAATCAGCATCACGCCTGTTATTATGATGATCCTGACAGGGCTGTGGGCGGGGCAAAAGCAAGGCAGCCACTTTCTGGCAACCGGTATCGTATTGCTGACGCTGGATGTGTTGATCTACCTGCTGTTTATGCGCCTGATGAAGGAAATGCAGACGCAGGTAAAGCTCGCACTTGACAACCAGACACTGGCATTTCAAATCCGTCAGATGGATAATGTAAAAGTTATGCTGGAAAACACCCGCGCTGCTCGTCATGAGCTGCGAAACAACTACTTTCTGATCGAATCTATGATTCGGGAAGAAAAATATAACGACGCTTTAGAGTATCTGCATAAAGTGGTTGAGCCATCTTTTGCACGGAATGAGACGGTTTCGACGGGGAACCATTTTGTGGATATGCTTCTCTCCCAAAAAGTGGATGAATGTCGGCAGCGCAATGTCCCAACGGCGCTCAATGTGTTGCTGCCGCCTGAAATCGCCATCAACCAGCAGATGCTTTGCAGTTTGATTTTTAACCTGTGGGATAATGCGATTGAAGCGTCTGAAAGTGTGGCTGACCCAGACATTCGTTTTTCCATGCACGAAGTCAAGGGTTACCTTGCCATTGAGATACGCAATAAAATTGAAAAATCTGTTCTGGCGGACAACCCTAAATTGCGAACCAGCAAACGCGATAGCAATAATCATGGCATTGGCATCAAAATGATACGGCAGGTCGTGCGGTATTGCAATGGCGACTTGCAGATTTTCGAAGAAAACGAACACTTTGTGGTAAGTATCCTGTTGGCATTGGAGCATGAATAAATGAAGCATACTTTAAGGAAGGGGGAACACAAATGGAATATGAACGCAAAAATAAAGAAACGTACCCGGTTCTGGCGATTTGCTATGATTTTGATAAAACGCTGTCCCCGGATAACATGCAGGCACAAGGCTATATCCAATCGGTTGGCTATGATATCGAGGAATTCTGGAAAAAATCCAACAAGCTCGCTCAGGACAATGATATGGATACCAACTTGGCTTATATGTACACGATGATGACAGAGGCGGAAGGAAACTTTGTCTTCACAAAAAGGAAACTTGCCGAGTACGGAGCAAAGGTGAAACTGTTTCGTGGTGTGGAGGAATGGTTTGAACGGATCCGAGCCTATGGGGCAGCACATGACGTCATTGTGGAACACTACATCATTTCCTCCGGATTGAAAGAAATGATCGAAGGGACATCCATAGCGAAAAGCGGAGTTTTTGAAAAAATCTATGCAAGTTCGTTTTATTATAACGAGCGTGGCGTGGCTGTGTGGCCGGCGCAGGTTATAAATTACACCAGTAAAACGCAATTTTTGTTCCGCATTGAAAAAGGAACACTGGATATCAACGACCCTGCCGTAAACGACTGCTTTCCGCCAGATCACATGCGTGTGCCGTTTCGCAACATCGTTTACATCGGTGACAGCGATACGGATATCCCATGTATGAAACTTGTAAATTCTTCCGGTGGGCATTCCATTGGCGTTTATAACCCGGAGACGAATGATAAGGCAAAAGTGCTTAAGATGATTCGGGACAGTCGTATCCGCTACTTTGCTCCGGCGGATTACTCTGACAATGAGGAACTGGATCGATTGGTGAAAGCTATCATTGACGAGACGTCTACCTATGGTATGCTGGAGGCAAAGTATTTCCAAAATCTTTCTGAAGCGGCACAAGAATAAACCACGATTTCTAGAAACAGCCATGCGGCGGGGTACGATCACGAACGTTCTGCCGAGTGGCTGTTTTGCTTTTACTGGGTGGATGGACTTGATTTGTACATGATTGGTGATGCGTCTTGACAAAGTATGGCAGAATGATATAATTACCAACGGTAATCATCTGCAAAGAGGACGGAGGAAGTTCTTCTATGAAAACTGAGACGATAAAAAGGATGCTCGATGCCTGCTATCAGGCAAAACGCATCCGTGATCTGTTGCCGCTGCTGCCGGATGGTGTCGCACCGTCCTATATCCAATATCTGGATGTGGTTCAAATCCTGGAAAAGCAAGGGGTTAGCGTAAAGATATCCGATATCAGCGATGCTTTAAGCATTCCGAGACCGGGCGTCACAAGGACAGTGAAAGAAATGGAAAAGAAGGGCTACTTGCAAAAAATCGCCTCGCAGGATGATGGCCGGGTGACATATCTTACCCTAACACAGGCTGGCAAAGAGCTGTCGCAGAAGTATGACATGCATTACTTTCAGGCATTGGCGCCCTATATGGATGATATTTCCGAGCAGGAGGCAGAGTGCATGAACCGGACAATCGAAAAATTCTACCAAATTATGTGTAAAAGGAGAGAAGAATATGGAAAGTAACAGATCTGATTTTACAAGCGGAAACATACTAAAAAAGCTGGTTGCTTTTATGATACCGATACTTGGCTCGTTGATTTTGCAGGCAGCTTACGGTGCGGTCGATCTTTTGGTCGTGGGAAGGTTCGGCTCAACCTCCGGTCTTTCAGCAGTTTCTACCGGAAGCCAGGTCTTGAACCTGGTAACATTTGTGGTCACACAGATGGCAATGGGTATCACGGTGCTGATTGCTCGCTATTTGGGCGAGCAGAAACCAGAACAAATCGGTCCCGCAATTGGCGGGTCGGCGGTTGTTTTTATGATCATTTCTGTCATCCTGTTTGCTGTAATGGTGTTACTTGCGCACCCCATCTCTGTTCTGATGCAAGCTCCGGCAGAGTCTGTAGAGCTTACCGCTGCATATGTACGTATTTGCGGCGGCGGTATTTTCTTTATTGTGGCGTATAACCTGCTGTCGGCGATTTTTCGCGGCTTGGGCGATAGCAAGTCACCGCTTTTGTTTGTGCTTGTCGCCTGTATTATAAACATCGCCGGTGATTTGGTATTGGTAGCGGGATTTCACATGGATGCTGCCGGCGCAGCAATTGCTACCGTGGCTGCACAGGCGTGCAGCGTTGTGTTTGCGGTTGCCCTGCTGATGAAAAAGCGTCTGCAGTTCACAATCACAAAAAATGACTTTAGACTGAACAGGCAATGTCGCAAATTTTTGGAAATCGGGCTGCCGCTTGCATTGCAGGAGTTTTTAACACAGTTGTCGTTTGTGGCACTGTGTGCCTTCGTTAACCGACTGGGGCTTGAAGCGTCCTCTGGTTATGGCGTGGCGTGTAAAATTGTAAATTTTGCCATGCTGGTGCCGAGCGCATTGATGCAGTCTTTGGCATCTTTTGTGTCTCAAAATGTCGGAGCAGGGAAGCCGAAACGGGCAAAACAGGCGATGTTTACAGGCATTGATGTGGGCCTCACGGTTGGATGCCTGGTATTTGTGCTGGTGTGGCTGAAGGGCGATGCCCTGTCAGGCTGCTTTACCTCAGATGCTGCTGTCATTCAAAACGGGTTTGCCTATTTGAAGGGGTTTGCCCCGGAAACACTGGTGACAGCGGTAATGTTCAGCATGGTGGGATATTTTAACGGAAATAATAAAGCTGTGTGGGTTATGACACAGGGATTGATCCAGACACTGCTGGTACGTCTGCCGTTTGCATACTTCATGAGCATCCAACCCAATGCAAACCTGACAAATATCGGGCTTGCCGCACCGCTGTCCACCACAGTGGGCATTATTTTGAATGTGGGATTTTACTGGTACATGAACCGCAAGCAGAGCACTTGCAATTCATGACGGAAACGCTTCGCAATATTATTTGACGCAAAAAAGTCGGGCACCCATTGACAGGTGCTCGACTTTTTGCTGTGTGTATCACAAAAGGGGCAGCTTCTTTCTGCTGAAGCTGCCCCCGATAGGGATTGGTATCTGATATCAAAATACGGTACGATTATGCATCGGTGCGGGTCTTCTTGAGCAGGCTCAAAATCAATGCACCTACCACGCTGCCAACTACAAGAGCGACAACATACATAACAGCGTGGTCAACGACAGGGAATACGAAGATGCCGCCGTGCGGTGCACGCAATGCACAGCCAAAAGTCATGGACAATGCACCAGAGATGGCGGAGCCGATTACACAGCTGGGCAGAACACGCAGCGGGTCGGATGCTGCGTAGGGGATAGCACCCTCTGAAACAAAGCACAGACCCATCACGTAGTTGACGATGCCGTTACGGCGCTCATCAACAGTCCATTTTTTGGGGAAGAAGGTTGTGGAAAGTGCAATTGCGATAGGGGGCACCATGCCACCAACCATGACAGCGGCCATGACCTCGTAGTTGCCAGTTGCAAGTGCGGCTGTACCAAAAACATATGCAGCTTTATTGACGGGACCGCCCATGTCAACACTCATCATGCCTGCCACGATCGCACCAAGCAGAACCTTGGACGTTCCACCCATCGCATTCAGCCAGTCTGTCATTGCGGTATTGATCATACCCATGATCGGGTTGACGCCGCACATCACGGCACCAATGATCAGGATGCCGCCGAGCGGGTAAATCAGCATGGGACGGATACCATTCAAGCTGGAGGGAAGCTTTTCGGTGACTCTTTCCAGGAACAGTGTGATGTAACCTGCGACAAAGCCAGCGAGCAAGGCGGCAAGAAATCCGCCCGAAATGCCGCTTGTCTGCCCGGCGGCAAGGTCAGCAAAGTTGGTGCCGTTCATGGCAAGCACGCCGCCTGCAAAGCCCACAGCAAGACCCGGACGATCAGCAATGGACATGGAAATAAATGCGGCAAGAATCGGAAGCATGTAGCCAAAGGCAGCATTGCCGACCGTTTTGAAGAATGCGGCCACCGGTGTGTTCATGCCGAAGTTGGATGGATCGATGCTGTAATCATCCAAAAGGAAGGCAAGTGCAATCATAATACCGCCGCCGATAACAAAGGGCAGCATATGCGAGACGCCGTTCATCAAATGCTTATAAAATGTATGTGCTACACTGTCACTTGCACCGGCGGACTCAGCGGCAGTATTTGCACCGCCCTTTGCATGGAACACGGGTGCTTCGCCATGTGCAATCTTTTTGATAAGCTCTTCTGGCTTATGAATGCCATCGTCTACACGGGCAAAAATAACAGGTTTGCCGTCAAAGCGTGCTGTTTCGACATTTTTATCAGCTGCAATAATAATGCCGTCGCAGTTTGCAATCTCTTCTCTGGTCAGCACATTCTTTGCACC
Organism: Oscillospiraceae bacterium; assembly: GCA_963596815.1. Taxonomy (GTDB): domain Bacteria; phylum Bacillota; class Clostridia; order Oscillospirales; family Ruminococcaceae; genus Faecalibacterium. The sequence continues at coordinate 29,246 of CAVBNV010000008.1, forward strand.
GTCCGAACCGTTGGTCTCGACCTTGGTTGGCAAGCCAAGCTTATCGCCGGCCTTGACAAGCGCTTCGGCCGCCATGTAGGTGTGTGCAATGCCGTTGGGGCATGCGGTAACGGCAAGGATGCGATAACCGCTCTGCGGGATAGCCTGCTGTGTAAAACTCTCATCCCCGAACTGCGCCTCTTCCTGCGCATCGATCGCCGCAAGAAATTCCTCTGCAGTTTTGACGGAATGAAGCTTGGCTACAAAGTCCTCGTTCATCAGCATCTGCATCATGCGTGCAAGCATGTCAACGTGCAAACTGCCGTTTTCAGGTGCTGCAATCGCAAACAACAGGTCGGTCTTGCCATCGTCCTCTGCGTTGTACTGTACCGGGGTGCTCAGGCGCAAAGCTGCCAGGCTTGGGCGGGTGACACATGCCGTTTTTGCGTGTGGAACGGTGATGCCGTTGTCAACATAGGTTGATGCCTCTGCCTCACGAGCGTAGAGCGCCTTTTTATAGGCGTCTGCGTCCTTGATATTGCCGTGCGTTGCCTGCAGTGCTACTAACTGATCGATGATTGCAGCTTGGTCAGCCAATTCAACATCCAGTGCGATAGAATGCGTTGTAAATAGCTCCGTAATACGCATAAATGTGCTCCTCTCTTTTTGCCCAACATTGATTTTATATTTTCAGCAATTCTCCCTATATCGGGAAAGCTGCTTTTTACATACTCAAATCGTTTCAAGCAGCTTATCGATCTCAGCTTTTGAGGCAAGGCCAAGGCTGAATGCTGTTGCGCTGCCGCAAGCTGTGCCAAGGCGAAGTGCCTGCGCGTAGCTGCCGGTTTTCAGATAGCCTGCAACAAAGCCTGCAACCATACTGTCGCCAGCGCCGACACTGTTTACGACCTTGCCCTTTGGTGTGCCGATCCGGTGCTTTTCGCCATGTTCGTCCAGCAGCAGTGCACCGTTGCCGGCCATGCTTACAAGCACGTTTTTTGCACCGCGGTCCTGTAAAGTTTTTGCGGCTGCTGCAATTTCCTCGTCTGTTGTAAGCTCGCTACCAACAATCTCGCTCAGCTCGTGATTGTTTGGTTTGATAAGGAAAGGCTTGAACGGGAGAACGTTCAGCAGCAGATCACGTGTTGCATCTACCACCGTGCGCACGCCGTGTCCTTCCAGGTGTGCAAGGATGCGCTCGTAGGTGTCCGGTGCAAGGCAGGTCGGTATGCTGCCTGCAAGCACCAAAACGTCATCCTGCTGCAAACGATCGAGCTTTTCCTCCAACTGCTGCATTGCCCGCTCTGAAATGACCGGACCTGCACCGTTCAGCTCGGTTTCTTCGCCAGCCTTGATTTTAACATTAATGCGTGTCATGCCGTTTTCAAGCTGAACGAAGTCTGTCTTCTGTCCGCGAGCGGCAAGACCACGCTCCAGCCACGCACCTGTTTCGCCTGCGATAAAACCGAGTGCGACGTTGTCGCATCCAAGCTCTGTCAAAACGCCGGACACATTGATGCCTTTTCCGCCGAGGACGCAGTCCTCACCATTTGCACGGTTGACCTCGCCGACCGCAAGCGGCTTGTCCAGACGCACTACGTAGTCGATTGCTGGGTTAAACGTAACTGTGTAAATCATACATCTGACTCCTTTACAAGTGTAAATTGTTTGTATTTCGGGTTCGGGCAGCGGTTTGTCAAAATCGCACCGCCATGCAAATCGGTAATGAGCGCAGGATATATCCGTGCAAATTTGCTGTCGTCCACAAGAAACCATGCTTCTCGTGCCCGGTGTACGGCAGTGGCTTTGACGGCGGCTTCTTCTGGGTCAGGCGTTGTAAAACCGGTCTCAAGTGCGACGCCGTTTGCGCCCATAAAAGCCTTTGTAAAGTTGTACTGCTGTAACGAAACAATTGTGGATGCACCGATAATTGCTTCTGTCTCGGGGCGCAGCAGGCCACCCGGCATAAACACCCGACAGCCTTTTTGCACCAGCACTCTGGCATGGGCAACACCATTTGTCACGTACCCGGCTTTTAGCGCTTCGCCATCGATTGCACGTGCAAGAGCCAATGTTGTCGAGCCTGCATCCAGAAAAACAAAATCATTGCGCAGAATTAAGGCGGCGGCCGCATGGGCGATGCTTTGCTTTTCTTTTACGGCAAGCTCTTCTTTTGCGGCCATGGTAGGCTCTTCTGCGTGAAATTGACTGTTTGGCAGTGTAGCGCCGCCGTGAACCTTGTTCAGCTTGCCAAGGCGATCAAGCTCATTCAGGTCACGTCGGATCGTGGACTCGCTTGCGTTTAATGCTTCACAAAGCTCTTGGACTGTTGCGGCTTTTTGCTTTGCCAAAAGTGCGAGGATCATGGAAAACCGTTCTTCTGCCAGCATTTTTTGCCTCCGGTTTGGCATTGTGTGAATTGTTTTGAACGAAAATGACTTTTCTTGGCTTTATTATAGCATGAAAAAATGCAAAATCAATCAAAAGCGATCAAATCGCGTCACAAAAATAATCGCTGAAATTTGTACATAACTTACAATTGCTATGATGATGTCTGAGGGCATGCAGAGTTTTGACGCTGCGCGTCAGCAGATGAAATCGCCAACTGACTTGATTGGATTGTGGTTGGTTTTCAATGTTCATAAACTTTCAAAATTGAACACCGCTTTGCCTCACATTTTACACATTTACCCTCTAAAATAAACCAGCATTCTACTAAAAAAGTTTGCTATGAAACCTGAAACAGAAGGAGTGCTTATTGTGATAGAGGTCTCGCACCTGACAAAAAAATACGGAAATCACCCAGCAATAGAGGATCTCTCTTTTTCTGTCGGTGATGGTGAAATTTACGGCTTGCTTGGTCCAAACGGCGCAGGCAAATCAACGATTATGAATATCCTCACTGGCTATATTGCTCCAACGGAGGGTGAAGTTGAAATTGCAGGATATTCTTTGCCTGATGAAGTACAGCAGGCGAAAGCCTGTGTTGGCTATCTGCCCGAGATACCGCCGCTCTATACAGAGATGACGGTAAAAGAGTACCTGCTGTTTGTTGCAGAGCTTAAAGGCGTGCAGCGTACCAACAGGGCAGACCAGGTGCTGCGTGCTGCAAGACGAACAGGGCTGGAGGATGTTTTGCCACGCCTGATCCGCAGTTTATCAAAAGGATACCGGCAGCGTGTGGGTATTGCACAGGCGCTCCTTGGTCAGCCGAAGCTGATCATCCTTGACGAGCCAACAGTCGGCCTTGACCCGGCGCAGGTGATAGAGATTCGCCATTTGATCCAGGAGCTGGGGAAGTCACATACGGTGATCCTTTCCAGCCATATCCTTAGCGAAGTACAGGCTGTATGTACCAGACTTCTCATTCTTTCAAAAGGAAAACTGGTAGCGGAAGGCACGCCGGATCAGCTTGCAGAGAAACTGAATGCCGGCAGCAGGCTGCTTGTAACTGTTCTCGGAAAAAAAGATGCTGCGGTTGCCGCAGTGAAATCTGTCGCCGGAATCGTTGATGTGAGAATCAAGAACGAGCAGGATGATCAGGTGACGTTTGAAGCGATTGCCAATGATTCTTTGGACCGCAGAGCGGGTGTTTCGCGCGCATTGTCTGCCGCAAACTGTACGGTTTTGGCTATGGCGGAAGAAACCGAATCGCTGGAAGATGTGTTTCTTGCTTTGACAGATGCAAAAACGGCAAATTCAGGGGAGGCGTAATAAATGACTGCTATTTTCAAGCGTGAGCTGCGCAGCAGTTTTCACGGGATGATCGGATATGTCCTTACGGCATTTATGCTGGCCGCGAGCGCAATTTATTATGTTGCGCTCAACATCGGTTATGGCCTGACGGATTTTGGTTACTATACGCTTTATCGCACAATATTTGTGATGCTGCTGTATATTCCGGTTCTTACGATGCGCAGCTTTGCCGAGGAAAAGCATACACGTACGGACCAACTCCTGCTTACAAGTCCTGTGTCCGTGTGGGGGATCGTGTTAGGAAAGTTTTTTGCTCTGTGTGCGATTTTTGCATTGCCTTGCCTTGTTGATGCCGGCATGATTGTTGTACTTTCTGTGCTGGGGGCGACCGCTGCAAGTACAGCGGCAAACTTTTCTGCATTGCTGTGCTATTATTTGCTTGGATGTGCTGCAATTGCGATTGGCGTTTTTCTTTCCAGCCTGACAGAAAATCAGATTATTGCCGCCGTAGCGGGTATTGCGGTGCTGCTGCTTGCCTATATGATGCCGAGCCTGCGCACAATGTTTACCGCCGGAAGCGCTGTGGCACTGGCAATTTTTACGATCGTTGCTGCTGTGCTCAGCGTTGTGACAGGCTTGCGCAGCCGCAGCTTTACACTCGGCTGCCTGATGTTTGCGGCCTGCTGTGTTGGACTGACTGCACTGTTCCTTTTGCAGAGCGCATGGCTCACCGAGGCTTTTAGTGCAGTGCTGAGCGCATTATGCCTGTTTACGCCGTTTGAAAACTTTGTCAACAGCAGCTTTTCGCTTCCCACGGTGCTGTATTACCTTACCGCAACTGTACTGTTTCTGTTTTTTACGGCACAGGGACTGGAAAAACGTCGCTGGAATTGAGAAGGGGAGAGCGTAAAATGAAGCAAATAAAAGCATTGTCCTTGAACAAGTCAGGACGTGTATTTCGCAGTGGCGTTCTTTCCACGGCGATTTTGGTCGCTGCAATCGTCATAGCGATTCTGATAAATCTGCTTGTCAATGCATTGCCGAGCAAGTATACCGAATTTGACCTTTCAGAGGGCGGCTTGTATACCTTGGGCGATACGTCTGTACAGCTTGTGCAAGGTCTGGAAGCGGATGTCAAAGTATATTATCTATGCGAGACCGGCAGCGAGGATACAATTGTATCAAAGCTGCTTGACCGCTATGCCGCAGAGAGCAGTCACTTTTCGTGGGAGGAGAAAGACCCGGCAGTGTACCCGACCTTTGCAGCACAGTACGGTGCACAGAATTCGCAATCCGGCAGTCTGATTGTGACTTGCGGGGAGCAAAGCGTCGTTCTGGATGCTTCGGAGCTGTATACATATGATTACAGCAATTATTACACAACCGGTACGGTGGATACACAGTTCGACGGCGAAAATCAGATCACGTCGGCGATTTATCGTTTGACCTCTGGCGAAAAGAGCCATGCATACTACATCACAAATCACGGCGAGCAAATCCTTTCTGATTCGCTTGTCAGCGCACTGGAGTCCCAGAATATTGATGTAGAAGCGCTGAATCTGCTCTCTGACACGATCCCGGATGATTGTGATCTGCTGATCATCAATAATCCCACATCAGACTACTCCGATGCAACCGGCGTTGTGGATGAAATAAGCATGCTTGCTTCATATCTTGAAAACGGCGGCAAAATGCTGCTGATGACGGATGCCTATTACAGCACAGCCAAACTGGATGCATTGATGGAGGAGTTCGGTTTGAGTCGTACGCAAGGCCTTGTTGTGGAGAGTGATGCCGGGCATACCTTGCAGCAGTATGGCTTGTACCTGCTGCCGGACTATGGTACAACATCTGAATGCACAGCTTTGGACGGCATCGACAGCTCTGCAAATGTTCTTCTGCAAATGGCGCATGGCATTACAATTACAGAGTCCGACGACATCACGGCAGAGACGCTTCTTGAGACGACGGATTCTGCGTATAGCAAGGTGGCTGGTTACGATATGACTACCATAGACAAGGAAGACGGCGATATTGACGGGCCGATTTCCTTGGCAGTATGGGCACGCAGCGACACAACAGGAGCAGAGGTGATCTGGATCGGATGCGCAAACATTGACAACGAATACATTTATCAGTCAATTCCCGGTAACTTGAAATTTTTGCAGGGCTGCTCGGCGTCTCTGGCGGGGCAATCCACAAGCATTCTCATCGAGACAAAGTCGTTGGAGGCAAGCCCGATTACAGTAAATTCGTCAGTTGCCGCCGCATTGGGGCTGGTGTTTGTATTTGTTCTGCCTGCTCTGACGCTGATCGTTGGCGTAATTGTTGTGATACTGCGCCGCCGCAAGTAAAAGGAGAGCTTAATGAAAGCAAAACAACGTACGCTTATTGCACTTCTGGCAGTCGTTTTGCTGCTTGCTGCTGCACTTTGGGCTGTCAACCGACAAAACGAGACGGACGCTGCCGCCTCCAGCGCCGCAGAAGACGGCACGATCCAGCTTTGTTCGTTTGCGGCCGATGACTTGGAGCGGATATCGTACACGTATGACGGCGAAACCTATACGCTGCTTTACAGCGATGGTACATGGACCCTTGAGCAAGACCCGGCGTACCATTTGGACGAATCGACTTGCAGCACGATGCGCACGGCGCTATGTGACCTGAAGGCAAAACGTCGGCTTACAGTGCAGGACGGGGAAAACTACGGTCTCTCAGGTGAGGAGGCCATTGCAGTAACGGTTACGGCAAATGGTGAAACATCGTCTTTTTTATTTGGCGACGAGAACACGATCACGGGAGATATGTATGCACAAAAGTCGGGTGACGACGCGGTGTATACGGTATCTGGAGACAAAAAAAGCTGCTTTGCCATGAACAAGACAGATCTGTTTGGTACATTCAATCCTGCGGGGCTTACCGTTTCGGTAATCGATAAGGTGACCTATACCCTTGCGGACGGAGAAAGCATTTCGCTGGAAGCATCATCCGTGATTGCAGAGAGCGATGCGTCTGACGATGGTGAGAGTGAAAGCGATTCCGCAGAGTACGACACTGTCTGGGTGCTGTCGGGTAATGCTGACAGTGATTTGGATCAGAACGAGGTACAAAGTGTCCTTTCTGCTCTGAGTGTGTATGTTACGGCACAAATTACGGATGGTGACCCATCGGAATATGGCTTTGATGCGCCGCTGTGCACTGCACAGGTCACAACCGCCGATGGAACACAGACGCTCTACTATGCGATTGGCACGGATGGTTACTATCTGATGGTCGAAGGCGATGATTCGATTTATAAAATCGGCGATTCAGTTGTTCAACTGTTTGTTGCTGCAGACGAACTGAAAGCGGAAGAGTGATTTTGATTTGATACCATAAAAAATGAACGTCATGGGATGTCTACTCTCGTGACGTTCATTTTTTTGATCAATCTGTTCACTGGGGACTGCATCAAAGCAAAAACGTTGACTTCTGGCAAGAATAGCAGTATCGTAAAACGAGAGGTAAAAGCAGAACTTTAGGAATATGTCCAAAATCAACTTGGGTCTGACCCGTCATGTATTAGAAAACCTGTCAGCAGAAATGCTGCACACGCACCGTGGTTTTATTATGCCCCAAAGCGGGAAGGCATGAGGGACTTGCGCACGGCATCAAGACGTAGGATAACGGCGGACAGATTGATGCAAACAGAATGTGTGCTTTGCTCTCTGCGTAAAGTTTGAGCAAACATTGTCGGAAACATTGACAATCGTTGCATTATTTATTAAGATAGACACCGACAGGGAAGAGTAACTGCGCAGCGTGCAAGAGTATTGTCATGGAAGCTGTGCGGGGAGTGGTCACCCTGGTACGAAGGATGGGGCGCAAAGACCCTGTCTTTTTTCGTATCTGAGTTTAAGGAGGATGTATTAACAATATGGACAACTCTGTGATCGTTTCGCTGCGTGATATCGTGGTGGAATTTGACGGACAGCGCATCCTGGATGGGCTGAATCTGGATATCCATGACAAGGAGTTTGTTACATTGCTGGGTTCTTCCGGCTGTGGCAAAACGACTACTCTGCGTCTGATTGCCGGCTTTTTGGAGCCAAATGCAGGCAAGGTTATGCTGAAAGGCGAGGACATTACCGGTGTGCCGCCATACAAGCGACCGGTGAATACCGTGTTCCAAAAGTATGCACTTTTTCCGCATTTGAATGTATTTGAAAATGTTGCATTCGGCCTTCGGTTAAAAAAGATGGACGAGGAAACGATTCGCCGCAAGGTTCGCAATATGCTGGAGGTTGTTGGTTTGAAGGGCTTCGAACGCCGCAGCATCAGCCAGATGTCGGGTGGTCAGCAGCAGCGTGTTGCAATTGCGCGCAGCCTGGTCAACGAGCCCGAGATCCTTTTGCTGGATGAGCCGCTCGGCGCTTTGGATCTCAAACTCCGTAAGGAAATGCAGCTGGAGTTAAAGCGCTTGCAGCGTGAGATGAATATTACGTTTGTCTATGTCACGCACGATCAGGAGGAAGCTCTGACGATGTCTGACACAGTCGTTGTCATGAACGGCGGCAAAGTACAGCAGATCGGCACGCCTGAGGATATTTATAATGAGCCGAAGAATGCGTTTGTCGCAGACTTTATTGGCGATTCCAATATTGTAGACGGCGTGATGCATCGTGACTTCCTGGTATCGTTCGCAGGCGTTGACTTCCCGTGCGTGGACCGTGGCTTTAGCCGTGAGCAAAGTGTTCAGGTTGTAGTGCGTCCGGAGGATATTGAGGTGGTCTCGCCCGTTGAGGGACAGCTGACCGGCGTGGTAAATGATGTCATATTTAAGGGCGTTCATTTTGAGATGCATGTGGATTGCGAGGGGCGCGAGTGGCTGATTCATTCCACCCGTGCTTGCACGCCTGGTGAAACGATCGGTATGCGCATTGGCCCTAACGAGATCCATATCATGGCGCGGTCAGAGGGGTGATGCCGCATGAAGATTTATGACAAGAAGCTGGCTTACCCGTATTTCGTATGGATGACTTTATTCACAGTGGTTCCCCTGATCATTGTTGTTTACTACGCATTCACGACAAGCGACGGCAGCTTTACGCTCAGCAACCTGGCATCCATCAGCGGTTATGGTTCGGTTTTTGCCCGCAGCCTGCTTTTGGCACTGATTGCAACCGTCATCTGCTTGGTTCTTGCTTTCCCCATCGGCTATTTTTTGTCACGCCTTCGCGTCAATAAACAGCACATCATGCTTATGCTGGTCATGCTGCCGATGTGGATGAACTTTCTGCTGCGCACATATGCATGGATGGGACTGCTCAGCATCAATGGACCGGTCAACACCTTGCTTGGCTTTTTTGGTCTGGGACCTTATTCTATGCTGAACACCTCCGGTGCAGTCGTGCTTGGTATGGTTTACAACTATGTACCCTACATGATTCTGCCTTTGTATACAAGCATGACAAAAATCGATCAGAGCATTGTGGAGGCAGCGCAAGATCTGGGTGCATCCACAACAATGACGCTTCTGCGCGTTCTGATCCCGATGAGCGTACCCGGTATTTCAACCGGCATCACGATGGTGTTTGTCCCGGCCGTTTCTACGTTTGTCATCAGCCGTATGCTGGGCGGCGGCTCAAACCTGCTGATTGGCGATTTGATTGAAATGCAGTTCCTGGGCAACAGCTATAATTTGAACGTCGGTTCGGCGATGAGCCTGGTACTGATGATCATCGTATTGTTGTGCATGAGCTTTACATCCAGCTTTGATGAAGATGAGATGGAGGGTGTGTCCTGATGAAAACAAAACATCTCCGTTTGATGCAGCGTGCCTATGTCATCTTGTTTTTCTGCTTTATGTACCTGCCGATCGCCTACATGATCGTGTTCAGTTTCAACCAGAGCAAGGGCTATTCGCTGTTTACCGGGTTTACGCTCAAATGGTACACAAGTCTGTTCAGCAATGCGTCCATACTGCATGCGCTTTTGATATCGCTGGAGGTCGCACTGGTATCTGCAATCATCGCTACAGTGCTTGGTACGGCTGCCTCGCTTGGCATAGCGTCCATGGGGCGCAAAAGTCGACTGCTTGTAACAAACATCACATACATACCGGTCGTAAACCCTGAGATTATTACTGGCATTTCTCTGATGCTGCTTTTTGTGGCTTACCAGCGTTTTGCCGGCGAAGTTTCGTGGCTGCCGGACACGATCATGGGTATGCCAACGCTTTTGATCGCCCACATTGCCTTCAATGTTCCGTACGTCATTTTCAATGTCAGCCCGAAACTGAAGCAGATGGATGTTAAGCTGTACGAGGCGGCACTGGACCTTGGCTGCGATCCGAAACAGGCGTTCTTCAAAGTGATTTTGCCCGAGATAAGCCCGGCTATCATGTCAGCATTTCTTATTTGCCTGACATATTCCATCGATGACTTTATGATTTCGTATTTCAACTGCGGCACGGTGGAAACACTTCCTATCGCAATCTATTCCATGACACGTAAAAAGGTCAGCCCAGAGATTTATGCGCTTTCGACGATTATGTTCGTGGTCATTCTTGCGATCATTCTGGTTTCAAATGCAATGGAGTCTCGCAGCTACCGCCGGGATCAGCGTGCACTGAGAGGGGAGGAAAAATAATGAGACGTTTTCTTTCCGTTATCCTTGCCGCTGTGCTTATGCTTGTGATGCCTTTATCCGCCCTTGCAGTGGATAAGATCGAAGTCAACGATGAAATCGCTGTGTCGTCAAATTATGATTGGACCAGGTTTCAGGGGCAGAATATAACACTAAATGTTTATAACTGGGGCGAGTACATTTCAAACGGCTCGGACGACAGCGTCGATGTCGTAGCGGCTTTTGAAAGATTGACGGGTATCAGCGTAAACTATACTACCTTTGACTCCAACGAGTCGATGTATGCAAAAATCAAGTCTGGTGCAGCGGATTACGATGTTGTAGTTCCATCGGATTATATGGTGGCAAAGATGATTTCGGAAGGGATGCTTATGCCGCTGAATTATGACAACATCCCTAATTTCGAAAACATTGACGTGAATTATCGAAATGCGGATTACGACCCGGAAAACGCATATACCGTGCCTTATATGCTGTGCACGACAGGCATTATCTACAATACGACTATGGTTGAGGAAGCCCCGACATCCTGGGCTGACCTGTGGGATGAAAAATACTCCGGCAGCATTTTGATGTTCAATAACAGCCGTGATGCCTATGCGATTGCAGCGTTTAAGACCGGCAACAGCATCAACCCCGAAACAACAGAGGAAGTTGACGAAGTCGTGGAGGCCTTGAAACAGCAAAAGCCGCTTGTTCAGGCCTACGTTATGGATGAGATCTTTGATAAGATGATCGGCGGCGAGGCGGCTATCGGTGTGTACTACTCCGGCGATGCAATCACAATGATCAACGATAACCCTGACCTTGCGTGGGTCTTCCCAGAGGAGGGAAGCGTGCTTTCTGTCGATTCGATGTGCATTCCCGCTACCAGTGAGCGTCAGGAAGCGGCAGAGATGTTTATCAATTTTATGTGTGAGGTCGATGTGGGTAAGGCGAATGCAGAGTATGTCGGTTATACCACGCCGATGGAATCCGTGCGGGAAGTGCTGGATGAAGATTTGAAAAACAGCGAGATTGCGTATCCGTCTGACGAACTTGCTGCAAAAGAGCGCGTGTTCACGTCGTTGTCGGATGAAGTGAACAATGAACTTGATGTCAAATGGAGCGAGATGAAGAGCTACGATGAGGGCGGCAGCAGTTATCTCTTTTTGCTGTTGCTGCTTGCTGCGGTAGCGCTGGCCTGCTTTAATATCTGGCGCAAGGTGCGCAGGAAGACCCGAAATATGTATTGATTTTAAGCAGATCACACCGCCGATTTGGTGTGGTCTGCTGCTTTTTCGAAAGGAATGTAACCTATGGAAGCAAATGCTTTTACCAAGACAATGATGGTGCAGGACGCAGACACCGATTTCCGCAGTATGCTCAAACCGAGCGCGCTGCTGCGGTATGTTGAACAAATCTCTTCTGATCATGCGAGAAGCCTTGGGATGGATGACCGCTTTTTCAAAGAGCATCAGGTGGCATTTCTGGTCGGAAAACAGGCTGTTAAAGTTTTCCGTATGCCGCAGCGTGAAGAAGAAATACTATTGTCGACCGCAACAGAGCAAAGCAATAAAGGTGCTGTCAAGCGCATTACCAAAATCTCAGACAAAACAGGCCGGATGCTGGCGATGGTCGACTGCCGTTGGATTTTAGTCGACCTTACGACAGGACACATCATGAGGCAGCCAAGCTGGAAGGTTGATTCGTTTTGGAACGAAAGCATCCCGGATGAACTGCCTTTGCAGGTGCATAAAACAAAGGATACGGCAAGTGTCGGCAGGTGGCGTGCGTCCTATTCTTTGTGCGATATGAATGGCCACATCAACAATGCACGCTATCTGGATATTGCCTGTGATGCTTTGCCGGAGGATGTTGTTCGAGCTGCGCCACTGAGCTTTGCTTCGATCAAGTATCACCGTGAAGTACAAATGGGGCGTGATATGGAGATCCTTTATGCGCCATCCAATTCAGGCTGGTACATATCCGGCAAGTGCGATGACCGTACCGCATTCGAATGCTACCTTGAATTCGGACAACATTAAAATATCAAAGAATTACAAAAAAATTACAAAAAACTATTGCAAAACGGTATCAAAAGAGTTACAATATGGTTACAGAAAGGGAAGCGACGCCCTTCTGTATGAAATCTTTTTCTTCTTGTTTTCTGGGATATCGAGCATGGATCCTCCTCCTCCGGCTGTAACTCCTTCTCAGCTGTGGATCGTGCGGCACAGGCGATATCCCGCTTCGTGTGCAAAAAAGCCCGTCAAAAAAGACGGGCTTTTTTGCACACGTTTTTTGTGTGGTTCAGTCATATCCCGCAGTTTTGTGCTATTGAGTTTTTGATTGTCAGGGTCTATAATCATCTCGTGCTGCGTTTGCAGCTTTTGCATCGATGCTTTTTGAAAGGATGCCTGGGCTTTGTACGCTGCACATATGGAATTTAGAAAGGACCCTTGCATATGAAAAAACTGTCGAAGCTTTGGCCGCTTCGTATTGTAGCTCCACCAGTAGCTGCAACTGTTGTTCTGTTTCTCGGCGAGTGGATTGCCCGGGGAGCGCTTACCGCTGAAACCTTTACCGAATTTGTATTCCCGCACAAGTGGGCTTATGTTTTGGCATGGTTATTTTTGCTGCTGAGCTGGCTGGTAACAAAGTGCCTTACTGGTTTTGCACCGATAGCAACCGTTGTAATGCTTATTTTGGGCTGCGTTCCATGTACTGTAAATTTCTATACACTGCAGCTGCGAGGTGAGCCGTTTTTGCCGTGGGACCTCACACAGGTGTCGGAAGCAGCCGGTGTTGCCTCCGCAGCAGGCATCAAAATTCAACCAAGTATGGCAATCACATTGCTGCTTGGCATAGCTATGACAGTCGGCAGTTATTTTTTATACCGTGGGTACGCAAAACAAAAGATGCTTCCTCGTGTTTTTATGCTTTTGTCAAGTGGTGTGGCACTGGCAGTACTGGTGTTTGGGGTCTATCTTCAACCAACGGTTACAAAATCGCTAGGCATTCAGCCAGACGCATGGATGCAGGACCGATATTACCGCTACTATGGTGTAATTACTGGTTTTATGACAAACTTGTCAAATCTGGAGATCTCAAAGCCTGACGGTTACTCAGAGGAGACTGTAAACGGGATTCTTGATGAGGTTGAAGCGTCTCAAAAAACAAGGTATAATTCCTACGCACCTTACACAAACAGCTATTCTGCAACCACTCCGGCAAGTGAAATTGTCAAACAGCCTACCATTATTTATGTAATGGATGAGTCCTATTGGGATGTTTCTGAGCTGGAGCAATACGGGTTTAAGTTCGACACGGATGTTTCTAAAAATCTGCACGCGCTGCAGCAGTCAAGCGCTTTCGGCAAGGCGTACAGCCCAAGCTTCGGCGGCGGTACTTGTGATGTTGAGTTTGAGGCTCTCACCGGTTATTCGGTCTCTTATTTACCAAGCGGAAGCAAACCCTACCAGCAGCATGTAACAAAGACGATGTTTTCGTTGCCTAATTACTTGAAAAGCCGGGGCTATCAGACGGCAGCCGTGCATTGCTTCTGGCGGAAATACTGGAGCAGAAATACAGCATATCCGTATCTTGGGCTCGATACATTTATTAGTCTTGAAGACATGCACGGCGTAAACAAAGTGCGCCGTCATTACTGGAGCAGCGGTCTGGTGACCGATGACTCAATGGCTGACCAGATCATTCAGCAATACGAGAAGATGAGCGAAAACTCGGATGCTCCGATTTTTTTGCATGCGGTAACAATGCAAAATCACACAAATTACAGCAAAGACAATTACCCGGATGACGAGCGCGTGAAGGTCTTGGAATATCCTGCCGGAATCAAGGCGAGTACGGTCGGTGCACTGGAGGACTTTGCAACCGGCATACGGGATGCAGACGCCATGCTGGGCAAGCTGACAGAGTATTTTTCAAATGTAGAAGAACCAGTGATTTTAGTTTTCTGGGGGGACCATTACAACCCAATAGACTCAAATTATGACATCTATACCAAATCCGGTTATTCCAGCGGTGAAAGCTCGGACCCAAAGCTGCATCAGACAACACTTTTGATGTGGTCTAATTATACAGCAAATCAGGTCGATCTGGGTACGATTGCTGCCTACGATATTTCGCCGGTCATGATGAAGATTTACGGTTTGGAGCAGCCTCTTTATTTCCAGTTCCTCAACAACCAGCTCAAAACGGCCTACCGCTCCAATACGCGCGGCATTATTATGAGCATGGACGGCACAACATCGGATATCATGACGGAAAAACAGAAGCTTTGGAGCGATGAGCATTGGACATTGCAATACGATTTGATGTTTGGCAAAGGGTATGCGCTTGAACGTATGGGGCTGTCTGATTTGCAGTAGGCGGAGTTGCAGCTGAAAAATACCATAAAAACTTGACATTCAATTTTGGTTGTGCTAAATTGAATGACGACAAAAGCGATGACGGGAATAAGTACTTTGTTAGTTTCTGCCCAGAGAGACTCCGGCAGGTGAAAGGAGTGCGCAGAACGACAGGGGAAATACCTCCCTGAGCTGCAGGCTGAACGATACAGTAGGCTGAGCCGCGTGCGAGCGTTATCAACGCAGGAGTGTTGCTCTACTCTGGGGTATGCACTCGTGAGGCTGTTTCTGTGAGGGGACAGCAAACAGAGGTGGTACCGCGATTTTTTCGCCCTCTGCCAAATTTATTTTGGCGGAGGGTTTTATTATACCCTCTGCCCTTAAAATCAGGAGGTTTAACCAATGACACTGTATGAAGAACTTCAGGCACGTGGTCTTGTTGCACAGATCACGGACAACGAAATCATTGATTTGATCAACAATGGTAAGGCAACCTTTTACATCGGCTTTGACTGCACTGCTGACAGCTTGACAGCTGGACATTTTATGGCGCTTACGCTCATGAAGCGTTTGCAGATGGCCGGAAATCGTCCCATTGCGCTGATCGGCGGCGGAACAACCATGATCGGTGACCCGTCTGGTCGTACTGATATGCGCAAGATGCTGACAAAAGAGGATATCGCATACAACGCCTCCTGCTTCAAAAAGCAGATGGAGCGTTTCATCGACTTCTCCGAAGGCAAGGCCCTGATGGTAAACAATGCGGATTGGCTTTTGAACCTTAATTATGTGGAGCTCCTGCGTGAGGTCGGCGCTTGCTTCTCCGTGAATAACATGCTGCGGGCTGAGTGCTATAAACAGCGCATGGAAAAGGGACTTTCTTTCCTGGAGTTCAACTACATGATCATGCAGAGCTACGACTTCTACTACATGTTCCAGCATTACGGCTGTAACATGCAGTTCGGCGGTGATGACCAGTGGAGCAACATGCTTGGTGGTACAGAGTTGATCCGCCGTAAGCTTGGAAAAGATGCCTACGCTATGACGGTCACGCTGCTGACGGACTCTCAGGGCAAAAAGATGGGCAAGACCGCCGGCAATGCTGTCTGGCTGGATGCAAATAAGACCAGCCCGTTTGAGTTCTACCAGTACTGGCGCAATGTCGGTGATGCCGATGTCATGAAGTGCATTCGCATGCTCACGTTCCTCCCGCTGGAGCAAATCGACGAGATGAGCACCTGGAAGGATCAGCGCTTGAATGAAGCCAAAGAGATCCTTGCATTCGAGATGACCAGCATGGTCCATGGAAAAGAGGAGGCTGAAAAGGCACAGGCTGCAGCACGTGCTCTGTTCAGTGGTGCTGCCGATACCGAGCACATGCCCACAACCCAATTGAGCAGCGAGGACCTGACGGATGGTTCGATTGGCATTTTGACGCTGATGGTCAAGGCTGGTCTGGCAGCATCTAATGGTGAGGCCCGTCGTCTGGTCATGCAGGGTGGTGTGCTCGTTGACGGTGAAAAGGTAGCTGCTCCAACGGTTGCTTTTACTGCCGAACAGCTTGCAAATGGTGTCGTAATCAAGAAAGGTAAAAAGATTTACCATAAAGTCACCCTGTAAGCAAAAATTCGCGGTTTGCAAACGTGCGATTCGATTATAAATAATAGAAGAGCGCTGTTCCGATCTTGATACGGAACAGCGCTCTTTGTTTGGTTATTTTATTTTTGAATTAGTCTTTCTTCTCGCTGGAATGCTCAGCCTTTTTGTATGCATTGAACGAGTGGAACACAATGTTCAGACCAAGGACGATCAGCAGGACGGCCAGAATCAGCTGTAAACCGTTTGCAATGAAAACCGCGCCCCAGGTGGTTTCACCGGCGGGAATCGTTACAGAAGCAGCGGTGCTGATAGCCTTAACCATTGCAATCAAACGCTGTACCAGTGCGGTAAAGGTGACGCAAAGCATGATGATCAGCGGGGGGAAGATCATCTTGTTGCTTCGACCGGTAACCTTCAGGAAAACGCACAATGTGGCCAGAACCAGAGCACTCAGCAGCTGGTTTGCAGAGCCGAACAGAGGCCAGATGTTGGAGTAGCCAATCTTTGTCAGGACAAAACCGACTGCCAGAGAGACGATGGTAGAGAAGTACACATTGCAGAAAAGCTTGCGCCAACCTTCTGCATGCTCCATGTCATCGACGCTGAACAGCTCCTGGAACGCCATACGCGCAATGCGGGAAACAGCATCCAGACTGGTCAGAGCCAAGGCAGAAACACACATGGTCATAAATACAGTTGCAAAGTGTGCAGGGATGCCCAGCAGCTCAAAGAAGCCGGCAACACCACGGCTGAAAATCTGGAATGGGGTACCGGATGCAGGCGTTCCATCAGCTGCAGCAGCCGCACCTGCAACGCACAATGCAATAACAGCGAGCAGACTTTCCAGAACCATTGCGCCGTAGCCGACCTTCAGGATATCCTTTTCGTTTTCAACCGTCTTAGAAGAAGTGCCGGAGGAGACAAGGCTGTGGAAACCGGAGACGGCACCGCAAGCGACAGTGACGAACAGAATAGGGAACATCGTGCCCAGAGAGGCGTTGTTGAACCCGGTATAAACGGGCAGATTCATGGTGGGATGCGCTACGATCAGACCGACAACAGCACCGATGATCATCGCTGCAAACATAAAGGTGGTCATATGATCGCGAGGCTGTTTCAGCAGCCAGATGGGCAAAACAGCAGTGAAGAAAATGTAGACAAAGGTAATGTAGCTCCAGGTTGCCTTGTCAAAAACAAGTGGGCAGTACATGCCGATCACAAAGGAAGCAATGATGAATGCAATGCTCACGACCAGCTCTTTCCAACCAGAAAGATTAAACTTCTTTTGCAGCAGACCCAAAACCAGAGCAAATACCATGAACATGATTGAGACCATGCCAGCAGAACCGTTTGTCTGTGCGGCCTCCACCATAGCACCGTCTGCGCCGTACGCATTAAAAGTGCCGGCAACCATGTCTGCGAATGCAGCAATAACAATCAGACAGAACAACCACTCGAAAACCAGAAACAGCTTACGTCCGGTTTTGCCGATGTATTTCTCGATCAGCAAACCGATGCTCTTGCCGTCGTTCTTGACAGAAGCGTACAGAGCGCCAAAATCGGTGACAGCACCAAAGAAGATGCCGCCAATCAGGATCCAAAGCAAAACAGGCAGCCAGCCAAAAGCAGCAGCCTGAATGGCACCTGTAACAGGGCCTGCACCTGCGATGGAGCTGAACTGATGCGCAAACACCGTCCATCCATTTGTGGGCACGTAGTCCTGCCCGTCATTATGCGTGACGGCAGGTGTTTTTGCCTGAGGGTCAATGCCCCATTTGTTTGCCAGCCAGCGGCCATAAAGCATGTAAGCCCCAAACAGCAGCACGGCGGCAATCATTACGATAACCAGCGTATTCATTGTTTAACCTCTTTTCCTTTTTCGTCTGGTAATGTATGCAGGCTATGCCATAAAATCAAAAGAGCCTTCGTCTTCAGCATCAGGTCAAACATCCCTGATCGTCGAAGACGAAGGCCTTACTGTACATTCCTATACCGCAAGCTCTCTGCAAGCCGATGGCTTTCAGCAGGAGGTGGGGATTGCATGGTTCATATCCTGTTCACATATTGCCAAATGATTGCTATCAATTTAATCCCGATTTCACAGTTTGTCAATATATCTGAGTGAAGTTGGGAAATAATGCTATTTCATAACTGAAAATAAGTGATGTTTTAGTTGATTTTGTTTCACTTATTGAAAAAAGTGGATGCTTTCAAATCCTTCTTGACTTTTGCACTTTGATGTGCTAAAGTCACAATGAGCTTGTGTCATCTAAATAGGTATAATTCCAAGGAGATAGTTATGACAGAGAAAAATGCGATACGAAGCAAAACAACCGATGCTCTGTTTGATGCGATTTTAAGTCTGGAGACCCGTGAGGAATGCTACGATTTTTTCGAGGATCTGTGCACGGTGAAAGAAATTTCAGACATGGCACAGCGTCTGGAGGCGGCAAAGCTTCTGCTGGGCGGTAGTACCTATGACCAAATCGTAAAAACGGTAGAGATCAGCACAGCTACGATCAGCCGCATCAACCGCTGCATTCAATATGGGTCCGGCGGCTATCGAAACACAATAAAAAAGGTGTCAGGCGATAAAGATAATTCTGATTGATAATCAAGCTCCCCTGGTGTGCGGCTGAATCTGAGAAGGCTTGCCCCGAGGGAGCTTTTTGATGCACAGTTTAAGCGGGGTACTTAGTTTGTAGGTCTTTGACAGATTTGAAACCTGTGGTAAACTAAAGTGCAACGACAATGCCGGCAGCTGTGCCGGATTGGGAGGATGAATGGATTGGATTTGGAATATGCAAAAAAACGTGCGCAAGAGCTGCGTACGATCATCGAAAAGAATAATCGTCTTTACTATGACCAGGATGCGCCGGAGTTAGAGGATTTTGAATATGATGCTTTGATGAGCGAGTTGAAGCTGCTGGAAAAAACTTATCCGGAGCTGATAACTAAGAGCTCGCCGACACAAAAGGTTGGCGGCACTGCAAGCTCCAAGCTTCCTAAAGTCACACATGCCGTCAAGATGGAAAGTCTTCTGGATGCCTTTTCATACGATGAGCTGCGTGATTTCGACCGCCGTGTACGTGAAGCAGGTGTTGTGCCTGAATATGTAGTCGAAATAAAAATTGATGGACTTTCCTGCAGTCTTGAATACGAAAACGGCAAATTGGTTCGTGCATCCACCCGTGGAGACGGCGTTGTCGGTGAGGATGTTACGGCAAATGTTCGTACGATCAAGTGTGTGCCGCAGACGTTAGAGAATGCCCCAGAGTTTTTGGAGGTACGCGGTGAGGTCTATATGCCGCACGAGACATTCCGCCATCTGTGCGCAGAGCAGGAGCTTCACGGATTGACTCCATTCAAGAACCCACGCAATGCAGCAGCAGGCTCGTTGCGGCAGAAGGATGCAAAAATCACAAAAGAGCGTAATCTGTCAATTTTTGTATTCAATATTCAGCAGCTTCGGGGAAAAACTTTGCACAGCCATGCAGAAAGTCTGGACTACTTGAAGAGCCTTGGGTTCGTTGTATCACCGCGTTATCATGTGGTAAACGACATTGAAAAAGCGATTTCTGAGATTGAGCAGATTGGTAATAACCGCTCAAAGCTTGACTTTGATATGGACGGTGCGGTTATCAAAATAAATGCGTTTTCCCAGCGGGATCTTTTGGGCTCCACAAACAAATTTCCGCGTTGGGCGATTGCGTTTAAGTACCCTCCGGAGGAAAAGGAGACGACTTTACGCGATATCGAGGTGGCTGTCGGCAGGACGGGCGTTCTTACGCCAACCGCCTGCTTTGATCCGGTCTTTCTTGCGGGGACTACGGTTTCTCGTGCAACATTGCATAACGAGGACTTTATCGCAAAATTCGGTCTGCGTATCGGCGACAGGATCCGGGTGCGTAAGGCAGGGGATATTATACCTGAGGTGATCGGTGTTGCCGAGCGCTCAACAAATGATGAACTTTACCGTATGCCTGCGGTGTGCCCGTCCTGCGGCGCACCTGTTGTCCATTTGCAGGATGAGGCAGCACTGCGCTGTGTCAACCCGGAATGCCCTGCACAGGCACTGCGCAATATCATACACTTTGCATCCAGAAATGCGATGAATATCGATGGCTTGGGTACAGCTGTTGCGACGCAGCTGGTCGAAAAAAATATGGTCAGCTCGGTTGCAGATATCTACAATTTAACAATGGAGCAGTTGCTCACGCTGGATAAATTTAAAGAAAAAAGCGCACAGAACCTTTTGAATGGAATTGAAAATTCCAAACAGAATAATCTCGATAAGCTGATCTTCGGCCTCGGCATTCGAAACATTGGCGATAAGGCTGCCGCTCTGCTCGCAGAACACTTTGGCACGATGCAAGCAATCCGTGAGGCAACTCTTGCGCAAATCAGTGAAATTGATGGATTCGGCGGCGTGATGGGTCAAAGCGTTGTTGCTTTTTTTGAAAAAGAGGGAACCGCTGATTTGATACACCGTCTTGCCGATGCAGGCGTAAACATGAAGTGGACAGGTGAACCAAAGGGTGATAAGCTTGCGGGGAAAACAATTGTCGTTACGGGTACATTGAATACGCTCTCGCGCAATGAGGCAGAGGCTTTGATTGTTAAAAACGGCGGAAAAGCAAGCGGATCTGTCTCGAAAAAAACAGCCTATGTGGTTGCGGGTGCAGCTGCTGGCTCAAAACTTACAAAGGCGCAGTCTCTGGGCGTCCCGGTTTTGACCGAAGAGGAATTTTTGAAGATGGTTGAGGAAGGCTGAGCAACGGCTGTCATGTGGTTTTGTAATTAAAACAGGGTATTGAAATTGTCTATGCAATAATGGTATAATATTCGCATAAATCAAAACAGCAGCCGAATGGCTGATAACATTGCAGACGTGCAGTCTGATTCAAACGGAGGACAGCAGTATGGATTTGCAGAACATGCATCTACAGGGTGGAAGCCTTCAAATTTCGACCGAGGTGATCGGTAAAATCGCGAGCTGTGCAGCGCTGGAAATTGACGGTGTCGCTGAGGTTTCCTGCGGGGAGCAAAACAAAAAAATCAGGGATATCCTGAAGGTTGCCAGCATCCAGCCGCCTGTTTCGGTAGAGATGCGTGACGGCACGGCTGAAATAACTGTACATCTTGTGCTTAAGTATGGCGCAAGTGTTCCGACGGTTGCAGAGAAGGTACAGGAGAACGTGAAATCCGCTGTGCAGAATATGACGAATGTAACGGTCAGCCGTGTCGACTTGATCGTTGCGGGTCTTGAAAGTGCACCGTCTGAGCAGTGATCTTGCCGCCTGCTATATTTAGATAGATAAAAATGCAATTCTCCTCGCAGGCTTTCCCTGCGGGGAGAATGCCGTGTTATGAGAGGGTCGTTATGGAAAACATTTTATCTCGCCGCGAGGCTCGTGAAAATGCGTTTTTGCTGGCTTTTTCGCAGACATTTGGCGATGTATCGCTTGAGGATGCTCTGGCAGAGCATGCGGAAAGCGGTGAAGAGCACCCGGTTGATGCATTCGGTAAGCATCTGCTCAATGCTTACTATGATCATTCTGCGGAAGTGGATGATGAAATCCGTGCTCATTTGCGTAATTGGACGATGGAGCGTTTGCCGCGTGTCACACTCGCAGTTCTGCGTCTGTCCATTGCTGAAATGCTGTTTGGCGGCGAAAACAAGCCGAGCGTTGCAATCAACGAGGCTGTTGAACTGACAAAGAAGTACGGTGCGGATGAGGACTATCAGTTTGTTAACGGTGTGCTTGGTGCGATTGCACGTGAGCATAACCTGAATGAAGAAGTTGCTACGGAGACATCTGTGCAGTGAGTACCTATACGTTTGGAATCGACACAAGCAACTATGCAACCTCTCTGGCTGTTTTTGATGCGGCCGGAGAGGTTGTTTGCGCAAAGAAACGCTTTTTGCCGGTAAAGCAGGGTCAACTGGGCTTGCGTCAAAGTGATGCATTGTTTCATCATACGGTCGCTCTTCCGGAAATGATCGATGAGCTATCAAAAGAATTTGACCTTTCACGGATCGATGCTGTTGGTGTTTCTCAAAAACCGCGTCCGGCAAAAGACAGCTACATGCCATGCTTTCTGGCCGGTGTAAGCGCTGCCACAGCTTTCGCAGCGGCGCGTGGTATTCCGTGCGTCATGACGACGCATCAGCAGGGACATGCTGCGGCTGCGCTATTTGCTGCCGCCGGCAAGAAGTTTTTTGACCGTAAAGTTCTGCTCTTTCACATCTCTGGAGGTACAACGGATCTGCTGCTTTGCGATATGGTCGAGCAGATTTCGTTGCTTGGCAGCAGCACCGATCTTTACGCAGGTCAGGCGGTAGATCGCATTGGCGTTAAACTGGGTTTTTCTTTTCCGGCAGGTGTAGAAGTATCTCGTATGGCGGCAAGCTGCGATGAGCAGATCCGTCCAAAATCCAGCGTAAATGGGATGCAGTGCAGCCTTTCCGGGCTGGAAAACCAGTGCAACGCACTGCTCGCACAGGGAAAGGATGCCGCATATGTTTGCAAATACTGCCTGTTGTGCATTGCAGATGTGATTGTAAAGATGACACGCGCTGCACAGCAAAAGTATCCGGGCTTGCCGGTCGTGTGCGCCGGCGGTGTTATGAGCAGCGATGTGATCCGTGCTTGGGTTCAAAAAAAGCTTCCCGAGGTTTATTTTGTCCCGGGACAGTACTCCAGCGACAATGCGATAGGCGTGTCAATATTGGCTGCAAGGGAGGCAGGTCTGTGGCCGAGGTGATTACGGTTTCTGCACTGAACCGCTATGTTAAGACGCTTTTGGATGCAAATGACGTACTGTTTGATCTGGCTCTGCGCGGAGAGGTCACCAACTTTGTTCAGAATGCCAGAAGTGGTCATTGCTATTTTACATTAAGGGATGATGCATCCAGCGTAAAGGCAGTAATGTTTCGCTCGGATGCCAAAAAGCTTGTCTTTCGACCGGAAGACGGAATGCGAGTGGTTGTTCGCTGCCGTGTGACTCTGTATGAGCGCGATGGAGCATTTCAGGTTTATGTGAATGATATGTTTCCGGATGGAGTCGGTGCTGCGCAGCTTGCCCTGGAACAGCTTAAAAGAAAACTTGAACAGGAAGGGCTTTTTGCAGCGGAAAACAAAAAAAGGCTGCCGGCATACCCTGCGTGTATTGGTCTGGTCACAAGCAAAACAGGTGCCGCACTGCAGGACATCCGTAATGTCATCAGCAGACGCTGGCCGGCAGTCAAATTGCTGCTCTGCCCGGTAAATGTGCAGGGGGCAGAGTCTGCACAGCAAATTGCAGCAGCAATACAGAGACTGGATCGCTGCAGCCAGGTTGACGAAATCATCGTGGCACGTGGAGGCGGCAGTCGTGAGGACTTGTGGGTGTTTAATGCTGAGGTCATTGCCCGTGCAGCTTTTGAATGCCAAAAACCACTGATCAGTGCAATTGGGCATGAGATAGATTATACCATTCTTGACTTTGTGGCAGATCAGCGTGCGCCGACGCCGTCAGCAGCTGCGGAACTTGCTGTCCCGGACCGGTCTGAAATGATACGCATCTTGCAGGACTTGCGGTATAATCTTTCCAGAGCAATGCAAAACCGGTTGGATTTGTGCTATAATAATGTCCGACAGTACAGCTTGATGTTGGAACAGGGGGCGGTTCGCCAGTCTTTGAAGGAGAATGAAAGGCATCTGGATGAGACTATGGATGCGATAAGTCGCCAGATGCAGATGCGTTTGCAAAGCAAAAAAACACAGCTGGTGCAAACGGCTGCGCTTGCAGATTCTCTGGATCCCTATCAGGTCTTGGCAAGGGGCTATGCAATTATAACGACTGCAAAAGGAAAAATATGCGAGGTTGATCAACTTCGCCCAAACGATACGATTTATGTAAACAGTGTTTCCAGGCGGCTAAGGTGCTGCGTAGAGACAGTGGAGGACACTTATGAGGGCTCCCAAAAGTTTTGAAGAGGGTATGACACGGCTGAACGAGATTCTGATGCAGATGCAAAGCGAAGATACCTCGCTTTCAGAATCAATCAAACTGTATTCAGAGGCTGCATCTTTGATGGAATACTGCCATACGACGCTTGAAAAAGCATCCTTGCAGATTGAAGAGATTGATGCACGAGTTGCATATACCGAGGAAAAAGAGCAGGAAACATGACGATGGAATACGAGGCGCAATATCAGGAATACCTAATATCCATAACAAAATCCCTTGAGCGTGTGTGTGACAGATACCTTCCGGAAGAATCAGATGTCTGCCGGGCCGCACGGTATAGTCTTTTGGGGGGCGGAAAACGGATTCGGGCGGTTTTAGTCCTTGCCACATGCGACATGCTGTGCGGGAATAAAGAAGCGGCAGAGTGCTTTTCCGCTGCAATCGAGATGCTTCATTGCTACTCGCTTATCCACGATGATCTGCCGTGCATGGACAATGATGACATGCGCCGCGGGAGACCTTCTTGCCACAAAGCATTCGGTGAAGCCACGGCACTGCTGGCGGGTGATGTGCTTTTGACGGAATCCTTCGAGGTAATTGCTAACGCAAACGCGGACATTGGTACCCGTGTGCGTGCTGCACAGGTTTTGAGTGCGGCTGCCGGCAGTCACGGCATGGTTTACGGGCAGGAGCTGGACTTAAAGTACGAGGCGCTTGCTGCGTCAGAAGAACAGTTGAGGAGGATTCATCGCAATAAAACGGGGGCGTTGATCAACGCAGCAGTCCAGATGGGCGCGGCCTGCTCTAATGCAAGCGAAGAACAGTGTCGTGCGCTGGAGCAGTATGCCTACGGTGTAGGGCTAGTGTTTCAAATTGTGGACGATGTGTTGGATGTAACCAGCACGTCTTTACAGCTCGGAAAGCCGGTTGGAAGTGATGCTGCAAATGGCAAAACAACGTTCGCAACGCTGTATGGCGTACAGGGAGCGATGGACTTGGCTGCAAAAATAAATAAGGATGCCAGTTGTGCATTGCAAGCGAGCTTTGGCGACAATTCGGATTTTTTGGTGCATCTGGCAGCGGGTCTTTTAGATCGAAAAAAATAAGGGACAGCGAAATGATGTGACAGCTATAAAGGTGGAATAATTATGCAGCTTATTTATGATCTCTTTTCGATTAATCGTATTCTTACAGTTTCGCTGCTTGGCTGGTTTACAGCGCAGGTTCTAAAGACACTGATCAATTTCATTCTCCTTGGGAAATTTCAGATAGAGCGTATGTGGGGCGACGGCGGCATGCCTAGCGCACATAGTGCAACTGTTTGCGCAATGGTTATTGCCTCGGCCAGATGCGAAGGAATCGGCTCATCCGTGTTTGCAATTGCCAGCGTTGTCGCAATCATAACTATGCATGATGCAATGGGTGTGCGGCACGAAACAGGTGAACAGGCAAAAGTGCTGAACCAGATGATTTCGCAATGGATCGACATCAGCGAAAAGAATGCGCCTTTTTTGCAGAACATGCATTTGAAAGAAATGGTTGGACATACGCCGCTTCAGGTCGTTGCCGGCGTTGTTGTCGGTGTTGTTGTCGGGCTTCTTTATCCGATGTGATGTTTTGATAAAAGTAACATGAAGAGGATGTTTTATTGTGAGGTTGTCACTGCTTGAAAAGATTGATCAGCCGGATGACCTGAAGGAACTGAGTGAAGAACAGGTAAAGCTGCTTTGCAATGAGATCAGGCATTTTTTGGTCAGCAATATATCTAAGACGGGCGGACATCTGGCATCAAATTTGGGTGTTGTCGAGCTTACGGTTGCACTTCATCGTGTGCTGCACACGCCGACCGACAAGCTTGTCTTTGACGTAGGACACCAGTGTTATACGCATAAGCTGCTTACCGGCAGACGTGATGATTTTCCGAAATTGCGTCAGCTGGATGGCATATCAGGCTTCCCGAACCCGAACGAAAGCGTACACGATGCTTTCATCGCAGGGCATGGCAATACAGCGCTTTCTCTTTCTATCGGCATGGCATGGGCAAAAAAATTGCGTCATGAGCCGGGCTGGGTAGTCGCAATCATCGGAGACGGTGCCTTCACGGGCGGTATGGTCTATGAGGGTATGAACAATATCGAGCATTTGGATAATTTGCTGGTGATATTGAATGACAATAAAATGTCCATCTCTAAAAATGTTGGTGCTGTATCTCACTATTTGACACATTTGCGCACGACGAAAGCATACTTTGACGCAAAGGATAATGTGCGCAGCTTTCTTGACAATGTCCCCGGGGTCGGCAAACCGATAAAAAATGTGCTTGCAGGCGGCAAGGCTCTGATTCGACGTGCGATGTATCATTCGACTATGTTTGAAGATATGGGCTTTCAATATGTAGGTCCGGTTGATGGACATGACGAGCCCGAACTGGAGCGAACGATACGTGCCATCACCAACCGTCCCGGACCGCACTTTCTCCACGTGGTAACAAAGAAAGGGAAGGGCTATCAGCCCGCAGAAATCAACCCAGGCAGTTATCATGGCGTTTCGTCTTTTGACCCGGAAGGGATGCCCGACCCGGATGCATCGCCGAAACAGTCTTTTTCGACTGTATTTGGTAAGGCGCTGGAAAAAGAGGCGGAGTGCAACCCTGATATCTGCGCAATCACGGCTGCAATGAAGTATGGTACGGGCTTGCAGTTTTTTGCTCACAGCTACCCGAAAAGGTTTTTTGATGTCGGCATGGCAGAACAGCATGCGGTCACGTTTGCAGCGGGTCTTGCGAGCCAGGGGATGCTGCCTGTCGTCTGCATCTACTCAACGTTTTTGCAGCGGTCATATGACCAGATCGTGCATGATGTGATGCTTTTGCGCGAAAATGTAGTGTTTGCGATTGACCGGGCAGGTTTTGTCCCTGCGGACGGCGAGACGCATCAGGGTATTTATGATCTGGCATTTTTAAGCCAGCTTGGCGTGCCTGTTTTTGCACCATCTAACTATGAAGAGCTTCAGTATTGGTTGCATCACACCCTGAATGATGATGCACACGCTCCTCGTGCCATCCGCTACCCGCGCGGCGGAGAGTCAGAACGGCTGCGCAAATATGAATGCAGCAAAAATGAATTTGATGTTCTTCACAGCGTTCCGGGGGCAGATACTGTACTGATAAGTTTTGGCGCTGAAATGGAGGAAATCCTGTGCGCTGCGGAAATTTTGAACCAAAAAAATCTGCATTGCGACGTGATAAAACTTGTAAAGCTGTTTCCCTTTACAGATAAATTTATCAAATCTGCGTCAAAATATAGAAATGTTCTTTTTGCCGAAGATGGCATTGCACAGGGTGGCATTGGCGAGCATCTGGAGTTTGCTTTGCACAAAAGCGGGTGGAACGGTCGGTTTGTGCATTGTGCCGTGGAGGATACTGTGCTTCCGCATGCATCTGTGCCGCAGATTCGCAAGTATGCTGGTTTGGATGCGCAGAGTCTTGCAGCCAGGCTGCTGGCAGAATGTTATAAGAGTTGTAGCTAAAGGAGTATTGCTGTGAAAATACGTTTAGATCAGTATCTGGTTCAGCATGGGTTGATTCAAAGCCGCGAGCGTGCCAAGGCGATGATTATGTCCGGTGTGGTGTATGTAAATGAGCAGAAGGTCGATAAGGCTGGCGAGATGATCAAGGAAGATGCCAGGGTCGAAGTGCGCGGTCATGATATCGGTTATGTCAGCCGAGGCGGTCTCAAACTGGAAAAAGCGATGCAATGCTTCCCGTTGACGCCGCGCGGTAAGGTCTGCATGGATATCGGCGCATCTACCGGTGGCTTTACGGACTGCATGCTCCAAAACGGAGCTGAGAAGGTTTATGCTGTGGATGTTGGCTACGGACAACTTGCCTGGAGCTTGCGGACCGATGCACGAGTGGTCAATATGGAGCGAACAAATATTCGGAATGTGACGCCTGAGCTTTTGGAGGATGAGATCCAGTTTTTCAGTGTGGATGTATCTTTTATCTCTCTGTACCATATTTTTCCGGTTGCACAGACTATTACTGCTCCGGATGCTATGGGCGTGTGTCTTGTTAAGCCTCAGTTTGAGGCCGGTAGAGAAAAGGTTGGCAAGAATGGTGTCGTGCGCGACCCGGCCACGCACCGCGAAGTGCTGCATAAAGCGATGAACTTTGCTGTATCAAACGGGTTTGCCGTTTGTGGTCTCGATTTCAGCCCGGTAAAGGGTCCGGAGGGGAATATCGAATATCTGATGTTTGTGCAGAAAAGTGCCTCACCTGCCTTGCTGGAAGATGCGGCAGTTGAGCAGGTGGTTTCTGCAAGTCATGCATCCCTCGATAAGTAACTACCGCTGTGACAGCAGAAAGTGGGGCGAAGCATCGCTTATGACAGTATACATATCTCCTAATCCTGGTAAACCGGTTGCTGCTGAGGTGGCGCTTCGTGCGGCGCATATTTTACTCACACATGATGCAAATGTCTTGATGTGTTCAGTTTATCAGAGTGTGTGCCGCATAAGTGGCGTTGAATATCTGCCGCAAGAGCAGTGTCTTGATTGTGCGGACGTGATTCTTACAATTGGTGGGGATGGGACGATTCTCCATGAGGCAGGTCTTTCGCTCCGTTTTTCAAAACCTATTCTCGGCGTGAATATCGGACGCTGCGGTTTTCTTGCTACGTGTGAAGTAGATGAAATGGAATTCAAACTGGCTGCACTGGCGCACGGTGACTTTCGTCTTGATCATCGCATGCTGCTTCGGGCACATCTTTGCGGCAAAAATGAATGGTCGGGACATGCTCTGAACGATGTGGTGATCACCAAGGGACGTTTGCAGCAGGCCATTGACTTCAGCGTTTACTGCGATGACATTCTGGTTGAACACTATCGGGGCGATGGTGTCATTGTGGCTACTCCCACCGGATCGACAGCGTACTCCCTGGCGGCAGGCGGGCCGATTCTGGACTCACAAACGAAGGGCATCGTTGTAACACCGATTTGCCCTCACAGCCTTGCAAGTCCCGCTATGGTCTTTGCACAGGAGCGAAAGCTCAACATCTGTGTGGGTCAGGTTGAGGACGATGAAGTGTTCATCAGCTGTGATGGTGAAGCAGGATATCCGTTAAAAGCAGGAGCAGTTGCAGAGGTTCGGCTTTCGGACCAGCTCGTAAAGCTGGTTACGTTTGGCTGTGCTGATCAGTTTCAGGCAATCGATCAGAAGCTGCGCAACAGACAGTGAGCTTGATAAAGGAGTTGGATTTGTTATGGGACGCAATCATAAGGATGATGCGAAAAGCAAGAGCGATCGCCTACAGACGATCCTTCGACTTGTTCATGAAAAACCAATCAGCAGGCAGGAAGCTTTGCTGAAATATCTTAAAGCAGAGGGTTATGATGTTACACAGGCAACGATATCGCGTGATATTCGTGAGTTGTGCCTCGTAAAAGCAGCGACTCCGGAGGGATACCGCTATGTCTCAAGCCGAAACGAGTCATTTAACCCTAAAACACAGGGGCGGTTTGAAACAATTTTTCACGAGTCGGTTCTCGGTGTTGATTTTGCGGGACACATTGTTTTGGTAAAGTGCTATTCCGGCATGGCAAATGCGGCTTGCGAGGTTTTTGATGCCTTGCAGTGGAAGAATGTTGTCGGGACACTGTCGGGTGATGATACATTTTTGATCGTTGCTCGGTCGGAACGCGATGCAAAAACGATTTGCTCCGAGTTGACCCGGCATATCGGGCAGAGATAAGGCAGGAGAAAAACATGCTGAACAGTCTGCAAATTGAGAATGTCGCAGTGATCCAGAAGGCAGAGGTTCACTTTCAAAACGGACTGAATGTGCTTACCGGTGAAACTGGTGCCGGCAAATCGATTTTGATCGACTCGATCAATGCGATACTTGGCAACAGAACGTCAAGGGATCTTGTTCGTACTGGTGCATCCAAGGCGGTGATTCGCGCATCGTTCGATCATGTTCCCGACGCAGTTCAGGATAAGCTGGAAAAAGCCGGATACGAGCGGACGGATGAGTTGCTGCTCAGCAGAGAGATTGGCGCCGAAGGAAAAAGTAATTGCCGCATTAACGGCATGCCGACGACGGCTACGGTTCTGCGTGAGGTTTGCGCGGGTCTCATCAACATAAACGGTCAGCATGATTCCGTTGGACTGCTAAATCCGGCACATCATTTGGATATTTTGGATGCCTATGTGCAGAATCAAGATGTCTATCAAGATTACTATGCTGTCTACCGTGAGCTTGTAAAAGTCAAACGAGAGCTTGACGCCATGATTACGGACGAAACCGAGAAGCAGCGAAAAATCGATGTCTTGAGCTATCAGGTTCAGGAAATCGAAAATGCTGCGCTTTCGCCACAGGAAGAAAAGCGGCTTGAAAACAGGAGGAAGGTTTTATCAAATGCTTCCGCAATTCGTGACTGCATAGCACGCACGTATGTGCTTTTGTCCGGCGGAGACGATGCGGCGGGAGCCGTGGATATGCTGGGGGAGTCTTCAAACGCTATCGAGCAGGCTGCACAATTGGACGAAGGCCTTTCTTCCGCCTGCGAGCAACTGATGAATCTGTATTACACTGCAAAAGACCTTGCCGCCGACCTTGCCGGCAGATTGGATGCTTATGATACGGATGATCAGGAGCTGGATGAGATTGAACAGCGACTGGATTACATTTATAGGCTAAAACGTAAGTATGGCGAAACTTTAGAGCAGGTAATCGAATTCGGCCGCAAGGCCCGCCTTGAACTAGAAAGTATTCAGTCAGCAGATGAGCGACACGATTACCTGCAAACCGAAAAGATGCGCTTGTATCGTCTCGCGCGTGAAAAGGCGGAGGCCTTGACGCAAACACGTCTGAAGGGCTTTGATGAGCTAAACAAACGCATTTCCAGTACACTGGATTTTCTGAATATGCCAGGTGTGCGTATGACCTTGCAGCATTCGCGAGGACCGTTGGCAAGTCATGGGCAGGACAGTATTGAATTTTATATTTCAACAAACCCCGGTGAGGCGCCAAAGCCTCTGGCGCGCATTGCCTCCGGCGGCGAATTAAGCCGCATAACGCTGGCAATAAAAAATGCAATGGCGGACAAGGATGCTGTGCCAACTGTTATTTATGACGAGATCGATAGCGGTGTTTCCGGCAAGGCTGCGGGACGAATTGGCGAGGTACTGAGGCAGAGCGCAAAAAGCCACCAAATCCTGTGCATTACCCATACGGCTCAAATTGCAGCACTTGCAGATAATCACCTGCTGATACAAAAAAACATCGACCATGACCGCACATATACAGAAATTCATCCGTTGACCGCGGAAGAGCGTGTGGATGTGCTTGCACACCTCATATCGGGCGACCATATTACCGATATCTCCCGCGAAAATGCGCGCGATATGCTGCGCATAGCGAAAGGTTAAGAAAATCTTTTCACAGTGTACGTTGCATTTTCGGGTGTAGTGTGATATTATATTCTGGTACATTTGTCGTTTGTGCTTATATTGATAAAGGAGCGTTTGTTTTATGTCCGTAATCGAAATCGTTGGTGGAGCGATTCTTCTTGTTGCGTCCCTGGTTATTATTTTGCTTACAATGCTGCAGCACACCCATGGACAGGGTCTTTCGGGTGCAATCAACGGCAGTGCGGGCGGAGCGAATGATACCAGACTGACTCCTGCGGATCAGATGCTGGCAAAGGTTACACGCATTGCAGGCGTTGTATTCTTCATTGTGGCAATCCTTGCATGTCTGTTTGCTGGTCGTTTGGCAGGCTGAGCGACGTTCTGCAGCCCCGTGATGTAAGCGGGGCTGCTTTTCTGTGTTTTCTTTCGGGTGGAGACAGTATTTGAAAAATAATTTTGAGTAATAAGGTAGGGTTCCTGTCCGCTGGAGACTGGAATCAGGGAAGTGGTAAGGAGTAACTTATGGCTATACGAGAGAAAATTGAGCACGCCATTCAGAACCAGCCCTGTACGGTAAAGGAGCTGAAGGCGAAATTTGGCGGTGATCGTGCTGCAGACCGCAAGGTAATGGAAGCAGTGGATCAATTGGTTCACGATGCTGTGATTTGTCAGCGTCAGGGCGTGTTTTTTACAGTGCGCTCTGGTCGAGCTGAAAAAGTTCTGGTGTGCAAGGTAGTCAAGCTGGGCAAAAATTTTGCCTTCGTAATGCTGGAGGACGAAACGAGCGATATATTTGTTCCCGGTCGTTTTACACATGGCGCAATGCCTGGGGACAGGGTTCTTGTTGAAAAATTTGAGCATCCGCGTGTAGAAGGCAGCGATGAAGGATCGATTCTTGCAGTTCTGGAGGAAAAAAACGATCTCGTCGGTACGGTGCACCGTATGGAAGGCCGTCTGAAATTTGTACCGGATGATTGCGCTGCCATTTCTATGCAGATTCAGCGTGACTGCGAGGGCGGTGCTAAAGATGGCGACAAGGTTGCAGTTGAAATTCTGCAGCGCGGCACACGTCAGGAGGACCATCGCGTAGGCGTAGCAATGCGCTTTGGCAGTTCGGATGAGGCGAAGCGCTGCGCAAAAGCTCTGCTTTATGCACAGGATATACGGAGCCGCTTTCCGGATAAGGTTCGTGAAGAAGCAAAGAAGTTTGAGGACGCCGCTGTTTCCGAAAAGGATATGGCCGGCAGAATGGATTTGAGAGCCTTGCCGATATTTACAATCGACAGCGCCGAAACCAAGGACATCGATGATGCAATCAGCTTAACAAGGACGTCGGATGGTGGATTTGAGCTGGGCGTACACATTGCGGACGTCTCGCATTACGTGCATACAGGCACGGAGCTTGACAACGAGGCGTTCAAGCGTGCAACGAGCGTTTACTATGCCGACCAGGTGATCCCTATGCTGCCAAAGCAGTTGTCGAATGGGATTTGCAGCCTGAACGAGGGCGTCCCGAGATTGGCCTTTTCTTGCCTGATGCGTCTGGACAAAAGCGGAAATCTAACCGATTACCGCTTTGTGAAATCTGTGATACAGAGCCGTGTCAAAGGCGTTTACTCGGAGATCAATGTATTGCTTTCCGGTACGGCAGATGATGAATTAAAGGGCAAGTATCATGAAGTTTTGGATCAGCTTCCAGCCATGAAGGAATTGTACGGCCATCGTGCGCGTCTGCGCAAAGAGCGCGGCTGCATGGATATTGAGAGCGGCGAGGTCAAGCTGATTTTAGACGAGGATGGCCGCTGTATCGATGTGAAAAAACGCACATCTGGCGAGAGTGAGGCCATGATTGAAGAGTTTATGCTCTTGGCAAATCAGTGTGCCGCTCACTTTGCCCGAGTAAAGCAGGTTCCATTTGTGTATCGTGTGCATGAGGAGCCTAACGCCGAAAAATTGGAACGCTTGCATGGCCTGCTTCAGGCGTGCGGTATCAATGATCACTTTGCTAAAGATGTTCCGACACCTAAGGAACTCAGTGCGATTTTGGAGGGTGTCCGCGGTTCTGCATTTGAGCAGATCATTAACACCGGTATGCTGCGCTGCATGTCGAAGGCGCTGTACGAGGATAAGCCCAAAGGGCATTATGGTCTGGTCCTGAAGGATTACGCACACTTTACAAGCCCGATTCGCCGCTATCCTGACCTTGCAATTCATCGCATTATGACAGCTGTTCTGAGCGGCGCTGGCAAGGAGACAGTGGTGCTTCAATACTCTGATTTCGCTGAGCAGGTGGGTAAGCAGGCAAGCGAGCGCGAGGTCGTCGCGATGCAAATTGAAAGAAAGGCAGAGGACTGCTACAAGGCCGAATACGCACGACGCCATCTAGGCGAGTGCTACGAGGGTACAATTTCCGGCGTGACACAGCGTGGTCTGTTTATTGAATTGTCAAATGGCGTGGAAGGGTTTGTCCCGGCATCCAGCCTCACATCCACCGGTACAATGTTAACGGAAGGCATCCGTTTGTCTGACCCGGTTTCGGGAAAGACATGGAGTCTTGGCGACAGCATGATGATAACGATCGTTCGCGCGGACGTAAACCTTGGCAAGATTGATTTCGAGGTTGCTCCGACTGCGTAAAAGTATCTCAAACCAGCGTAAGACGTCCTTTTTATGGGCGTCTTTTTTGAATAGTAGTGTCAGACAGCTGGCCGCATACAGAATACTTGACTGCGGCTTGCCAGACCGGTTCGCCAACTCGCCTGATTTACAGATGGAATATCACAAAACAAACGATAAAGCAATAGAAAAATATTGAATGTTGCTTTGATACGAAATTGTGATATACTATAAGATATCATCAAACTCAAGGCAGTTTGATGCAACAATAAGAGAAAGCGAGGAAATCGGAAATTGAAAAGATATGATGCCATTCTCTTTGATGTGGACGGTACATTGATCGATTCCGCTCCCGGCATTTTAAATACAATGAAAGAGGTCTTTGACGAAATGGGCGTTGATGTGACGGACGTTGACCTGCGCCGTTACCTTGGCCCTCCATTGCGAAAGAGCTTTGGCGAACATTTTGAGCGTGTTGAGGATATAGAGCGCGCAACAGAACTTTACCGACTCAGCTACAAGGATAAAGGAAGCCATGAAGGTACGGTCTACCCGGGTGTGATGGATATGCTGCGCCGTCTGCATGAGGCGGGAATCGTGCTTTGCACAGCGACATCTAAACCCACCGAGGTCGTTACGCCGATCCTAAAGGAAAAGGGTCTTGCGGGTCAATTTGACTTTATCGGCGGTGCATCAATGGATGAAAGCAGAGATACAAAAACGGATGTTGTACGTTACGTTCTTTCGCAGTCCATTATGCATGGCAAAAGGGTCCTGATGGTTGGTGACCGCAACGATGATATGCGCGGCGCAAAGGACTGTGGGTTGGATGCGGCTGCTGTCCTGTACGGCTACGGAAGCTACGATGAGCTGGAGCCGTATGATCCTGTGTTTTTTGCTGAAGATTGTGGTGCTTTGGCAGATTTTGTGTTGGGTTCATTGCGCTGAAGCGCTAGTATGTTAGAAATTTGCTTTGCAATCACAGTAGCATAAATCTTGATAAAAATCGATGGTGAACATGATGAGACAAAACAGCCGTACCTCAAAAGGAGCTCTGTCGTCACTGCAAAAGCAGGCAGTTTTAGTGTGTGTGGTCTGCGCACTTGCTTTGCTGTTGACAATTGGTATTACATTATCCATCGTAACAAGTCGAAGCGATTCGTCGGTTGATCATTCATCTGAAGGTAATGATGTGAGCGCTGAAAATAATTTTGCAGAGCATTACCAAATCAACGAAACGTCGGCTGCATTGCTGACAGAAACAGATGATGCAGGGCAGGATTATCAGGATCAGACGTTGTTTATCGGTGATTCGAACACGGTTCGCCTTTATACAAATGGTCTCATTTCTTTGCAGCAGTTCTGTGCCAAGGAGGGCATAGGCACCGCTGCAGCGCTGAATGATGGCATTGTGAAGTTCAAAGGCGATGATACCGAATACACAATTGCGCAGGCAGTTGCAAAAATGAAGCCCCGACGTGTGGTGGTTATGCTGGGGACAAATGATAATGGCATGTCGGCTGCTGATTACATCAATAACTACACATCCCTCGTGCAGGCAATTCAGGCAAGTTATCCGTACACAGACATTATTGTAAACACTGTGCCTCCTATACCGGAAAATCACTCCAATTACCCACAAATGGATCAAAGCACGATTGATGACTTTAATATGGCACTGCTTACGATGTGCGAAAACCTTGGTGTGAAATTCTTGAACACAGCCGAGGCTTTGAAAGACGATACAGGCTACGGCAACGCAGATTACTATCAAGGCAATGATATCCATTTGAGCAAAGCTGGTCTGAAAGTGATTCTGAATTATCTTCGAACACACGCTTATCAATCAGAGGATCGCCGACCGGATACATCAAATGTCCCTTCCCGTGCTGAGTATACACCCACGCCAAGTGCGGCTGTTGCTGACTCTGATCCTGCCAGCGAAGCTGCGTCTTCTGATTTGGAGGATGCGCCTTCCGATGTCAAGTTTGAGGCTAGCTATCGCGTTGATAAGGCTGGCGGTGGAACCTTGAGCTGCGGAAGCGACTCCGGAAAGACCAGCTTGACATATAACATTACGGATTCGACACAGTCGGTAACCGTGACAGCTGAGCCGGCAACGGGTTACGTGTTTGTAAAGTGGAGCGATGGAAATACGAACAGCACACGTACGGACACAGAATTCAAACAGAATATCGATGTGACTGCGGTGTTCTCTCTTGCTTCGATTCAAATCAGCAGAGAGGGCAATGCAGAGGTTGGACGCGAGATCACTTTCAAGGCAAACCTTCAGGGCAAATATCTTTCTTCCGACAGCATCAAATGGTATGCAAACGGTTCCGAGGTTACGGACGCCGCCGGAAGAACGGTGGTTACGATTCGCGTTACGCAAGAGATGGCTGAGTCTACGTATAAAATCTATGCAACTGCAAGTTACAACGGTACGCAAATAACAAGTAATACCTTGAACGTTAAGGTGACTGGAGGCCTCCCGATAATCCAATGGCCCGAAGGCCCTTACTCAACGTCTGATTCGTCCGACGAGGCAGTCAGCAGCTCTTCTGCAGGCACCGACTTGAAGGATGATGTGCCGGAGATTGATACGAATGACAAGGATGCTATGAGTTCGAAGAGCGAATCCGATAAGACGTCAAGCAGTTCGACTGCTCCTGCAAGCTCTTTCGCTCACTCACAAGCGCCTGAAGAGGGGGCGCCCTCTTCGTTGGATGGTTCGACAGCTTCTTCAACGGAAAAGAAAGTCGCAGCAACAGGACAAACCCCTGATTCTGGTATCGCAATGGAACCGCAGGCTGAAAAATCAACTCACGATATGTCAAGCTCTGACTTGTATGCAGGTTCGGGTATGGAGCCGAAAGAGACTCAGAAGCTTCCGAGCGCACACGAGTAATATATAAACAATAGTAGCCAGCTCTGCTGCGTACGGAGCTGGCTTTTCACTGCTAATAGGCTAATAGAATCTTATGAGAAAGAAGGTTGGTTATGGCTAAATACTATTGCGTTTTGTTTGACGCAGACAATACTTTGCTGGACTTTGATGCTGCTGAGAACAAAGCACTTTCGGAGACACTGATCAATTATGGGATTGAACCGGATGCTGAAACGACTCAAGTCTACCGTGAAATCAACAGCAGCCTGTGGAAGCAGCTGGAAAGTGGACAGATTCGCCGTGAAAAGCTGGGATCGGAACGGTTCACGCGCTTTTTGAAGAAGATCAATGCCGCAGGAAGTGGCAGTGAGGTGAATCAATACTATCTGGAACGCTTGTCGATGCACCCTGATCTGGTAAGTGCTGATGCGCCGGAGGTTTTATCCGAGCTTTCGGAGGTGGCGACGCTTGCAGTCGTTACAAATGGATTTTACAAAGTACAAACACGTCGTGTCGAAGAATCCGGCATATCAAAATACCTGGAAGATGTTTTTGTGTCCGAAAAGCTAGACAGCGAAAAACCGAACCGCAAAATTTTTGATGCGGCTTTGCGCTTGCTTGGCGTAGAAAACCGTGAACATGTTCTGGTAGTGGGTGATAGCTTAACAAGTGATATTCAAGGTGGAATAAATGCAGGCCTGGACACCTGCTGGTTCAACCCGAATCATACCGAAAACCCTGGAAAGGTTTGCCCTACTTATGAAATTGACGACTTGAAGCAGTTGTATCAGCTCGTAATGGAAGATGAAGAACTGGCCAATATTGGACAAAAAAATCGACGTCATCAAAACTGAAACGACTTTTTGTATAAGGATAGAATTGTTCTATGTTGATTCATTTAGAAAATCTTGGTAAAAGCTTCGGCGAAAAGGTCGTTTTGCGTGATGTGTCTGCAAGCGTAGAGCGGGAAGATCGGATTGGAATCGTCGGTCAAAATGGCGCAGGAAAAACCACACTATTAAAGATCCTTACTGGCGAATATCAGGATTACGATGGTGTTTTCAGCATTACCAGGGGCGTGACCCTGGGTTATCTCGAGCAGAATGCAAAGCTTGACGCCACACTTGACATCTACGATGAAATGCGTGCTACATTTGCACCGGTGCTGGAAGCGATGGAGCAAAAGCAAATCTTAGAGCATAAAATGGCCTTTGCGCCGCAGGATAAGGCGCTTTTAGAGCAACACGATGCCATGCAAAATATCATCGATGC
Organism: Oscillospiraceae bacterium; assembly: GCA_963596815.1. Classification (GTDB taxonomy): domain Bacteria; phylum Bacillota; class Clostridia; order Oscillospirales; family Ruminococcaceae; genus Faecalibacterium. The sequence goes on from CAVBNV010000008.1 coordinate 67,641, forward strand.
GGCGGATGGTTATAATATCGACGTAAATATAAAAAAGGTTTTGTCCGGTATGGGTTTTTCGCCCGAGACATGGGAAAAGCGCATATCAGTTTTATCAGGAGGCGAGTTGACTCGCTTAAGGCTTGCAAAGCTTCTTTTGAAAAGACCGGATGTCCTGATTTTGGATGAGCCTACAAATCACCTTGATTTTGCTACGATGGAGTGGCTGGAAAACTACCTGAAGACCTATGCTGGTGCGGTGTTGGTCGTCAGCCATGACCGTTATTTTTTGGATAATGTGTGCACAAAAACCTGGGAGGTATCCTTCCAGACAATGACGGCGTATAAGGGTAATTTTTCTGCATATCTGCCTCAAAAGGAAGCTGCGGACGCTTTGCGCCAGAAAAAGCATGATGCTGACGTTGCTCTTGCAGAAAAATTGCAGGACTATGTCGACCGAAATCTTGTAAGGGCCTCGACCACTAAAATGGCGCAAAGCCGACGCAAGCAGCTGGAAAAGCTTGAGATTACACAAGCACCCAGAGACGAGACGAATGAGTTAAAGCTCCGCTTTGAGTATGATATAGAGCCATGGAATGAGTTGGTAATATTAAAGAATTTATCGATTCAAATCGAAAACCGCACGTTGCTTGAGCCGTTTTCTTATACCGTATGTCGTGGACAGCGTCTAGTCATCGCCGGCCCCAACGGCGCCGGAAAATCCACCCTTATGCAGGTTCTGGATGGAAAAAGACGTCCCTCTGGCGGCATGGTCCGTCTCGGTACAGGAGCTCGAGCGAGCATTTTTGCACAGCAGCAGAACCGTATCGGTGCCGGACGAGTGATCGATGCCATATGGAATAAGTATCCTCGGATGACTGAGCTGGAGGTTCGCAGTCATTTGGCAAAGCTTGGCTTTCGCAGTGAGACCGTATTCAAGCCATGCGAAAACCTTTCCGGCGGCGAATTGGCAAGACTTCGCTTTGCGGAAATTGCCTTGGAGCGCCCAAATCTGATGTTTCTGGATGAACCTACAAACCACCTGGATATCTACACCAGACAGACTCTTACAGAGGCGTTGATGTCCTACACGGGTACCTTGCTGCTTGTGACCCATGACCGACATTTGATGAGCAGTCTTTCTTGTCCGATACTCTACCTTGAAAACGGGAAAGCCACGATTTATTCCAGCTATGATGCTCTTATGGGGCGTGACACGCAGGTGCAGTTACAGACTAAAGCGGAAGAATCCGTTAAAGCTGGCTACGGCAAAGAGCAGCGCCGCCGCCGCGCAGAATTGCGTGCAAAAATCAAGACGTATGAGGACGAGATGGAAGCTTGTGGTGCGCGTGAGGTTGAACTGGATAACGAAATCAACTCGCCCGATGTGTATAACGATCCGGAACTTTTGCGTAAAAAAAGCGATGAGTTAAGCGATTTGCGGTTCCATCAGGAAGAGCTGTTTGCCGCTTGGGAGGCCGCTGTTGAAGAACAGGAAAGCTATGAAAACTCAATTGATCCTGTTTGATTTCAGCCATTAAAGGAGAATGCGTAATGCCGAATCGCCGCACTAACACTACGAAAACCCGACATATTGCACTTTCTGGTCTGTTGTTTGCGCTGGCAATGGCGCTCTCTTTCGTTGAGGGTACACTTGTGCTTCCGGGTTTGCTGCCGGGCATGAAGCTTGGCTTGGCAAATATCGTTGTAATGTATGCATTATTCTACATGGGGCCTGCTCAGGCGCTGGTTCTGGATATTCTGAAGGCTTTTTTTGTTTTTTTGGTATCCGGATGGACCGCAGGTTTTCTCTCGTTATGTGGTGGATTATTAAGCCTTCTCGTTATGTGGCTGATGTATTATGTGTTACCACTCAGCTTTACGCTGTTTATTATCTCGGTATGCGGTGCACTGGCACACAACGTTGGGCAACTTTTGGGCGCGGGCGTTATCATTTCGTCTGCACTCTCATTCTACTACGCGCCGGTAATGTTGATTTTGGGTCTTGTGATGGGTGCACTTACATCGATCACGCTAAAAGCTATACTGCCGGCCCTAAAAAAGATAGGCTTTAACACGCAGGAAAATCACAAATTATAATCCCGCTTTTATTGTGTTGCATTTTACCACAAAATTTGTATAATAGTTAAACAACTGACGGAAAGTATTTCATGGCTGCCAGCATACTCATGCAGCCGGGAGGTGTTTGAATAATGTCTGAAAAAGTTACCATCAAAACAAGTCGACAGGAACGTAACCTGCCAACGATTGCTTTGCGTGGCTTGGTAGTATTTCCAAACAATCTTGTTCACTTTGAGGTAGGACGGGAAAAGAGCATTGCCGCAATCGAGTGGGCGATGGCCAACAATTCCAATGTTTTTTTGGTTACACAGAAAGAGCTTGAAACCGCAGATCCTGCTATGGAGGATTTGTACAGCTATGGTGTCGTTGCGGAGATAAAGCAGGTACTGCGTGTCTCGGACGATCTCGTCAAGGTTTTGGTGGAAGGCAAATTTCGTGCTAAACTGCTGGAGCTGAATACGGATGGGGATTTCCTCTTGGCATCAGTTCGTTCGTCACCTGTCCGCACAGAAAAAGGAACCAATGACATAAAAATCGAAGCACTTCTTCGTAACCTGAAGTCAAGCTTTGATGAATATCTCGGCATGAATCCACGACTTGGAAAAGATGTTGTCTTTAATATTGTTTCCAGTGATGATCCGGTTTTTCTCAGTGAATACATACCGGCCAATTTGCTGTTCCGCTATGAAGATAAGCAAGCAGCAATGGATGAAAACACGCTGAGCGGATGCTTGCAGAAACTGATTGAAATGCTCCATCGTGAATGTCAGGTGATGAAAATCGAGAAAGAAATTGCCGACAAGGTAAACAACTCGATGGATAAAAACCAGAGGGACTACTATCTTCACGAGCAGCTACATATCATAAGCGATGAGCTTGGAGAGGGTGATGATACTCACGCCGAAGCGGATGGATATCGCCGCCGTATAACCGACCTTCATCTGGAAACGGAAAGTGAAAAGAAATTACTTAAAGAGGTTGATCGTCTTTCAAAGATGCAGGGCAGCAACCAAGAGGCAACCGTTATTCGGACTTATCTGGATACCTGCCTGGATTTGCCGTGGAATATCACTACCGAGGACAACTTGGATATCAATCGTGCGCAACAAATTCTTGACCGCGATCATTACGGCCTGAAAAAGGTCAAAGACCGCATTTTGGAAACGCTTGCTGTGCGCAAGCTGGCACCGGATATTAAGTCTCAAATCATCTGTCTGGTTGGTCCTCCGGGCGTTGGAAAAACAAGTATTGCACGATCTATCGCTGAAAGTCTTGGCCGTAAGTACGTGCGTATCAGCCTTGGCGGCGTAAGAGATGAAGCAGAGATTCGTGGACACCGTCGCACATATATTGGTGCGATGCCTGGCAAAATCATAAACGCAATTATTTCTGCGAAAAGCTCAAATCCGTTGATGCTGCTGGATGAAATCGATAAGCTGGCGGGGGATTTCCGCGGTGATCCTGCGGCGGCGCTTCTTGAGGCGTTGGATCCAGAGCAGAATAATACATTTAATGATCATTTCCTTGATATCCCGTTTGATTTGAGCCATGTGCTTTTCATCACAACTGCAAATGACTTGGGCAGCATTCCGGGACCTTTGCGTGACAGAATGGATATTATTGAATTGCCCAGCTATACCCGTGTGGAAAAATACAACATCGCACGGAAACATCTTGTTCCAAAACAATTAAAGGCTTGCGGGTTAAGCGGCAAAGTGAGTTTTACCCAAAGTGCGCTTTACGGCATCATCGATGGCTACACCCGTGAAGCAGGTGTCCGAAACCTGGAGCGTACGATTACGAGCATTCTGCGCAAGTGTGCACGCAAAATTGCAGCCGATGAGGTTGAGAACATTTCTGTCACAAATGCAGTCTTAGAGGATCTGCTTGGTCCGAAGAAGATTAAGCCGGAATTCCTTAACCGCACAAATCTTGTCGGCGTTGCGAATGGTTTGGCGTGGACAAGCGTCGGCGGTGAAACGCTCCCGATAGAGGTTCAAGTGATTGATGAAGGAAGCGGGAAAATCACAGTCACCGGTTCACTTGGCGATGTAATGAAAGAAAGTGCACAGCTTGCTGTTACGTATACTCGTGTCCATGCGGCAGAGTATGGGATTGATCCCGACCGCCTGAAGAAGTGTGACTTGCACATTCATGCACCGGAGGGCGCTGTGCCCAAGGACGGTCCATCTGCAGGCGTAACGCTGACTACAGCATTGGTATCCTGCCTGTCTGGCATGCCTGTTCGCGGCGATGTTGCAATGACGGGAGAAATTACCTTGCATGGTAATGTTCTGCCTATAGGCGGTCTGCGAGAGAAGAGTATGGCTGCATACCGTGAAGGAATGAAGACTGTACTCATCCCCAAGAACAACGAACCGGACTTGTATGAGGTGGATGATGAGGTTAAAGAGCATGTCGACTTCATCCCGGTAAGTGAGCTTTCGCAGGTGCTTCAGACTGCCCTGATCAAGCAGAAGGGCTTGGCAAAAGGCAGGACGTCTGGTAAAAAAAAGGCAAAAGCGAAAGAGGCACCGCATCTTTCACAACCGGTTGAAAAGCAACAACCTGGCGCCATCTGCTGACCGAAGGAGGATATATGAATTACAACAAAGCTGATTTTATCGCCAGCTATGGGATATCGAGCCAACTTCCGGACAGTGATCGACCTGAGTTGAGCTTCTCCGGTAGATCGAATGTTGGAAAATCCAGCTTGATAAACAAACTTTGTAATCGAAAAAATCTTGCCCGCGTTTCAAGCACACCCGGTAAAACTGCTACGATCAATTTTTATGCTGTGGATGAATGCTATTTTGTTGATTTGCCCGGATACGGTTACGCAAAAGTAAGCAATGCAGATCGAGAACGCTGGGACGATTTGATCAACAGCTACTTTGAGGCGCAACGTCAGCATACCTTGCTGATTCAGCTGCTTGACTGCCGTCATGCACCAAGTGCGGATGATTTTCAGATGCTGCGGTATCTTCATTTTCACCAGATACCATTTGTAGTCGCTTTGACAAAGGCAGATAAACTAAAAAAGAGCCAGTTTGCCCCTACGCTGGAGGAGTTTGAAAGACTTTGTTTGCCTTACGGTTGCAAAAAAGTTGTGCTGACAAGCGGTGAGAGCGGGTACGGCATACCGGAGCTTCAAGCAATGCTCGATACAGCCGTAGAGGAGCAGCTTTCAGATGTGGAGTAATTGAATATGGCTTATAACGAGTTTGCCTATTTCTACGACGAGTTCAACGGCGCTGCCGACTATGATGCACTATTTGCCAAGATTCACAAGGAGCTTGTATCGCATGGCATTTCAGACGGAATTGTTGCGGATTTTGGCTGCGGAACAGGTGAGTTGACCCTGATGCTGACACAGGCCGGATATGACATGATCGGAGTTGATCAATCGGAAGAAATGCTTTGCGTTGTCCGTGACAAGGCTGAGCAGCTTGGTCTTTCCGATAGAATATTATTGCTGCAACAGGATCTCCTAAAACTGGACCTGTACGGTACGATACGTGCAGCGGTGTCAACGTTTGACACGTTCAATCATATTCAAGATTTAGATACAGCCATTGCAAATGCCGGTTTTTTTATGGAAAAGGGTGGCGTGTTTTTGTTTGACATGAATACTCCTTTCAAGCATCGGTCGGTTTTAGGCGAAAATACCTTTACCTTTGAAGAAGAAGATGCTGCATGTGTGTGGAGAAATCATTATGATCCGAACGATGAAAAGGTTGAAATCAAGATAGACATCGATTACTCTCAGACAGGCGAGCATTTTCATGAACAGTTTTATGAATACACTTATGATAAAGAAACGATTTGCTCCGCTTTGAAAAAACACGGTTTTCGAGTTGAAAGCATTTGTGATGGAGAGACCTTCGGACCATTAACCGAAAACAGCGAACGGTTCTTTTTCTGTGCAGTAAAGCAGTATACTCAACTGGAGGAATAAGGTATGGCAAAATTGATCCGTGGCTTATCTCAAAACGGCGGCATTGTTTTTGCCGGAATTGATTCGACAGATATCGTGCGTGAAGCAGAAACACTTCACACGACCAGCGCAACATGCAGTGCGGCACTGGGACGCCTATTGACAGGCGCTTCCTTGATGGGGTCCATGCTAAAGGACCCGCGAGATACCATAACGCTTCGTGTCTCCGGCGGTGGTCCGGCTGGCGTGATTATCGCATGTACAGACGGAACAGGCAATGTGAAGGGATGCATTGACAATCCTTTGGTGGAGCTCCCGCTGAAAGAGAATGGTCATTTGGATGTCGGCGGTGCAGTAGGAAAAGATGGCATAATTACAGTCATTCGAGATAATAAGCTCCAGAAAGAGCCAACAGTTGGACAGGTGCCGCTGGTATCGGGAGAAATAGCGGAGGATCTGACAAGCTATTATGCGTATAGCGAACAGATTCCGACTGTCTGTGCGCTTGGTGTATTAGTTGACCGTGATTTGACGATAGCCTGCGCAGGCGGCTACTTGATACAGCTTCTGCCCGGTGCCACAGATGCTGAAATCACACAACTGGAAGCTAATATTGCATCCATGGACTCTGTCACTGAGATGCTCCGCAGCGGAAAAACTACGAAGGATATCATGAATCTCGCTTTGTCAGGATTTTCTCCGGAGGTGTTGGATGAAAGAGAAGTACGCTATCAATGTGACTGCAGCGCAGAGCGCACAAAAGAAATGCTTTTGAGCCTTGGGCGCAAGGAAATACGAAAGCTGGCCGATGAAGACCCGAAATGTGAGGTCGTGTGCCATTTTTGCCACAGCAAATACCAATTCGATTTGTATAAGCTGATTGAGGAAATGGACAAAAAAGTTTGATTATAATCGCCGGAAGCCAAGAAGTCGTCATCTGTATGTTGGCAGCTCTTGGCTTCCGTTTTGTTTTCATGTAAAACAGACCGATGACGTCGCATATATTTTGTGCAATTTTCACAGTTTTCTAAATGGGGTTTTGGTGGTACAATTAAAGTATTAAATTGTACCAATTCAGGAGGACCTCATGGCGGAAAAAAGCATAGAGTTGGATAGTATTGACATTGCAGCTGCGGTTTTTGGCAACTGCGATCGAAATATACGGCAGCTCGAAAAAGAGTTTTCGGTTACCGCTGTCTGTCGCGGTACGAAGCTGCTCCTTTCAGGTGATGAGGAGAATCTGCGTGCAGCGTGCCGTGCAATTGATGGAATGCTGCTTTTAATTGAAAACCACACACCTCTGGAAGACCAAACGATTAATTATTGCATCAGTCTTGCGCATGCGGGGGAAGAAAAGCGCGTCAGAGAACTGACGGATGATTTTGTTGCTGTAACCGTCAAGGGACGTCCGATCCGACCTAAAACGTTGGGTCAGAAAGAATATCTTAATGCGATCCGTACAAACCCCATCACCTTTGGGGTAGGACCGGCCGGTACTGGTAAGACTTACCTTGCAGTAGCGATGGCGGTAAAAGCCTTTAAGTCAAAGGATGTTTCCCGCATTGTACTTACGCGTCCTGCGGTTGAGGCTGGCGAAAAGCTTGGTTTTTTGCCGGGTGATTTACAGCAGAAGGTGGACCCATATTTAAGACCTTTGTACGATGGTCTTTTTGATATGCTCGGAGCCGAAACATACGAACGACTTGTTGAGAAGCAAATCATAGAAGTGGCACCGCTTGCGTATATGCGTGGACGGACACTGGATGATTCGTTTATTATTCTGGACGAAGCGCAGAATACCACCCCCGAGCAGATGAAAATGTTTTTGACACGTATGGGTGTCGGTTCAAAAGTGGTTGTGACCGGCGATGTGACCCAGATTGACCTGCCGGAACGCACTCGGAGCGGTCTGGTAGATGCGTTGCACATCCTAAAGGATGTAGACGGTATAGCGCAATGCTACTTCACAGAAAAGGATGTCGTTCGGCACAGGCTTGTTCAAGAAATAATTAAGGCATACGAAAACGCATCTCACACAACAAAGTGAAATTTCGGTTGCTTAAAGTGACCGTATTGCGAGAAGAAAGGAGCTATATTATGTCCAATAAGGTTTTAATTACGAACTCTCAAAAAGCTGTAAAGGTTCCGTCGGGGCTTCGCATTTTAATTCGGCGTGCATGCAACGCTGTACTGGAGTATGAGCATTTTTCTGCCCCGGCGGAAATCAGCGTAACATTTGTGGACAATGCGGCAATTGCTGAATTAAACAACCAGTACCGCAATAAACCCATGCCGACCGATGTACTGAGTTTTCCTCTTGGTGAAAATGGAAAATACGACGTCGACGAAAACAACGGCTGCATGATGCTTGGTGACATTGTGATCAGCATGGAAAGAGCGTTGGAGCAGGCAACCTTATATGGTCATCCGCTTCAAAGAGAAGTTGCTTTTTTGACCGTCCACTCGATGCTTCATCTGTTGGGCTATGATCATGAGAACGGCGGTCTGGAAGCAATGCGTATGAGAGAAAAAGAGGAGGCTGTTTTATTGCAGCTTGGACTTCCGCGTACGGTCAGCTACACAGAATGATCGCCTTTTAGCAGAACAGGAGTTAGATTTTGAGTAAAACAGCACATGATCAAGAAAATTATGAAACATCATCGGTTTTTGTTGCCGTTATTGGCAGACCGAATGTTGGCAAATCCAGTCTGACAAATTTGCTTGTCGGCGAAAAAGTTGCCATTGTAACTTCAAAGCCGCAAACAACACGCACTAGGATTACGGGTGTTATTACCAAAGGCGCACTGCAATATGTTCTGCTTGACACTCCAGGTGTACATAAAGCCAGGAACAAACTGGGGAAACGCATGGATAAGGCGGCCAGTGACTCCATTGCGGACGTGGATGTATCGATGATGCTGTTTGAGCCGTATGGAGCACTAAATGAGTCCGAGATGTCCCTTGTTGAAACGCTGCGGCATTGCGGCCCGGCAATTGCCGTGATTAATAAAACAGATCTTGTTAAGGATGCATCGGATCTGGAATCTCGCATAAATGAGCTTAAGGCCCTGGAAGTGTTTGATGACGTCTTCTCAGTCAGTGTTCGTGAAGAAAAAGGGACTGACATGCTCTTCGGTGCACTGAGCCGATATGCGGTAAAGGGACCGCATTATTTTGATGATGATGCTTACACAGATATGCCTGAAAAAGAGCTCGTTGCAGAGGTCATTCGAGAAAAAGCCCTGCTGTTTATGCGTGATGAGATTCCGCACGGCATAGCGGTTGTTGTGGAGAGGTTCAAGGAGCGCCCGGGTACTGACTTGATTGACATTGACGTGAATATTTACTGTGAACGCGAAAGTCATAAGGGAATGGTTATTGGCAAAGGCGGCTCAATGCTGAAAAAGATTGCAAGTGCTGCACGCACCGATTGCGAGGAGTTTCTTGGTTGTCGTGTAAACCTGCAGTGCTGGGTAAAAGTAAAATCGGATTGGCGGGACAACGAGTTTTTGCTCAATAATTTTGGCTTCCACCAGAATACATCAAAGTAATGCTCTGCTTGGATGTGTAAATCATTGTCTGGGGGAGATGGGCGATTTGGATGCTTTTGTAACTTCTGGCCTTGTGCTAAAGGAAACACGCTATAAAGAGTCGGATCGGATATTGTCAATTTTGACGCCGGAACATGGAATTGTTTCTGCCTCGGCACAAAGCAGCATGCGACTAAAAAGTAAGCTTTTCAGCGCATGCGGACTTTTTTGCTATTCTGAATTTACTCTTGTCCCAGGACGCAACATGTACACGATACGTGATGCGTCCGTAAAAAATGTTTTTCATGGCATTTCTACCAGCATTGAAGCAATGAGCCTTGCGATGTATCTTGCCGAGTTTGCCTCTGCAGTCTCACCTACAGGGCAAAATGCAGAAAAGGAACTTCGCCTTTTGCTGAATTGCTTTTATATGATAAGTGAAAGTAAGGCGGATTTGCGCGTTGTAAAGGCTGTTTTTGAGCTGCGGACAATGAGCGAATGCGGATTTCTGCCACGGCTTTTATGCTGTCAGGAATGCAACACTTACGAGAGCGACTCTTTTTATCTGGACATCCAGGAAGGATATTTGCTGTGTTCGACTTGTTGCGTGCAAGGGGGCAAAACCTGCAACCTTGACAGGGGCGCATTGTTTGCGCTCCGACATATCTGTCTTGTGGAGGATAAAAAAATATTCTCTTTCAAAATCTCAACTGGCAGCCTTGCAAAATTGTCCGATGTTGCAGAGCGTTATGCTTTAACACACCTGGATAAACCGCTAAAGAGCTACGACTTCTTGAAAAAACTATTACCTTGAACCAAAGGATTCTCTATGGAAACAAGCTATTTAAAAACTCTTGAGTTGGACAAAATCATCGAGCGTGCTGCAAATGGGTGTGTCTGTAATGAAGCTCGCGAAATGATGCTGAAAATCGAGCCACAATGCGACCCGGATGAAGTTCGATATGCGTTGGAGCAAACGGACGTAATCAACAGTCTGCTTATAAAAAACGGTTCTCCGCGTTTCGGCGGTGTGGATGGGGTTAACAAATTAGTCGCACGCGCCGTTAAAGGCGGTGTCCTCTCCATGGGTGATTTGCTCATGGTTGCAGGTGCTCTTCGGAATTTTCAAAATCTCATCAGCTGGTATGGTTCGTCGGAGCATGATGCGCTTCCGACGGACGATTTGTTCTATGCACTCTCACCACAACCTGGCTTAGAACAGCAAATTTCCAGTTCGATCCTCGCTCCAGATGCGATGGCTGACACAGCATCTCGGACATTAAGTGAACTTCGAAAAAAAATACGTGCCACAGAAAACAGCATTCGTGACAGACTTGAAAGCATGGTTCGCAACCTGGAAACGTCAAAGTATCTGCAAGAAAATGTCGTTTCCATGCGTAACGGTCGTTATGTTGTCCCGGTAAAAAGCGAGTACCGCAGCGAGGTGAGCGGCATTATCCATGATGTTTCATCGACGGGAGCGACCGTATTTGTGGAACCGCAGGCTGTTGTTGAAGCGAACGCAAAAATTTTGCAATATCGTGCGCAGGAAGCTCAGGAAATTGAGCGGATTCTGGTTGCGTTGACAGCACAGGTTGCAGAGATCGGGACGCAATTTCAGTACAGCTACAAGGCGATGCTCGATATTGATATCCTTCTCGCAAAAGCGCGCCTTGCGATTGACATGAAAGCCTTTAAGCCAACGGTTCGTCGGGACACGGCGTTTTCTTTGATTCGTGCACGTCATCCGCTGATAGACCCTAAAAAATGTGTTCCTGTCAATATAACGCTGGGGGAAGAGTATGATTCACTTATCATAACCGGACCGAATACCGGCGGCAAGACGGTCACCCTGAAAACAGCAGGGCTTCTAAGTGCAATGGCGCAATGCGGTTTTTTGATCCCTGCTGATGAGCGCAGTGAGGTTTGTGTTTTTGATGAATTTTTGGTGGATATTGGCGATGAGCAGAGCATAGAGCAGAGCTTGTCCACTTTTTCAGGGCACATGAAAAAAATAACAGGGATTTTAGAGCTTGCCATGCCGCATACGCTTGTTCTTTTGGATGAACTCGGTGCAGGCACAGATCCCGCGGAGGGTGCCGCACTTGCTGTGGCAATTATTGAGGAACTGCGTCGCAGGGGTGTGTTGTTGATGGCAACGACTCACTATGCGGAATTAAAGGTTTTTGCATTGGAAACCGCCGGCGTTGTGAACGCAAGCTGTGAGTTTGACCTTGAAACACTTCGACCTACATATAAATTAAGTGTAGGTGTACCCGGAAAGTCAAATGCTTTCTTGATCAGCGAAAAACTTGGGATCCCTCAGCGTGTGATTGAGTCAGCGCAGCAGCACCTTTCCGCAGAGGATAAGCGCTTGGATGCAGTTCTGGGACAGCTTGATGATTTGAAGCTTCAGTTGAAATCAAGTCAAAACGAGGTTGAACAGCTGCGAAGTGAGGCCTCGCATCAGCTGGAAGCGGCTCGGAAGAAGCGCGATGAATTGATTGAACAAGGCGAAAACGAGCTTGAAGCTGCACGTTCCAAAGCACGGATCCTTGTCCAGCAGGTGGAAAGTCAGGCGTATGCTTTGACGGATGAACTGCGCAGGATACAGAAAGATGAACGTATGACTACGCAGCAAAAGGCGCAGCGTGCACGTGAAATCGCAAAAAAAGAATCGGAGAAGCTTTTTACGGGCACCGAGTCTGTGCATACCCCCGTGAAAGAATATGTCCCCCTAAAAGAGGTTTGTATAGGGCAGGAGGTATGCATTGCTGAGTTAAACCAACTCGCTACGGTTCTTGCTCTCCCTGACAAAAATAATGAAGTGCTTGTACGAGCCGGTATCATTAAAACAAAGGTGTCTCTTGCTGGACTAAAACAACCTGAAAAGCTTGTAAAAGAAAAAAGACCAATGACAAAGGCAGAACAGCGTTACTCAAGGTTGACTGGGTCATCAAATCGTCCGAATGGTCGTGTGGAGCGTGTCCAACGAACAGCGAAAATGGAGTGCAACCTTTTGGGCTTGACTGTAGACGAGGCTCTTTCTGAGGTGGATTCGTTTATTGATCGAGCTGTTCTTAACGGGCAGACTGTAGTTTACCTGATTCATGGCAATGGAACTGGTGCTTTGCGCACGGCAATTCATAAGCACTTACGTGGCAACAGGATGGTAAAGAGCTTCCGGCTCGGACGTTATGGCGAGGGTGAGAGCGGCGTTACTGTTGCAGAGCTAAAATAAAAACAGGGCGGATGTTTCGCATGCAGTAATGCATGTATCATCCGTCCTGTTTTTTAAGCAAATTACAGTGCAAACGCTTTCGTCAACGACTCGTAGGCTGCATCCTCGTTTTCTGTGCGAACTAGCAGCGAAATATCCAGATCACTTGTAGTGACGAGCAGAACCTCAATACCGGCAACAGTCATGGCATTTAATGCGCGTGCAGCTACGCCACAGCAGGTTACCATGTCTTCACCGAAAAGATTTAACTTGGAATACCCGACACTAATCAGAGGTGATGCCTTGGCCTCCTTATCCAGGTTTGCAGCGGAAATGGCTTTCATAACCATGGCAAGATCACCGCTGGACGCTGTAAAGCTAAAATCTATGCACGTCCCGTGCGGTGCGCTTTGGCTGATCATATCAACGACAACATCATTATCTGCAAAAATCTGCAGATAGCGTGCAAGGATGCCACCTTTGAACTCCGCATCCTGCACACTGATCATCATAATATTTGTTTCAACTGTGATTTTTGATACGCCGTACATATAAACCCTCCATTCTGCCCGTGTCAATACGGGCTTCAAAACAAGTTATGTTAATGCAGACTCAAGGAAGTCTGAGCTGATGTTGCTTTGCACGATCTGGCGGATCGATTCAAGGCTAAAAGTATATTCTGCTCTTGCTCCGTGAGCGGCTGCCAGGGCATCCGTATAATCGTTTAACAAATAAGTGCGCACATTAGATTTTCCGGCATCGTAATGGGTAACTGTTGGATGTAGTTTAGGGTCGAGGACGGATAGCTGCACTGAGCCATCCGGGTTAGTGATTTTCTGGAATTGCAATGTCAAAATTGCACCGACAAGCTGATCCGGTTTGTTCTGGGTGCTCAAAAAATTGCCCAGCGAATATGCGACGAAGGTTTCACGTCCATCGGATGCCGTGAGCCACTGCGCATCTTGAAGTACGTGCGGGTGTGTGCCGACAACTACATCGGCTCCCCAGTCAGAAAGCTGCTGTGCAAGTGTCCGCTGTGCGTCCACAATCGTATGACTGTTTTCGACGCCCCAATGAACTCCCACCACCACAAAATCTGCCTGTTCATGTGCCGCGCGCACCTGCCTTTCAATGACATCGGTTTGGCTGGTGTAGATTATGTTTGCCACCATACTGCTTGATTGAGGTATGCCGTTCGTGTGCTCGGTATAGGAAAGGTAAGCAATCGTTATACCGTTGACAGTCTGGATAGGAATGCGGTCATAATCAGACTCGCCCCGCCATAAACCGGCTGTTACAACATCCCCCGGCATATTTTCCCAAAATCGAAGTGTAGCTGCAATGCCGCTTGCGCCTTTGTCATAAATATGATTGTTTGACAAACTAAATACATGAACGCCTGCACGATACAAAGCCTCTGCACAGGCACCAGGGGTAGAAAAACACGGATACGTTGAAGGCTCCAGCTCATTATTGCAAAGGGTCTCCTGGTTGATCCAATTTACATCGAATTGGGAGTAAAAAGGGGTAATATGCTCATAACAGTAATCGAAGCTGTAACTTTCTTCTCCAGTTGAACGTCTGGCAGCCTGCTTATAAATCGGGCTGTGAATCAGATTGTCTCCGGTTGCGGAAAAACCCACAGTATTGATTATCGGCTCTGGCTCCGGCTCAGCCTCTGGTTCTTGAATAGATGAGGCTATGTTTTTTGGGGATGCATCTGTATCTGAGAGTTCCTCTTTGCGCCATTTAGGAATTGAATCGCCGCATACGAAAAGGACGCTTACAGAAATCAGCACTAAAACGCAAATCGAAAGGGAAAAGGCGAACAGTTTGCCGCCTTTTTTTGAGCGCCGTCGTGGCGCCGAATGTTTGGCCATGATATCTCATCCTCCTCAAAATTGAAAGACATCACAGTAGCCGAGAACAAATAAATCTGTTAAAGCGAAGCAATCAGGTCTGTCATATCGTAGATGCCGGCTTCCTTTGAAGGCAGATAGACGGCGGCGTTGATTGCACCATTGGCAAAAATATTGCGTGAGTAGGCCGTATGCCGCAGCGAGATTACCTCATCAGGCCCACAAAACAGCACTTCATGGTCGCCAACGATGCTTCCGCCTCGCACAGAACTGATGCCGATTTCCGTTGCATCGCGCTTTTGACGAACGGAAGAGCGATCGTACACGTAATGATACATCCCGTCATTCTGATCATTGATTGCATCCGCCAACATCAGAGCCGTACCGCTGGGAGCATCCAGCTTGTTGTGATGATGCTGCTCAACGATTTCAATGTCGTAGTTGACACCTAAAATGGATGATGCACGCTTGCATAATTCCGCTAGAACATTGACGCCCATAGACATGTTAGCGCTCTTGAACACCGGAACAGAAGATGCCAGTTCCTTGATTTTCTGCAGCGTACTGTCAGAAAGACCTGTTGTGCAGATGACAATCGGCAGCTTGTGCTCTTTGCAGTATGGCAGGGCACGCTCAACAGCAGCAGGTGAGCTAAAATCGATGATGACATCACCCTGGCCATTCAATTTTTCAACGCTGTCGTAGACAGGAATTCCGTTCTGGTTTCCGTCTTTTACATCGATGCCAGCAACCACACGGCAATCGCTGCGTTGAGCGATCAAGTCGCACAGCACATGTCCCATGCGTCCGCCTATACCTTGAATCACGATTTCTGTCATAATATAATTCCTTTTCATCGCTTAAAGCCCAGCAGCTGACAAAGCCTGCTCGATTTGCTGCTTATGATCATCGCTTGGCGAAACAAGCGGCATGCGGCACTCGCCTGCCTGCCAGCCCAGAACATTCATAGCGTACTTTACAGGGATTGGATTAACCTCGCAGAATAGGGCATCCGAAAGCGTAAGCATCTCCATCTGCAGTGTACGAGCTGTGTTTACATCACCGTCAAACCATGTCTGACAGCAATTGTGGACCAGTTCGGGGGCAACGTTGGATACAACGCTGATAACGCCTTTGCCGCCAAGAGACAACAGGGGGATGACCTGGTCATCGTTGCCAGAGTAAATGTTCAGGTCGTCGCCGCAAAGCTGTGCGATTTTGGCAACCTGCGAAATATTGCCGGATGCCTCCTTGATACCGTTGATCAGCGGATTTTTGCTCAATTCTTTTGCGGTTTCGGGTGTAATGTTCAGCCCGGTACGGGAGGGGACGTTGTACAAAATAACCGGAATGCCGCCCGCCTCTGCCATGGCATTGAAATGCGCAATCAAACCTGCCTGCGAAGTCTTGTTATAATATGGCGTTACCAAAAGCAGTGCATCTGCACCGCAAGCTGCTGACTTTGCCGCAAGTGCGCAGCCATGGTCGGTATCGTTTGAGCCTGCTCCCGCAACCACAGGTACTCGGTGATTGACAACGTCCACAGTGTACTTGATTGCAGCAAGCTGCTCCTCGTCTGTCATTGTAGAGCATTCACCGGTTGTTCCACAGATGACAATTGCATCCGTTTTATGTGCGATCTGATGCTCAATAATACGTCCCAATTCGTCGAAATTGATGCTGCCGTCCTCATACATAGGGGTAATGATGGCGACACCAGCACCAGTAAATACCGGAGTTTTCATAGTGAGAGGATCCTCCTTCTGTGTGAATGATAAGCCTAAACAAGATGTCTTTAATCAAAGTATCCCTTTGCGGCCAGCAGCTCAGCCAAAAGCACGGCACCGCCGGCAGCACCGCGCAGGGTGTTGTGGCTCATACAGGCAAACTTGTAATCAAACAACGTATCTTCCCGCAGTCGACCGATGCACACAGCCATACCGTTTTCTGTGTTGCGATCCAGCTTTGGCTGGGGGCGGTTATCTTCTGTAAAGTAGTGCAGGAACTGCTTGGGTGCACTTGGAAGATTGAGTTCCTGTGCAGGTCCTCTGAAGTTGTTCCATGCCTCCAGAATCTGCTCCTTTGTGGGTTTTTTCTCAAAGCTCACAAAAACCGCAGCAGTATGACCATCCGAAACAGGTACGCGGAAGCACTGTGCAGTAATTACGGGCTTTTCGGCATTCACGATACGGTCGCCTTCGATATGTCCCCAAAGCTTGAGCGGTTCACGTTCGCTCTTTTCCTCTTCACCGCCAATGAAAGGGATAACATTATCCACGATTTCGGGCATGCGGTCAAAGGTCTTGCCAGCACCCGAAATTGCCTGATATGTGCACACCAGTGCTTTGCTGACGCCAAAATCCTTCATCAGAGGATGCAGTGCAGGGACATAGCTTTGCAGGCTGCAGTTGGATTTTACTGCAACAAAGCCGCGCTTTGTGCCGAGACGTTTGCGCTGCGACGGTATAATGTCGATGTGTTCCGCATTGATTTCGGGCACGACCATCGGTACATCCGGGGTAAAACGATGTGCGCTGTTATTGGATACAACAGGACATTCTGCCTTGGCATATGCTTCCTCAAGAGCCTTGATTTCCTCTTTCGGCATGTTGACGGCACAGAATATGAAATCGACCTTGGAAGCGACCTCTTCTACCTGGGCAGCATCTATAACTATCATGCTTTTTACATCTTCAGGCATGGGGGTTGTCATAGCCCAGCGTGAACCGACCGCATCCTCGTACGTTTTTCCGGCGCTGCGACCCGATGCTGCGACAACAGTCAATTTGAACCAGGGATGATTTTCAAGCAGCGTTACAAAACGCTGTCCAACCATGCCTGTTGCTCCAACGATACCCACTTTATACTGTTTTTCCATCTCCGACACCTTTCCTTTCCATCTAAGGCACTCTATTCTGTCGTGACCGCTTGAAAAGCAGGCAACAATGCAATATAATAGATGCTACTTATACAGATGTATGATATCATTGATGCGGTCTCCGTGTCAATAATCGGAAAGGCAAATGCTTACTATGTTAAAAAAAGATTTTTGGTATGATTTACCCAAAGAGCTCATCGCACAAGAGCCTGCGTTTCCCCGCGATGCAGCAAGATTGATGGTTTTGAGTCGAAAGGATGACACCATTCGACACAGCGTTTTCCACGATTTGCCGGATTATCTTGAGCCGGGTGATCTTCTCGTCGTGAACAACTCGAAAGTTCTGCCGGCCCGTATCATTGGCATCAAACAACCGACAGGAGCTGTCTGCGAACTTTTATTGCTGAGACAGGTCAAGGGAGACCAATGGGAATGTCTTGCAAAACCGGGCAAAAGAATGCAGCCGGGCACGAAGGTTGTTTTCGGCGATGGTAGTTTGACCGCTACGGTGGATGAAACTCTGGAGGATGGCAATAAATATGTTTCCTTCCGCTATGACACAGAAACCTTGTACGAGAAGCTGGATGAGTTTGGCAAGATGCCGCTGCCGCCGTATATCACCAAACAGCTGGATGACCAAAGCCAATATCAAACAGTTTATGCAAAAGAAATCGGCAGTGCAGCAGCGCCCACTGCGGGATTGCACTTCACCCCTGAGCTGATGGAAAAGATTCGTCAGAAGGGCGTTGATATTGCTGAGGTTACATTGCATGTCGGCCTGGGCACTTTCCGGCCTGTGCAGGAGGACGAAATCTGCGATCACAAAATGCACAGCGAATGGTATTCCGTCGGTGAGGAAACCGCACAGAAGATCCGGAAGGCAAAATCTACCGGACATCGTGTGATTGCAGTTGGGACAACCAGCTGTCGCACTCTAGAGGCAGTCGCAGCAAAATACGGCGATGTTCGTGCATGCAGCGGTGATACGTCAATCTTCCTCTATCCTGGTATTAAGCTAAACTGTATCGATGGGCTCATTACGAACTTCCACTTGCCCGAAAGCACACTTATCATGCTTGTTTCGGCGTTTTATGGCTATGATAAAACTATGGCTGCCTACAAAGTTGCTGTCGAGGAAAAGTATCGTTTCTTCAGCTTCGGTGATGCGATGCTTATATGTTAGAACCATTAGACCCTGAGTGAAAACGGCGAAAAAACGGCTTCAGAACTGGGCTTTTTCAACATTTGCAGTAAAGACGAAAGTAGCCGCAATCGGGGTATTAAACACTACTTTGAAGCCGATGTTATGAATCGGCACTGTGATTCAATGAATAATAGACCGGATTTTGTGAATATTTATGTGGCAATAGTGCGCCATGCATAAAGTAAAACAAGGACGTTTGGCTGGAGATGGCTCCAGCGAACGTCCTTGTTTTTATTTGTATATGAAAATGCTTGTTATGCCATTCTGAAAGATCTGCCAATAAAAGTCAGACCCTAAAATGAGAAAATCTGCACTTGAATAATTCAAGGAATCCTTGAGAAAAACAGCCTATTCTGGTATAATAAAATCACCCGAAAATAAGGTTTTACAAGATATTAGGAGGCCGATATGGCTGTTTGTTACAACAGACTTTGGAAGCTGCTGATAGACAAGAAAATGACTAAGACACAGCTTTGCCAAGATGCAAAGATCAGCACCAATGCAGTTGCAAAGATGGGACGTGATGAGGATGTTCGTGTAGAAGTCCTTGCCAAGATCTGCACCACTCTGCACTGCACAATGGACGATATTATTGAAGTCATTCCAGATAAAGATTGAGAGGAGACCGGAAGCGATGAGTATGATTCTTCCTAAGAAAAGCATGTCGGAAGAGGATATCAAGCTGCAATATATCACCCCGGCGA
>CAVBNV010000009.1:0-77405 GCA_963596815.1 Oscillospiraceae bacterium
GACCACTCTGATTGTCATATGAGGCAATTTTTCCACCTTGAATATGGACAATTCCTGCCATTTGAACCTGTGGATCTTTGCCGCCGATGAGCACAGTGTGCAACGTGCGTTTCTTGCGGTCGCTGGGCATACTATGTAATGGACTTTGCCGTAAAAGAATCAAAACGGGACAGACCTTCACTTGGTCTGTCCCGTTTTGATTCTGCTATTTATACAGATTTCATGTCTGGCCTTTTTTTCTCAATGTGCAGAGCCACTGCAACCGGTCTGCATACAAACAGCAAAATTGCTGTATCAAGAACGCCCTTAAGCAGTGTGAACGGCATATTAAAGATGACTAGGCATTTGATAAGGCTGTCTGCGGAAGGCAGGATCGCCTGATACATACCGATGATGGTTTCCAGCGGCAAATGATAGAACTGGACGTACGCCGGATACGAGATAAAATAGTTACAGGGCACACTAAACAGTGCCATAGCTGCCGCACCAACCGCTGCGCCAATAAATGCGCCACGGGGAGTTTTGTTTTTCTTATAGACAAGACCGGCCGTCACGGAAAAAACAGCACCGAGCATAAAATTGCAGAGCTCACCAACGCATGCGGTCGAAGTGCCATTTATCACAATATGCAAAAGGTTCTTCATGAAGCTGATCACAATGCCAGCAATCGGTCCCAGTGCAAACGCCCCCAAAAGCGCCGGAAGATCTGAGAAGTCCATCTTAACAAACGGCGGAATCAGGAATGGAATTGGGAATTCGATAAACATCAGGATAAAGGCAACCGCACTAAGCATGGCTGAAACGGTCAAATCATGGGTTTTGTTTTTATTCATAATAATTTCCTTCCCGGGTTACACCCGCTAATCATTTTGGAAAGCCCTTTTCTTGATTTAATTGAGAACCGGGAAGACAAACAAATACGCCCTGTTGTAGCTATTACAACAGGGCGCACAAACAAATAAAACATCATCTGTCTGCCGTTTCTTGCATCCGGACTATACCGTTGGTCCCGGAGTTACACCGGGTCAGCACCCTTGCGGGTGGTCGCGGACTTTACCGCCAGTGGGGACTTGCACCCCGCCCTGAAACGAACTTTCTGCCAACAGTATAGCCCCGCACACATCGCTTGTCAAGCTCTATTTTGATGTTTCAGCTGAGCATTATTTTGCTTGCTCTATGTCGGGTTCTATGTTATAGTAATCTGGTTATAAATGGGAGGTTCAACATGATTTTTTCGATACGAAACCTAAGCTTTGATCTTGGTCCCGTGCTGCTGGAGGGTTATTCTGCCCTTGCCGCCCGGTTTGTCTGTGCCCTGCTTTTGCTCGCGGCCGGTTTTGCCGCACGCTGGCTTATGCTGTCCAGGATATTTCCTTCATTGCACAAGCATACCTGGCATTTTTCCGGCACACCCATATTACTAAAAAGTTTCGCACGACCTGTACAGCAGCTTGCCGTTCTTACCGGCATCTATCTCGCCATCGCCAGTCTTCCCTGGTCAATTGCAGCTATAACCAAAGTTTTATGGGTCGCTTATCAGATTGGATTGACCTATTGTCTGTGCAGGGGGCTCTATGCGGCTTCCGACCTTACAACGCTCCTGCTCGCCTCCTGCGGTGAAGAAGTACGCAGCAACAAAACACTGAAGGCACTGTTGAACAAGGTATATAAGTTCCTTATACTCATCCTTGGCGCAATGACCATAGCACAGGAGACAGGCTTGCCTGTCGGCAGCTTTGTAGCAAGTGCTGGTCTTGTCGGTTTGACGGTTTCACTTGCAGCGCAGGACACAGCGAAAAACCTGTTCAGCGGCGTTGTGATTTTGCTGGACAAACCGTTTTCCATCGGTGATTGGATCCGCGTCGGCGATGTCGAGGGCGAGGTCGTTGACATCAATTTCCGCTCGACCAAAATACGAGCGGTCGATAATTCGCTGTACATCCTGACGAACAGCAATGTAAGCGCAGCAACCATCAACAATGCCACCCAGCGTGACCGTCGGCTGTACCGTTTTACGCTGGGTGTAACGTATGATACAACACGTGCCCAGCTCGAAACGTTGATGACCGATATCACAGCTATGCTGACATCAAACCCCGACATCTATGCAGACTCTGCATTCGTGAGGTTAACTGGTTTCGGCGATTCCAGCATCAACATGATGGTATCCGCTTACGTGCGAACAGCAGACGTCAATCGATTCCTGAAGATACAAAACGACCTGAACCTTGATTTGATGGACGTCATGAAAAAAGACGGCGTTGATTTCGCCTTCCCCTCTACTACGGTCTATCTGGCAAATAACGACTGATATTTTATCCTTACACAGCGGTCCATGGGCTAAGCTGTGTAAGGATATTTTTTTTGCAGAAGCATTCGCATTATCCGTAAAATACTACACCAAGCACAGCCGAAAAAACGATCATAGCAATCGGAGACGGAGATATGTGTTTCCATTTTTTGTAAAGTGCATGAACCATGATCAAAGCCGCAAGGATGAAAAAGGCCCGTACGTTTACCATCATGCCGCCGGTAATGGTTTTGAGTCCGAACAAGGTACTCACACCCATATTGAGCGCCGTTGCCAAAATCATTGCAACAACGCAGGGACGGATTCCGCTCAAAAAAGCATTGACAGGTGCAAGCTTTAGCAGATTTTGCATTGCAGCAGCTATCAGCAAAATAATCAGAAAAGCCGGCATAACAACACCAAGCGTTGCGGCAGCAGAGCCCAAAAGACCGCCCTGGGAAGCACCGACAAAGGTTGCCATATTAACTGCAAGCGGACCCGGGGTGGACTCGGAAACGGCGATGAAATTTATAAATTCACTTTCCGTCAGCCAGCCATGTGCCAGCACAATCTCACGAACGAGAGAGATCATGCCATACCCCCCACCAAATGATACTGTGCCAATGACCAGAAAGTTAAAAAACAAGCTCGCGTAAATCAATGTCTATGCCCTCCCCTGCGCGGCCTTGCGGCATAATAAATCATCAACCCAGCACAGCCGGAAATCAGGATATACACAATTGACGAAAAACTTACCGCAAAAAGCGATAAGAGCACCATCAGAGTCATCACCGTCATGACGATCACAACATTAAAAAGTGTCCTGTCCAGGCCCTTCAGCATTCGTATGCCTGCCGAAAAAATCAGGTACACCACACAGACCTGTATGCCTTTGAAGGCATTCGCCACCCACGAAAGCTGCAAAAAGGCATCAAAAAACAGTGATATAATGTATATGATCGTGAAGGACGGAAGGCATACCGCAGTTGTTGACATCAGCGCCCCGCCAAAACCCGCTATGTGGTAGCCGATATAGGTTGCACTGTTTACTGCTGCCGGCCCCGGGGTGGACTCGGCAATAGCAACCATATCCAAAAAATCTTCCTGCGTGAGCCATTGTCTCCGGGCAACAAACTCGTGCTCAAGCAATGATATCATTGCATAGCCTCCGCCGAACGTAAATGCGCCGATTTTCAAGAAAACGAAAAACAACTGCCGAATTTTTGATTTCATCATAGTCACCACTCAAGCCGCTTCAAAAGCTGGATGTCTGCTCGGAATGCCTCTTTTTAAGATAATATCCGATCCCGATCGCATCGGCCAGCGCCCAGCCAATCGGCACACTGAGCCAAATGCCGGTCACACCAAGCGATGTCGCCGAAAGCGCATACGCTAGGGCTACCCGTGTACCCAGGGATGCAATGGTAAGCACCACTGACATCCCGGGCTGGTTGATTGCCCTGTAGTAACCGTAGAGCAGGAACAAAATGCCTATGCCAATGTAGCATGTCCCCTCAATGTGCAGGTAGCATACACCCTCCGCTATAATATCCGTCTGGGTCTTGTCAATAAATATGCCCATCAGGGGTGATGCAAACGCAAAGACCGCACAGCTGATCAGTACGCAAAAAAGAGCACTCGTCAAGCCTGCACTGCGAATCCCTTTGCGAATGCGGACGGTATTGCCAGCACCGTAGTTTTGTGCGACGTATGTTGAAAATGCGTTGCCAAAGTCCTGTACAGGCATGTATGCAAACGAATCAATTTTAACCGCCGCAGCAAATGCTGCCATGACAACCGTGCCAAAGCTATTTACCAGGCCTTGTACCATCAGGATGCCAAAATTCATAATCGACTGCTGCACGCTTGTCATCACAGAAAGATTGAGTATCACTGTGAGCTCCTGACGATTCCAACAGAAATCGGATTTTTTCGGGAGCAGTTCAGGGTAGCGCTTTACAGCATACAATGCGAGCCCTACACCGGAAACATACTGCGAAAAAGCGGTCGCAGCGGCCGCACCGGCCACACCCCAGTGCAGCACCAGTACGCATACCAGGTCAAGGATCACATTCAAGACCGATGATATCGCCAAAAAAAGAAGCGGCGCCGCCGAGTTACCGATCGCACGCAGAACGCTTGCAAAATAATTAAATAAAAACGTTGCAAAAATACCTGCAAAAATAATCAAAAGATATTGCTTCATCAAATCAATTACACTTTGCGGGACACGTAAAAACCATAAAATGCCATCCAGCCCTGCATAAACCAACAGATTTACAACTACTGTAATCCCGGCGATCAAAGTAAACGACATAAAAACACTGCGTCGCAGCCTATCCATTTCAGACGCCCCATATTGCATGGAAACGGCTGCTCCGCTGCCCATGCAAAGTCCCAGCACGATCGATGTGAGAAATGTCATCAACGTGTATGAAGAACCCACAGCGGCCAGAGCATCCGCACCAAGAAAACGCCCTACCACCCAGGTATCTGCGATATTATACAGCTGCTGCAATAAATTGCCAAAAATCAATGGCAGAGCAAAAAGCATGATACCACGCGTAATCGGGCCTTGCGTCATATTGTGCTGTTTCATCCCTTTATTCTCCTATCATTACACTACACTTCAGCTGCACATAAATACAACTTGCGGCAGATCTAACGTTTACAAAAATTTTAATACATGCTATCATGTCTGTGTCTCAAATTCTATTCAACCCTAAAAGTATATCACCCACACAGGAGGAACTCAAGATTTTATGCTTCAGGTGCTGCTGCCGATCATTTACCTTGCATTTATCAGCCTTGGATTACCGGATTCTCTTTTAGGCTCAGCATGGCCCTCTATGTACCCTATGCTCGATGTTCCGGTATCGTATGCAGGGGTCATTTCTATGATCATTTCCCTCGGAACGATCATTTCCAGCTTAAACAGTGACCGTTTGACGCGTGCTCTCGGTGCGGGCAGGGTCACCGCCATCAGCGTCGGAATGACGGCTGCTGCCCTGTTCGGGTTTTCGGTATCAAGCACTTTTTGGATGTTGTGCCTTTGGGCCATCCCTTACGGGCTTGGGGCGGGTAGCGTTGACGCCGCATTGAACAATTATGTCGCATTGCACTACGAAAGCCGCCATATGAGCTGGCTGCACTGTATGTGGGGTGTAGGCACCATGATCAGTCCGTTTGTCATGGGCAGAGTTTTGCTTCACGGCATGTCCTGGACAATTGGATATCGATGCATTGCCTGCTTCCAGATTGTATTAACGGCTATCCTGATTTTAAGTCTGCCTCTATGGAAGAGCAGAGCAGATACTGACCATGAAATCAGCGCTTCTCATGCGTTATCACTGATGCAGGTGTTTGCATTACCCGGTGCAAAAGAAATTTTGCTTTGCTTTTTTTGTTACAGTGCACTGGAAACCACAGCAGGCCTATGGGCGAGCAGCTATTTGACCCTGAGCCGTGGTGTATCTGCACAGACCGCTGCAAGCTTTGCAAGCCTGTTTTACATCGGCATCACAGTCGGCCGTGCTGCAAGCGGCTTTCTGACTGCAAAATTCAGTGACGTACAAATGATCCGCATTGGACAGGTAATACTGGGCGTTGGAGTAATCGCTTTGCTTTTGCCGAGCTCTGAAATTTTGCCTTTGATTGGTCTCGTTTTGGTAGGCATTGGCTGCGCCCCGATCTACCCAAGCATCATCCATTCAACTCCTGCGCACTTTGGTGCAGAGAATTCACAAGCCGTTATCGGTGTCCAAATGGCCTGCGCTTACGCCGGCAGTCTGTCCATGCCGCCTCTGTTCGGCATCCTGGCAAATAACATAACCACCTCCCTGTTTCCCTTCTATCTGCTCGCGCTTTTGCTGCTAATGGTTTTCATGCACGAGCAGCTTGTATGCCTTACAAGCCATTGATTCTGTCTGCCGTAAAGTAATGAGCCCTTTCGATTGAAAACGACCGAGAGGGCTCATCACTTTACAACGCAAATCATTTTTTGAAACTTCTTGTTGTTTTTTCATGCAAGTTGTGCTATACTGTATGCAAATCAAAACAACCGACTTGCAATTCAAAACCGTTGCTTTATCTGGCACCCCACCATTCATAGCATACAACACTGCAAAGTCGCCTGTCGCTCACTGCACTCACCGGAAAGGAGTATTTTTCATGGATGTTAACCGCTATTTTGAAACAATGCATAACACAATGTCTCCTCTGATGCCCGGATCAGAGCTTTTAGCGACCGTAAAAGTCCAGGATGTCTGTGGGAATGACGCCTATTTAGAATTGCGCCGCATCCCCGGCGAGCGCACATCGCAGGTGTGTTACTCCACCATGGGGCGGCGATGCTTAAACTTTCAGTTGTTTCGTCATGGCTGGAGGCTGTGTCACAACACAAGTGGACAACAGACAAGCCAATTTCCTGCAAGCGCTGACAGTCTGATCGACGGAATGGATTTTGGTGCATATTGCCGCACCGATCGTCTGGATATCGCAAAAACAGACCGCATCGTTCAGGAGTTAACGCAAAGCAGTGGTGTAGACTATCGTGGCGTTCTGCCGCAAAACCCACGAAACGGTGCACAAATCACCGTAGAAAGCTATCTCGGTACCGGTGCAAGATGGTGCTATTGGAGCCGGAACGCCGAGGACTGCCTGCCGATTGCGGCAATCTTATATTGGCTTGGTGAATTTTTGGCTGGCAGCGAACGGCAAACGCTGCAATCAAGTGCAAAAGCCGCTCAGCTTGCAGCCTACTGGGAGGCAAAAAAATCCGATAGGTTTTTTTGCACTGCAGCAGCCGCACCTACAATCGCCAAACGGAGCGACGACACTGCCCGCCGCACACCTGCTGCCGTAACAAAAGCAAGTGCTAAAAGCCGCAGCTGGCAAAGCGTCCTTGCCGTAATGAGCACTGTTTAACGATCGATCATCCTCAAAGATCGCCCCGCATTTGCCAGAATAATTAACAAAGATCTTTTAGCTGTATTGTGTAGAGCGCCAAAGATTGTAACAATTTTTACAGGTTTCTTGTTTGTTGTACGGGTGCAAGCTATAATCTAATGTATACAAAATCCGAGCCTTGCAGACGACAAAGGAGAAGTACTATGCAGATACGCTATACAGACCCGGCACAGTGGGCTGACATGAAGGATGGTGTCATACCCGCACCTTATGCACTTGAGGACAACGATAAAATCACCGACACTTACCTCGAGCCTGTTGTATTCCACAACAGTCAGGGGCCCGACATCGGTGTGACCACCTGTGGAGTAATCGTCAAGGACGGTTTATACTTCAAGGATATGGACAACAGCGGCGAGCTGTCACCCTACAAGGATTGGCGTTTGACCCCTGAAGAACGCGCAAAAGACATGGTTTGTCATATGCGTCTTGATCAGCAGGCCGGTCTTGTTTTGAATGCATTGTTCAACACCCCCGAAGCCGCCACCCGTGCACAGGCTGTCGGCGCAGACGGCAAGCTCGCCATGGATAGGATTTACAAGCATCACAACCCGGATGAAAAACCAAAGCCCGGTCCTCTGCCCGGCATGACAATGAGCATCGATGACGCCGATGTCGTCGAGCGTCATATCCCGGCCGGCGTTTACCGCGGTGACATGCGCTGCGAGGCGGGAATGGTCGCTTTGTACCACAATGCCGGCACACAAATGCTGGAATATGAGGCTTGTAAGGGCGGTGTAGCCATCCCCTACTCGCTGCACACAAACCCCATCAACATCGGCTACCCGGATTCACTTGGTATCGGTGCCGCTGTGCTGGGCGACGGCAATGCTGATTTCGTGTATGAGATGGCTGAAACAGACCGCAAGATGATGAAGGCTGAGGGCTTGAACATCATGTACGGACCGCAGGTCGATGTCGCATCTGACCCGCGGTGGCCTCGCATCAGCGGCACATACGGTGAGCGCACCGATGTAACAAGCGACATTACCGAAGCACTCGTCAAGGGTTACCAGAACGGCGATGACGGCCTGAATGAGGGCTCGGTCGTCCTGACGGTCAAGCATTTCCCGGGCGATGCTCCCTCCGAGAACGGCTTTGAGCCGCATGTCCCCATCGGTCAGTGGCGCATTTATCGCACACCCGGTTCGATGGAAAAATACCATCTTCCCCCTTTCCAGCGTGCTTTTGATCACAAGGCATCCTCGATCATGCCTGACTACTCGCGCGTTGCTACAGACGGGCGCAGCGTCCCGCAGATGTACCAGGGCAAACTTACCAGCGATGAGGCCGTGCCTTCTGCGTACAGCAAGCAGTTGATCACCGATCTTGCTCGCGGCCAGATGGGCTTTGACGGCTATGTCAACTCCGACTCTGGCATTACATCTGTGCAGATTTACGGTGTGGAGGATCTCACCATCCCTGAACGCTATGCCAAGGCTATCTCCGCAGGTACAGACGTTATCGGCGGCAACACAGACCCAGAAAACATCGTCAAAGCGGTTGAGGATGGTCTGTTGCCAAAGGCAGACCTTGACCGCGCAAGCTACAATCGTCTACTGAGCCTGTTCCGTACAAAGCGTGTAGATAACCCTTATCTTGATCCGGACAAGGCAGATCAGGCACGCAAGGACAATTTTGAGGGTGCCAAAAAGCAGGCATATATCGCCAACCAGAAGGCGGTCGTTCTGGTCAAAAACCACGAGAAAGTACTCCCTCTGGCAAAAGATAAAAAGATATGCATCGTAACCTTCAAAGGGGTTGACTCCGGCTTTGCTAAAATGGCACAGGCTATGGGTGCCGGTTTAGGTGCTGCCGATACCGATGAAGCATTGCGTAAGGCTTTGACGGAAGCCTTTGAGAAAAAGGGATACACCGTCGTTGACACGCCTGAGCAGGCTGATATTCTCTATTTGCATGTTTGGCCGATCAGCAACGGTCTGGTTTTCTATCAGTACGCTATGCCTGTGATCGAGTTGGGCGAGGTTGTAGCAGATGAGCGTGAGTTGAATCGCAGCCAGGCTAAGACGGGCAAGCAGGTAACCATTACCACCCTGAAGGATGTCGAGAAGATCAAGGAGCTTTCAGATGCTGTGCATGCGCGCGGCGGCAAGGTGATTGGCACCTGCGTTGTCAACAACCCGTGGATCCTTGACAAGCTTGAGCCCTATTGCGACGCACTGACCATCCAGTATACGGTAAGCACTGTCGCACTAGGCAATGCACTGAATGCACAGGTCGATGTTATCAGCGGCGACTTTGCACCTACCGGCAAATTGAGCCTGACCATGGTCTCTGACCCGGCTGTGATCGCCATCACCGAGAAAGAGATCGACGGCACCTTGCGCGAGATTTGCGCATCGCCCAATGACGTGCCCGGTTACGATAAAGACCAGTACATCGACCCTGCTATTTTGGCTAAGGTACGCGGCGGCAGTTATGCATATTGCGATGCAGACGGCAACTATTACCGCAGCGGCTTCGGCCTGAATTACTGATTTCATTGCAAGGTCATAAGTCTTAAGCAACGCAGAAATCTTACAGCTACAACTCGGTAAGATACTTCCGTCTGCTTTAATTTGACAGATATGCGTATTTCGTGATATAATACGTCTATCTTTCAGAAGAAGGAAAGGGCTGAACGCCCTTGTAGCTCCGAAGGGCTTTTTTACTGCAAAAAACAATGCCATGAAGGCATTCATGCACCTGAGAACAGGTCGATGAATGCCTTCATGGCTTTTATTGTAATAGGAGGACACTTATGAAAAACCAGTCACGATCTACCAAAAAACTTGTCTACTCGGCCGTCTTTCTTGCCCTGTGCATCGTACTGCCTATGGTTACCGGTCATGTCCCGGTCGTGGGAAACATGCTCTGCCCAATGCATCTGCCGGTTTTGCTGTGCGGTCTGATATGCGGGTGGCAGTATGGCGCAACTATCGGTTTTGTTGCACCGCTGCTTCGCAGCGTACTGTTTGGCATGCCGCCGATGTTCCCCACTGGGCTTGCAATGGCCTTTGAGTTGTGCACCTACGGCCTTGTTATCGGTTTGCTTTTCAGCCGTGTACGTCGGCAAAATCTCGCCGGAATTTTTACTGCTTTGGTGCCTGCAATGCTGTGCGGCCGCATTGTATGGGCTTTGGTTCGCCTAGTCCTTGCCGGGATAAGCGGCTCCGCCTTTACGTTTGAAATGTTCCTCTCCGGTGCATTCCTGACAGCTATCCCAGGTATCATTCTGCAACTGGTCTGCATCCCCGCACTGGTGCTTGCGCTTGGACATGCCGGTGCAATTGAACTCAAGGACTGATCCATTCATCTGCAACTACAAGAGGCTTCTGTCAGAACCTGGCAGAAGCCTCTTCTCATGCATAAAAACAAAACAAAAATCCCCCTCCTCCACGGATTTCTCCGGGAGGAGGGGGATCAGCCTTCAGTTATTGTATAGCATCAGGCACATTGCATCCAAAAGCAATTAGCAGTTCTCAGCAAAGTACTTAATGGTACGAACCATCTGAGAGGTGTAGGAGTTCTCGTTGTCGTACCAGGACACGACCTGAACCTGGTAGGTGTCATCGTCGATCTTAGCAACCATAGTCTGGGTAGCATCGAACAGAGAGCCGTAACGCATGCCGATGACATCAGAAGAAACGATCTGATCCTCGTTGTAGCCGAAGGACTCAGAGGTAGCAGCCTTCATAGCGGCATTGATGGACTCCTTGGTGACGTCCTTGCCCTTGACAACTGCAACCAGAATGGTGGTAGAACCAGTGGGAACAGGCACACGCTGAGCAGAACCGATCAGCTTGCCGTTCAGTTCGGGGATGACCAGACCGATAGCCTTAGCAGCACCGGTGCTGTTAGGAACGATGTTCTGAGCGCCAGCACGAGCACGGCGCAGATCACCCTTGCGCTGAGGACCATCCAGGATCATCTGGTCGCCGGTGTAAGCATGAACAGTGGTCATGATACCGGAAACGATGGGATAGGTCTTGTTCAGGGTGTCAGCCATGGGAGCCAGGCAGTTGGTGGTGCAGGAAGCAGCAGAGATAACCTGATCCTCAGCGGTCAGGGTCTTCTCGTTGACGGAGAAGACAACGGTCTTCAGGTCGTTGCCTGCGGGAGCAGAGATAACAACCTTCTTTGCGCCAGCCTGGATGTGAGCCATGCTCTTCTCCTTGCTGGTGTAGAAGCCGGTGCACTCCAGCACGACATCAACATTCAGCTCGCCCCAGGGAGCATCCTTTGCATCCTTAACAGCGTAGATCTTGATCTCCTTGCCGTCAACGATGATGGAGTCCTCGGTAGCCTCGACAGTGTGCTTACCCTCACCGATCTTGCCGCAGAAAGAACCCTGAGCAGTATCGTACTTCAGCAGGTGAGCCAGCATCTTGGGGCTGGTCAGGTCGTTGATTGCAACAACCTCGTAACCCTCAGCATCAAACATCTGACGGAAAGCCAGACGGCCAATACGACCGAAACCATTGATAGCAACTCTAACAGCCATGTTAATTGTACCTCCTAATTTTCTACCCTTTTATCGGATAAATCACGGTAACCCTATTTTAGAACAATTTAAGCAAACTTTCAAGTGTCTGCTAAAAAATTAACAACACAAGCAACCCTTTTTTAATTTTTGTACGATTTTACAGGGTTTTGCTCCCCGCTTTTCGGCAATAGCGCCGACACACTGCCGTTCTGTTCAGCGGCCGACAGCGTCCTGTGTGATCTGCACAGCACAAACAGCGGCAGCACCGCCAAGGCAGCACATACCAAGCCCTGCAAAAAGCTGTGCGGCAACAGCAGGCAGCAGCACACTGCCGCCATAGTGTACAACAAGCTCAATCGACTGCGGGAGCTGCCAGCACAGGCACAATGCAGCTGCTGCCATGGCACCTGCACACAGGGTTTTGCCATTTTTAGGTTCAGGGATATACAAAGCCCGGACAAGCGCCGCCAGGAACACCAGCATTGCAAGCTCCTGCCAGACGGCCGCAGTCTGCTTTACGCGATACCAGCTGGAGCTGTTTTCCATAAAGCGAGCCAGCACGTTCCAGTAAAACAGTACACTGCCAAACACTGCAGGTGCAGCACCTTTGGTGGGTCTTTGCCACGTACCGGCACGCATCCAGCTGCGTCCCAGCAAAACCAGCCACGCAGCGCAAACAACTTCCAGCACAGCACGCATAATCGATGCCACGCCCGTTGCCGAAAGCACGCCGGCAACGCCTGCAACCGCATAGAAAATGGCCGCGCACAGCATTAAAGCACCGGCAAGCGGCATTTTTTTGCGCAGCGCCTGCGGACGGGACGCTGTCAAGTGACCTGCAAGCACTGCCAGTACAACTACAGCTGCAAGTACGACGTAACGCAGCCATACTGAGCCGACTATGCAAAAGCCTGTTGCGTAGTCGATTCCAAAAGCCAAATCAGCCCCGTGTGCTACGCCGAACACAAGGCACAAAATCAAAACGGACAATACAAACGGATTCATTATCGTTCCTCAAGCGGTTTATATTTTTGGCGTACGCCCAGATATTTGTATGCAGGGCGAATGATGCGGTTCGCAAAGATGACTTCCTCGACACGGTGCGCGCACCAGCCCGGCACACGGGCGATTGCAAAAAGCGGCGTGTAGATGTCCTCCGAAATGCCGAGCATATGATAAATCAATCCGCTGAACAAGTCAACATTTGCGCACACCGGCTTTGAGCTCCCCTTTTCTTCCGCAAAGATCCCGGGTGCCAGGCGCTCAATGCTGCACAGCATGTTGTACTCTTCCTCAAAGCCTTTTTCGTAGGCAAGGTGACGTGCACGCTGCTTCAGGATCACTTCACGCGGGTCGCTCACGGTATAAACAGCGTGACCCATGCCATAAATCAGACCGGAGCCGTCGCCCGCCTGCTTGCGCAGGATGCGGCGCAGATATTCACGCACCTCATCGTCATCATCCGGGTTTTCCACATGCTTCAAGATGTCCTGCAGCTGACGGTTGACCATCAGGTTTGCACCGCCGTGCTTCGGGCCCTTCAGCGCACCGATTGCAGCCGCTATCGCAGAGTATGTATCCGTGCCGGACGATGAGAGCACGCGGGTCGTAAACGTCGAGCAGTTGCCGCCGCCATGGTCCGCATGCACAAGCAGGCACATATCCAGCAGTTTTGCCTCCTCGTGGGTGTATTTCTGGTCAGGGCGATAGGTGCTGAGGATATGCTCAGCCGTGCTCTGCCCGGGCTTTGGCATATGCAGAAACATGCTCTCTTTATCGTAGTAGCGACGCTTCATCTGGTAGGCGTTTACCATCATGGTGGGCATGCTTGCAATCAGGTTGATACTCTGGTTCAAAATATTTTCAAGGTTCAGATCCTCGGCATGGTCATCGTACGAGTACAAGCCCAGCACGCAGCGCTGCATTTTGTTCATAACATTCGGCGACGCTGCATTCATGGTGTCCATAAATCCCTCCGGCAAAGCGCGGTGCTCTGCCAGGATCTCGCAAAAATCATCCAGTTGACTCTTCGTCGGAAGGCTGCCGAACAGAAGCAGCCAAATTACCTCTTCAAACACAAAGCGGTCGTTCCGGTACGCCTCATCCACGATTTCGTTGATGTTGACGCCTCGATAAATCAGCTTACCGGGAATGGGGATGATTTGTCCCTCCTGATTTTTTTTGTAGCCCACAACATCACAGACATTCGTCAAACCAGCCAATACACCCGTACCGTCTGGGTTGCGCAGACCGCGCTTTACGCCGAGCCGCTCACTTGTTTCCGGGTCAATATAGTTGTTCGAGATATATTCCTCGCACAGCGTACGCATTGTCACGGGGTCCAGCGTTGCTACCTCTGAATGTGTATAATTCATTGATGTGCTCTCCTTTCATCCAAATTTACTTTCCCATCCTCACCACGACTGTCAGTCCATGCAGCACCGCCAGCGTCAATTGGTGATCTATTTTATATTAGCGCTTTTATGAACTAAATTCAAGCGAAAAAGTGCATTCTTTTCACGTCCATCGTGAAGGGCAGTTGACGCATATCATCACATTTGATATAATTAACTCACTTTTCAGAGATTTTCTATTGTTTTTTTCACATTCGAGGAGGCGCAAATGAAGAAATCATCTGTCCGCACCGAACCCCCCTGGCATACCGAGCTGCGCAACCGCATTATTCAATCCGCCCGTCTGCTGGAGGTTCTGCTTTCCGGGCTAGTTCTGATCGGATTGCTGCTCAGCATCGTTCCACTCATCAAGTGGATGCCAGGGCTTTTGTTTGACGGAAACGATGCCGAGATACGCACCTTTTTGGAGCGAAGCCTGGACATCGTGATCGGGATCGAGTTTATCAAAATGCTTGCGAAGCACAGCCCCGGCAGCAGCCTTGAGGTTCTTTTGTATGCAATCGCACGTCACCTTGTCGTCGGGCACGACTCGGCGGTGGAAAACCTGCTCAGCGTGTGCGCTATCGCCTTGATTTTTATCGTTCGTAAGTTTATATTTGTACCGGCATTCGGCGCTCACTTGCC
This sequence comes from Oscillospiraceae bacterium, assembly GCA_963596815.1. GTDB lineage: Bacteria > Bacillota > Clostridia > Oscillospirales > Ruminococcaceae > Faecalibacterium. The sequence goes on from CAVBNV010000009.1 coordinate 14,783, forward strand.
GGATGGCCACCCTGCTCCGGACTTATCGCCGGAGCAGAGCGGCATTGCTGCTGACGAATTTGCCGCCGCCGTAAAAAAGCACCTGCAAAGCGCCGTCCGCGTATCCGACGCCAGTGTCGACGTAGAGGACAAGCACGATGAAGAAGGCGAAGAAGATCACGATGCAGACTGATAAAAAACGCATCCACGCTTGGTTCATCGGATAAGACAACAGCGCATTTGATCAAAAACAGTTTGCATTCCGGTTTGTTTTATGTTATACTCCCCGTTGCTGTGTGTCAAGCGCAGCAGCATCCAAAAGAGCAACTTAGGATTTTAGGCTCCCCGGTGCACCTCGAATAGCGCCGGGCCAAACCCACAGGGGCTGGCGGTCCCTGTGCGGTCAAAATCAAACCGCTGGAGTATTATATCATGAACCAGAAATTGTCCGTTCCAAAGCTGTCCCGCTGTGCGGTGGTAGCTGCAATTTACGTTGTACTGTGCATGGCATTGCAGCCGTTTTCTTACGGTGCGGTACAGGTACGTGTAGCCGAGGCATTGTGTCTGCTGCCGGTTTTCGGCACAGAGTACATCGCAGGCGTTGTGTTGGGTTGCTTTTTGGCTAACCTTCTCGGCTCTACGATTGTCGATGTCATCTTTGGCACGCTTGCAACCCTGCTGGCCTGCATCGTAACGCACAGACTGCGTAACGTACGCATCAAAGGGTTAGCCATCCCCGCATCGTTGCCGCCAGTTCTGTTCAATGCAGTCATTATCGGCATTGAGATTGGCGTGATGTTCCCGGAGCCCGGCTCCAGCGTGCCTTTGTGGCTGGCATGCGTCACCAACGGTATTTCCGTGGGCATCGGTGAGCTGATCAGCTGCACGATCCTCGGTGTACTGCTGGTCAAAGTCATCGAAACAAACAAGGACTTGCACCGCATCTTTTGCGGAGAGTCAAATGTCAGATAAAACAACAGGCTGATCGAGCAGCTATTGTTACAAGCATAGCAGGGTTTTATGTGTTGCTCACCCTAACAAACCGAGGCAGAGAGGCGGCAGACGTTTCTCTGCCTTTTTTGTTTGTTTCGGCTTTCAGTGTGCAATGTTTTTGTGAAAGCTCTATAATGCGCATTGACTTTAGTCGGCGACGGTGCTATGTTTGGCTTATCGGGAAGTAACATTTTCTGTACACCATACCATCACATTTTAACACACATGCCACACTCGTGGCAGGAAAGGTTGAAGCTTATGATAGGATTGCATAAACGTATCGGAGCTGTGGTTCTTACCGTCGTAATGCTGTGCACCCTGGCAACAGGTGCTTTGGCTGCATCACGTCTTACCGTAAACGTAAAGTTCTGGAAAGAAAAGACCGATAAAGAGTCTATGGCAGATTCTGGTATAGACAGCGAGCGTGACGCCACGTTAACAAGGCAGACCAACGGCACCTATACACTGGTACTGCCAATCAAACAGGTCTCAAAAATGGGCGTCACAGGTTATCTGTCCGGCTTGACAATCGGCGATGTGTCGTACACCGGCACCGTTACAGGCGATGTAAGCGAAGACACGGCCGTGCTTACCATAAAAAATCTTCCTTCTTCTGTGTTGACCGGAAGTGATGTGGACGATGCCATCACCGTCACCTGCAACATCCATATGGATGTTGTGATCCTGGACGAAATCGACACGTCTGCACGCATGTGCATCTGGAGCAAGTAAATACAGTATTGTACAAGCAGCCGGGGTATTGTCCCGGCTGCTTTTTGAGCATTTCCCCCTTGACAAACGCTTTTGTGCTGTGCTATCTTTACAGCAATGAAACTCGCCTGACCTGCTGACGGAACTTTGTGGAGCACCACAGTGCAGGGCATGCGGAGTGATGTTGATGCCGACCGTCTGGGCAGCCTTGCGCAATTGCTGCGCAAAGCTGCCCTTTTGCTTTTAAGGAGGATACAGGTATGATGACCGATATTGAAATTGCCCAGCAGGCGAAAATGAGACCCATCACCGAAATTGCCGCCGAATTGGGGATCCCACATGAAGATGTGATTCCTTATGGGCACTATAAGGCAAAAATCAATCATCGTCTCGTGCAAAAGGGGGGCAAGCAGGGCAAGCTGGTCCTTGTTACCGCAATCAGTCCCACCCCTGCCGGCGAGGGCAAAACCACAACAAGCGTCGGTCTTGCGGATGCCATGAACGCGCTTGGCAAAAAGACGATGCTATGCCTGCGCGAGCCCTCCCTGGGGCCTGTATTCGGTATGAAGGGCGGCGCTGCAGGCGGCGGCTATGCGCAGGTCGTCCCGATGGAGGATATCAACCTGCACTTTACCGGTGACATCCATGCAATCGGCATTGCAAACAACCTGCTTGCCGCAATGATCGACAACAGCATCCAACAGGGCAACCCGCTCAATATCGACCCGCGCCGCATTACATGGAAGCGCTGTATGGACATGAACGACCGTCAGCTGCGTTTCATCGTAGATGGGCTTGGCGGCAAAGTAAACGGTACTCCTCGTGAGGACGGCTTTGATATCACCGTCGCCAGTGAGATTATGGCTGTGTTCTGTCTGGCAACCAGCATTGCTGATCTGAAAGAACGGCTTGCAAAAATCGTGTGTGCGTATACCTACGATGGAAAACCCGTAACGGCCGGTGAGATCGGCGCTGCCGGCGCAATGACTGCCCTGCTGAAGGACGCCTTTGACCCTAACCTGGTGCAGACACTCGAAAACAACCCTGCCATTATCCACGGCGGCCCGTTTGCCAACATTGCCCACGGCTGCAACAGTGTGATGGCAACCAAGCTAAGCCTTGCATTGGCAGACTATACCATCACCGAGGCCGGCTTTGGCGCAGACCTTGGCGCAGAAAAATTTCTTGATATCAAGTGTCGCTACGCCGGCATTGCACCAAGTGCCTGCGTGCTGGTTGCCACCGTACGTGCCCTTAAGAGCCATGGCGGTGTTGCCAAGGCTGACCTAAACAAGCCAAACCTGGATGCTGTCAAAACCGGTGCCGCAAACCTTGTGCGCCACATTGACAACCTGAAAAACGGTTTCGGTCTGCCAGTCGTCGTTGCAATCAACGCATTCCCGACCGATACCGCAGAAGAGCAGGCCTACGTAGAGCAGGTTTGCGCCGCACAAGGTGTTCCCTGTGTGCTGAGTGAGGTTTTTGCAAAAGGTGGCGAGGGCGGAAAGGCACTTGCAGAAAAAGTGCTTGAAATCATGGAGGATCGTCCGATCCAGTACACCTACCCGCTTGAGGCCCCACTGAAGGATAAGATTCAGGCAATTGCAACCAAAATCTACCGTGCAGATGGTGTCAACTACAGCGCTGCTGCCAGCAAAACATTGGCTGAGCTGACTGAAATGGGCTACGGCAACCTGCCCGTATGCATCGCAAAAACACAATACAGTTTTAGCGATAACGCAAAGCTGCTCGCCGCTCCCACCGGTTTTACGATGGAGGTGCGCGAGGTGCGCCTGTCCGCAGGCGCCGGCTTTGTGGTAGTCATCTGCGGCAATATTATGACCATGCCCGGTCTGCCCAAAAAACCCGCTGCCATCAACATTGATGTCGACGAAAACGGCAAGATTTCCGGTCTGTTCTAAGCAGAACAGACCACAAAAACGCAAGAGCTGCTGCATGTACAAAAGCGTGCGGCAGCTCTTTGCGTTTGTTTTGCGATGTGTTATAATCGGCTCAGACACAACCCGTGAACAGAAAATGGAGTTACGATATGGCATCACGCACAATCTATATTTCAACATGCGAGTTCCCCTACGTACAAGAGCTCACAATAAAATTCACCTGGACAAACGGACGTAAGCAACAGAATATCCGCGCGCTTCACGATGCTGTGCACCAAGTAAACCCTAACCTTCATATTTTGGAGGTCAGCGCTGCATCTACCTGCAAAGAAGGCGCAGCCGTATCGCCTGCACAGCTTATGCTGGAGCATGACGGACACAATTTGCCGGTAGGCGCAGTCTACGAGGCTTCAAAGGTGTTTGAAAACGGCGGTCCCTACACCGATCTGTTGCAGATGGATTTTTCAAAGTTAAGAAAAGACGCACGTCTGCAAAAAAGCGGCGCACTGACCGGCTATTCCTATCTTGGTGTCACATACTTGCCCGAGCCGCTGAGTCATGCCTTCTTTGACTGGCTGTATGGTCAGGCGTTGTGCCAAAACATCTCTAAGTCTAAGGAATTACTGGCATACAACGCTTTTTCGGATATTGAAGCGGTCGTTGACGAAAAAAAGCCCGTCAACAGTCCGGCGCGTGCCGCAGCGGTCTTTGTCGGGCTGAGCATGGCAGATAAAAGATCCTGCTACGCAAACTACTCTGACTTTGAAGCTCAGATGGTCAGCAAGCCGCAAAGCACCCAAAAAGATAACACATGTGTACATGATGCACCGTCTGCCGCTGAACCCGCAACGCAAGCGGCACCGTCCACCCTTTCTCGCGAGGACATCAGTGAACAGGATATCCCCCATTTCGGTCAGGATGCCGCGGATGACACAGCGGAAACCTACGAGGCTGACAATCAAGACGAAAACGCATCGGGTGCACAGAATGCAGCAAACGGGCCTGCGCAGCTGCAAATAGATGGAATTGCAATTCCCACCGTCGGTCAACTGATGGAAATCAGCTATGCACTCAAGGTAAAAAATCTGCTGATTTCACTTGCCAAAAGTGCCGGCATCACGGCACGCACTGCTGCCGACATCACAAAGGCAGGTCGCGAGCTGCTGATAACCTGTTACCAACGGGCGATCGCACAAGAAACTTTGACCTTGAACCCTGAAAAGAACAAGCTTACCTTTCCGCTGGAAAACGCCTCAACCGATTTTCATACAGTTGGCGTGCTGACAAGGTCACCAGTGTATGTGCAAGGGTGGAAATTGAGCTATCAATCCTGCGATGCTCCCGCCGCTGCGCCCACTGCTGTGGCAGAAGAACTTCCGTTGCCAGTATATGCGACAGTCGAGGATTATCTGTCCGACTGTGATTTCTGCTTAACGCAAAAGACTTCTCCGGACGCATTGCCGCCAAAGGCCGTGCAGCTGCTTGCCTGCAAGACCGGCGAAGCGGTAAAGGATCCGCTTGTGGTTTCTTTTTTACAGTTTATCCGCTCACATCTGCAGTTCCACGATGCATTTGTTTTTCGCATCCCGCGTGAGGCAGAAGCGGAATCAAAGGACCTGCTTGTAGATCTGGCGCAAAGCTGGGACAGGATGGGTCTGTTTACCGAGTTCAACGCCAACACCACACGCATCATCTGTGCCCTTGCCTCCGAGAATGATGTCGTGCTGCACTTTGCCAGCGGCAAATGGCTTGAGCTGTACGCTGTGCATTGCGTACAGGAGACCCTTGCACAGTTTCAGTCCCAAAAAAATATCGCCGTATCACTGTGCACAAACGTTGTCATCGCTGCTGCGCCGGATGCAACCGCCTCGCACGAGCTGGACATTGCCTTTACGGTCAACGGCGCATTTTACTGGCTGGAAGCCAAATCGTCAAGTCGCGGCATCGATTACGGCAAATATGCCGCACTGTGCCGGGAGCTGCATGTATCAACACAGCACCTGCTGCTAGTCAACAGCGACCTTTCCGAGGAGGAATGTCACGGTGTCGCCTACTTCTGGCAATACCACGTTGCAAACTGTGCAACCCTTAAACAAGAGCTGCTGACGATGATCGAACGCCAGCTGGCCGCCGATGCAGCTGACAATACCGGCTAAAAAACGCGAAAAAGCTCTTGACAGAATCGTCCCGCTCGGTTATAATAGTGGAGCTGTAAGCAATGCAGCTTATACATAACCGGGTGTAGCGCAGTTTTGGTAGCGCGCTTGAATGGGGTTCAAGAGGCCGTGAGTTCGACTCTCGCCACTCGGACTGAAAATCCAGCGATTTCACGTTAGAAATCGCTGGATTTTTTTGTTTGTATGCAGACCTCATTTGATTTTGACCACAATTTTGACCACAATGCCAACGATTTTATCTGGTCTAGTTAGTGCCGTTCCGTCAATCGCAAGGGCAGAGAGTTTGTCTTTTTTCAAAGCAGCATCTGTTGCGATATGCAATTCAACAATGTTGCAAACGAATCAAAAGTTGAATTGCGATAACTTTCAGGCCGAAAAAGCCTCATCAAAAAGCTGAATCGCGTTCTGCCGAATGGATTCCTGAACATGGAGATAATGCTCAGTCATTTCGGTATCGGCATGGCCTACAATGCTCTGGATGGTCTGAATATCCACGCCCAACGCCTGCATCTGCGACACATAGGTGTGGCGGCAGCTATGCGGAGTGAGCAAGCGAACATCGCCAGCTTCTTCCAGAGATTTGCGGAACACATCACGGAAATGGGTGGGATTGCAGGGTAAGCCGGTCTTGGGACTTTCCCAGATGAATTGATCGGTGGTATCGCGTAGCTTGATGGCGCATTTACGGACGTTCAGCGGCACCGGAATGCAAAAAAAATAATGTGGGTCAGAAGCTGCATAATAGCACCGCCTTTCGTATGGGTGGATAAAACAAAAGCACGATTTGGGCAGACACTGTTCAAAAAACTGCAAACCGCAGCAGGTTGGCGTGGTGAAAAATCGTGCTATGGAAACAAAAAAGCCGACTGCTTTTGGCAATCGGCATAGAAAAATAATTCAGTTAAGCAAGCATCTCGCCCTCCAGATAGGAGCAGCGCAGATAATCGGGGTTGGTATAATAGACATTGGAATTGAAGTCGGAAATCTCATCTGTGATGAACGAAGAGAAAACATCAATGATTGCCTGTGCTGCATCATCGTTCTTCATGGTGGACAGCACCAATCCCTGATACAGCATCCCGATGGAAGTTGCAGAAGGAACTTCGTAGCGGCACTCGGCTACGGTATCAAAATTACCGTCCGGGATGTTAAACCAATCAATCAGTTCTTCCGAAACCTGTTCAAAGGAAAGGCAGTGGTTTACCTCGGCATCATAAATTTGACGCTCAATGTCCTTTTTGGAAAAGCAACGAATCACATCCTGCCGATGGTTCTTTGTTTTGCGGGCAATGTATTCGATCAGGCTGCATACATAAAAAATATCATTCATCTGTTTTTCCGTCATGGATGTGTTCACTCCTCTCGAATGTTAAACAGCGCAGAGCATTGGCTGTATGAAAACTGATCTGATGTGTCGGGTGTTTGAATTTTGCCAATGCCCAAAATGCTTCGCGGCTGATTTGACCGGAAGTAAAGCCGTTGACATAATCCCAAATCGTATCGTCAGCCATTGGCCCCTCTACAATATCATACGGGTGCATTTCTCCTGCACGGCATTTTGCAATAAAGTCCAACCATTCATCCGACATTTCCGGGAAGCACAGGATTTTAAGCTCTGAATTTTCCACATAACGGTAAATATTTACAATACCGTCTGCGGAACGGCGGTCTGCCCAGCGGTAGGCTTGCTGGTAGTTATTCGTGCAATAAAATCCCCATGAGAAGTCCTTTGTATACCGCGTGATACGAATTTCGGGATAGATAACTTCTTCTTTGCTGCCATGATACAGTAAAATCTCGCTCATCTGCTTCACCTTCTGTAAATAAGATGGCGACTATGGCTTCACTTATTACAATATGTACCGGGCGGCAACCGCCGCCCGCCATGAGTTGTTTCATGCCCTGCGACTTGCTGCCGGGGTTATCGTTACCACAACCTTCCAGCAGGTTGATGGCACACCAAACGCCGAGGCCAGCACCCAGAGCGACGACCAGAGTCTGAAGAACTTCGATAGCACTGTTGAAGAATTCCATAGTCTTTTCTCCTTTATTATAAAGCGTTTTTGGTCATTTGTACACACCTGAAATCCCATCATTTTATGCCGCATAGCCGCAGCAAAGTTGATTTTCTGGTGTACCTGTCAGACCGATGGTAAAAATAGCCACCTACCCAATCAGATAGGCGGAAGTGAATCAGAACGGTAAACTCCTGACCGTTGATAGTGCGCTTGATGAAGAGGGCGTTCTTGCTATCGGGCAGTTTTATATTTTCCATTCAATTTCTCCTTTTATCGTCAATTTCTGAATTTGGCTGGCAGACTGACAATCGTGGGTGTACCATGAAGTTCCTGCCAGCCAAAATTTTCTGCCAGTCAAACGGCTTATTCCATCCAGAAGATTTTTCTGCGGCCTTCTCCGATTTTACTTTTCAGGGCATCGCCCAGTTCTCGTTTGGCATCCCGGACGGTTCGGCTGGGTATACCTTTCTCCAAAGCGGCATATCAGAAAGGCTCATTCGATCAAGCAGGATTCCATAGAGTGTTTTGGCATCTGTTGACAGATCTTGAAACCGCTGCTCCTGAAATAGTGCTTTGGGGATGCGATAGAACGAAAAAAGTTCTCCGGCCTGTCCATAGAAGTAGTCGAGCGTCATGCGGCTCTGTCAAGGATGAAAAAATGACGATGCTTCATTGACATGGTTGACAAATCCTCCTTATGAATAATTCGTGCAAACAAAAAAGCGCAATCTCGATTTTTTGAAAATCGGAATTGCGCAATGTAACTTAGTAGGGGAAAAGGTCATTTGTCAGGGTCGGTTGACCACAATTTTGACCACAATACAGGTGATTTTTGCAGGTTTATTGAGACACCCCAATGCCGGATGTACGGTATCAGGGGTGCTTTTGCGGTTATGCTGTTTTTAGAGAAGCATTTCCATCACCTGTCCGATATCAGCATCAATGCAGATGGAACGGCTTCGTATTTCATCCGGACAGGTAGCCTGACCGAAATTGATGCAGGCATAGGTTGCATTCGGATCCTTTGCCGTCATGCGCCAGAACGGATATTTTATGATGACTGGTGTATTATATCCAACGCCCAATTCCAGATAAAGGGTCTTCCCTCCTCTGCGTGTGCGCAGGAAATTCTCATAGCGTTCGGCAGCCTCGTGCCAGCCGCCATCCTCAACGAATGTATCATCTGCACGGAGATTCATGCTCATCGGTTTCCCGCAGTGTGGGCAATAAGGGACAAGCTCGGTCGGGATACGCATATCCTCCTGCTGTTCTACCATCTGGCAGATGATATCCTCGTTGTCGAAGGTCTCCTGACAGCAAGGCTCACTGCACTGGAACAAGCCGTAATCGCCCTGGGTATAGAATAGACGTTTTTTGTCGAAGCCTGCCTTTTGAAAACAGTGGTCAACGTTGGTCGTGACGACAAAATAGTCCTTATCGGAAACAAGCTTTTGGAGGTTTTGGTAAACCGGTTTTGGGGCATCCATGTATCGATTGATATAAATATACCGGCTCCAGTATGCCCAATGCTCCTCAAAAGATGAAAACGGGTAAAATCCACCGGAGTACATATCAGGGAAGCCATATTTCCCGATAAAGTCCGCAAAATATCTTTCAAAGCGCTCTCCGCTGTAGGTAAAACCTGCCGATGTCGACAGACCCGAGCCTGCACCGACGATGACGGTATCCGCGTCCTCAAGCGATTTTTTCAGATGCTCAATTTCATCCAAGCAGTCGTTCGTAGATTTCCTTGTCCATATCTTTGAAAACATTGAATATCACCTTCATCCCGCTGCGGGTTTCTTCCTTCCATTCTTTTACTGTCTGAACAGCAATTTCCGCCGCCCGCTCATTCGGGAAGCAAAACACACCGGTCGATATACAGCAAAAAGCAATGCTTTCGATGCAATTTTGTTCGGCCAGGTCGAGACAGGAGCGATAACAGGAGGAAAGAAGCTTCTCGTCCTCTGCTGTTACCCTGCCTTCCACAATCGGCCCTACGGTGTGAAGTACATAGCCGCACGGCAGGTTATAAGCTTGCGTGATTTTGGCGCCGCCAGTCGGCTCTTCATAGCCCTGCTTATCCATCAACTCTGCGCAGTCAAGACGCAGTTGAACGCCTGCAAAAGTATGGATACAGTTATCAATGCACGCATGGCACGGCACGTAGCAGCCGGTCATGCCGGAGTTCGCTGCATTGACGATTGCACCGCAGGCAAGCTTTGTAATATCACCCTGCCAGAGATACAAATCGCCATCAATTGGCGTTAAATCGCTAAGTTTCGTAACACCAGACTCAGCAAGCTCCTGCTTTAAGTATGCATCCTGAAGCTCCAGAAACTCGTCACTCACAGCTTTCGGTGGACGTACATTCATGAGTGAACGCAGCAGCCGTTTCTGCCCCGAAGCGTCATGGGGTACCGTCATTCGTTTATACTCCGCTTTTTCATTCATGAGCGACTGGATCAGGAACAGTCTCCGCTCACTCTGATTCATATCAGAACCTCTTTTCTATCGCCTGCTCTGGGCAAATCTGAACACATCGCCCGCAGTGCAGACAATGGTGTTGATCAATCACTGCCGGCTTCTTTGTGATGTCAATACATTTCTGCGGGCAGACAGAGTAACACAGCTTGCAGCCGATGCACGTCTCTCCGACAAAATAACCGGATGCGATATGCTCTGCGCCGCCGATAACGATCGTATCCCTTACAATGTGCGAGGGTTCGCTGATATCGAAAAATTCGCCCTCTGCCTCGTATAGACAGAACACCTCCAGCGCACTGCGGGTATCACCGGGATAGATGGATTGCATATAGGTGTTCTTTTCAAAAATTTCATCCAGCTTTTCACTGCCGATATTTTTGATTTTGCCCCGGAGCGAAACCGAAATTTTATCCTTCGTGGCGGACAATGCGATATATCCCTGTTCCATAAGCTGCGCATAAAACGCCTTACCCTTTGCGGTAAGAAAATACACGCCCTGCTCATCATAAAGCATCATGTCAATTATACGGGTCTGCGGGTGACCGTCTGCACCGATGGTTGCAATGGTCGTTGAATGGATGTTCTCGACCAGGAGTCTTAAATAATCACTCTTTGTCATTAGCCATCACCAGCTTACAGGGTATTGTACCACACAGAGTGGGACAACGGATACCGCTTGCCGCTCATTTTGGGGTTTGGAACAAAATTTTCTGCCGGGTAACCGATATAGATCATGTTGTTGATTTCCCATGTATCCGGGAGATGCAGAAGTTCTCTGGCTTTGGCTTTATCAAAATAGCTGATCCAGACCGTACCAAGACCGATGCTGGCAGCCTCCAGCATCATATGCGTAGAAACGATGGTGGCATCCGTGGAGCCGCTTGATTCGCCGCTTTCCGGGTGCTTCCAGCAAGCCTCACGGTCGTAACAGACAAAGAGGACGAGCGGCGCACCGTAGTAGTAGACACATTGGTTGTGCTCCTTATCATCACAGGATGCGTCAAGCTCCGCATACTTCGGGTTATAGTTGAAGGTACAGAACTTGCGAACCTTTTCAAGGCTTTCACGCGTATTGAGCACAAGAATACGCTGCGGCTGAGCATTGACTGCTGTGGGCGCCCACCGTCCGGCCTCCAAAATCTTATCGATCTTTTCCTGCTCTACAGGAACGGGCGCAAATTGCCTTGTTGTCACACGGCGTTTTGAAATATCGATAAAGTCCATCTTCAATGTACCCCCTTAAGCACAGGCGACAGCCGCTTATAGACAAACATGGTGACAGCGCCTATCATAAGGCCCTTGAGCATATTAAATGGCAGTGCGCTGTACAACACGATATCAAGCTTTGTATGGATAAGCGGCAGAAATGCACCGAAAGCTGCAACCAGCTGTTCAAGCGGCATAAACGTCTCAAACAGAGGCAGCAGGATGAAGTAGTTTGCAAGCGCAGCAACGATACCCATGACCATGCTGGCAGTGATGCAAGCGAAAAGCGCCGACTTTTTTGTTTTTTGATGCGCATATATGCAGCCCGCAGTGACCGCATAGGATGCGCCCATCAGGAAGTTAGCAAGCTCACCGATGCCGCCCGTTGATGTAGACAAGAGCTGCAGGGCATTTTTAACAAGCTCAATGAGCAGACCGGAAACAGGCCCGAATGCAAATGCTCCAATGAGCGCCGGAAGATCTGAGATATCCATTTTTACAAAAGACGGTGACAGTGGTACCGGCACCTCTATAAAAGCAAGGATATAGGAAATCGCAGACAGGAGCGATGTCATTGTGAGGGCACGAATGCCAAAGACGGTAGATTTTTTGCATGCGGCAGTGGATGTGCTGTTCATAATTCTCCTTGATGAGATATGCTTGGATTTAGAAGCAGCCCCACAGGACGGGCTTTCCTGCGGGGCTGCTTCGTCATATCTTCTTTCATCCGGACTATACCGTCGGTTGCGGAATTTCACCGCATCGGGCGCTTTTCACGCTTCGCAGACTTTACTGCCGGTCAGGGATTTCACCTTGCCCCGAAGATGTTGAATTGAGAGATTTGCTTAGAACTCGTAGGGAGGGTTGCCAGAGAAGTCGGCGATAATGCCGTGCGCACCCTCAAGATAGAACACCTCAAAGATGGGGTTGGAAGCCTCGCCATACTGCCCCTTCACGATAGGATTCTGAATGCACATCTCCTTGACAGCCATGTTGTTCTCGAACACAGCCTTGCCGTGCAGACGAATCCATGCGTATTCCGGGCTGGAAACGGAGATCTCGACCTCGGGGTTTGCCTGCATATCCTTGTAGACATCCTTCTGGTTATTGGTGCAGAACCAGAGCTTGCCATCCTTCTCACCGGCAAACATAAACGGACGGCATTTTGCCTTACCGTCGCGGCCGACGGTAGCCAGATACTGTACGGGGTTGGCATTCAGAAATTCGATAACCTTATTCATGTTTAATACCTCCAGATTGTTTCTTTGCGAAGCTTGTTTTTTTCTTTCGCTGGTAGTATAATACCGCCGTAACATCCGTTCGTAAAGTAAGCACAATATTGTGCCGTAGTTACCGGAAGGATACTATTGCAAAAAACACAGCCATTCAGGCTTTGGCGACATTTATAAAAAGATTGGAGCAATTGAAATGAGTGAGGACAGAAAGAAACCCGCCCTGCCGGCTTGCCCGGTAGAAACCACGCTGACGCTCATCGGGGATAAGTGGAAGGTACTGATCCTGCGTGATCTGATGCCCGGGACAAAGCGTTTTGGGGAGCTCAAAAAATCCATCGGCAGTGTATCGCAAAAGGTTTTGACTGCTCAGCTCCGGGCAATGGAGGAAAGCGGACTTGTCCATAGGGAGGTCTATGCGGAAGTGCCGCCGAGAGTGGAATATTCTCTTACAGAGCTGGGACAAAGTCTTAAGCCGATCCTGGATTCCATGTCGGCATGGGGCGAAGGCTATAAAGCGATGATGGAATGATACCGAGCGATAAAGCAGACTTTACAGGCACAAGAAAAGACCGGAGTACAAGGCATTTAGGCCCTGACTCCGGTCTTTTGTCTGAAACGAATTACTTTGCGCTGTTTGCCTTTTGCAGCCAGATGCTGCCAATATCCAAAGCATTAAAAAGCCCATGCTTTGTTGTCTGGCGTGCAACACGCTCCTGCGGAGATTTAGTGTCGTCTGTGGAGAGCAACATCAAATGCACCTTGTCTGCAATATCCTGTCCGCCGACAGGGGTCGTGGTGAGAATTTGCAGGTAAAGCACATACGGGTCGGTCATACGGCCGTAATACAGCTCGTTGTCCTTGCGGACGAGGGGCTTGCCTTTATAAGTCAATTTTGGTGTAAATGGCATCACGAAAGCCTCCCTATCTTATAGAATCAGTTACAGTATAACACAGAACGACCTTTTTGCGCAAGAGTCTGACAGAATTGACAGCTGCAAGCAAATGCAAGAAGCTTTTTTATGGGTCGATGCTGTTCTCATCCACCCTTGCGGTGCTTTGTAAAGTTTTGTACAAAACAGAAACTCCAGCATCACAAGGACACTGGAGTTCTTGGTGGGCGCGGGTGGATTCGAACCACCGAAGCTGAAAGCAGCAGATTTACAGTCTGTCCCCATTGGCCACTCGGGAACACGCCCATATTCTTTTGTGCAGCACAAGGACTGCTTGAATATAGTACCATTGTTCCTGCTGTTTGTCAAGTGTTTCATGCCGCTTTCCCCGCAAACAATTTGCTGTCGACGGCATAGACCGTCAACAAGGCAAGAAGCCAAAGGTCGACTGCACTTAAACTTTGTTGATGTACGCTTGTAAAAACGGGCAAAGTAGAGTATGATTAAAGAAAACTATTTTGAAGGAGATTTTAATATGCGTGCATACGAACGACTGCTTAATTATGCAAAAGTGTATACCACTTCCGACCCGGAGTCCGGTACGCATCCGTCTGCTGCCAGAGAATTTGACTTAGCTCGGATGCTTGTCGATGAGATGAAGGAAATCGGCGTTGAGAACGCTTTTGTGGACGAGCATTGCTATGTGTACGGCAGTCTGCCCGCCACACCCGGTTACGAGAACAAGCCCGCCCTTGGCTTTATTGCTCACATGGATACGGCACCCGATGCCAGCGGCGAAAACGTCAAGCCCATCCTGCACGAAAACTACGATGGCGGCGACGTCACGCTGCCCGGTACCGGTATGGTGATGAAAGTTTCCACCTTCCCGTTCCTTGCAAACTTAAAGGGCGAAACGCTGATCACCACGGACGGCACGACGCTGCTGGGTGCTGACGACAAAGCAGGTGTATCCGAGATCATGACAGCCGTTGAGACGATCCTGACCGAGGGACGCCCCCACGGCAGGCTTTGCGTTGCGTTTACACCAGATGAGGAGATCGGCGAGGGGGCTCTGCTGTTTGATATCCCCGGCTTCGGTGCGGATTTTGCCTATACTGTTGACGGCGGCGATGCCGGCGGCATTGAGTACGAGAATTTCAACGCTGCCGCTGCAACCGTCACAGTGCACGGTTTCTCTGTCCATCCGGGCTCTGCAAAGGACACCATGATCAATGCTTCCAACGTTGCACTGGAATTTCACAGCTCTTTGCCCGTGATGGCACGTCCCGAAACCACCGAGGGACGCCAGGGCTTTTACCACCTGTGCCAAATGTACGGCGATGTGACCACTGCCAAACTGGGTTACATCCTGCGTGACCACGATGCGGCCAAGCTGCAATTCAAAAAAGACACCATGCTGGAGGCTGCCGCCTACCTGAACGGCAAATACGGCGAGGGCACTGTTGAGCTTGATATCCGTGACAGCTACCGCAACATGATCGAAATGATCCAGCCGCACTTTCATCTGGTGGAGACCGCACGTGAGGCGATCCGGATGGTCGGGCTCGAACCCGAAGAGGTGCCGGTGCGCGGCGGCACCGATGGCGCTGTCCTGAGCTGGAAGGGTCTGCCCTGCCCCAATCTTGGTACCGGCGGCTTTAATTTCCACGGTGTATGCGAATGCACAACCGTAGAGCGTATGGATCGGTGCACCGACATCCTGCTGAACATTATTGAGCTTTACGCAAACAAATAATCTCCTTTGAAAGAACAAAAGAGCACCTGCGACAGCAATCCACCGGCGTCCCTTATGGGACAGAACGGTCGCTGAGCAGGTGCTCTTTTTTCGCCCTTATTTTTTGCTTTTCTTTTCGTAGCTGCTCCATCCGTCAGAAGTGACGATCTGCTGATCTTGTGTGCACCATAGGGCTTCTACTCCATCAAGCGAGTTTATCAGCTTCTGTCCCTCTTCCAGTGACATACAGAACAGACCTGTTGTCAGGCAGTCTGCCAGACCGGAGTCTGCACACAGCACGGTGACACCATTAAAGTAATCCGCAGGGTAAAGTGTATCCGGGTCAATCAGGTGATGATAGCGTTTACCATCTACCACAAAATAGCGCTGGTAGTCGCCGCTGGTCACAAGTGCCATGTCGCTCATGTTTACGGCAGCGACCGTGGAGCTGTCGCCACCGTAGTAATCCGACGAGGCATCCCATGGATTTTCGACACCGCCTGCCCACTGGGAGCCGTCTGGTTTTGTGCCAATTGCACGCAGATTTCCGCCGACGCTTACCAGCGCACTGTCTAAGCCACGCGCCTGTGCCGCCTGGCAAACCATTTCAACTGCATATCCCTTGCCGACGCTGCCCACATCCAGCGACATTTTCGGGTCTGCAAGGTAAACGGTCTTATTCTCGCTGTCGATGATCAAATTGTTGATGTCGCAATGCTGGTTTGCCGCCTGCAGCTCATCATCCGTCGGGAGCTTGTTGTCAGCCTCGCTCTCATTGTTTTCGGCCGCCTCGCGGTAGTCGTGCCAGATACCAAGCACGCTGCCCATTGCCACATTCAGCTTGCCATTTGTCATATCATACATCTTGACAGCAAGCTCCAGCATGGAAAGAATTTCATCCCCCACTTCTACCGGCTGTTTGCCCGCATTGTCATTGATGGTCTTTATATTGTTGATCCCATCGTAATCGTTATAAATGTCAAACAGCTGATTGTACGCAACAAGGTCTGCATACAGAGCATCCATCTGGGATGCAAACTCCTCTTCCGAGTCGCAATACGCAATCACCGTAGTCACTGTGTCAAAAACATCGTAAAACACCGTCGTGTAGCGCTGCGCATCACTTGACTGCTCCTGCTTTTTTTGTGTCGAGGCAGAGCAGCCCGTCAGGGTGCTTGCGCCAAGGCAGATGCATAATACAGCTGCCGCAAACCGTTTTGCAATCGTTTTTATCATACTCCGGTGTTCTCCTTTGCCGCATACAGTGCATTGTGCTCCTCCTGCAGATGTGCCAGCAGATCACCAAACACCCAGCTGCGGTTTGCAGCTGTCACAACAGCCTTCAGCGGGATCGTTACCTTAGCCTGTTTCATCAAATCCAATAAGGTATCCAGGTCCTTATCACGGAAATTTGCAAGCACCAGTGCCGGCGGGTAGGCGCCCTGCTCCAGCACAAGCGTCTTGGGAGAAGCTGCAGGCACCTCGCCAAGGAGCTGCGCAACAGTTTTGCCGGCATCCGCACCGGAGACAGGCACGACCTTCATACCAAAGGCATTGGCCATACCATCCAGGATACCGCGATCTGCAGCCGAAAGGTTCCAGCCGAGAGCCATCGGCACGCCGGCGTTCTGATTTCGGGCAATATGAGCTTTCATTATGATCAACCTCTTTCGTAATGGGTTCTGCTCGTAGTTTGTCTGCTATAACAGTTGTATAGTATACCACAAACGCACCACAGAAAAAAGTTAAAAGTATTGATAAAAACAGTGCGGCTCCGTATGCGCACAAGGTCGCAAACCGTCAACCGCACTGTCAGATTTTGTCCTATGACAAGCCGCCTTGTCATCGAGCTATGTTCAAAGCACCCTTGCGCCGCCTCTGTCCGGCTTTGCGATGTACACCTGTTGCCAGCGCGCAGCGGCAGCCTGTGCCGCAGCACTAGCCGCTTTTTCGTCCCGAAAAATGCCAAACACTGCTGCACCGCTGCCCGTCATCAGGGCCGTAACCGCCCCATATGACCGCAGCAGTGCTTTGATCTCGCTGTTGTCCTTTGCTCCGCTGCACTCTTCCAGCGCATTGGCGGCGGCGGCACACATGGCGTCCAGGTCGTTGGCACGAATCGCCGCCTCCTGCGCCGCACAGTCAGGATGCACACTGCTGCCGACCACGTCATATGCCGCAAACGCCGCCGGCGTTGATATGCCGTAATCCGGCATCACGATCGTAAACCAACAGTCCGGGCAGGGAGGCAATGCCTTTATCAAATCGCCGACGCCCTGCACACGACAGGTACCGCCCATCAGGGCAAACGGCACGTCTGCGCCAATCTCTGCGCCCAGGGCGCAAAGCTCGCTCATCGAGAGTCTCGCGTCATACAGTGCGTTCAGACCTACCAGTACAGCAGCTGCGTCAGCGCTGCCGCCTGCCATACCCGCCCGCACCGGAACATTTTTGCGGATGGTGATATCCACCCCTGCCAGGAGACCCGTGTAGTAAAAAAAGGACAGTGCAGCCTTGTAGGCTGTATTTTTCTCATTTGGTGCCACACGGCTGCCCGGAAGCGTCAGATTCAGGTAACGGCTGCGGCGCAGCTGCACCTTCTCGTATAACGTGATCGACTGCATCGTCATATCCAGGTTATGGTATCCGTTCGGCAGCAGACCCACGACATCCAGTGCAAGGTTCAGTTTTGCCGGTGCCAGCACTGTCACACTGTTTTTCATCGCCATGCAGTGTCTCCTTTTCGCTGTATGAAGTCGCACCTTTGGCTCGCCTTCATTCCTTCAATTCCTGCAAAAACTCACGGATGCGTTTCAGTGCCTCCGTCAGATGTTCTACGGAGTATGCATACGAAACACGCGCATATCCCTCGCCGGATGCGCCGAACGCATCGCCCGGAACAATTGCGACATGCTTTTTTTCAAGCAGCTGTGCACAAAAATCCTGACTGCTCATACCGGCAGACTTGATACACGGAAAAGCGTAGAAAGCGCCGCGCGGCTCAAAACAGGTAAGCCCCATATCGTTAAACGCTTTCACAACAAGGCGGCGGCGCATATTGTACTCATTCCGCATGCGCTCGATTTCGCCATCGCACTCCTTCAAGGCAGTAATAGCGGCATACTGACTGGTCGTTGGCGCACTCATAATTGCACTTTGGTGGATCTTTGTCATGATCTTGATCACCGGAGCAGGACCGCACGCATATCCCAGGCGCCAGCCTGTCATTGCGTACGTCTTCGAAAAACCGTTGACAACGATCGTCCGCTGTGCCATATCCGGCAGTGTTGCGATCGAGATATGCGGACGCAGACCATAGTTCAGCTCGGCATAGATTTCATCCGAGAGCACCATGATATTGGTGTCACGCAGTACTTCTGCCACAGCCTCCAGGTCTTCCCTTTCCATCACAGCGCCGGTCGGGTTGTTGGGGAAAGGCATGATCAGCAGCTTTGTCTTTGGTGTGATGGCTGCCTTCAGCGCATCCGCCCGCAGCCGAAACTCATCCTCCTGACGGCACGCAACATGTACCGGGACACCGCCGGCAAGCGTCGTGATTGGCTCGTAGCACACAAAGCACGGCTCCGGGATAATCACCTCGTCGCCCGGAGTTATCAGTGCACGGATGCACACATCAATCGCTTCACTGCCGCCAACCGTCACCAAAACCTCGCTCATAGGGTCATAGTCCAGCCCCATCCGACGCTCGAGATAGCGGCATATCTCTACACGCAGTTCCTTCAAGCCCGAGTTTGCGGTATAGCGGGTGCGGCCGAGTTCCAGACTGTCAATACCCGCCTCGCGCACCGCCCATGGCGTTTTGAAGTCCGGTTCGCCAACGCCAAGGCTGATGCACTGGGGCATGTCAGCCGCAAGATCAAAAAATTTGCGGATGCCGGAGGGGCGCATGGCCGCTGCGGCAGGCGCGATCAGCTTATCATAATCCATCACAGCACCGTGCACTCTCTTTCATCGATATCTTCTTCCTGGTACACACGTCCTGCCTGCTTATAGGTACGCAGTACAAAGTGCGTTGCCGTCGAAAGCACATCGTCCAGCGGAGACAGGCGCTTTGCTACAAACAAAGCGATCTCCTGGAAGGTCTTCCCCTTGATCACCAGCTGCAGATCGTAGCCGCCGCTCATCAGAAGGACACTTTCCACCTCGTCAAACGAAGCGATCGTAGCAGCGATCTCGTCAAAGCCCCGGCTCTTTTTTGGGCTGACATTCAGCTCAATTACGGCCTCCACGTGGTTTATGCCGGCCTTTTCCCAGTCTACAAGGGTCTTATAGCCCTTAATGATCCCCTGCGCACGTGCAAGGTCAATCATGGCTGCAACCTCTGCCGATGATTTGCCCAGCATCGTGGCGATATCTTCAATCGGCAGACGTGCGTTATCCTCTAATATCTTCAAAAGCTGTTCCATAGTGCGTTACCCCTTTCTTCCGTTATCATCTGCTCTTGTGCAGCATCCGGTGTCTTATAAGTATAACACATGATCGGAATATTTGCACCCAAATTTTGCATAGAATGTCTTTCTGCTAAATAAAGCACAAAATGCGGGACATCTTGCGCTGCGTTGTCGTCTTTGCGTCCATCTAATGTAATTTTTGGGGGACGCCAGATTTCTCGCACCTGTGTATTTGCGGCAGCCATACAAAAAGCGATGCGAAATCCGCACCGCTCCCTGCATTTAATTTTTTTGACCCGCCCTGTTTTTTCAGGATATGGGCCGCACTCGTGGCGGCATGGCAAAAGAAAAAGCCCGCCCCGCAAGGCCGACGGCATAACGCCGCCGCGTAGAAGCCGGCGAACATGCAAATCGGGATTTGACTGTGCTATTGGAGGATAGAATGTCTTTTTTCGCCTTTGACTGGCCTTTTTTACAAAAAGTGTATTCAAATTTTGCCAAATCTGCTATACTGGACAGGTAAAGGGGCGTTTGGCAGACCATAACAGGTCATGGCTCCGACGCTGTTTCTATCAAACAGGAAAATGAGGGTGGATTTATGAAAGCATTTATTACCGTTGTCGGTCACGATACTGTTGGCGTTGTCGCAAAAGTTTCCAGCCTGTGCAGCGAAATGAACATCAACATCGAGGACGTCACGCAGAGCATCCTGCAAGGCATGTTTGCTATGATTATGCTGGTCGACATCAGCAATTGCAATGTCAGCCACGAGGAGATGCATCGTCGCTACGACGCACTGGGCAAAGAGATGGGTATGGAGATCAATGTGACCCGTCAGGAAGTCTTTGACGCAATGCATGTCATTTAACAAAGGAGTATCGCAGCTATGAGTATGTTTAATACCGGTGACATCCTTGAGACCATCGAGATGTTTACGCAGGACAACCTCGATGTGCGCACCGTCACTATGGGCATCAGCCTGCTGGACTGCATCGACCCGGACCCCAAAAAGGCCTGCGAAAAAATATATAACAAAATCACGACAAAAGCGGCAACGCTTGTTTCTACTGTGGAGCACATCAGTGCGGAGTACGGCATCCCAATCATCAACAAGCGCATCAGCGTTACGCCCATCGCCATGCTGTTGGGTGCCTGTCCGGATGCCGACCCGGTCGATTTTGCAAAAACATTGGATGCTGCCGGCAAAAAGGTCGGCGTAAACTTCGTCGGCGGTTATACCGCACTGGTGCACAAAGGGTTTTCTGCCGGTGATTTGCGGCTGATCGAGTCCATCCCCCGTGCATTGGCGGAAACCGACATTGTATGCAGCTCTGTCAACATTGGTGCTACCAAGGCAGGGCTGAACATGGATGCAATCAAGTTGATGGGTGAGGCCGTCAAAAAGGCCAGCGAGCTGACTGCCGACCGTCAGTGCATCGGCGCCGCAAAGCTTGTGGTATTTTGCAATGCGCCTGAGGACAACCCGTTTATGGCAGGCGCTTTTCACGGTCCCGGTGAGCCGGACTGCGAGATCCATGTGGGCGTCTCTGGACCCGGTGCCGTGCGCGCCGCACTTGCACGTCTGCCAAAGGACGCTCCTATTGACCAGGTAGCAGAGCTTGTAAAGCGCACTGCCTTCAAGATCACGCGCGTTGGCCAGCTGGTTGCCAACCTCGCCTCCGAGGCTTTGGGTGTCCCCGCCGGTATCATTGACCTTTCGCTTGCACCCACCCCTGCCGTTGGCGACAGTGTTGCCAACATCCTTGAGGAGATGGGCCTTGAGACATGCGGCTGCTGCGGCACGACCGCCTGCCTTGCACTGCTTAACGACGCTGTTAAAAAAGGCGGTGTCATGGCATCCAACCACGTCGGTGGTCTTTCGGGCGCATTTATCCCTGTCAGCGAGGATGACGGCATGATTCACGCAGCGGAATCCGGCTGCCTGACCATTGAAAAGCTGGAGGCAATGACCGCTGTCTGCTCTGTCGGCATCGATATGGTCATCATCCCCGGCGACACCACACCCGCTGTGATCAGCGCATTGATCGCCGACGAGGCCGCAATCGGTATGGTAAACTCGAAAACGACCGCTGTGCGTGTGATCCCTGCCATCGGACGCAAAGCAGGTGAAATTCTTGACTTTGGCGGTCTGCTGGGTTATGGTCCGATCATGCCGGTCAACACACATGATCCGTCGGTGTTTATCAACCGCGGCGGTCGGTTGCCTGCCCCGATGCAATCCCTGAAAAACTGATTCTTCTTACATAGCTATATAACAGCAAAATTCCTTCCGGTAAATGAAAGCCGGAAGGAGTTTTTTATTGTGTGGACAAATATGACGGTATCACTTATAATGGTCCTGTAATTATTTTAAGGTGGTGTTATGATTTATGCGTTTTATGCACCTCTCCGATTTACATCTGGGCAAGCGAGTAAACGAGTTTTCCATGCTCGATGACCAACGCTTTATCCTGGAGCAAATTCTTGCCCTGCTGGAGAATCATCCCGTAGACGGCGTACTTCTTGCCGGTGATTTGTACGACAAATCTGTACCGCCTGCAGAGGCAGTCTGTCTGCTGGACTGGTTTTTGACGGAGCTATCCGCACGCAAGCTGCCTGTTTTTGCAATCAGCGGCAATCATGACTCGGCCGAACGCATTGCGTTCGGCTCTCACCTTCTGGCAGGCAGCCGCGTATATGTGAGCCCCGTATTTGAAGGCGCACCAAAACCCATCACGATGCAGGACGAATACGGTGCGCTTGACGTGTATTTGCTGCCATTTATCAAGCCGGCTTCTGTGCGTCATATCTGGCCGGATGAGCCGATTGAAACCTACAACGATGCACTCGCCTGCGTGGTGCGGCACTGTGCTGTCAACCCGCAACACCGCAGCGTCCTTGTTGCGCATCAGTTTGTGGCCGGTGCTTCTGTCTGTGAAAGCGAGGAGCCGAGTGTCGGCGGCTTAGATTGCGTGGATGCTGAGCTTTTTGATGCCTTTGATTATGTCGCATTAGGACACCTGCACAGCCCGCAGCAGGTCACACGGCCACAGGTGCGCTACTGCGGCACGCCGCTCAAGTACTCGTTTTCGGAGGCGCACCAGAACAAAAGCGTCACCTTTGTAGAGTTTGGCGCCAAGGGCGATGTCGCCATCACGACCGCACCATTGACACCCATGCACGATATGCGGGAGATACGCGGCACCTATGCAGAGCTGTCCGAGCGCCGCAATTACGAGGGCACTGCGCTGGATGATTACCTGCACATCACCCTGACCGATGAGCAGGATGTTGCCGATGCAATGGCACGTTTGCGCACCATTTATCCAAACCTGATGCGGCTGGATTACGACAACGCCCGCACACGTGAAAACCGCGAGTTCAATGCAGCCGACCATGCTGCGCAGCTCAGCCCGCTGGAGCATTTCGCCGCCTTTTACGAGGCACAAAACAACCAGCCCATGACCGACCGACAGCGCGCTTTTTGTCAGCAGCTGATTGATGAGATCTGGGAAACAAACGATGCAGGCGAAGGAGAAAACACATGAGACCGTTAAAGCTGACCATCTCCGCCTTTGGTCCTTACGCAGCGCAAACCACACTGGAGCTGGACAAGCTTGGCAAAGGCGGACTTTACCTTATTACCGGTGACACCGGCGCAGGCAAGACCACGCTGTTTGATGCTATCACCTATGCACTCTATGATGAATCCAGCGGCGGCGTACGTGATGGGAGCATGCTGCGCAGCAAGTATGCCGAGGGCAGTACGCCAACCTTTGTTGAGCTTGAATTTGAGGTTGGTAATAAGCGTTACACAGTACACCGCAACCCGGAATATGAGCGTCCCAAAGCAAGGGGAACCGGAACGACGGTTGCAAAAGCCGATGCGACCCTTACATTTGATGACGGTCGTGCGCCGATCACCAAGGCACGTGAGGTAACAAAGGCCGTCACCGAGATCATCGGGCTGGATTACAACCAGTTTTCACAGATCGCTATGATCGCACAAGGGCAATTTACACGGCTGCTTACCTCTACTACCGACGACCGGATCAAAATTTTTCGCAAACTGTTCCGCACACAAAACTACAAAAAGCTGCAGGAACGTTTGCAGGAAGAACACTCTGCTTTGAACCAACAATATAGCACCTTGAATGCTGACCTTGACAGCATCCTGAGCCGTATCCGCTTTGATGAAAACGACCCTAAGGCGGGTGAGCTTACGGCAATAAATCACCTTACGCCATCCAATACTGTCTGCGAGCTTTTGGATGAGCTGATTCGCCGGCAGGAAATCGAGTTAGAGCAGACAGCGAAACAAGCGGAACAAATCGGACAGTGTGTAAACGAGCTTCAGCGTCAACTCGGCGCTGTTGAACAGGCACAGCAGCTACAGCAGCAGCTTGACGCAAAAAAGCACGAGCTTGCCGCGGCTTTGCCTGCTTTGGATGCCGCACGTGCTGAGAGTGCCCTGCATGTGGACGATGCCAAAAAAATTGATGCGCTGACTGAAAAAATCGAGCGTGCCAAGGCAAACCTTGCGTCATACGATGCGTTGGACAGTCTTAACAGTGACTTACGCAAAACCCGTGATGGTGCTTTGCTGGCACAAGCGACCGCACGGACACGCCGTGCAGAGCTTGAGGGTATTGATGCCGCTATAAAATCGGCCGAAAACGAGCTCGCCGAGCTGCAGGATGCACAGACCAGGAAGCTTACACTGGAAACGCAGGCAGCACAGCTAAAGCAGCGTGACAGCAGCATCAAGTCGCTGGAAGAGCGAATGCAGACATATCAAAAAAAACGGCATGCAGCTGATTCAGCGCAAAGGAGCTATATTGAATCACGCGGATTCTGGGATAAAAGACGAAACGAACAAGACCAGCTTGAGCACAACTTTTTTGATGCGCAGGCCGGTTTGCTGGCAAAAGACCTTGCCGAGGGACAGCCTTGCCCTGTATGCGGCAGTATACATCACCCCGCAAAAGCCCCTCTGTCGTCTACCGTACCCACGCAGTTACAGGTGAACGATGCAAAAAAGGCAACTGAAAGGGCATATTCTGCATTGCAGATCGCAAGTGAGACGTCTCAAAACGAAAAAGCCGCCGCCGAGGAGGCCAAGGCAGCGTTGAAGCGTGATGTTATTGCTCTTTTCCCGGATCGCTTTTCAGGCGGAGCGGGCGCCGAGGTCACATTTTCCATAAACGAGCTCAAGGCTGTCCTAGCTGACGAAAACGCAGCATTGCACGCCGAGCAGGAGCGGTGCAACGTTGCATTGAAGCAGGCAAAGGCAGACTGCCAGCGGCGGTACACGCTTGAAGAAGAGCGCAAGCGCAAAGCTGCGCAGCGCCCTGCACTGGAAGCTGCCGCCGGGAAAGCCGATAACGATTTCTCAGCTCAATCCGCGCGCACAAGTGCCCTGGAGGTACAAATCCAACAGCAGCGCTCTGCTCTCCCCTACCCTGACCGGGAGCAGGCAAAGCAGGCATACGATCAGCTTGTGAAGGAGCGCACAAACCTGCATGCCTCAAAGGATAAGGCCGACGCAGCGCTGACCAGCGCCGAGCAAACGTACAACCGCGCCAAGGCTGCGGTGGATACCCTGCAAGCACAGAAGGAGATCTCCGCAAAGCAGCTTCCCACGCAGACATATGAGCAGCTGCTGGAGCAAAACAAAGCACTGCTTGCGCAGTACGATGCGCTGCAGGCGCAGGAAAAAGCCTTGAACGTCCAGCTGACACCCAACCGGGATGCGGCAAAGGATTATCACTGCAAAGCTGAAGAGCGTACCGAGCTGGAGCAGCGGCTGCAATGGGTCGGAGCGCTTGCATCAACCGCGGGCGGCAGCCTGAACGGACAGGAAAAGGTGCGCCTTGAGACCTGTATCCAGATGCACTACCTTGACCGTATCTTGCGCTACGCAAATATCCGTCTGATGCAAATGACTGGCAGACAGTATGAACTGGAACGCATCGGCGCAGAAAACCAGCGTAGCCAGTCCGGACTGGATCTTGGTGTCATAGACCATTACAATGGCTCGCATCGCAGCGTAAAAACGCTGTCCGGCGGCGAAAGCTTTAAGGCATCTCTGGCGTTGGCGCTTGGACTGTCCGATGAAGTGCAGAACTCTGCCGGCGGCATCCGGCTGGATGCACTCTTCCTTGATGAGGGCTTTGGCTCACTGGATGACGAATCGCTTGAACAGGCATTGCGTGTACTTTCCGGTCTGACAGAGGGCAATCGCCTTGTCGGCATTATCTCGCACGTTAGTGCCCTGAAGGATCGCATCCAGCACCAGATTGTGGTACGCAAAGACAAATCAGGCGGCTCTGCGGTAAAGTTCATCGTGTAAAATTCAAAGTTTTTTCGCTTTTACCTGTTGCAATCTTGCCCAACATCCCTTATTATAGTTGCAAACAAACGTAAAGGCAGGTTTTGCATTATGGCAGAAATCAAATATGAAATCGTTGAGCGTGTAGCTGTCCTTTCACAGCGTCCCCGCGGATGGGAGCGCCAGCTGAATCTGATCAGCTGGAATGACGGTGAGCCCAAATATGACATCCGTGACTGGTCACCGGACGGCACCCGTATGGGCAAGGGTATTTCACTTAGCCACGACGAGTTGGCCATCCTTAAGGGCATTCTGGAGGATATGGAGCTGTAAGCATGGGTGACCGTGAAGAATTTGTGCAGATTTTTACCAGATATGTCACACGTCCCGGCAGCGAAAAGCTTTTGGACTGGATGGACAAAAAAACCGATTTCTTTACAGCACCAGCGTCCACACGGTTCCATGGTGCGTGCGAAGGCGGTTTGTGTATGCACAGCTTGAATGTCTACCATGCGCTGCACGACACTTTTTTTGCTGAAGGCGAAAGTGAGGAGAGCTTTGCTATATGTGCGCTGCTCCATGACCTGTGCAAAGCAAACTATTACAAAGCCGGGACACGCAATGTAAAAAATGACACGACCGGTCAGTGGGAAAAGGTGCCATCGTACAGCGTCGAGGATCTTTTTCCGTACGGACACGGTGAAAAAAGCGTTTTTTTGATTGAACGCTTTATGAAGCTGAAGGTCGAAGAGGCGGTTGCCATACGCTGGCACATGGGCGGTTTTGACGATGCCGCACGCGGCGGCTGCTTTGCCATTTCGGAGGCATACGACAAGTACCCGCTTGCAGTCAAGCTGCATATCGCCGACTTAGAGGCAACGTATCTTATGGAGCACCGTACAAGTGCTGTCCATCAGCGGTAATCATTAAAAAACAAGTGCGCCTGCTGCGCGAGTGGAGCTTTAGAGCTCGTTTACCTCGCCGCAGCAGGCGCATTTAGCGTATTGTTATTTATTGTGTTTGCCAAAGCGGTACTCTTTACCGGAGCGGATGCGCTCGATGTTGGAGCGATGCATATAGACGACCATAATCGCCATGATCAATGCACCGCATACGCAAACAACGGTATCCGTAACAGCAAAGCCGCACAGCAGACAATAGATAAGCGTCAAAACCGGGTATGAGATTGCCATCGTGATGCTGCCCAGCGAGACCATGCCGGTCGGCACGAGACACAGAAGAAAAATCACGAACAAAACCGGCATTAAAACGGGCTGCACTGCCAAAATCGCACCGCCGGCCACAAGTACGCCCTTACCGCCCTTAAACCCGAAATAAACCGGTTTCAGGTGGCCGATCACAGCAAAAATCGCAGCCATGTAAGCCCCCAGGTAGAGCAGGGTCACCGTACATTGTGGGACAAAACCGAACAGCAAACGACCAATGCATACCGCAACGACACCTTTTAGGACATCGCCGACTGCTGTTATTGCGGCGGCTTTTTTTCCAAAGGTGCGCAGCATATTTGTCATGCCGGCTGCACCGCTGCCGTGGGTGCGTACATCGTCGTGATAGAGATACTTGCTGACCAGAATGCCCGTATCAATACTGCCAAGCAGATAGGACTCGGCAATGGTAAGCAATGCGACCAGAATCGTCATCATAACAGGATGCCTCCCTTATTACGCGCTTATACGTCCTTTGCGCCAACCTCACCCGAGCCGCGCTCACGCACGACAAGACGAATGGGGGTATGATCCAAACCAAAGCTTTCGCGGATCTGATTGATGATATAGCGCTGGTAGCTAAA
The DNA here is from genome assembly GCA_963596815.1 of Oscillospiraceae bacterium. GTDB lineage: Bacteria > Bacillota > Clostridia > Oscillospirales > Ruminococcaceae > Faecalibacterium. The sequence goes on from CAVBNV010000009.1 coordinate 42,668, forward strand.
GTGGAACAGGTGTTTTGCATTGACAAATGCCACAAACGTGGGCGGACGGGTAGATGCCTGCGTCAGGTAGAAGATCTTCAGACGGCGTCCCTTGTCGCTTGGCGGCTGCATGCGTGCCGTGGCACGAGCCAGCATCTCGTTCAGGACACCAGTCGGCACACGGGCACCGTTCTGGCTGTCCACATCACGAATCAGTTGGAGCAGCTTGTTTACGTTATAGCCTGTCTGCGCCGAAATAAAAATGATCGGAGCATAGCCCATAAAGCTGAAGCACTCAGCATAACCGCGGCGCTGCAGCTCCATCGTATTGGTCTCCTTGCCTTCTACAGCGTCCCACTTGTTTACAACAATGATGCAGGCCTTGCCCTGCTCATGTGCATAACCTGCCACTTTGCTGTCCTGCTCGGTAAAGCCTACTGTGGCGTCTACAAGGATCAGTGCAACGCGGCTGCGCTCTACTGCGGCCAGCGCACGCACGACCATATAACGCTCCAGCCCGTCTGAAATACTGCTGCGCTTGCGCAGACCGGCTGTATCTGTGAAAATGAACTTGCCGTATGCATTGTCCACCGGCGTATCGATCGCGTCACGTGTCGTACCCGCCTCGTTGGCGACGATCATACGGTTTTCGCCCAGGATGCGGTTGGTCAGGCTGGACTTGCCCACATTCGGGCGGCCGATGATTGCAACCGGGATGCGGTCCTCCTCCACGACCGTCTCTGAGAAATCAAGGTGCGCGCATACCGCATCCAACAAATCGCCTGTGCCGTGACCGTGCACCGAAGAAACAGGCATGACCTCATCAAAGCCGAGGTTATAGAACTCGTACAGCTCCATCGGCGTATTGCCGACGTTGTCGCACTTGTTCACTGCCAGAATAATAGGTTTATGGCTGCGGCGCAGCATGTGCGCCACGTCCTCATCCGCAGCAGTCAAACCATCGCGTACATCCACCACCATTACAATGCAATCCGCCGTATCGATGGCAATCTGAGCCTGCTCGCGCATATGCGCAAGGATGCCCTCGGTCGCTTTCGGCTCAATACCGCCGGTATCCACCAGCATAAATTCGTGCCCGCTCCACTCGCAGTTTGCAAAGATACGGTCACGGGTAATGCCCGGCGTATCCTCCACAATTGCAAGCCGCTGACCACACAGTTTGTTGAACAGTGTGGATTTGCCCACATTGGGACGTCCCACAACTGCTACGATCGGTTTGCTCATAGGGTTCCTCCCTTCTCTATCAAAAAGGCTTTATCTCCGTTTGCGTGCGATATGCAGTCCACTGCGCAGCAGCATGCGTGCCTCATCCCCGCCAGAGGTCGGCAGCAGCTGAATTTTTACGCCCAGCTGCTGTGCAAGCTCTTCCACCGTGATATTGTCCAAAAACATATCCTTTTCCTCGCGCAGCATGACTTCGGGCACGCCAAGTGTATCGCTGACCAGCTTACCTTTGCACTGCGCAAGGATATCTGTCGCCGTCACAAGACCAGCCACGCCCACATTGCCGCCAAAGAAATTGTTTTTGATGGTGTGCACCGTGACCTCTATCATCGGGTATTGGCGGTTCAGCTCTGCCATCATCTCGTTAATCAAAGGTGAAGCCATTTCGCCTGTGACAACATCCAGCTTTTTGCTGCCGTAAACACGGTGCGGCTTTTCGAGCTCCTGTAAAAATTCGCTGGCATACAGGCGCATCATGCCGACACCGTTTTCCAGCTGGTCAAAGTCCTCGTAGAATTCTTCCTGCGGGATGGGACGGCCGGCCTTAAGGTACCACTCGTCACTGGGATAAATAATGCGCTTGCCGTGACGACGTTTGCACTCATCGCCAAATTCTTCCATGATATCGATCACTTCCGCACTGGATACCGCATCATACGGCACCTGCGGGTATAGATTTTTGCGGTAGTCTGTCACGCCGCAGGGCACAGCGGCAATGCTCTGCACCATGGGTGTAAGCTCCAGCAGATCGGACAGTGTACGACGCAGTTCATCACCATCATTGACGCCGCGGCACAGTACAAGCTGACAGTTAACGGCGATGCCGCCTTCCACCAGCTTTGGCAGGTACTTCAGCACCTCGCCGGCGCGTCGATTGGCAAGCATGCGCACACGCAGCTGCGGGTTTGTTGTGTGAACCGAAATGTTGATCGGTGAGATGTGCATTTTAATAATGCGGTCGATCTCGTGCTCCTGCATATTTGTCATGGTGATGTAGTTGCCAAACAAAAAAGACAGGCGCTCGTCATCATCCTTAAAATAAAGGCTGTCACGCATACCGGGGGGCAGCTGGTCAATGAAGCAGAACATGCAGTGGTTGGAGCACGAGTGCTTTTGATCACCAAGGTAGGTCTTAAATTCGCAGCCGAAGGGACCGCGCACCTGCCGCTGCACATCCCATTCACGGATGCCGTCCGCCACCCTGGCTTTCAGGTGAAAGCTCTTGCTGTCCGTATAAAAATCGTAATCCAGCGAGTCATTCAGCTCGTTGTCATCCACGCTGAGCAGCTCATCGCCCGGGGCAAGACCAAGTGTCTCCGCCTCGCTCCCTGCTTCAACATGATCGATCAGAATCGCCATTTGCTCTCACCCCTTTGCAAATTTCAAAACAGAACAAGAAGGGGAAGGCATTGCGCCCTCCCCTTCTGTACATAACACCATTGTGCCACCAATTTTGCGCAAATTAGGCCTTCTTGATGACTTCCTCGCCCTTGTAGTAACCGCAGTTGCCACATGCCTGGTGGGGGAGCTTCAGAGAGCCGCAGTTGCTGCACTTGACCAGCGTGGGGGCCTCCAGCTTCCAAACATTGCTGCGACGCTTGTCGCGGCGGGCCTTGGAAAGATGTCTCTTAGGTACTGCCATATTTTTGCACCTCCTTGATGGGTTTGTCAGTTAAGCAGTGATTTAAGAATTGCGAGCCTTGTGTCTACGGGGGCAGCCGTCTGCTCCGCCGGAGAACAGGTGCAAACCGCTTTTTTCCTGCCGCAGACAGGACAAAGTCCTGCACAGTCAGGGTCACAAAGCAACACCGTAGGCACCTGGAACATAAACTCCTGGCCGAGCCACTCGTCAATATCCAAATGTCCTTTCTCATTCAGCGGCAGATCAAAATCCGGGTCATCCAGATCCTGTTCCTTTACCACCCACTCCGCATCAACTGCCTGCTCCTGTGTGACAGGGTCCAGACAGCGGGCGCACTCGCCATGCACCAATGCTTTTGCCCGCAACGTTATCCGTGCCTCGTCACCGTCCATCTGCGCTTCAAACACAGCTGTTACCGGCTGAGGGATCGTCGCTCCGGCATAATCTCGCGCAGATAAATCACACTGAAACTCTGCCCGATACGGTTTTGTGCCGGAGGTGATAAACTTCCTCAGGTCAAATTGCATAGTACACCTCTAAAAGGCTGCCTTGTTAGTATAGCGCCAAGTCAGCCCTTTGTCAACATCAAAACAGGCAGAAAACCGAAAAATTTCAGTTTTTCCCGGTTGACTGCCCGTGCAAGCGATATTCTGTGCAGAGATTACAGGTACTTCTTCACGTCATGAGGCAGCTCGGACTCGTCTGCGCTGACGGTGACAGTGACCTTGACGGTGTCGCCCGCAATGGCTGCCATCTCATCCAGCACAACGCCCAGACCGTTGATGTCACGATCCAGAACCTTGAGGATGCCGTCAATGTACAAATCAGTGATATCGTAGTTGCTTGCCATCAGACCGGCCACAAAGCCATACAGCATCTCGCCGCCGGCAATCTTATACTCATCCAGATCGATCAGACGTGCAGCAGGAGCGATGTCGTAGGTGAGCTTCATGCCCTTTTCAACGACAACCACATTGCCATTGGAGGTCTTGACCGAGTCATTGATCATATCAATCATAGCTTTGGTTTTACCGGAGCCCTTGGTGCCAACAATCAGTTTAATCATAGTTCTGTCCTCCTGTATTTTCCACGCCTTGCGGCGGGAGATCATCATTATATAGGTTTACTTCAGCTTTGCTTCCAGCTCAGCAGTCAGGTTCTCGTAACCGGGCTTGCCCAGCAGCGCAAACATGTTCTTTTTGTAGCTCTCAACGCCCGGCTGGTTGAACGGGTTGACGCTGAGCATATAACCGCTGCATGCGCATGCACGCCAGAAGAAGTAGATCAGGTAGCCGACATTGTACGCAGACAGATCGTCCACCTCGATCAAAACCTCGGGCACACCGCCATCGGTGTGGGCAAGGATCGTGCCCTCCATCGCTTTGCGGTTGACGACGCTCATGTTCTGGTTGGCAAGGAAGTTCAGACCGTCAAAATTGCCGTCGATCGACTCGATGAAAAGGTCCTGCGCAGGCTTTTTCACGTCAACAATGGTCTCAAACATCGTGCGTGAGCCTTCCTGAATAAACTGACCCATCGAGTGCAAATCGGTAGAGAAGATGCAGCTTGCCGGGAACAGACCCTTATTGTCCTTGCCCTCGCTCTCGCCGAACAGCTGCTTGTACCATTCGTTCATCAGGGTGAAGTCCGGCTCGTAGCACTCCAGAATTTCAATGCTCTTGCCCTTGCGGTACAGGATATTGCGGATCGCAGCATACTTGTAGGCATCGTTATCCTTGCCGCATACAGAGAAGCGCTCCATTGCATCGGCAGCGCCCTGCATCAGCTCGTCGATGTCGATGCCTGCCGCAGCAATAGGCAGCAGACCGACAGCAGACAGCACCGAGTAGCGTCCGCCGATATCGTCCGGCACTACAAAAGTAGGCCAGCCCTGTGCGTCCGCCAGCTGCTTCAGTGTGCCCTTTGCACGGTCGGTGGTTGCATAGATGCGCTTGTTCGCCTCTTCGGCGCCCATTTCCTTCTCCAGCAGGTCACGCAGCACACGGAATGCAAGGCTTGTCTCGGTGGTCGTGCCGGACTTGGAAATGACGTTGATGGAAAAACGCTTGCCCTTGCACAGCGCAATGATGTTGTTCAGGTACGTGGGGCTGATGCTGTTGCCGCAGAAGTAGATCTTCAGTCCGTTATCGATCTCGTTGTGGAACTGACCCTTGACTGCCTCGATCACGGCACGGGCACCCAGATAGCTGCCGCCGATGCCTGCAACCACCAGCACATCCGAATCATCACGGATCTTGGCGGCCGCCTGCTTGATGCGTGCAAACTCTTCTTTATCGTAATCACGGGGCTGATACATCCAGCCCAAAAAGTCGTTGCCGGGGCCGTCCTTGGCTTCCAGCTGCTTATGCGCAGCCTCTACCTGCGGATAAATCGCCTCATATTCCTCTGCGCTGATAAAAGCGGAAAGGTGCTTTGTGTTCAACGAAACACTCATACTCTTATATACCTCCAGACGTTCAACGGGGACACCATGCCCCATTGAGGAAATATCTTGCTATAAGTGTACCGTCACAACAGTTCAAAGTCAAGCGCAAAATCCCCGGTTTTCATACAATTTATAACAATTCTATTTGCCCGGTATTTCAATTGTGGTGATTCCGTGCAATCGACTTGCTTTGCCGTGCGCTGCCATGCGCAAAAATCAAATGCCAAAAGTATTGTTAAATTCTTGTTAAAAATGCCAGCAGATATTTGCGAAAATCCTCTTGACTTTTTGCAACAAAAGCGTTACTCTAGTGTCACAGAATCCTGTTGCGATTCATAATTTATGAGGAGGGATATACCATGAAAAGCATTTCTCGTCGTTCGTTTTTGAAGATTGCAGGTCTTTCTACTCTGGCTGTTGCAGGCTCGACCATGCTGACCGGCTGCTTTGAGGAAATCACCGTGACCGTCAATGTTACGGATAAGACCGATTTGAATCTTTTTGATAATGATGCTAAATCTGTTGAGAAAACGTTCAAGCTCCTCGGCATTCTGGCTGACATCGCCCTCTCGAATGAGATGACGGATGCCAATTTCAGAGAGTATCTCGACTCTTTCAACGGTCTGCTGCCAGACAGCGCAAAAGAGCGTCTCAACGATGTCGTGTTTACCGGTGAGGACAAGGCTGAAAAGATCACCGTCAAGAAGGACGACAAAGGCAACCGCACGATCAACGTTGAAATCCACAAGAAAGAGACATCTGATGATTCCGGCTCAAACGATCAGGGAGGTGAAGCGTAACAATTCCAATGTGCAGAGCTGATTTTGCTTTTGAGACGATCGCAGACAATTAAAGCAGACATTTATCATAATCCTCTATACATCATCTTTATCCAACAAAAGGGAGCGGGCGCAGGTCTGCTCCCTTTTGTCATGTCTGATGGAACCGGACCGTCACAGCCAAACTTCCACTTGCACGGCATACCACCGTAGTATATAATAAGGAGTATTGCAGATATCCCACGATGTGATGGAAAGGACCCTCCCCATGCGAGTTTGTTTTTATACCCTTGGCTGTAAGGTAAACCTGAACGAGACCGGTGCGCTGGAGCAGATGTTCCGTGCAAACGGTTTTACCATAGCGCAGGAGAGCGAGCCTGCCGATGTGTTTGTTGTAAACAGCTGTACCGTGACAAATTTCGGTGACCAGAAGAGCCGCAAGTGGCTGCGCCGCAAAAAGCGTGAAAACCCGGGGGCAGTCACTGTGCTGACCGGCTGCTACCCGCAGGCCTTCCCGGAGGAGGCAGCGCAGTTTACCGAGGCCGACCTTGTGTGCGGCAACGGTGACCGCCGGGCGATCCTGGACAACGTATTGAAGCTGCTGGACGGGCACGAGCGCATTGTGGCAATTGCGCCCCATAAGCACGGCGAACAGTTTGAAGAGCTGCCTGTCGAGCGCTTTGAGACACACACACGTGCTTTTATTAAGGTAGAGGACGGATGCAACCGACAGTGCGCTTACTGCGTCATCCCGCGTGCACGTGGTCCTGTGCGCAGCCGTGCCGAGGAAAGCATCCTTGCCGAGCTGCGGCAGCTGGCAGATACCGGCTACCGTGAGGTCGTGCTGAGTGCAATCTCTTTGCCGAGCTATGGGCTGGATACCGGTACCAACCTGGTAGAGCTTGTGGAAAAATGCGCCGCTGTGCCGGGCATCGAGCGCATCCGTCTGGGCAGCCTTGACCCGGATATGCTTACACCGGAGTATATCACACGTCTTGCTGCTGTGGAAAAGCTCTGCCCGCAGTACCACCTGAGCCTGCAAAGCGGATGCACAGCCACCCTGCGCCGCATGCGCCGTGTTTATACGGCCGAGCAATATGCGCAGGTGGTTGACCGCCTGCGTGCCGCTTACGGCGAGCGCCCCGTCAGCTTTACCACCGACTGCATCTGCGGCTTCCCCGGTGAGACACCGGAGGATTTTGCCGAGAGCTGCGAGTTTTTGCGCAAAATCGGTTTTTTGAAGGTGCACGTCTTCCCCTATTCACGGCGCAGCGGCACCCCTGCCTACGATTTTGACAATCAGGTGCACGAGCGTGAAAAGCAAGCACGCAGCCGTGAGATGAATGCGATCGCCGAGCAGGTGCGCTGCGAGGTACTGTCCGCTTACGAGGGCACAGAGGATACCGTCCTGCTTGAAACGCCGCTTTCCGGTACGCTGTATACCGGCTACACCCGTTTGTATGTGCCGGTGGTCGTCTCTGCGCCCGGGCACGAGAGCGGGCAAATCGTGAAGGTGCGCCTTGGCAAGTACGACGGCGAGCGTGTACGGGCTGTGCTTGTGTGACCTTGCCTGCACCCTGCCGCGCCACCCTGAAAACAGGCAGCAAACCAGACAAAAACAGCGCATAATATTTATACATGTTGCACGTATTGTGAATTTTGTAACGATTTCTCTGCACCCCCTTTTCATAAAGGGGGTTTTGTGTTAATATAAGAATGGTTTGGTGGATGCATTGGCACTGCGGGCGCAGTGCCGTGCAGGGTGCATCCGCCGCAAACACAGCCCGTACCAATTGCAGTACCTTACCTTAACCGCTCTTTTTGCCTATACCAACGCATATTATGCGGGGCAAACAGATGCAAACGTTTTTTTGCGTACTGCAAGGGCTGTGCCTGTTTTTTGTCAAAGCAAGGAGAGATAAGAATGAGTTTTAGAGGAATCAATACGGCGGTCGTCCAGGTGCGCCGCCAGGTTTTTACGGAAGTTGCACGTATGGCCTACGCCAACGTTAAGGGCGAGCAGGCCAACCATTTGATGCGCAAGATCCCCTACACTATCGTCCCCGGCGAAGAGGGCAAGCTGCGCAAGGATATCTTTTTGGAGCGTGCCATCGTTGAGGAACGTGTGCGTCTGGCTATGGGTCTGCCGACACGCCGCATGGATGAGCATAACAGCGTTGTTTCCGGTTTGGAAAACGCATCCATCGCAGACAAGTACTACGACCCGCCGCTGGTAAACGTGATCAAATTTGCCTGCAACCGCTGCCCGGAAAAGCTGGTCAAGGTATCGGACCTTTGCCAGGGCTGTCTGGCACACCCCTGTATGGAGGTCTGCCCCAAAAAAGCCATCACATGGGAGAGCGGACGCTCCACCATCGACCAGGAAAAGTGTATCAAGTGCGGCCGTTGCGCCACGGTGTGCCCGTACAACGCAATCGTTAAGACCGAGCGCCCCTGTGCAGCTGCCTGCGGCATGGGTGCCATCCACTCCGATGAGCTTGGTCGTGCAGAGATCGACTACAGCAAGTGCGTGTCCTGCGGTCAGTGCCTTGTCAACTGCCCCTTCGGCGCCATTGCCGACAAGGGTCAGATCTATCAGCTGATCCAGGGCTTCAACCGCGGCGACCGCATCTACGCCCTGGTTGCACCCGCATTCGTCAACCAGTTCCCGCAGTTGGCATCCACCGGTAAGCTGAAGGCGGCCCTTAAGGCTGTTGGCTTCTGCGATGTTGTCGAGGTTGCAATCGGCGCTGACCTTTGCACCGTCGATGAGGCTCACGACTTTTTGGAAGAGGTGCCCTCTAAGCTAAACTTTATGGCAACATCCTGCTGCCCTGCCTGGAGCATGATGGCAAAGACAGCCTTCCCCAGCCTGGCAAAGAATATCTCCATGACGATGACCCCCATGGTGTTTACCGCACGTATGATGAAAAAAGCCGACCCTGAGGCACGTATGTGCTTCATCGGACCGTGCGCCGCCAAAAAGCTGGAGGCATCCCGCCGCACTGTCCGCAGCGATGTTGACTTTGTGCTGACGTTCGAGGAGCTCGCCGGCATCATTGAGGCAAGAGACATTGACCCCGATACCCTTGAGGTCGACCCTGCTGAGGAGGATTTGCTCCACGCCTCCGCCGCGGGACGCGGCTTTGCGCAGTCTGGCGGCGTCGCAAAGGCTGTTGCCGACAAAATCAAAGAGTGGCACCCCGACATGGATGTCAAAATTGCGTCCGCACAGGGTCTTGCCGACTGCAAAAAACTGCTGATGCTTGCAAAGGCCGGCAAATACGACGGCTACCTGCTTGAGGGCATGGGCTGTCCCGGCGGCTGTATCGGCGGCGCAGGCACGATTGCCGACCCCGCACGCACCTCTGTTGTGCTGAACAAGTACGTGAAGGACGCCCCGTTCAACGACCCGGAGGCTAGCCCCTTTATCACGAGCATCCATATCATTAAGGATGACCCGGACTTTGAGCTGTAAGCGTTACCTGTCGGCAGCGTAAATATCACATAACAAAGCATCTGCAGCGAAAGCCTGCCATCGGGCGGGCAAGCGCTGCAGATGCTTTTATTTGTCCTATTTTACAGCAGGGTAAACTCCATCCAGTTAACACGCCCCTTGCATTTCAGCCGGAAGTAGAGCGGATACACCCCTTTTGGTGCGCAGAACGCACCGGACACCTTCTGCCAGTCAGTGCTTGCATCAAACGGGATCTCAGCCGCTTTTACAGCACAGGCATCATCCAGCCATACCTCCATCGTTCCGCTTTGGTCTGCCTGCAAACAGAGCTCTATACGTGTTGCCTCGCCGAGCGAAAAATACTTGAAGCCTGCCACGGTGCCATCCTGCATATTTGCGATGCAGTGCAGCGCATGCTCCGGGATGTTGTCCTCGTTATTTAGCTCGCAGACATGCGGCTGGCTGTCCCGTACACACTTGCGGATCGTCAGGCGCTCTTTCCCGATGGTTTCATGCATCAGGTTGCAGGCGTACGCTGCATTGTACGTACCTAAGCCGGCCAAAGGTCCGCCGTTCAGTCCGCAGCTCGTAATTTCCGCCTGCGAAAAGCTTCCGTCAGCATTCAGCGTGATCGGCTCGGCGCAGCCTTGTCTGCAACACTCGATGCCATGGGTCTGCCGGTGATAAAACACATACCACTGCTCCCCGATTTGTACCAGACCGCCGTGCGTATTGCCAAAGGGCGTGCGCGGAATGGTATTGCCGTTGTAGCCAATATCCGCATTTGACACCAGCACACCGCCGTAACGGTAATTTTTCAAAGGCTCATCTGAGACTGCGTAGCACAAATCATGGCTTTGCTCGGAGGAGTACACAAAATAATAGCGCCCGTTGATTTTACGCGGAGATGACGCCTCATAAAAGCCGTGTCCTTCAAAGTCTGTGCCCTTTGCAGCAAGGCAGCCAGGAACGACCTCATACGGACCGTCTTTGATCGTGTGCATATCCTGCTCCAGCTCAAAGCCAAGGCAGAATTTGCCTGCAATATTGATCCACGGCGAGCCAGGCGTCGGCACAAAGCCGACATAGAGAAACACCCTGCCGTCTGTGTCAACCAGCACACCCGGGTCGAACATTTTTGTATCCGGCTCGGTGCCGTCCGGGTACGCCACGTTGCACAGATAGCGGAACGGCCCTTGCGGGCGATCGCTCACAGCGACCTCACAGCCATTGCGCGCACCGCGATTATAGTACAAATAATATCTGCCGTCACAGCCCTTTGCGCAGTCGGGTGCGGCAAGGTTGCCGGCCTCTTCGTTCGATGCCCCTGCCTGCTCGTATGAGTACGAAACACCCTCATACCTCCAGTTGCCAAGGTCATCTGTCGGTGCACTCCACACAACGTACTCCCCCATGCAGAATTGTGTGCTTCCAACTATGTCATGGCTGCCATAGAGATACAGCCGACCATCATAAATATGCGGCTCGCCGTCTGGTACATACTCGTAAAGCGGCAGATAAGGGTTCAATGCCTGGTGCTTCATAGTGTTTCTCCTTTTTGAAAAAAATCAAAGCCCTTCTTTGCGGTGCACGACAGCACGTTTTACCCCATTCAGGGGGGTCCCTGCTGCGCACCTCAAAGAAGGGCTGTTCGTATTTTTATTGTAACGGATGGCTCGTGAAATTGCAAGTATAGTTTTTGCACCCCGTGCTTCATTTAGGCACTTGTCCTTGCCTGCGGATGTGTTATACTTATAGAAGCAACTAAACTATGGGTGGAATTCCACTTTGAAAAGAGGGATTATTCTATGGTCGACTATCAGGAATATCGGCACAGTGTCCTACACCACCGCTGGCGCAAACGCTTTTTTGTTGCCAGTCTGGTTTTGCTGGTCGTGCTTTTGTGCTGCGTCGCCGTTTTATGGAGGAGACTGCACCGCAGCAAGGGCGTTGACGCTATCCAGCAAAACACCCTGCTGCAGCAGACATTAACCACCGATGAATGGAATACCTTAAGCTACTCTTCCGACAGCACAGTCACCGTGCAGCAGCTTTCAACGGACAGCGAATCGACCGCAATTGATTTCAGGATGGCATCACTGCCGCAGACAGATGCCGTGGACAAAAGCTGGTTCAATAATGTAAGCTTTTTGGGTGACAGCCTGACACAGGGGATGCAGATGTACAACACCGGCTTACCGGATGCACAATTTTGTGCTTACAAGGGTGTCGGGCCAAACGCTGTAGTGAATGGCACATCGTGCAAACGTTCCGATGGTGTTGTTGAGGTCCCGCTGGAGGCGCTTGCCGCACAACAGCCACAGGCGGTATATATTCTTCTGGGTACAAATGTCCTCGGCCGCAACAGCGATTACACAGGCTTTTTGAGCTATTACAGCCGGATGCTGGACATGGTCAAGCAGGCCTTGCCCGATGCACAGATCTACGTGCAGTCCATCACACCGGTGCTTTCTTCCGTAAGCCAGACCAGCGGACACGAGGGTCTAAACCGCGATCGGCTGTGCCGCATCAACAACGAGTTGGCCGCACTTGCACTGGAAAAGGGCTGTTACTTCCTCAACTTATGGGAAGTGCTCGCCGATGAAAACGGCGATTTGAAGGCGGAATATGCGCAGCCGGATGGGTATCATCTTAAGCCAAACGGGTACACCGCATGGGTCAGCTACCTGCGCACGCATACGGCATCCTCTGCTGCATGATTACGGCGTATATCAGACAGACAAAGCGTCCGCAGCCGCCCAGGCCACGGACGCTTTGTTGCAGTTTTTTACCCCTGTTAAGCAAAACGATATCACGCTGAATGCAACAAAAAAACGGACATTCTTCAACATCATAGATGCTGTAAGAATATCCGTCTTGGTCGGAGCAGCGGGATTTGAACCCACGGCCTCCTCGTCCCGAACGAGGCGCGCTACCAACTGCGCTATGCCCCGAAAATACCGCAGCTTTTCGGCTGCGGTATTGGTTGGGGATGAGAGAATCGAACTCCCACAAGTAGAGTCAGAGTCTACCGCACTACCACTATGCAAATCCCCATTATTCGTTCTGTCATCAGCCTTGGCTGATCGCTGTCCGCTGCTGACAAGGGATATTATACTCCGACAGGGGGCGGTTGTCAACATCTTTTTTCTATTTCGGTAAAGTTTTTTTCATTCAAGTTTCTCAGCTAATTTCTGCCGCGCTGACATGTTATTTTTTACAAACTATCCTCTTGACAGCCAGACTTATCTGGAATACTCTTATAATATGTATTGATGGGTGGCTTATGTAACAGGCCAGCCCGGAAAGATGAGATGAAAGAAGGGCTTTAGAATGAAAAAACGTGTCGGCATCCTGACCTCCGGCGGTGACTGCCCGGGTTTGAACGCCACGATTCGTGGTGTTGCAAAGGCGCTGTATGCACGCATGGGCGAAAACGTCGAGATCGTCGGTATCCTCAATGGCTACCACGGCCTGATCAACGGCGATTACAAAGAGATGTCACAGGATGACTTCCGCGGCATTTTAACCCTGGGCGGCACCATCCTTGGCACAAAGCGTACACCGTTCAAGCTGATGCGTGTCGTGGGCGATGATAATGTCGATAAGGTCGCCGCCATGAAAAAGACCTACAAGGATGCAAAGCTCGATTGTCTGCTTTGCTTGGGCGGCAATGGCACACACAAGACCGCAAACCTGCTCTCGCAGGAGGGCTTGAACATCATCGGTCTGCCCAAAACGATCGACAACGATATCTACGGCACAGATGTGACCTTCGGCTTCCACACAGCAGTTGATATCGCTACCGATGTAATCGACCGCATCCACACAACCGCAGGCAGCCACAGCCGCGTAATGTGCATTGAAATCATGGGCAATAAGGCTGGCTGGCTGACGCTGTATTCCGGCATTGCAGGCGGCGCTGACATCATCCTGATCCCGGAGCGCCCCTACGATATCGACCGTGTATGCGATGCCGTAGAGCGGCGTGCAAAGCGCGGTTCCAACTTCTCCATCGTTGCCGTTGCCGAAGGTGCGATCAACGAAGAAGAAGCAAAGATGAAGCGCAAAGAGTGGACTGCAAAGCGTGCAGAAGCCGGTCTTGGCGGCACCGCCACCAACCGCATTGCTCAGGCAATCGAAAAGAAAACCGGCATGGAAACGCGTGTGTGCATTCCGGGTCATATGCAGCGCGGCGGCAGTCCAAGCGCATATGATCGTGTGCTTGCAACCGAGTTTGGCAGCTATGCAGCAAAGCTCGTAGAGGTTGGTCGTTTTGGCGTAACAGTTGCTATGGTAAACAACCGTGTCAGTGAAAACCGTCTTGCGGATATTGCCGGCAAGACACGCAATGTCCCCGACAGCTGCGAGCTCCTGACTGTTGCACGCCGCATGGGCATCAGCCTGGGCTAAGAGACGCGCCCCGGACAAAAAGAAAAAGCAAAAAGGCACCTGCAGGATCCCGGCCAATCTCCGGGCAGACCCTGCAGGTGCCTTTTATGTTGCAATCAATTACTGTGCCATCAGTGCATCAAACTGCCGCAACAGCTCTACCGAAAGTTTCTCCAGCTCTGTTGTCGGTTTCCACTCCGGCTCTGCTGCCTTTGGTGGTGTCTGTGTCTCATCCATATGCTGCTCCTGCCGCACTTCCGGCTCTCGCAGCGGTGCTGTCGGGCAGAAAGCCACTACACGCGGCTTCTCCCTCTTTTTTACAGGCAGCTCAGAGGGCGGCAAGGTTTCGACCGCAACGACGGTCGCCGGTGCTTCCTTGCCCTGCTCTGCACGCTCAGCGCGCGCGAGTGCCTGCTGTGTCTCCTCATGTGCCTGCTCACAGGCCGTTTCAAGCTCGGCATTTTCTTTGCGCAAGGCAAGCATCTGACGCTCGCAGGCAAACAGCTTTGTCTGGTAACGCCGCAGCTCTGCCTGTGAAGCCGCAAGCTTGCGCTTGAGCTGCTCTACCTGCTCCTGAGCATCCCTCACAGAGACATGGGCAACAGTCTGTGCCGCTGTCTGTCGGGAAAGCTCCCTGCGCAGCGCACTGTTCTCCTGCCTGATCTGCGACATGATGCCCTCCAGTTCCCGCTGCGACTCCCGAGCCTGCCGAAGCTCAGCAGCACTCAGGGCATTCAGGTGTCCAATACAATTTTCGACATCCACCTTCCGGTAGCCGAACCACTCGGTCCGTAACGGAACGCATTCCAACATTGCATTGTCCCCCCTTGTCCGCATACAGGAGATCTCTTCTTACAAGCAGCCAAACCTCAACAGCTTAACGACGCTTATTGTTGTTCAGCATATCGATCAGCTTCGTGTAATAATCGTTGTCCGAGGTCTCTTCCTCAACCTTGCCGGCGGGCTTTTTTGCCTGGGCAGTCTTATCGCTCGTATCTGTGCTGAAGGTGATGCCACCCGGTACAGTGGTGTTTTGGACAGATGCAGCAGCATTATTGATCCGGTTGCTCAAATCGTTGGACGCTTTGTTCTCAAAGCCGGTAGCAACCACTGTGATGCGCATCTCATCCGAAAGGTTCTCATCAAATGCGGTACCCCAGATGATATTTGCGTCCGGATGTGCGCTCTGCGTAATAAGACCTGCTGCGGTCTCCATATCCTCCAGACCGACATCGGGGCTGGAGGTGATGTTGATGATAACGCCATGCGCACCGGCAATGCTGGTCTCCAGCAGCGGGCTGGAAATTGCGGCCTTTGCGGCATTTTCTGCCTTGCCTGCACCCTTTGCGCTGCCAACGCCCATGTGTGCGTAGCCGGCATCCTTCATGATGGAGCGCACATCGGCGAAGTCCAGGTTGATGAATGCGGGCACATTAATCAGGGCAGACGTAGACTCAACGCCCTGACGCAGGACATTATCCGCTGCCTGGAACGCATTCATCAGCGTGATCTTCTCCTGGCTGATGTTCTTCAGGCGCTCGTTGGGGATGACGATCAGGCTGTCAACGTGCATCAGCAGGTTTGCAATGCCTTGCTCGGCAAGACCCTGCTTGCGCTTACCCTCAAACGCAAACGGCTTTGTCACGATGCCGACCGTCAGGATGCCAAGATCATGTGCAACCTCAGCAACGACAGGTGCAGCGCCCGTACCGGTGCCGCCGCCCATACCAGCCGTGATAAAGACCATCTGCGAGCCCTTGAGTGCATTTGCGATCTCGTCCTTGCTCTCTTCTGCTGCGCGCTGACCGATCTCGGGGTCAGCACCGGCACCACGACCCTTTGTCAGCTTTGCGCCAAGCTGAACCTTTACGGATGCATGGTTTTTGGACAGCGCCTGCTGGTCTGTATTCATTGCGATAAACTCAACGCCCTGCAGACCGTCGGCAACCATGCGGTTGACAGCGTTGCCACCGCCGCCGCCCACACCGATAACTTTAATCGTCGTAACGTTTTCGTCTAATTCTTCGTCAAGCATCAATGCCATAATAAATCCTCCATACGGGTCATATCTTGGAACTATGCCTTGCAGCACAGAATAATATCCCATCAAACTTATAAGAGTATCGTATCATCTTTTCGGTCTGATTGCAAGATGATTTTAACTTTTTTGACATTGATTTTTTATTCACTCTGTGCCGTCATTGATTTCTCCGTCAAATTGCATGCGTAAGTGCATCCTGTTTTGTGCACTTTCTCATAAGGGCGCTCTCCGATACATGCACATCATTTGTATGGGAATTAGTGCTCTCTGTGCGAAAAAGGACCGGCAAAACCGGTCCTTTTTCGCACGATCAATTCTGGTGGGGCTGCTCACGGAAGGTGATTTCTCCCGTGGTGCTGTCCATAGCATCCACGATTGCAAGGCTTTCCAGCTGAATGCCCTTGCCGCGGATGAGCTCGCCGCCCTGCTGAAAACCCTTTTCGACTGCAATGCCGATGCCTTCAACTGTTGCGCCCGCCTCGTTTGCAAGGTCAAGCAAACCCATCAGGGCACAGCCATTTGCGAGAAAATCATCGATGATCAGCACATGATCGTCCGCTGTCAGAAACTTTTTTGACACAATAACATTGTAAATCTTTTTATGCGTGAATGACTGGATCTTTGTTTCGTAGTTGTCGTAATCCAGGTTAATGCTCATGCTCTTTTTGGCAAACACGACCGGGACATTAAACTCGCTTGCAACAATTGCCGCAATGCCGATACCGCTTGCTTCAATCGTCAGCACCTTGTTGATGGGCTTGCCTGCAAACAGACGCTTCCACTCGCGTGCCATCTCACGGAACAGCGGAATGTCCATTTGGTGGTTAATAAAACTATCGACCTTAAGTACGTTTCCATCACGGACAATGCCATCTTTGCGAATACGATCTTCCAGAATTTTCATACCCAGTGCAGTCCTCCATGTCTCTCTTATGGCAGCATTATGCCTGTACAGCAAATTTTTCTATTAGTATACCGAAACGTATTCCGCTTGACAAGGGCTTTTATCGCCAAAAAAATCACAATTTTAATTTTTGTTTTCCGGTTTTTGACCAAACAGTCTGACTACTGTAAAAGCGTCCGAAATCTCTGCTGAATATGAATCATTTTTTGATTTTGCCGTACTTGTGCTTTGCTTAAAAAAGAGTATACTTTACCGTAAAGGGATGCCGGCATCTGTGAGGACGGGTGCGCATCACCTACAGAAGGAGAGATTATGAAAACAGGACTTGTGCTGGAGGGCGGCGCCATGCGCGGCATGTTCACCGCCGGTGTAATGGATGTCATGATGGAGCACGGCATCCGCTTTGACGGTGCCATCGGTGTTTCTGCGGGGGCCGTTTTCGGGTGCAATTACAAATCGCACCAAATCGGCCGCGTCATACGCTATAACACGGAGTATTGCAGGGATAAGCGCTACGCCAGTGTCCGAAACCTGCTTCGCACCGGTGATTTGTACAGTGAGCAGTTTTGCTACCACACTGTACCGGAAAAGCTCGACCCGTTTGATTCAGCAACGTTTGCAAAGGATCCGATGGACTTTTTTGTCGTGTGCACTGATGTGCGCACCGGCGGACCCGTCTACCACAAATGTCGTACCGGTGACGCTGAGGATATCCGCTGGATGCAGGCTTCCGCCTCCATGCCGCTGGCCGCCCGCACTGTGCAAATCGGGCATCACAAGCTTTTAGACGGCGGCATTGCTGACTCTATCCCTGTACGCTTTTTCGAATCCATCGGGTACAGCCGCAACGTTATTGTACTTACGCAGCCCAAGGATTATACAAAAAAGAAGAACAAATTTCTGCCTGCAATACGGGCACGCTATGTGCGCTACCCTGCCCTTGTCGAGGCGGTTGCCGACCGGCACGAGCGATACAACGAGACCCTGTCTTACATCTCCATGCTCGAACAGGCCGGGCAGGCGTATGTCGTCCGTCCGCCCATCGCACTGGAGATCGGCGCAATGGAGCGTGACCCGGTGCAGCTGCGCAGAGTGTACGACACCGGACGTGCCGTAGCGGAGATACAAATCGAAAAACTCGCCGCTTTTGTGCAAAGCTCTGAGCAGTCTGTCACAGAAGAAAAATAATTTTTTTCAGTCAGAGCACTGCGCATCCGTGGTTCATCCCTCTTAAAAAGTTTTTATGGCGCAGCATATTGACAAGTCTTGCGTTTTCTGCTATCATACACAGCAGTGATTCCGTGGTGTCGGTAACCTCGCACCACGGTACACTGTATAGCATGAGCTGGTGTGGCGCAATGGCAGCGCAACTGATTTGTAATCAGTGGGTTGCAGGTTCAACTCCTGTCACCAGCTCCAGAACAGTCCTACGGTATACCGTTGAGAAGCGGCATGTATCGTGGGATTTTTCTTTGCTTATTTTTTCTCAAACAGGAACCCCCCGCTGCATTTAAGCAACGGGGGGTTCCTGCCTTTTAGGGATATGAGGTATCGTGAATGACTTTGTCAGGCACAGTGCGTACCCGCCCGTGCCACAAATGCCGTCTCTCACTCGCCGCAGTCGCATGGGAGCCTCATAACCATCACAAATCTGTAGCAATAGTGCAACACTTGTGTAACAAATATACTTTATTTTCGCCCTCATGTCAAGTACTGCAGCAATTTATTTTCAAAACAGGTACAAAATTTATTTGCGGGTTTGACGCCCCTCTTCATTTGGTGTATCATATATCTGTGTAATTGTAACCAGGGCACAGCATGCCCTGCCATATAACAACTGTTGAGGTGTAGTTCATGTCCCTTGTTGAAAAAATCTTTGGCAGCTTTTCTGACCGTGAATTGAAAAAAGTCAACCCCATCACCAATCAGGTTCTTGCGCTTGAGTCAAAATATGCCGCACTCTCTGACGCAGAGCTGCAGGCGCAGACCCCTGCCTTAAAAGAGCGTCTTGCCAACGGTGAAACCACCGACGATATCCTGCCCGATGCATTTGCTGTCTGCCGTGAGGCCGCATGGCGTGTACTGGGCATGAAGCATTTCCCTGTGCAGATCACCGGCGGCATTGCCCTGACGCGCGGTGACATCGCAGAGATGAACACCGGCGAGGGCAAGACCCTTGTTGCTACCCTGCCCGCCTACCTGAACGGTCTTACCGGCGAGGGTGTCCATGTGGTCACCGTCAACGATTACCTTGCCAAGCGTGACAGCGAGTGGATGGGAAAGCTGTACCGCTGGCTTGGCTTAACAGTCGGTCTGATTGCGCAGGGTATGGACGGCGATGCCCGTCGCGCCGCTTATGCTGCTGACATCACATACGGCACCAACAACGAGTTCGGCTTTGATTACCTGCGCGACAACATGGTCACCTATAAAGCGAACATGGTACAGCGTGGACACGCTTACGCCATCGTGGACGAGGTCGACTCCATCCTGATCGATGAGGCACGCACCCCGCTGATCATCTCCGGCCGCGGCGAGGATTCCTCCAGCCTGTATACACAGGTCGACCGCTTTGTGCGTACCCTGCACAAGAGTATCGTTGTTGAACTTGAAGATAAGGTTTCTACCGATGAGCAGGCAGACGGTGATTACGTTGTCGACGAAAAACACAAGACCTGCACCCTGACCGCCAGCGGCATCAAAAAGGCCGAGGAATACTTCAAGGTCGAGAACCTTGCAGCAGCCGAAAACATGACCCTGTCGCACCACATCGAGCAGGCGATCAAGGCCTACGGCGTGATGCAGAAGGACATTGACTACGTTGTAAAAGACGGCGAGGTGCTCATCGTTGACGAATTTACCGGACGTCTGATGATCGGACGCCGTTACAACGAGGGTCTGCACCAGGCCATTGAAGCAAAGGAAGGCGTCAAGATCGCCGCTGAGAGCAAGACGCTTGCGACCATCACCTTCCAGAACTACTTCCGCATGTACAAAAAGCTGTCCGGCATGACCGGCACCGCACGCACGGAGGCCACCGAATTTACCGAAATTTACGGACTGAACATTGTCACCGTCCCCACCAACCGTCCCAAGCAGCGCATTGACCACCCGGATGCGATCTACAAGACAGTCAACGGCAAATACCGTGCCGTTATCGAGCAGGTCATGGAGTGCCACAAAAAGGGGCAGCCCGTCCTGGTGGGTACTGTCAGCGTGGAAAAGAGCGAGATCCTGGCAAAGATGCTCCAGCGCCATACCCGTGATTTCAACGTGTTGAACGCAAAGAACCACGAGCGTGAGGCAGAGATCGTTGCGCAGGCCGGCAAAAAAGGTGCCATTACGATTGCAACCAACATGGCTGGTCGTGGTACCGATATTATGCTGGGCGGCAACGCAGAGTATATGGCAAAAGCACAGATGCGCAAAGAGCACTTCTGCGAAAATCTGCTCAGCCCCGAAAAACCGGAGGACGCCCTGCCGGACGATGTTGAAATGTTGCTGACCGAGGCAAACGGCCATAGCGAGACCACTGATGCGAATATTCTGGCAGCGCGCAAGCGTTTTGATGAGCTGTATGCGCAGTACAAACCTACGATCGAAAAGGAGGCTGCGGAGGTGCGTGAGCTCGGCGGCCTGTTTATCATCGGTACCGAGCGCCACGAGAGCCGACGCATTGACAACCAGCTGCGCGGTCGTGCCGGCCGTCAGGGCGACCCCGGTGCGTCCCGCTTCTACCTGAGCCTTGAGGACGATTTGATGCGCCTGTTTGGCGGTGACCGTGTGCAGGGCTTGATGGGCAGTCTTGGCATTGATGAGGACACCCCCATTGAAAACCGCATGATTACAAGCACCATCGAGAGCGCACAGAAAAAGCTTGAGGGACGCAATTTTGAGATCCGCAAAAACGTGCTGAAGTATGACGATGTCATGAACCAGCAGCGTGAGATCATTTACGGTCAGCGCCGTAAAGTGCTGGACGGTGAGGATATCAGTGGCGAAATGCGCAATATGCTGCGTGAGAACATCGATACCAGCTGTCAGCAGTTCCTTGCAGGCGATGTGAAGGACGACTGGGACTTTGGTGCCCTGCGCCGTCATTATCAGGGCTGGCTCACAACGGACAGCGACTTCCATTATGATGTAAAAGACTTTGACGACCTCTCCCGTGAGGGCATCGCCGACATGCTGTACAACCGCGGCGTACAGATCCTCAACGCAAAAGAGACGCTTTACGGCGCACCTGTCATGCGTGAGCTCGAGCGCATCTGCCTGCTCAAATGCGTTGACAGCCAGTGGATGGACCACATCGACAACATGGACCAGCTCCGCCAGGGCATTTCTCTGCGTGGCTACGGTCAAAAAGATCCCGTTGTCGAGTACCGCATCGAAGGCTTTGATATGTTTGACCAGATGGTCGATTCCATCCGTGAAAACAGCGTCAAAATGCTGCTTACAATCGAGATTCGGCAGTCCGGTGCAGCACCCCGCCGCGAGCAAGTTGCACGCCCAACAGGTGAGGGCTTTGTGCCCGGCAATGGCGCACCCGGCGTACACGGCGCCCCCAAAGGACAGCCTGTGCGTGTCATTAAAATCGGACGCAACGACGCCTGCCCCTGCGGCAGTGGTTTGAAATGGAAGAAGTGCACCTGTGCACAGTACCACCCCAACGGCATCGGCGGCGAAGAATAAGCACCGCAAGGGTTCAGGCGAAGGAGTTGGTTTCAAATGACTGTCCCTGAAAAATTGCTGGAAGAAGCAAAAGAATTTGAAGAGCAGCTGCAAGGTTGGCGACGCACCCTGCATCGCCAACCTGAAATCGGATTTGATCTGCCGAATACAATTGCTCTGGTAAAAAACGCACTGAACGGGATGGGCTATACGCCGCAGGATTGCGGCAAAGCCGGTGTCATTGCGTTGGCAGGCGGCTCACATCCCGGCAAAACGATTCTGCTGCGCGGCGACATGGACGCTTTGCCTATCCAGGAAGAAAGCGGCGAGGATTTCTGCTCGGAGCTGCCCGGCAGGATGCACGGCTGCGGTCACGATATGCACACCGCCATGATGCTTGGCGCTGCGATGCTGCTGAAAAAGCACGAGAACGAGCTGCACGGCACGGTAAAGCTTGAGTTTCAGCCGGCAGAAGAGATCTTTCAAGGCTCGCCCGATATGCTGCAAAACGGTCTGCTGGAAAACCCAAAGGTAGATGCTGCCGTCATGTTCCACGTGGTGGCGGGCATGCCCCTGCCCTCCGGTACAGTACTCGTGCCCGGCGGCGGTATTACCACGGCAAGCTGTGAGCAGTACCATATCACCGTACACGGAAAGGGCGGCCACGGGTCAACGCCCCATGTATGCATCGACCCCATCACTGCTGCGGCGCACATCCATATTGCATTGCAGGAGATCAACAGCCGTGAGCTTGACGGCAATCAGTTCGGCGTCTTCACGACCGGTCGTTTCGAGGCAGGTAAGGCCTCCAATGTCATCCCGGACAGTGCCGAGATGTGGGGCACGATCCGCACACAAGACCCGGACAACGCCGTTGGCAAGCTGATACGCACCCGCATAAAAGAGATCTCGCAGGGTGTTGCGGCGGCATATCGCTGCAGCGCAGAGGTCGATTTCAAAGATTATTGCCCTTGTATGGTCGTCGACCATGCTCTTGCCGGGAGTGCGCTGAACTACATGACAGAGATGTTCGGCGCATCTGCAATGGATATGACGCCGTTTACAGGCGGCAAACCCGGCGGCGGCAGCGAGGATTTTGCCTTCGTGAGCCACGAGGTGCCCACGGTAGGCATGTTTATCTCCGCCGGCAACTCAAAAGAGGGTTATCTTTACGGTCAGCATCATCCGAAGGTTCGCTTCGATGACAGCATCCTATACAAAGGCTCTGCCGCATACGCTTATATGGCTCTGCGCTGGCTGAACAGCCAAAAATAACCAGCAAAACAAAATACCCGATCTGAGCGATTTTGGTCGTTCTCAGGTCGGGTATTTCTTTGTTTCTGTACTTACCTTGCAAGAAATTCCGCATTCATTTTGTCAAGCAGCTTCCCATCGTATCGCCCTGCAGCCGGCATCACAAAAGCATCATCAGGCGCTTTGCCCTGTGCGAGGCGCAGCACCATTTCCAGCGCAGTCTGTGCTGCGCGTGCCCGTACAAGCGCACGCTCCGGACGGGAGACAAACAGCTTTTTTACATATGCCTGCTCGCCGCGCACAGCGCCGAGATAGACTGTACCCACCGGGCGCAGCGCATCCCCGCCGGTAGGTCCAGCCACACCTGTAACGCTTACAGCAATGTCTGCACCTGCGGCAGCGGCAGCACCTATGGCCATTTGTGCCGCCACGGGTGCCGACACCACATTGTACTTGTCGATCACTTCGGGGTCAACGCCAATCAGCTTTGCTTTTGCCTGTTCCCAGTAGGTGACAAACCCGTACCCAAAAACCTCGCTTGAGCCGGAAACATTTGTCAGCCGCTGTGCGATCAAGCCGCCGGTGCAGCTTTCCGCCGTTGCAACGGTAAGCCCTTTTTCTCTAAGCGTGCGCACAACGGTCTCCTCAATGCCCGCAACATCTGCGTCATAGATCGCATCACCAAGCAGAGCATAAAATTTTTCAGCGTACGATTGGCACTTTTCCGCTGCATCCTCGTCCGACGTACCGCGCGCCGTGATGCGTATCTCGCACTCCCCTGTCTTGCAATAGATCGCAGCCGTCGGATCGTCATTTTCCAGCAGGTGTTTTACCTTATGCTCAAGGTTGCTTTCGCCGCCCAAAACACGCAGCGTCAGCGAGTGCAGGGTGCAATTCTGTCTCTTCAACAGCAGCGGGCGCACACTTTCCTCCCACATTGCCTTCATCTCGTGCGGGACGCCCGGCATCAACACTGCGCAGTGACCATCCTGCTCAAACCATGCACCCGGTGCCGTACCGTGATTGTTGATGATTTTATGCCCATGCGTCGGCACCATCGCCTGCTTACGGTTATTGGGCGTTGTCTCACGCCCGGTGCGGGTAAAATACGCAACGATTTTGTCCCATTCCGACTCGTCAAAAGCAAGTGTATCGCCATAGCAGCATGCCACGGTCTCTTTTGTCAGGTCGTCCGCCGTAGGTCCAAGCCCGCCGGTAAACACCAGCAGGTCGCAACGCTGTTTCGCCTCATTGACAAAATCAGCAAGGCGTTCATGGTTATCTCCGATGGTGCTTTCACGCTGCACTGTAATGCCAAGCGCAGCCAGCTCGCAGCTGAGATATTGTGCGTTGGTATTAAGGATATTGCCAAGCAGCAATTCTGTGCCGACACTGATGATTTCAGCAGTCATAGGCTCACCCCTCAAACTCCACTTCATCTGTTATACGGATGCGGATGCGCTCGGTTTCTTCGGCCGCCTGTGCCTCCAGCGCAGCAAGACCGGGCATTGCAGCTTCCGCCTCCTCAATCTCGGCAAGCTCCGGGCGGATCTTCGGGTGCGGGGGCGTAAAAATCGTGCAGCAGTCCTCGTAGGGCAAAATGCTTGTCTCAAACGTATTGATGTGGCGGGCGGTCTCCACAATTTCCGTTTTATCCATACCGATCAGCGGGCGCAAAATCGGCAAGTCCTGCGCCGCGTCCGTGCACTGCAGTGCCTTTACAGTCTGACTTGCCACCTGTGCAAGGCTCTCGCCGGTAATCAACGCTTCACATCCCTGTTTCTTTGCAATGATGTTTGCAATACGCATCATGCTGCGCCGCATCAGCACGGTAAACAGCACATCCGGGGCATTGTCACGGATGTACTCCTGCGGCCTGGTATAGGGCACAACAAACAAGTTCGAGCTACCTGTATAGATGCTGACCAGCTGTGCCAGCGCCTTTACTTTGAGCTTTGCACGCTCGGACGTGTACGGCGGCGATGCAAAGTGGATATGATCCAAGGCAAGGCCGCGCTTTGCCATGCGGTAAGCTGCAACAGGGCTGTCAATGCCGCCGGAAAGCATATTCAGCGCACGGCCGGAGGTGCCGACAGGCAGACCACCCTCACCCGGCACCTTCGGTCCGTGGATATATGCACCGTAGTCTCGGATTTCCACGATCACCTTGAAGTCCGGGTTGTGGACATCGACCTTAAGATAGTTGTGCTTGCTCAGCAGATATGCGCCCAGCTCACGCATCAGCTCCGGGCTTGTCATCGGGTAAGTCTTGTCCGAGCGGCGTGCCTCCACCTTAAACGTCCGTATGCCGTGCAGGCTTGCGCCAAGGTACTGCTCTGCGGTTTGGCAGATCGTATCAAAGTCCTTTTCGCACACGACCGCGCGGCTGAGAGCAGCCAGACCGAAAGCCTTACTGACCCGCTCAAAAGCGAGGTCCATGTCCAAATCTTCTTCCGGCTCCATGTAAAATGTGGATTGTGTGCAGTACACACGGAACTTACCCACCGTTTTCAGGCGGTAACGCAGGATCTTCATCATTGCGGATTCAAACTGATTGCGGTTAAGCCCCTTCAGCGACATTTCGCCCTGGTAGCCCATTATGATCTCATGCATGTCAACTCTCCTGTTACTTTTTTATGTGCTGCAGCTGCTTCATGCCATCCTCAAAGCAATTGAGGAATGCATCCACATCCTCTGCTGTGTTGTCTGCACAAAACGACACACGGATAGCGGTATCAATTGCAAGCGGTGATTTCTTCATTGCCGCAAGTGTATGGCTCGGCTGACCGCGTCCGCAGGCGCTGGCAGAAGAAACATAAATCTGACGCTCTGACAGATACGCCAGCATCGTCTCGCTCTTGATGCAATTCTCGCTGAAATTCAACACCTCAGGCACAGCGCTGTCCGGGCTGTTGATTTCCACCTCCGGGAACGCCGCAAGCCCCTCACGCAGGCGGCAATTCAGCTCGCGCACTGCCACATCACGGCTGTGCATCGTTTTTGCAAGGCGCGCAGCTGCCGCCGCCATGCCCATTGCATAGGGCAGGTTTTCGGTGCCGGGGCGTATCCCGCGCTCCTGCTCGCCGCCCAGAAAAGGCGGTTGAAACGCCTGCACAAGCCGGTCGCTGAGGTAAAGTGCGCCGACCCCCTTTGGGGCATGGATCTTATGACCGCTGACCGCCAGTGTATCAATATTTTCCAGCTTAATCGGTGTACGCATCCACGCCTGCACTGCGTCCACATGGACGATTGCCCTGTTGTTCTTACTCTTCACCTGTGCCGCCAACCGTTCCACATCGTTGCGGGTGCCGACCTCGTTATTCACCATCATGCATGCTACCAAAATCGTATTTTTGTCCACATGCTCCAGCATCTTATCGATATCAAGTGTGCCGTCCTGCCTTGGGTTTACAACCGTGACGTCGTAGCCTTGTGCTGCCAGCCGTTCCAGCGGGCGCTGCACGCTCGGGTGCTCAAAGCCCGATACAACAATCCCCTTGCCGTATGTACGCGTCCGTGCCGCACCAAGCAGCGCAATATTATTGCTCTCGCTGCCGCACGCCGTAAAATACAATTCACGCGCACGGCAGCCCAGCGTCCGTGCGATGGATGCTCGTGCGGCATTCAGCGCCTCCTCGCTGCGTGCGCCGGGTGCATAAAGGCTGGATGGGTTTGCCCAGTGCTCACGCATGGCGTTAGTGATCACATCCGCCACCTCCGGCGCAACAATAGTCGTAGCGGCGTTGTCCAAATAATGTAACTGCGGGTTTTGCAGCATAAATGTTTCCTGCTTTCTGCATTCAAAATAAATCGGTATGATTATACCACAATCCATGCGTCAACGCAAAATTTTCTTGCACCGTTTCATCCAGACGTCAACCCGGCTTTTGTTTTGTACACATCGTACTTTTTCGCAATTTACGTTTCCGCAATTTATGCTTTATACGCTTTTTTTGTTTCCGGTTTTGTGTTATACTATCTCATGATGTCTTTGCAGGCAGCTGCATTCCGCTTTTTGGGGCAGTTTGCACTATAGTAAGGAGGTTCCTCTGTTTGCTAAATCCAATTGAACCGAAAAAAATTCTTTGCATTCACGATCTTTCCGGTATAGGGCGGTGCAGCCTTGCGGTGATCGTACCCGTTTTGTCCGTCATGGGGGTTCAGCCGGTCATGCTGCCCACGGTCGTTCTTTCGACGCATACCGGCGGTTTCGGCACACCCGCACGGCTGGATGGCTGTAATTACGGCACAGCTGCACTGGAGCATTACCGCAGTCTCGGGCTTGAATTTGACTGCATCTATACTGGCTATCTGGGCGGTGAGGCGCAGGTTGCGCTGGCGGAAAGGTCTTTTGATCTCTGGCCGGCGGCACACAAAGTTGTCGACCCCGTCATGGGCGACAACGGCAAGCCATACTCTACCGTTACGCCCGCATTGCAAAGCCGTATCCGCGCATTGTGCCGCCGTGCAGATCTGATTTTGCCCAACCTGACAGAGGCCTACCTGCTGCTTGAAAAGCCATTTCCGCTGCCGGATTCCCTTAGTGACGACCAGGCACTGGCGCTGGCAGATGCATTGGCAGCCATTGCGCCCAATGCAGTGGTAACCGGTTTGCCGCTTGGTAAGTACATCGGCTGTGCGGGCGGCGGCAAAGACCGCTTTGTGATCAAAAAGCTGCATATCGACCGCAGTTTTCCAGGCACGGGCGATCTGTATGGCGCTGTATTGATTGGTTCACTGCTGCAGGGCAACGTTTTAAGCGCCGCTGCTGACAACGCCGCGGAGTTTGTATCGCTGGCAATCCAGCATACGCCCTATCAGCAGGACACACGCTACGGTGTATGGTTTGAGCATCTGTTGCCGCGCCTGTGCCAGGCAGAGGATGCACGAGGGACGATTTATGAGTGAGAAACCAACATTAAATATCGTCATGGTGGAGCCGCGCATCCCGCAAAACACAGGCAATGTAGCTCGCACCTGTGCCTGCACTGCCTGCCGTCTGCACCTTGTCGGTCCTATGGGGTTTGCCATTGACGACAAAAAATTAAAGCACGCCGGGTTAGACTACTGGCATTATCTTGACATCAGCTACTACGACGGGCTGGACGATTTCTTTGCAAAAAACAGTGGTCCATATTACTATTTTACAACAAAAGCACCGCAGCGCTACACCGACATCAGCTATCCGGACGGCGCATATCTGGTATTCGGTCGTGAGGACGCCGGTTTGCCGGAGGCTCTGCTTGCCGCAAACCAACAGCACTGTGTCCGGATGCCCATGCGGGATACCTGCCGCAGTCTTAACCTGTCCAACAGCGTAGCTGTGGGTGTATACGAGGTGTTGCGGCAGTGGGACTTCCCCGAGCTTTTGGACCACGGACACTTACGAGATTACGAATGGAAATGAGGGGTATTATGAGCAAGGTTGCATTTTTAACTGATTCCTCCTGTGATATGCCGCAGGAGCTTGTTAACAAGTACGGCATTGACATTTTAAGCTTTCACATTCTACTGGATGATGTGGATTATATCGAGCGCGTCAGCTGCACCAACGACGAGTTCTACCAAAAGATGCGTCAGGCAAAGGGTGTGCCATCCACTGCTGCCATTACGCCCTTGCAGTTTTGCGAAAAATACTGCCAATACGTTGATGAAGGCTATACCGATGTGATTCATGTCACCATCAACCGCTCTGGCAGCTCAACATATAACAATGCCGTTATGGCACAGGGCATGCTGCGTGAGGAGCGCCCCGAACATCATCTCAAAATTCATCTTCTGGATTCGCACACATATTCTATGGTCTTTGGCTGGTATGTGTGCGAGATGGCGCGCAAGGTGCGCAACGGTGCCGAGATCGGCCACGTTATCCATGAGTTTGAGCAGCAGATGAACCGTCAGGAGATCATTCTCGGACCTTACAGCCTCAAACAGATGAAAAAAAGCGGTCGTATTTCCGCTGCTGCCGCCTTTGCCGGCGAGCTGCTCGGTCTCCGCCCCATCATCACTTTGATTGACGGCAAAACCAAAGTCGAGAACAAAGTGCGTGGCGATGACAAGGTCGTGCCCTCTATGATCGACCTTTGCAAAAAGCGCACCGAAGGTGTCGATAATTTCGAGTATATGATCGGTCACACCAACATCAAACAGGCAGCTGACCTTGAAAAGGCATGCCGCAAAGCATTCGGCAAGCCCCCTCTGCTTGTTTTTGAGCTGGGTGGTGTAGTTTCGGCTAATACTGGTCCCGACACGGTTGCTTTGGTTTATTCCGCCCACGCAAGAGGCTGATCAAACATAACAAAACAAGGCAGATTCCTTACGGCAACAGTGCCCCGGGTATCTGCCTTGTTTTATTATTTGTATCCTATGTCTCCTTTAGCCAACATTTATGTTGCCGATGGGCAGGATCTTGCGGCGGTTGTCCGACGAACGTGCCGTCAAACTCATTGCAAGCGACGCCGGGCCGACACGTCCCATAAACATTACCAGAATGTACAGCAGCTTCGCCGGTGCATTCAGTCGTCCTGTTACGCCAACTGTCAGCCCGACCGTACCGAATGCCGAGCAAGACTCAAAAATGCAGTCGATCACCGAAACCATCTCTGCCGTGTTATAGTATACGACCACAGCAGAGCCCAAAGCAGCCAGCGCTCCCAGTGCAATGATGGTCAAGGCACGGTACACGGTTTTTGCTTCTATGCGATGCTCGGCAATCACGCATTCGTCTCTCCCCTGCGCAACGCTTCGGATCGTCAGTGCCAGAACAGCAAATGTTGTCACCTTAACACCGCCGCCCGTTGAGCTGGGGGCAGCGCCGATAAATTGCAGAACACTCATCACCAGCTTACTGATTGGTCCGCAAGCCTCCAAATCGATTGTATTCATACCTGCCGTGCGGGTGGAAACCGACTGAAACAGTGCCGCCATAATTTTATCCGGGATTGAAAGCTCTCCCAGAGTTGCATCATTCGACCATTCCAGGGCAAGCAGGATGAGCGCACCAAAGACCCATAAAATAGTCGAAAAAACAAGCACCACTTTTGTGTGCAGTGAAAGATGATGCTTTTTATGCCACTGACCGATCTCCAGCCATACCATAAACCCAAGCCCGCCGGACATGATCATAAACATGACCACAAGCTGGACATAATAGTTGTGGACATAAGGCACAAGTGAAGAATACTCACCAAAGCGGCCGAACAAGTCAAAACCTGCATTGCAAAATGCCGAAATAGCCGTAAAAACACTTACCCAAATGCCCTCAGCGCCAAATTGCGGCACAAACGCAAACAGCAGCAATACGATGCCGATGCCCTCAAACAATGCGGCCAAGCTGATAACGGTTTTAAGGACATCCTTTGCCTGCGCATAGCCATCTGCCGACACACTTTCACCAAGCAGCCGCAAATCACGGAAGCCCATCCGTCGACGCATTGCCAATGCAAAAAAGCTGGTCAATGTCACAAGTCCCAGTCCGCCCACCTGAATCAACAGCAGCAGCACTGCCTGCCCAAACGGCGAAAATTGCGTCCATGTATCCCGCACAATCAGCCCGGTCACGCAGGTTGCACTGGTGGCGGTAAACAACGCATCCAACACGTCCAAACGACCGCTCCGGCTGGAGATTGGCAGAGACAGCAAAAGTGTGCCCAAGGCAATTACCAGCACAAAGCTAACGCAGATAATCTGTGTCGGGCTTCGCTCGCTGAGCAGACTCTTATGCTGTCGCTTGATCGATGGAAGCTTGAATTTTGTTTTTTTCATAAAGCCCTCCGCTGTTAAAGCATACGCTCTTCATTAGCTTTTTATAGCATACACCTTTTTTGTTTGCGGTTCAACTTGATTTTCTCGCGGAAATGCTGTATTATAATCAAGTCATGTCTCCGTACCTCAGCTGGATAGAGCGCAAGCCTCCTAAGAAAACAGGTCATCGTGAGTCCGCTGAAGTTTTGAGATTTTGTCGGGAGTTCGAATCGGTTCCGATTTCCTGCTCCGACGCGACATCAGAAAGCAGATTTGCTAAAGCAAGATGGACGACGGGATGTCGGAAAATCTGCTAATAAAAGGGCCCGAAAACGGGTCAAAATCCATTAGAAGAACTGGTCCACGGACCGTTCTTAATACAGGCT
This sequence comes from Oscillospiraceae bacterium, assembly GCA_963596815.1. GTDB lineage: Bacteria > Bacillota > Clostridia > Oscillospirales > Ruminococcaceae > Faecalibacterium. The sequence continues at coordinate 73,607 of CAVBNV010000009.1, forward strand.
GAGGTTCCGGAAAAGCCCGGAAATAAGCCGTTTTTCAACTAAATGTCTCTGTAGCTCAGCAGGATAGAGCGTTCGCCTCCTAAGCGAAAGGCCGTGCGTTCGAATCGCATCAGGGACACCACAAATTCTCGGCAGCGGTTTGATTTGTCAAGCCTCTGCCGTTTTTTTGTATCTTCCGCTCGGGCCTTCTAAGCGTGCCCTGGATTTTTAGCCGGTTCGCTAACCGGAGGGGCCGATTTTCTAAGATCTGATTTTTTCGGGATTTTCCCGCCGCAGCGATACTATCCTCTTCTAAGCAGGACTTTTACTTTGTTGTCGCTGCATGCAGGATGATCGAGTCAGTGATCGACAGATAGCGACAGGCATCGATAGGAAATGTGGCAAAGCCGAAGGAACCGAAAATACCGACAGCCCTGTTTTTTCTAAGAAATCCGCCGATTTCTTAGCCGAATCGACTAAGACGGCAGGGTCGAAAATGCTAATTTCTGAAGGCCGGTTGTCGGTGTGTTTAAGCACAAGTCTTTGTTAGATGTTACATAGCCCATTCATGTATCTGCCCTTTTCGGGCGGTATGTGGATGGGCTTTTTTGCGTTCAAAAGCGGACGCAGAAATCATCTATCTACAAGGAGGATACTCAATGATGGATTTCAAGGAATTCACGCAAAGGGCTGAACAGGACATCCGCGCAGCACTGGAGGATGCCTCTCCCGGAACACGGGTGGACGTCAATCAGGTGGAAAAGCTGCAGGGAGAATCCTATACAGCCGTAACTCTGACACCGGATGCCACCAACATGGGCATGAATCTGAATCTCAATCAGCTCTATGACAGGATGCAGCGAGGTGACAGCTATGAGCATGTCATCCGAGGCGCCCTGGATCAAGCCAAAGAGCAGCTGGGGCACATGCCGCGCTTCAATGTGTCGGAAATCAGCTCCTATGAAACCGCAAAGGAGCTGCTGTTCGTGGATGTGGTCGGAACCAGGGTCAATCTGATTATCTGCTTCAACACGGAAACCGAGGTCAGCTCCCTTTTCTTTAATTATTTGATAAAGTCGATCATTAACTTTAATCCTGCCAAAGATCAATGCTAAATCCCTGATGTTTAAACAAATATCCATTGCAGATGCAACACCTGCAAGGTACTGGCGATAGCGTTTTATAAAGCCAATGGCATAGCGAGCTTTGGCAGATTCGTGAAGCTCGCTCTTTGACGCGGTAATTGGCAGAAGTTTATTTAATTCGCTAATGGCATTCTCTGATTGAATTGCGCCCATCATATATTGGCGTAATATTTCTTTACTATCCATGTTTTCTAACCCTCAAAAAGCATACTGCATCAAGTTCGGGCTTAGCATTTTTTAATGCCCGAAGTGTAGCTTGGAAAATTTCTTTCTTTTGATCTACGATCGATGCATCGCGTTCAAAATAGAGGCATTCTGCACGATAACCATTTAACACACGCAGCATTTCTTTTTTTGCAGCAGCAATATTTGATTCTTGTGCGATTATACTGGCAGCCTTTTTATATGCATTTGCAGAAATTTTGTCTACAATGGGTTCCCATGCACTAGGAGGAGTTCGCGAGATAAAAGTTTCAAGGGAGGACATCATTCCATGCTTTGAACTACGACGCCCAATATGTGTCGCCTTACTGAGCTTTAGTTCGGACAGTTTCCGTAATACCGTTTCTTCAGGTACATCCTTGCTGTAGGTAGTAAGAGGAGAACATACCATGATCTGCTCAAGAGGAAGATACATTCGGTACTGAGACAATGTCTGCAGATCAATATTGTTTTCAAGTAATTCATCCAACGGAGGAACCACATTGAAAATAAAAATCGCCCCATCATAATTAAACGATCCCATTGTTTCAATTGCTGTGCAACGGCCGCGACTACAGCCTACAGCATTGGAAATAATGGCGTCGTATACAGGATCTCCAGGAGCAAAAAACAAGATATCCTCCCGTAAGGCAGCAGTCCGCCGGTTAAAAGACCCTAAGATTCGACGTTCGCGGCGCATCATGGCGGAGTTTGCGTACACGCTCCAATCAGGGGCAATAAATAGAGACAGCTTTGCAGCATTTACGCTAAATGAGCTGCTACGAAATTCAATCAGGCCAGTCTTTGTCGGTGGTTGAGCAGAGAGTCCTGCTTGTTGTCCCCACCCCATCATTGCGGTTGCAAAAATATTTGTGGTTTCGGAAGCATATATGTTCAATACATTATCGATGCCTTGCGCCATCGGTCGATATAAGGTAGCACCTAAATCAAAATCCTGTTCGTCTTCAACACTTTCGCGCATTTCCTCGGCTTGATCGAGAATATCATCAAAAGCATTAGACAAGCCGGTGTTATAGTCATCGAGTAAAGCTTCGACAATCAAGTCATTCAGCTCGCCAGTAATAATTTCAAGTCCACTCAGCGACTGCTCAAACAGCCGCATACCATTTTTCCAGATGCTAAAAAGTTGTTCTTCAACAGTCTCTTTCGAATATAAAACAACAGATTCTACATCCATTTCCGGATCTCGTCCTAAACGATCAAGCCGTCCGATTCTCTGCTCAAGGGCATGGCTGGCCGATCGCTGTTTATGCAACGCCGGAGCATCTGTGGGGCTATGATTATGTGACATCTACATACAAGGAAGAGCCGGAGATGTCGGCCAAACGGATTGCGGATCACATGGCGGACATCTATCCCATTGCAACGCCGAAGCAGATCCGTAAGGTCATCGGTGTGAAGGCCGGTGAACGAAAAGGAGCCGGAGAAAAGTAAAAACCGGCATTAGATTGGAGATTTGTAAAATGACTACAGAAGAATATAAAGAGGCGGCGACTTATTGGACATCTAAAGAGTGCAAGGAAATGCCGACGGAGCAGTTAAAATCAGTCGTTGAGGAATATCTCAGCGCAGGCTCGGTCTGTGCCCTTGCGACCGGCACCGGCGACTATGTACGCTGCACTCCCCTGGAATACAGCTACCACGACGATAAGTTCTGGATCTTCACGGAAGGCGGCGAGAAATTCATCGGCCTGGAGAAGAATGATAATGTCAGTCTTGCCGTGTTTGACAAGAACCCGAGCTTTGGCGAGCTGAAGAGCGTGCAGGTCATGGGTAAGGCCGCAATCATTGAGCCGATGTCAGCAGAATATATCTCCCATGCGGAATACAAGAAGATTCCGGTGGCTGCACTGCAGAAGCTCATTGATCAGGGGCGTCCGATGCACTTGCTCTGCATTACCTCAGTAAAGATGGATGTGCTGTTTTCGGGTTTCAAGAAGCAGGGATATGACGTTCGGCAGGCGCTGGATTTCTCACAGGAGTAAATGCTATGGCAATCACAATCAACATCCAGGTCAATAAGGAGCTGCAGCGGGTCAGCCGCGATACGCTGAACAAGCTGGACAGCAAGGATGTGATCCTGGTGTTTCCTCCAATGTCATCCCGGACATCCACCGTGCAGGTGCTGAAGGCGCCCAAGACGGCCTCCAGTGTGAGAAAGATCTTTCTTCCCCGCACTGTGGCAGAGATGCTGATCCGTTGGAAGGCACAGCAACAGGAAACCATCGAGGCCTTTGGCGATGAGTATCAGGATTTCGATCTCGTCATTGCCGGACCGCTGGGGATGCCGACAGAGGCCGGCACCATCAATGCGGCCTTCCGGTCACTGATCGAGCGCAATGATCTGCCCCGGGTTGTCTTTCACAGCCTCCGTCACTCCAGCATCACCTACAAGCTAAAGTTAAACGGCGGTGATGTGAAGGCTGTGCAGGGAGACTCCGGTCATGCACAGG
>CAVBNV010000010.1:0-65902 GCA_963596815.1 Oscillospiraceae bacterium
TGCTGGTGCCCGACTTCATCTATAACATCGGCACCACCGTGCTCAACGGCGGCATTTCGATGGTGATCTTCTTCTTTGTCAACAAAATCATCTTCCCGGAGGGCGAAGCCAAGAAAGCAAACTGATTTTGCAGGGAGCGTCTGCACAAACAAGCAATTTTCTTTTCTTCTTTTTTCTCCTTCATAACAGCTTCCCCGAAAGAACATTGAGAAAGTTCTTTCGGGGAAGCTTGTTTTTCTTCTTTTTTCTCTTTCATAACAGCCCCTTTACGATGCAGCGCTGTATCAGCCGTATAATTCTTTGCTGGCGATTTTGGCAGCATCCAGAAAACGCTGAACCGTGGGTGTCGGGTGCGGTGAATGCAGAATGCCATAGGGGATGCCGTAATCCCAATCCACCGGGATCACTTTCAACAATGGGTGGACGTTGGCCCAACCCGGAATTGCAAGTAGTACATCGTTGCTGTTTTCGCAGCGGTTGAAGATGTCCATGCTGTAAAAGTCAAAATCCACAATATTGATTTGTGAATGGTGCTGCCATAAATCATCCCGAAGTTCATCGACATAATGGCTCCACCCCCGGTGCATCAACAGCAGATTTTCGCCGTATAAATCGGCGATTTGCAGGCGATCCTTTGCGGCCAGTTTATGGTGGATGGATACCGCACAGTAAAACCGTCCTCGCACCAGTTCCAGACCGGAACACTTGCGCAGATTCAGCATGGTTTCATCAAAGATGCCGCCTACTACATCAATGTTTGTGCCAAGGTTTGCCAGAATCTCCCGCGCATTTTCCGGCGTGTTTTCAAAAGGTACGATCTGGAATTTGATGTCCGGGCAGATGGTCTGCACCTTTGACCATAACTCCATCAAAAGCTGGGCAGGCGTCATGGGCGAAGAGCCGATGCGGATGATGTTGGAATCCTCCTGCATTGCATTCCTGGCACGAATGACGGAATCGTGGCAGTACTGAATGATATACTTGGCATCCTGATACATAGAGTGACCTGCCTTGGTCAGTGTCAGCCCCCGGCGGGTGCGCTCAAACAGCTTGACACCGAGGGAATCTTCCAACAAGTTGATCTGTTTGATGATGGCAGTCGGCGTGATATAGCTTTCCTCTGCCGCCTTGTTGAAGCTGCCCGCATCCGCCACACGGATGAAGGTTTCCAACTGATGATTGTACATGAAAACACCTGCCCTTCAAAAGCTATCCACAGAATAACATAGCGCTATCATAGCACAAGTACGATGATGCGTCAAATACAAAAACGCCGCCCCGCTTTGTTGGAGAAAGCCAAAGCGGGGCGGCGTCATGATGAAGGAGAAATGAAGGGAATATCAGGTTACAGGTTCAGTTCAAACTGCTCTACTGTGACAGTTACTTTGCCATCGGCGGCAAAGGTGATGCCATCGGCAGACGGCGGAGTGTGTATCCATGCAGTCATAGTCTGCTCGCCATCGTTGACAAAAACTTCAACGCTGTTTTTGTCAAGCAATATGCGGAGTTTAAGCGCACCGTTTTGGCTGTGAACCTTGCAGCTGCGGCTGTGCACAACATCGGCACGGGAACCGGAATAGGTGCGGTCAAGTGTCAATATAGATGTGCCGGGGGTATATGTCAGGCTTGTGTAATACTCGGCATCAGCGGCAAGTTTGATAGTAAACGAGTTGTATTCGCCGCTGTCGATCGTTACGTTCAGGTCAGCAACACGACTGCGGATACCGTCAAGGGCAGTTTCGCCCTGCACGGTGATGTTCTCGTGCAAGGTGCGCCTGCCGTGCGCCGCATCAAGCTCACGCACGGGGGTCTGAATGATGCGGCCATCTTTCAGGTGCAGCTCACGGGGACAAATGGTTTGTCCAAACCATTTGCAGCCATGCGGCTGGTCCGAGATGTCCGACCAGGTTTGCAGCCATGCGGTCATGATCCTGCGTCCGTCCGGTGCAAGTGTGGTCTGGGTAGCGTAGAAATCGATGCCGCTGTCTACCAGCTGCACGCTTTCTTTTGTAAAAATATGCGTGTCCCTGTCATAACTGCCGATAAAGGCGATGACGTTGTGCCCATTGTGAAACTCGCCCTTCGGCTTCATTTCCATGGGTCCGAGCATCAAAATCTGCTTGCCGTCCAGTTCGAAAAAGTCCGGGCACTCCCACATTCTGCCGTACTCGTTGTTGCAGCGTATCAACACTGTAACAAAGTGCCAGTTAAAACCGTCTGCACTCCGGAACAGCAGCGCTGCACCGCTTTCGTCCTCGGCAAGAGCAACAGTCACAGCGTAGTATGTTCCGTCGCTCTCGCGCCAGATTTTCGGGTCACGGAAATCATACTTGCTGAAGCCATCCGGCAAGTCTTTCTGGGTCAGCACGGGGTTGCAGGCAGGTTTTTCGTAGTTTAAGCCATCACCAATGGCGATGCTCTGCGTCTGAATGTCACGCTTTCTGCCGTCTGGCTGCTTTTCAGAGATCACACTTGTGTAAAGTAGCAGCTGCCTGCCGTCGTCCATTTCGACTGCTGAGCCGGAGAAGCAGCCGGAGCCGTTGTCCGCTGCGGAATCCGGTGCGAGAGCACAGGGCAGATGCTCCCAGTGCAGCAGGTCGGTGCTGACTGCATGCCCCCAGTGCATCGGCCCCCATTGGGTTGCATAAGGGTTGTACTGGTAAAACTGGTGGTACTTGCCCTGATAGTACGAAAAACCGTTGGGGTCGTTCAACCACCCGACATAAGGGGTCATGTGGTAAGCAGGGCGTTCGGCAGCGGTGATGGCTGCGCCATGCTCTGCCTCGTATGCACGGGCCTTGTTCAAAATTTCACTTGGCATCGCAGATGCCTCCTTGCGTAATAAAATCAGGTGTTGGCCTTGTAGCGGTCATATGCGCCCTGATAGACTTCAAGCAGCTTGTCCATGCCGCAGTTGTTGGTCAGTGTATCGAGGTATGCTGCCCACTCGTCATCAGAGGGACCGCCATCCTTCAGCCACAGACCCTCCTGCTCGGAGACTGCATTCTCGAAATCGGTGCGGTAACGGTCGATGGTATCGAGCTCTTCAGAGGTAAACACGCAGTCGACAGGATAAGTGGTGGTGTCGTCAACATACTGCATCCAGTACTCGCTCAGGTCGGTCAGACGCTCGATAGCACGGTCCTCCATGTAGAAATACTCGTCGTAGTACTCGCTGAGGATGAGCTTCGGACCCCAAACCTCGTAGCTGGATTTCAGCTCGCCTGCACCCTTGTTGTATTTTGCCTGTGACTCTTCCTCGGTGATGGACTTCCACTTGCCGGTAGAATCCTGCTCGGTGAAGAACACGCCGATAGGACCGTACTGGAGCTGCATGACAGTCTCGCCATCGTACCACTGGTCGAAGAAGCGCAGCAGGTTGGCAGGGCTCTGGCACTTATTGGTGATGCTCAGGTTGCCGCTGTTTGTGCCGCCGCCGGTACGGACAGTGACATTGTGCGTGCCGTCCGGCCCATCCAGGACGGGCAGGAACACGTAGTCGGCAGAGTAGTCGCCCATCAGCTCCTCAATGTACCACCAGGTGGACACGCCCAGGTAGCCCTGTGCGCCCTTGGCGAGCAGTTGGTTGGAGTCCTGGCTGAACATTTCAACGTCCATCAAGCCCTCAGCATACCAGTCGTGGAAGTAGGTGACAGCCTTGCGGTAGTTGTCCTCTGCGCAGACGAAGCGGCACTTGCCATCCTTCTGGAGTACAAGGTCATTGCAGACATCATTGGGCCAGTTGGTGAAGCCGAAGCCTGCATAGAAGATGTTCTGGCCCCAGCACCACTCATCAAAACCGGTGGACATGGGGATGGTGCTGCCGGGTGCATTGCCGTAGACCTTTGCGGACATATCGTTGTCCTTGAAGGCCTTCAGTGCGGTGTGCAGCTCGTCCAGGGTGGTGGGGACTTCCAGACCGAGCTCATCCAGCCAGCGCTTGTTGATCATGGAGAACTGCGGGATTGTGTAAATGCTGTAATCGTTCTCGTCACCGATACCGGCAGTACCCATCTGCTCGGCAGCGGGCAGACCGTAGATGCAGCCATCGCCCATGGTGATTGCAGAGCGGATCGCCGGGTGCTCCTCCAAAATCTTGGTCAGGTTGGGCATGATGTCCGCGTTGATGTAGGAGCTCAGATCAATGAAGGTGCCGTCAGAGCCGTAGTTGGTCAGCTCGTAGTTGGAGAAGCCGACACCCATAAATGCATCGGGCAGCTGGTCGCCGGCAATGCGGATGTTTACCTGCTCGCTCAAAGAGTCGCTCATGGTCTCGTAGGAGATCTTAACGCCGACATTGTCTGCGAGCTTGGTCAGCACCTCGTTATCGTTGTAGCCGGGGCTCAGGGCAGACTGACCGCCAACGATCTCAAAGCTGGTCTGGTCGGTGTTGGAAGGATCGGGTGCCTCAGTCTTTTTGCTGCTGCCACATGCGGACAGAGCAGCGGCGGAACCTGCAACGGCACACACCTTCAGGAAGCTGCGACGGGAAATCATCTTTTTCATAGTTGTGCTCCTTGTTTATGATTTGTAAAAAAATTATTCAGATTACTGACGTTTTGTTTAATGATCTGCATCAATGCTATCTTGCAATCCCTGCAGTCACTTCGACCCAAATTAGCCTTTGACTGCGCCTGCCATAAAGCCCTTTTCAAAGTACTTCTGGACAAACGGGTAAATAGCAAGCATGGGGGCAGCCGCCACGATGATGGATGCAAATTTGACCATCTCGGTCAGTTTGTTCAGCTCTGCAAAACCGCCGGATATCATCGAGGACTGGCTTGCGCTGGTGGAGCTCTTTATCAGGATGTTGCGCAGCACCAGCGGCAGGGGAGCCTGATCGGCTTTCAGGTAGATCAAAGCGGTAAACCAGTCGTTCCAGTAGGCGACCATGCTGTACACGACCATAACTGCCATAATGGAACGGCTCAGCGGAATGATCATCTTAATGAACACTGTCCACTTTGAAGCGCCGTCAATTTCGGCAGCCTCCAGCAGCTCACGCGGGATGTTGTTTTCAAAGAAGTTGCGCACGATGATAACATGACCAACAGCCACAACACCGGGCAGGAACAGTGCCCACATGCTGCCAAGCAGACCGGTCTGTTTGACGATCAGGTAAGTAGGCACCAGACCACCGCCGAAATACATCGTAATGACGAAGAACAAGCTGATATACTTGCGTCCGGGCAGGTCCTTTACGCTCAGCGGATATGCCACCAGATAGATCATTATGACCGAATAAATCGTGCCGATAACCGTGTACTTTACGCTGTTCAAAAAGCCTGAAAGCAGCGAACTGTCGGCAAACACTGCCTGATAGCCTTTTAATGTGAACTGGCTGGGCAGCAGGAAGGTCTTGCCGGCGTAAACATCGTAAGGGTCGGAGAAGGATGCGACCAGCACGTAATACAGCGGGTATGCGACGATCAGCATGATCGCTGCACAGATGACTACCAGAACGATATCGCTGACTTTGTCGGACAGACCGCCGGGCTTTCGACCGGACTTTGCATTGGATTTTGCCATACGATACGCCCCCTTACACAAAGCTGACGTCTGCCGCTTTTTTGGCGATGCGGTTGACGATGATGAGCAGAACGATGTTGACCACCGTGTTGAACAGACCGACTGCTGTGGAATAGCTGTACTTGGCGTTGATAATGCCCTGCTCGTAAACATACACAGCGATGATGTCACTGGTTGCCTTGTTGAGCTCGGTTTGCAGCAACAAGACCTTTTCAAAGCCGACGTTCATCAGGTTGCCTACGCTCATAATGAGCTGAAGGACGATCATGGGCACCAGCTCCGGAATGTCGATGTGCAAAATGCGCTGGAACATGGAAGCACCATCGATTTTGGCGGCCTCGTACAGGCTGGTATCAACGGCGGCGAGGCATGCCATATAGATGATAGTGCCCCATCCGGCTTCCTGCCAGATGCCGGATGCCACGTAAATCGTACGGAACGCCGTGCTCTCCGAGAGGAAGTCGACGCTGGTGCCAAGAATCAGGTTCAGCAGACCACCGGATGGACTGAGGAAAATTTTGATCATACCACAGATGACCATGGTGGAAATAAAATGCGGTGCGTACAACACGGTTTGCACAACGCGCTTAAACTTGGCGAAGCGTAGCTGGTTGATGCAAAGGGACAGAACAATAGGGATCGGGAAGCTCCACAGCAGGCTGTAAAGGCTTAACAGTACGGTGTTTTTGATCATACGCACACAGTTTGGCGCAGTGAAGAACCGTTCAAACCAGTACATACCCACCCATTCGCTGCCGGAAATGCCGCGGCTTGCCTTGAAATCGCGGAAAGCGATTTGGATGCCGTACATTGGCACGTACTTGTAAACAATGGTAAGAACCACAGGGATCAGCAGCATCACATAGAGCTGCCAGTTTTCCCGGAGCCTTTGCTTAAGGCTTTTGCGATGGACAGGGATGTCGTCAAGCTGCCGTACGGCAGCTGCCGACGAGGCTTTCGTCATAGGGACTCCTCCTTTGTCATTTGCCTTTTCGTGAAACGTTACACGGCTTGTGGCACAAAGATATCACGGCATCATTTTTGTGTCAATGGTTTTTCGACCGAAAAAACGAATATGCACACACTTTTGACGTTTTGCATATTATAAGTTGTTTTCATTTGTGCAAAATGCGCTATCTTGGATACATGAAACGATTCATGAAATTTCACACGGATATCTTTACAATTCCATGAAAGCATGCTATACTGAAGCCACAGAAATCACGGATTAAACCGGAAACGGGTCGATTTGAGCCGATTTATTATGTATCAAATGAAAACGTTTCATAAGTAAAGGAGCGAGCGACGTGGCAAGACAAAATACGACCTCTACCATGAAGGATGTGGCAAGGGAAGCGGGCGTTTCTCTCGGCACAGTGTCCAAGGTGATAAACGGCATCCCCGTTGGTGAGGAGTACCGCAAAAAAGTAGAGCAGGCCATCAAGACGTTGGACTACCACATCAACAACTATGCCAAGGGACTGAAAAACAATCGCACCTATACGGTTGCTGTGATCCTGCCAAACCTTATCAATCCGTTTTTTGGCGTAGTGGCGCATTACATTAACCGCGCGCTGGTAAAGCGCGGTTATCGCATGCTGTTGTGCGACACAGACTATGATTACACCAAAGAGCAGGAAATGGTGCAGATGGCGGAGCAGAACAAAGTGGATGGCATCATCGCCCTGACCTACAACCCGGATCTGGAAATTTCCCCGGACGTGCGCTCGGTCTCTATCGATCGCTACCTTAGCGGCAGTACACCCTGCGTGGCATCGGACAACTACAACGGAGGTCGGCTTGCGGCGCAAAAGCTGGTGGAAAACGGCTGCAAAAATCTTGCATTCATGCGCATTGGATCTCCGCTTACCAGCGAGACCAACAAGCGTCGTGACGGCTTTGCCGCGGAATGTGAGGCGTTAAACATCCCGTGCACGCAAAAAATCCTGATCGATGGTGCACCGTTCAGTGAGTTTGAGCAGTTCCTGCGTGAGAACCTGAAGAATGGCGAGCTTGCTTTTGACGGCATTTTCTGCGTTACAGATAAGCTTGCATTCGACGTCGTAAATGTCTTGCGCAAAATGGGACAGCGTGTACCGGAAGACGTACAGGTGATCGGCTATGACGGTCTGCGCATGTTTGGCGACTGCGGTTATTATTGCTCTACCATTGTACAGCCGGTGGAAGCTATGGCGGAAACCTGCGTAAATCTGGTGCTGGAAGAGTCCTCTGCCAATGCGCCTTCGCTGCTGTGTCTGCCTGTAAGCTATGCCTACGGCGGCACTACCAAGGCATGACCGCCCGCAAAAGTGACCGGTGGTACTGGGTGAAAAACTGGCTGCATTACCACTGGATCTACCTTATAATTGCAGCGGTGCTGTTGTGGATTGGTATAAGCTGGCTGGCGAATGCTTTGCACTGGGGCGAAACACTACCGGATTACCAGATCGCATATGTCGGCAAAAGCTCGCTGCCGGACGACACCGCCAGCGCTATCGAAGCGGCCTTTGCACAATATGGTGAGGATTTGAACGGTGACGGTGTGGTTTGTGTAAAGCTCAACCAATACGTCAGCGACACGGAAGATACCGAGAATGCCGCAACCTATGCCCTGGCTGCACAAATGCAGCTGCTATCGGATATAAATGCGCAGGAAAGCTATTTTTTTCTTTTGGATGACCCGGTGCATTTTCAGCTGGATTATCAGGCGCTGGCAAACAGGGACGGCACCGCTCCACGGGATACAGATTACACGGCGCAGGGCAAAACGGTGCGCTGGGCAGATTGTCCGCTGCTTGCCGAATATGACCTTGGCGTCTACCAAACCAGTGTGCTTGGCACGGCTGTTACGGGCAGCAGTGCTGAACTTGTAAATAACCTGTACCTGGGACGCAGAGCTTTTTATGAAGAGCCTGAAAACCAAAAAACCGCTGCTGCCCGTGAAGGCGCAGAGCGGCTGTGGAACATCTTGACGGAAGGAGTAAACCCATGAAACGTAGGGGATTGTGCATCATTGTGCTTGCGCTGGCAGCGGTTTTGTGTGCCGGATGCAGTGTCAAAGATGAGGATTTGAAAAGTGACCCGCTTGTGAATGCAGACGGTACCGCCCCTGTTGGCAAAACGCTGGTAGCACCGGCACCGACGGATGATTTTACGCTGCTGGATAATAAGGATATTCTTGCCGCAAACGGTTTGTATTATGCCTGCTGGGTAAGCGGCGAGCCGCAGCCCTACGAAAACAGTGACGGCGACAGCGCAGACCTTTACGATGCGCAGCTGACACTGGTGGTGCAGGAGAACAAGACCGAACAAAAAGCGGACGCTGCTGTTACCGGCTGGCAGGAGCTGGCACAGCAGAACTACAAAATTACCGATACGCAGACCCTGACCGCCGCAGGGCAGGAATATACGGTCATTCAGTTTGCATATCAGGACGAAAGCAACCCCTATGCGTTCGGCGTTGCGGCGTTTGCGCAGCGTGGGACGAGTGCGATCGAGTGGGAGCTTTCCTGCCGGGAAAGCTATACGGGAGATGCGCTGACCGTGTTGACAAATTTTTTGAATGGATGTACATATTAAGGGGGATGGAAAATGGGCTTGTTTTTTCCCAGTGACCCGACAGTACACGGTCAACGTGCAACCGGTCTGCCGCGCTATCAGGAATTGTTGGAGCGTGACTGGAAGAGCTTTCTCTTTGCCGATTTTGTCACCCTGGGGCTGTGTATCCCCTATGGTCTGGGCGTCGGATATGCTTTGCTTTCCTCCAGTCTGCTGGTGCTGCTCGGTGTGTGCATCGTGGGCGGGCTGCTGGTCGGGCCGGCCATCTCCGGCATGATGGATGCGTTGTTTCGCAGCTACCGTGATGCGCCGCTTGGCTGGTGGGAGAATTACTGCAAAGGTATGAGGCAGAACTGGAAGGCGTCGCTTGTGCCCGGTGTGGTGTTCAGCTTGGCGCTTGGCATCGAGCTTTTCTTTGGTATGGTACTGTTTTCTGCCGAGGGCAGACCCGGCTTCGGGACGCTGGCCGTTTTGCTGGCAGGACTGCTTATTTTGCTGATGCTGTTTACAGCCTTTTGGCCGCAGGTGGTGTTGTTTGAGGAGACCAATCTTCACCGCCTGCAAAATGCGGTGCTGTTTTGCTTGAAATATGGCAGGCACGTGATTGGCGCAGCGGCACTTCAGCTGCTGTGGTGGGTACTGTTTGTGTTGTTTTTGCCATGGACGGGGTTTCTCGTACCCTTCCTTGGTGTATGGTTTATCTGGTTTGTCTGCTTCTTCCTGCTCTACCACGACTTCAATGCGGCTTATGGCATTGAAGAAAAAATCAGTCAGCAGTTCCCTGAGCAGACGCCTCGCTATGATGAGTGATAAGGAGCGTAACTATGGACATTTTAACGATTGGCGAAGTTTTGATCGACCTGACCCAGACTGGCAAGGATGAGCGCGGCATTCCGCAGTTTGCGGCAAACCCCGGCGGTGCGCCGGCAAACCTGGCTGTGGCCGCTTCAAAGTTGGGCGCACAGACGGCTTTTGTCGGCAAGGTCGGCGCAGACGCCTTTGGACGCTACCTGACCGAAGTCGTTGCAGAAAACGGCGTAGATGTCTCCGGCATTGCGGTAGACAGCGACCACCCCACCACCATGGCGGTCGTATCGGTAGATGCCACCGGCGAGCGTGATTTCAGCTTTTATCGCAGTGCGAATGCGGATGTAATGCTGAGCTGTGATGACATCTCCGATGAGATGTTGAAGACCGCTAAAATCGTGCATTTCGGCTCTGTCAGTTTGACTGCCGACCCTTCTCGCACAGCTACGCTGGACGCCGCTGCCCGTGCCAAAAAGATGGGCGCCGTGATCACTTACGACCCCAACTACCGTGCAAATCTTTGGAAAAACAAAGAGGAAGCTGTAGCTCAGATGAAAGCCCCGCTACCTCTTGTTGACATCCTGAAAGTGTCCGATGAAGAATTGCCTCTGCTTACCGGCACGACCGACTGCGAGAGCGGCACGGCACAGCTGGCACAAAACGGCATCAAGCTGATTTTTGTCACGTTGGGTGCGGATGGCGTATTTTATCGCTTTGGTGATAAGACAGGTCATGTGGCAGGTGTGCCGTGCAAGGTGGGCGACACAAATGGTGCAGGCGATACCTTCTTTGGCGCAGCTCTCTCCAGGCTGTGTAAAGAGGATCTGAATGCTTTGACTGTTGACAAGCTGGAGGTCATTCTGGCATTTGCCAATAAGGCGGCCAGCATCACAACCAGCCGCCACGGCGCAATTCCGGCAATGCCTACGCTTGCCGAGTTGGAAGGCTGAAGTTTGATTCGGCAATCGGCTTCAATATGCTTTGCGTCGGCGCTTTAGCCGCAACCGCAAGAGAGACGCATACAGGCAGTGAAAATCGGTGTGTTCTACACATTTTCTCGATGCCGATAGCCTGTGTGAGGTATTGTATAGGTCTGTTGATCTTCAAAAAAAGAACGGGGGACGCCAGTACGGCATCTCCCGTGTTTTTTGTGTACGCGAAAGAAAAGGGCTGCTCAAGCGATATTCTGCAGGCTGCCGGCAGGGAGGTGGGACTGCAAAAAGCCCCATACCGCATCAAGGCTGGAGTTGATAAAGTAGGCCTGATCCTGCTGAACATAGAGATAAATGGCATCCGATGTGCGGTATGCTCTGTAAATGCCAGACCAGTCATAACGACGGCTGGGGTCTGTTTTATCTAACTCACCTGCCATCCAAACTGCCAGCTCTGCATCAGAAAAAGCCAGCCGGTAAAAAGGGCGTGGCAGACCCATCTTTTTAATTTGATTTTTCAGGTTGTTGAAAAAGGTCCAGAACCATGCGGCGGGCAGCCCGAAAGCGATTACAAACAATACAGCCGCAAGCAGGGCAGCACCCTCCCGTTTGCCGACCTGCGTGAGGCAGACTGCAGCAAAGAACAGCAGGATCGCTGCAAAGATAAGCGGCCGCTTCCAGGCTTTTTTGTGATGCAAAAAGTCAAAAACAGCAAATTTGTGGAAAGCTCCGGCGTCCATCTCTACGGAAACACTTAAAGTCTGCGGCATCAAAAAAATCACTCCTTCTTTGTGCATCGTATCACAATTGTATTGAACAGGCAAGACAAATCTTGAAAAAACAATACAAACCATGATAGAATATGACGAGAAAAAGATAAAACATCGTCGGGAGGGATGCGCTGTGCGACGTTCGTTGACGCTGAAACAACGGATCACGCTGGTGCTGGCAGCTTTTTTGCTGGCATTGTCCGCACAGATTTTTTTAAGCTTTTATCAGTCTGGCACGGTGCTGCGCAAGCTGGATGACCAGATGGGCAATTTCAATGCGATCAGTCATTTTCAGGATGGTGTCGAGCGAAGTATGACCGCCATGAGCGAATATCGCTGGGAGTATGGCGATGCGGATGCGCTGGTGGCAGAGCTTGATGCGGCTGCCTCTACGACCAATGCATGGCTGTGGCGCATTGACGGCAATCTGGATGCGGTCGGTGAAGAGCAATACCTTTTGTACCATGCGGTCTGCTCTGTGTACGAAAGCTATACCGAGCAGATCCAGCAGCTAAAAACGGCGGTGCGTGAGGGCGATAATGCGCTGGCATCGCAAATCTATTATGACAAGGTCTCGTCCTGCGGCAACTACCTTAGTCAGTATACACAACAGCTGCTCAATACCGCTATTTCGGACGCACAGAGCACATATGCCGATATCTCAACGTTAAGCGGTCAGGTCAATGTGCTTCAAACGGCAGCAACGGTGGTATGCCTTGTGCTTGGCTGCGTTATGGCGTGGTCTGTACTGCGTCTGCTTGGACCGGTGCAGCAGATGATCGTTGCATCGAAAGCGGTTATTGACGGAAATTATGACACGCCGGATGTACCGGTCGCACGCGGCTACCATGAGGTTGGACAACTGACGGATGCGTTTAACAGGATGAAGCACTCGATGGCGCAGCAGATGAACACTCTGCGTGAAAAGAATGAGATGGAGCGTGAGCTGCACCGTCAGAAAACCGAATCACTTGAAATGCAAAACCGGATGGAGCGAAGCAGGATGCAGCAACTGCGCAGCCAGATCGACCCGCATTTTTTGTTCAATACATTGAATGTTATTCTGCAGACGGCAGGGCAGGAAAAAGCTTATCGCACACAGGCACTGATTACGGCCTTGAGCCACCTGCTGCGCTACAGCCTGATGAGCAACGACGAGCAGGTGCCCCTGTCCCGCGAGCTGCGGATCGTGGATGAGTACTACTCGATCTATCATGTCCGCTTTGGTGACCGTGTGAAGATGCTCTGGCGCATCTCGGATACGCTGGACATAACCGAAACGATGGTGCCATCGTTTATTTTACAGCCGATCGTTGAAAATGCGTTCAAACACGGGATTACGCCCAAAGAGGAGGGCGGCACGGTGCGTATACGCATAACACCGCTGCGGGAGCAGAAAATGCTGAAGATCAGTGTTTGCGATAACGGTCTTGGAATCGCACCCGAGCAGCTCGCCAAGGTAAAAGAGGGTTTGAAGTCTCCCGGAGAGCGATGGGAGCACATCGGTGTTTATAATGTTGCAGCGAGGCTGCACCTGCTGGATGAGCGATGTCGGGTTGAGGTGCGCTCGCACCCCGGCCGAGGCACATCGGTGAGCCTGTATTTGCCGCTCGTGGAGCTGGAAGAGGAGGAGTTTGACGAATGATACGGTTGTTGATAGCAGATGACGAACGTCTGGAACGGGAAGCTCTGGCCGAGATCGTTGCACACCGCTTTGAGCATGAGGTCGTGCTTGAAACCGCGGAAAATGGACGCAAAGCTGCGGATACGGCGGTTTTGTGGAGGGCGGACCTTGTTTTGATGGACATTGAAATGCCTGGCATGAATGGCCTTGACGCGGCACGTGCGATCCTGGAACAGCGCCCCGGGTGCAGGGTGATATTTGTGACGGCGTACAGCCTGTTCCAATATGCCCACGAGGCGGTCCATCTTGGCGCGTGCGACTACCTGCTGAAGCCTGTTGACCCGGATGACATGGAAGCCTCGATTCGACGTGCTATGCGCCAGATCGAGACCGAGCGCAAGCTCGAAATGCTGGCCGCAGAGCAGGCTAAACCCGAAAAAACTGAGCAGGAGGAAGCGGAAAACAGCCAGAGTGCGCTGATAATGGCACAGGTGCGGCGGTATTTGGAGGATAACTATATGTTCGATATTTCGCTTGACAGTGTGGGCGAAATATTGCACATCAGCCCGGCATACCTGTCGGCGCAGTTCAAGAAATACCAGAAGATGAACTTTCTGGATTGCCTGACGGAGTTGCGGATCAATGCGGCAAAAGAACTTTTGACAGATCCGTTCCGCTCATCGGCAGAGGTGGCATCGATGGTTGGCTACGAAGACGCAAGCTATTTTGCACGTGCCTTCAAAAAAAGGACAGGTGAAACGCCGACCCAGTACCGCAAGCATGCCGTTTTGGAGGCGCACCGGACTGCGCAGGAGAGCAAATTGTGAGCGCCCGTATCTCCCGGCGGCAGGTGCTGCTTGCGGCATTGGGCGCTGTGCTGGGCATGTCTGGATGCGAAAAAAGTGAGCCAACCCCAAACCAGCCGGAGCTGATTTTGCGCTATGCCGAAAACCAGCCGGAGGATTACCCTACCACGCAGGCGGCGCTGGCCTTTGCCGAAAAGGTGAACCAGAGAACGGACGGCAGAGTAAAAATCATTGTATACAGCAAAGGCGAGCTGGGCGCGGAGAGAAGCGTTATTCAGCAGATGCAGTATGGCGGCATTGATTTTTCACGCGTTTCTCTGAGCCAGCTGGCAGAGTACCTGCCAGCATTAAATGTGCTCCAGCTGCCGTATTTATATCGGGATGCCGACCAGATGTGGCGTGTGCTGGACGGCGATGTAGGGGAAGAATTTCTTTCCATGCTGGAGGGGATCGACCTGGTAGGTCTGTCCTGGTTTGATGCCGGTGTGCGCAGCTTTTATACGCGGGAAAAGGTTACCTGCCTTGCGGACCTGCAGAACCTGACGCTGCGTGTGCAGGAGTCGGATACGATGAGCGCCATGGTCACAGACCTTGGCGCAAACCCTGTGCAGGTGGTGTACAGCAGGGTCTATGCAGCTCTGCACAATGAAGAAATTGATGGCGCAGAGAACAACTGGCCCAGTTATGAGGCAATGGCGCATTACGAGGTGGCGCCCTATTTCCTTAAGGATGAGCACACACGTGTGCCGGAAATGCAGCTGGCAAGCCCCGCGGTGCAGGCAAAATTGTCTGCACTGGATGACAGCTACCCCGATTTGATCCGCGCATGTGCGAAGGAAAGCGCGCAATTGGAGCGTGAGCTTTGGGCTAAACGGGAGACGGATGCCGAGCAGAATATGCGTGAGTACGGCATTGTGGTGACAGAGCTTGATGATGCCGAGAAGGCAAAATTTCGCAGTGCGGTGCAGCCGCTGTATAAGCAGTTTGCCGAGCAGGCAGAGCTGATCCAAAGGATACAGAACACCTGAATTTGGCGGATTTGAACAAGTTGTTGTCTGCTTGTTTGTAAGGTTTGAACAGAAGTAATCGTCAAATTCTTTAGAAAAACAGGATAATTTTTTTAACGTCTTGTTTCGTTTCGAGTAATTTGCTAAACTGTGAACAGCAAATGAACGGCGGTGTGGTTCTTGTGCATTGCGTGCCGCCGGAGAGAAGAGAAAATAGGAGGACTTTATTATGAAAATGATTTCTCGTCGTAGCTTTCTTGCTGTTGCAGGCGCTGCTACCGCAGCTGCTGCACTGACTGCATGTGGCGGCTCTTCCAGCTCCACCGCAGCTTCTACCTCTACCGCTGCTTCCACCGCAGCATCTGCTGCCGGTGACGCAAGCGCAGCTGCAAGCGACCCGCAGGTGACCTTGGTCTATGCAGAGGTCAACCCGCTGGATACCATCGTCGGCAAGACCGCTACACACTTTAAGGAGAAGGTCGAAGAGCTGACCGGCGGCAGCGTCGTGATCGACGTGCAGGCTTCTGGTGTTCTGGGTTCTGAGAACGACGTTCTGGATGCAATCCTGGGTGGCTCCACTTCCATCGATATGAGCCGTATCTCCGCTTTCGCACTGACCAGCTACGGCTGCAACAAGTCCAAGCTGCTGAGCATCCCCTTCACATTTGAGAACCGTGCACACTTCTGGAATTTTGCTAACAGCGATCTCGCATCCGAGTTCCTGAACGAGCCTCAGGAGCTGAGCCTGCCTCTGCGCGGTGTCTTCTACGGTGAGGAGGGCTTCCGTCACTTCTTCACGGTCAACCCCGTTTCCGGTATCGAGGACTTCAAGGGCTTGAAGATCCGCGTGTCCAATGACCCCATCATGAACGGCATGGTCGAGGGTCTGGGTGCAAGCCCCACGGTCGTTTCTTTCGGTGAGCTGTACAGCGCACTGCAGACCGGCGTTGTCGATGGTGCAGAGCAGCCCGTTGCAAACTACAAGTCCAACGCATTCCCTGAGGTTGCAAATACTCTGATCCTCGACGGTCACACCCTGGGCGCTATTCAGGGTGTTATCACTGATAATGCATGGAACAAGCTGACCGAGAACCAGCGTGCAGCGATCCTCGAGGCAGGTGCTGACACACAGGCATACAATGCTGAGATGTCCGAGTCCGCAGAGAACGAGGTTCTGGAAGAGCTGAGAAGCTCCGGCTGCAATGTTGTCGATGTCGACGACAAGGCACCCTGGCAGGAGGCTTGCGCCAAGGTTATCAGCGAGAACACTTCCGATCAGGCTGAGCTGTACCAGCAGCTGCTGGACATGAAGGCATAATTTGACTTCAAGCCCCGTTTCGTAAAATGGTAAGTAATTCGGCGGGTCGTGACGGGAATCCCCCCCGCCAGCCCGCCGAATTTTATTAGGAGGAATGGATATGCCGAAAATCTTTACCACATTGGACAAGATCAAGCCGGCCTATGACATTACCTACAAAGTGGTTTTGCTGATCTGTAAGCTTTTGCTGATCGCTGATATCGCAATTACCACAATGTCGGTTATAGGCCGCTACGTCCCCTTTATTCCTGATCCCGCATGGTCGGAAGAAGTCGTCCTGACCTGCATGAGCTACATGGCAGTTTTGAGCGCAGCGCTGGCTATCCGCCGCGGCGCACATATCCGCATGACAGCTTTTGATGTTTATCTGCCTAAGACTGTTCTTACGGCATTGGACATCCTTGCAGATGTTGCCGTTTTTGCACTCGGCATTATCATGCTGGTGGTGGGCTGGAATTACGCAACCACCCTTGGCGGCCGCGGCACCTATGTTTCTATGCCCTGGTTGAGCCGTTTCTGGATGTATTTCCCTGTGCCCCTTGCCGGTGTTGCTATGGTTATATTTGAGATCGAGTCGATTTATGAGCACGTCAAGAGTATTTTTGTAAAGGAGGAAAACTGATATGACAGTACAAACACTGGCAATTGTTGTCCTTCTGGTCAGCTTTTTTGTAATGATTTTCCTGCGCTTCCCGATTGCTTATGCGGTTGGTTTGTCCAGCGTGTTCTGTCTGCTGGTGCAGGGTCAGGCGCTGACGGATGTCTGCCGCTTGATGGTTAAGGGTATTTCTTCTTTCAGCCTGATGGCTGTTCCGTTCTTTATTACCATGGGCGTGCTCATGGGCTCCGGCGGCATCTCTGAAAAGCTGATTGCCCTGGCAGACGCCTGCGTCGGCTGGATGCGCGGCGGTATGGCAATGGTCAACATCGTTGCTTCCTATTTCTTTGGCGGCATTTCCGGTTCTGCTTCTGCTGATACAGCTTCGATTGGCTCTATCATGATCCCTATGATGGTCGATCAGGGCTATGATGCAGACTTCTCAACCGCTGTTACCATCACATCCTCCTGCGAGGGCCTGCTGGTTCCTCCCAGCCACAACATGGTCATTTACGCTACCACCGCAGGCGGTATCTCTGTCGGCAGCCTGTTCCTTGCCGGCTACCTGCCCGGTGCACTGCTGGCCATCGTGCTGATGATCGGCTCTTACATCATCTCCGTCAAGGAGAACTACCCCAAGGGCTCTCCGTTTACGATCAAGGGCTTTGTTAAACAGCTGGGCACATCCATCTGGGCTTTGGCTGCTGTCATCATTGTTGTTGTCGGCGTTGTCGGCGGTGCTTTCACGGCAACAGAGTCTGCTGCTATCGCTGTCATCTACTCGCTGTTCGTGTCCGTGTTTGTCTACAAGGGACTGGACTGGAAGGGCGTTTGGTATGCTCTGGATGAGTGTGTGAACACGCTGTCCATCGTTCTGATCCTGATTGCCACGTCTGCTGTGTTCGGCAACTGCCTGACCATGCTTCACGTGCCTGACCTGGCAGCAAATGCGATTACAAGCGTGACGGATAACCCGTACATCATCGCACTGCTGATTGATATCATCATTCTGGTGCTGGGCTGCATTATGGATATGGCACCTATCATTTTGATCGCAACCCCCATTCTGCTGCCCATCGCAACTTCTATCGGCATTGACCCGATCCAGTTCGGCATCATCGTTGTCCTGAACTGCGGCATTGGTCTTCTTACTCCTCCTGTTGGCGCTGTTTTGTTCATCGGCTCTGCTGTTGCAAAGCGTCCCATGGAAAAGGTCGTCAAGGCTACGCTGCCGTTCTACCTGTGCATGTTTATTGCACTGCTGATGCTGACCTATATCCCCGATATCAGCCTTGCCATCCCCAAGCTGATTGGCGGCTATGTCAGCCCGATTGCTGACCCGCTGGGATTTGTCTTTATTCACTAAGCGCATTATAACAAAAGATTAAAAGAGCCGCCGGAGTGTTGATTGAATGCTCCGGCGGCTCTTGATTTTGTTATGTATACATGGTCTGCTTGACAAGCTGAGCGGCAGCGTCTACAATGAAAAAAATAAACAGGAAGGCGATTGGCACAGATGAGGACACAAGAGGAACAGCTGGTTGATGCCAGTCTGGATGTTGGAAAGGCACTTCTGCTGGCAGGCGGAGAGGTGACAAGAGTGGAGGATACGATCACACGCATCCTCCACGCATACGGGATGCGTAAGGTAGGTGTATTTACCATTACATCACTGATCGAAGTGACAGCATGTACAGCATCAGGGGATGAGATTGTTAAGGCAAGGCGAATTGCAGGCGGATATGCGACAGACCTTGACTGCGTGGAACAACTGAATGCACTTTCGCGCGAGATTTGCACAAAGCTGCCCTCGCCCTGTGAAATTTCAGCACGTGTGGAAGAAATCAAACGTCCAAAAGCAGAGCCGGCGTGGATCGGCTATTTTGGTGCTGTGCTTACGACGGCAAGCTTTGCAATGTTTTTCGGAGGATCTTTTGCGGATATTCCGGCTGTAGCGATTTTGGCTTGTTTTATCCAGTGGATGGACCGCAGAGGGATATACAAGCGGGAAAATCAGCTTTTGTTTTATCTGATTTGTTCGGTTTTGACGGGTTTTCTGGGCTGTATGCTGGTAAAGGTGGGTGTTGGTGTACACCTGGATAAAATTTTGATTGGCTGCATTATGCTCACAATCCCCGGCATTTCCATCACCTATGCGATGCGTGATATGCTGTTGGGTGAGAGCATCACAGGGTTATTTCGCTTTGTCGAGTCGCTGCTTGCGGCGGCCAGCATTGCAGGCGGCTTTTTGCTTGCAACCTTCCTTGCAGGGGAGGTACTGTAATGGGGCAAATTATAGCTGGTGCGCTTGGCAGCGTGGGCTTTTCAATTTTGTTTGGCATCCGGAAAAAATATATCGCCTTGATCTCGTTGAATGCAGGGGCATCGTGGGCTGTTTACCTGCTGGTTGACCGCTGTGCGGGAGACTTTGCAGCGAACATTGCGTCTGCCATGTTTTGCAGTCTTCTGGCGGCATGGATGGCGCACCGCATAAAAGTGCCAAAGGTGGTGCTTCAAATGCCGGCAACTGTCCCCATGATACCGGGCGGCAGCCTGTACTACACGATGTACTATGTGTTTTTGGGTGATGCAAAATTAGCGCAAAGCTATTTCCTGTCAACGGTTCGGGCGATTTTTGGTATGGCAATCGGTTTTGCGGTGGTAAGCGTTCTGCTGAAAACGCTGTCGGAAAGACTGAATCGTACTCGTATAGGATGAGATGTCCCTTTAATTATGGATACAGTTGGTATTCTCCACGACCTGTTTTACGAATAGTACCGTTGTCGCATAGGTCTTTCAAGACACGCTGCAGCTGACGGCGGCTGCAGCGCAGCGGCAAAAGCGTTTCGTTGATGGAGTGGATGCAATGATCCGGTTGCATTTTTTTGAGGTAAAACAGGACCTTTTCTTCCAATGTCAGCAGCTTGATGTCCATGGCGGAGGACGTGAGCTTATCGGTAAGCTGACGGATAACGGCACGCAGAAAGACTGGATCGCTTTCGATCACGGTGCGATTTTCGGCAAATGGGATGGCAAGGCACAGGACGTGCCCGTCCGCCTCGGTGTAAAAAATATGCTCGGTGTGTCCACCGAATTCCACATCACCTAAAATTGTCCCCTTTTCGGCACGGGATACATAGTGGATATTGCCGTCGTCTGAAAGATCGTAAATCGAAACACTGCCCTCTACCACGATCAAAAACTGCGTCAGCGGTTTTAGAGGATGGTTGAGAAATTCCCCTTTTTCAAATTGCAGCATGCGCATCACCGGCGGACGTGCTGTAAATAAACTGCCCAGTGATGCATACGTCTTTTCCAGTCGGTCTGAGTCAAAAATTTCAATCATAAGTGATGCCTCCCTTTTCTATTGTGCCATATGGCACAAATGTTTGCAAGGAAAACCGTTATAATAAAGCTGGAGGTATATGTTATGGAATCTTTATTTGACACAAACCACTTGTATCGCAGTTATTTCAAAATGGCACTGCCCGTTATGCTTGCGTTGGCAGTTACATTGATTTATAACCTTGCTGATACGTTTTTTATCGCACAGACAAATGACACCAACCTGATTGCAGGCGTTTCGCTCTGCTCGCCGGTATTTACTACGCTGATGGCATTCGGCAATATTTACGGGCAGGGCGGCAGCTCACTGGTTTCACGTATGCTCGGGCAGAACGATCTGGACGGAACCGCCCGCATCAGCTCGTTCAGCTTTTACATTGCCATTGCGACCGGTGCGGTTCTTGCAGTTGTGATGATGCTGTTCCGCTCGCCCCTGCTGGTGCTGCTGGGCGCAAGCGCAGATACGATGGTCCATGCGCAGAGCTACTACACGGTGTTGACGTTGTGTGCCCCGGTGATTGTTTTAAGCTTTATCCATTCTAACCTGGTGCGCTGCGAGGGGCTTTCCGGCGAGTCAATGGTTGGCACGATCCTTGGCGCAGTCGTCAATATCATTCTGGACCCGATCATGATCACCGGCATGGGTATGGGTGCGACCGGCGCAGCCGTAGCAACGGTAATCGGTTATTCTTGCAGCGTTGTCTATTTTTTGTGGGTGCTGAGCAAAAAGAGCAAATATCTCTCTGTGAAACCATCGCATTGCCGTGTCAATGCGGCTGAGCTTGGGCAGATTTTGGGTGTCGGCGTGACTGCGGCACTCAGCAACCTGATGCAAAGTCTGGCTGTAATTATGGTTAACCAGCTATTGCTGAGCTATGGCAACGACAAAATTGCGGCGATGGGCATTGTGTTAAAAATCAACATGATCGTTCAGCTTGTGCTGACCGGCTTTGCATTTGGCGGCGTGCCGATGTTTGGCTACCTGTACGGTGCAAAACAGATGAAGCTGCTTAAAAAGCTGATTCGGTTTTGCATGCTGTTTTTGTGCGGATTGTCACTGGCGTTGACCCTGTTTTTGTGCCTGATGGCAACCCCGCTGATGCATCTGTTTGTGCAGGACAGCGCTCTGATTACAACCGGTGCCGAAATGCTGCGCTGGCAGGCGATATCGTCGGTGTTTGCAGGTGTTGTACTGCTGTTGACGGTCATCTTTCAGGCGACAGGCAAAATTGTGCCTGCGTTTGTACTGTCCATCAGCCGACAGGGCGTGGTATTCCTGGTCGCTTTGGTGGTTTGTGTACGGTTGTTTGAATATCAGGGTGTAATCGTCTCGCAAGCTGTTGCGGATACCCTGAGTGCAGCGCTGGCACTTGTGCTTTTGACAGCGGCGAACCCGCTGAAGCAGGAGTAAGCATAATAAAAAGACACCGCGAACAAAAAATCGCGGTGTCTTTTGTTATCGGGGACAGATCACTTCAGCGAAACAGTTTTGCCGGGCTTGTTTTCGGTACGTGCGCTGGTCTTGCCCTCGGGGCGAATCTCGCCCGCTGCGGACAGTGACAGCTTAGTCAGCGTCGGACCGACAAGCTCGTAAACCAGAACAGCGAACAATACGACGTTGCGCACCATTGCGCCGTCCGAGAGCTCTGCTGCCTCGGCGGCCATGCCGAGTGCAACACCAGCCTGCGGCAAAAGGGTGATGCCAAGGTACTTCTGGATATTATCGCTGCACTTGGTCAGGCGGCAGCTTGTATATGCGCCGGAAATTTTACCAAGAGAGCGGGCTGCAATGTAGATGATGCCAATCATAAGCACCATCGGGTTGGCGAGAATCTCAAGGTCGAGCTCTGCACCGGAAAGAATGAAGAACAGGATGTTGATGGGGGAGACCCAGCGGTCAAGACGATCCATCAGCTCCTCAGAGGTCGGACAGATGTTGCAGAACACAGTGCCGGTCATCATGCAGACCAGAAGCAGTGAGAAGCCGCAGTGCACAGGCCCAACCTTAAATGTCAGCATAGAGAGACCGACGGTGAGCAGAACGAACGCCACCGAAAGGCTCATGCGCTTGGAGCGGGAATGGAAGTAGATCTCCAGCAGGTTCAGGCAATAGCCGGCCACTGCGCCCAAAGACAGGGAAAGGATAATCTCAACGACAGGCTCTACAAGGATGCTGACCATGTCCACGCGTCCCTGCTCGATCGCATTCGCAACACCAAAGGATGCAGAGAACAGCACCAGACCGACTGCATCGTCCAGAGCAACGACCATCAGCAGAAGGCGTGTCAGGGGGCCATCGGCCTTATACTGCTTGACGACCATCAGTGTGGCGGCCGGAGCAGTAGCTGCGGCGATTGCACCAAGCGTAATTGCAGATGCAGTGGAGATGATATCCGGGCGGATGGCGTGCAGCACCAGCAGGGCGATATCTACAACAAAGGTGGTAACAACTGCCTGCAAAATGCCGACGGTGACCGCCTGCTTGCCCATGGTTTTCAGGGAGCTCAGGCGGAATTCGTTGCCGATGACGAAAGCAATAAAGCCAAGAGCCACCTGCGTGATGATGGAATAGCTGTCTACCTGCTCCAGGGTGCCAAAGCCAATGCCGATACCGCTAAGACCCAATCTCCCGAGGAAGAACGGACCAAGCAGCAGACCTGCGATCAGATAGGATGTGACAGCAGGCAGGTTGATGACCTTAGCGAGGCGTGACATCAACAAACCTGCGATCAGCGCGACAGAAAGACAAATCAATAACTGTGCCATTTTTTGCGGGAGCTGTACCCTCATATCAGCTCCCTTACCCTCCTTATTATAACCTTGCAGATGCGGTGCCTTGCCAAAATATCGCACCCGAAACTTGCCTAGAGATTATACTCCATGCAACGATTAAAATCAACAAATTAAAGAGCGCATTTTTATACAAATGTTACTTAACCGAGAGAAAACGGCTTAATTCTTTTTAATCAAACAAAAAGAGACCCGGGAACCGGGTCTCTGAGGGCACGTTATTGATAATCGTGGTTTAGGAACATTGCCTTTATCTGTATGACCTCGTCGTATTCCTCCTGGTCTACCTGCACGTCGGCATTAAGCTCCTTCAGACGTGCTTTTACGGCATCAAGAGCCTGCGGTACGGTGATGGCCCGTCCTTCCTCAACCGCTTCTATCATGCGCTTGAGTACGACCGGGTGCGCATACCGACCCGGGATGGGGAAGCTGCCGTCCGGATAAGCCTTAACGAAATCTTCGGCAGCATGCTCTGCCGCATCGGCACGGCGCATGATGGCATTGTGGTTGTTTTGGGCGGTTGGCAGCATGCTGTAGCTGGAAAACCAGAAGATGGCGGCAAAGCCGAACAAAGCAAAGTACACGCCGTAATTGCCGGTGTGGTTTACGATGGAATAAAGACCGTAAGCGGCGGCAATCACACCAAACAGGCTGATGATGAGTGCTACATATTTGTACACGGGCTTGCTTTTCAGCTGAGCACGCTTGCGGCGCTGGGCGGCGCTGAGCTCAGCTGTGACGTCTGGCTTTTGCTCCAGGTACGCCGTGGCTTTTTTGAGCACAGCAATGCTGTGCTGCGCCTCGGGCTCAAGGCTTGGCAGCTTACGCGCCGCCTTTTCGGCCTCTTTGCGGCGGCGTGCCTCCTCGCCGGCGGCACTCAGCAGGCGTATTTGCGGCTGCTCGTTTGCGAGCAGGGCAAGGATTTTGTCGACATCCTCTTCGTATTTGAAGTTGCACTGCTTTTGTTTGCCGCCATCGTATTCCACCACAAGGTACGGCATGGTTGCAAACATCCCTTTGCCAGAAAACCCGCCCTTGCTCATGGCAAGACGCTTGAATACACGTGTGATGCCGGCGTAGGGCAGATAATAGTGACGGTCAAAGTAAAAGCTGTTGAGATACAGTGCTTTTTTGCCTACGCCGCACGGACCTATTTTGCGGCAATTCTTTTTGTCCTCTTCAAGCGTTGCGCTGTCAAGCTTGGCAAAGCCAAGCTGTGTCGGTTTGAAAATCGTATGCATCCCTTCTTGCTGTTTAAGATAAAGCTGACGACTGCTGTTATTGTCGCACAAAACCGGTATAAATGCAAGCATTATATACAGAGCGGCAAACAAAGAGCCCGCCGCGGCTCCAAACGGGCGGCGGCGGGCAGAGTGAACGAACAAGCAATGCCGCGCAAAGTTTTATGCTTTCTGTGCAGTATGCTTTTTGGTTGCGTGGATGAAAATGGCCAGGAATGCGACGGCAACCAGGATGCCGACGGGGTAGGCAACAGCCGTGTTGTACACGGTCGAGCCGTCTGCAGCTTCGCCGTTAAGCAGCGAACCAAGGCACTCGTCTGCCAGCAGGAAATATGTGCTGGAGACTGCGCTCATAAAGGTGGCGGGCACGGCCGTAATCCAGAAGTTCTTCTTTTCCTGGAAGAGGTACATCGAAGCGGCCCACAGGACGATCATGGCGAGGGTCTGGTTTGTCCAGCTGAAGTAACGCCAGATGATGGAGTAGTTGATATAGCCAAGTGCATTGCCGATGCCAAGGACGGCGCCGATACCCAAAACGGGGATGCACAGCTTGAGACGGTCGAGGATGCTCTCCTGATCAAGCTTGAGCCAGTCGGCCAGCGTAAGGCGGGCAGAACGGAATGCGGTATCGCCCGAGGTGATAGGGCAGACAACAACGCCGATCATGGCAAGCGCAATGCCAACGCCGCCCATGGTACGGGAGCAGACATCGTAAATGGCTTTGGATTGACCCATAGCCAGTGCCTCGGCGAGGCCGGTGTTAAGCCCGCCGGTAACGGAATACAGAGAGCAGCCGGCAGCGGCCCAAATCAGTGCAATAACACCCTCGCTGACCATGGCGCCGTAGAACACAAAGTGACCCTGCTTTTCGCTCTTCATGCAGCGAGCCATCAGGGGCGATTGCGTGGCATGGAAACCGGAGATAGCACCGCAGGCGACTGTGATGAACATAAAGCTCCAGATGGGTGTGCCGGACGGGTGCATGCTGGTAAAGTGATCCCAGATTTCGGGGATGGTGTAGGCGGGGTTGGTGAAGATGCCAAAGATGACACCGATCGCCATAATAATCAGGCAGATGCCAAAGACAGGGTAAATTTTGCCGATGACGGCATCAATGGAAATAAAGGTTGCGATGAAGTAGTAGACAAGGATAAGGATCAGCCAGAACAGCAAGGTGGTCAAGATGCCGGAAGCACCGTTTTCACGGCAGAGCTCCACGATCAAGCCGGCAGGACCGACAGCAAAGACTGTGCCGACCATAATCAGCAGGATAACCGAGAAAACGCGCATGACGTTTTGCATCACAGGACCAAGATATTTGCCGGTGATCTCTGCGATAGACGCACCGCCGTTGCGCTCGCTCATCATACCGGAGAAGTAGTCATGGACGCCGCCGGCAAAAATGGTGCCGAAGGTGATCCACAAAAATACCACAGGACCCCACAAGGCGCCCTGCATGGCACCGAAGATGGGGCCAAGACCTGCAATATTCAGCAGCTGGACGAGGAAAAGCTTCCACTGAGGCATGACAACGTAATCAACGCCGTCATTGATGCGTACAGCAGGGGTTTCGCGGTCGTCCGGCCCGAAGGTATTGTCGACGATCTTGCCATAGACGAAGTAGCCGCCGATCAGAAATGCCAGACATAATAAGAAACTAATCATACCATAAACCTCCTTTTCGTCCCCTTGCATCGGGGGACATCTCCAGTGCCTATATTAGTCCTGCGCGCGCGCAAAGTCAATGCTTTTGTGCAATTGAACCTAAAAAACACAAATTAGGATTCTTAAGTGCACAAAATAGTAAAAATTACGGGAAATTTTTTTGGGGTGGCTTTATGCTGCATGTGTGCAGCTGCTGCGGCGTAAAGACAGAAAAAACTGCGTACCCGGCAAATGGATACGCAGTTAGGTGTGGATATGTACCTGATATAATGTAAGAGAGCTTATGACTTACAGGCCTGGGGGTCAAAAATCTGCGGTGCGGCGCCGGCAAGCAGCACGGCGGCAACTACGGTGAGCAATGTTTCCGGCAGCATATAGCTTGCATTGTAGACAAGGCTGTACGTCCATGCACCAAGACCGTTGCTCAGGTTGCCCCACACCAGCACGCCGGACAAAAAGCTGCACAGAAAGCGCAAAAAACCGGCGGCGGCGGTACCCACAGCTACACCGACGATTCGCTTTTTGAACGGACGTGCAAAGACCTCTGCCAGACCAAGCGACATAAAGGCAACCAGATAATCCAGCAGCACCTCACCCAAAAAGTACAGGAAGGTCGGGGTGGGCGGTGCCCAAAAACCCAGCAGCATTTGCAGGCAGCCGTTGACGAAACCGGTAAACAGCCCCCACTTGACCCCATGACGGAAGGATACCAGCACAAACGGCAGCATGCTGAGCAGTGTCACGCTGCCGCCGTTCGGCATGGTAAAAATGCGGATGTTCGACAGCACCGTGCCGATCGCAATCATCAGCGCACACTCAACAAGGATGCGTGTTTTGGAATAGCGTTTGCTCATAGAGATACTCTCCTTTATAAAAGGTATAGTACATAAAAACAAAAGCGCGCCCGCTGTAACAGCAGGCGCACAGGATGTTTGTGAAAGGTACGGACGCTCCGCAAACTCCCTACGCCGGCATTGCCCGGATCAGGTTAAAGGGTACTCCGCACAAAAGCGGATCTCAGCCTTTCGGCGCCCCTGTTTTTATGTCCGCACCCAGTATAACGCCGCATTGCGTGCATTGTCAAGGGCATATGCCGTATGGTGGTTTTGGGCATTTTTGGGCGATGCGACAGCACGCTTAATTCCTTAAGAATTATAAAGAACTTGACACAAAGGAAAAACAGGGCCATAATTTTGTCGGATTGATGCAAAATGCATGACCATAAGTTGCAAAATGACGAAAATTGTGATTTCAAATTTCACACTTCTGACACTTTTTGAAAAATAGTCCTTGCAAGATGGTGTGAAGTATGGTATAGTTATGCTATCCAAATAAAAGAAAGTGTGTCGTGACGTCAGTTACGGCGTGTACATTTTCTTCAATATTGAAGGGAGTAATTCATTATGATGATGCCTGCAAACTACTCTGCTATTACAGAGAACGAAATGGCCTACGTCGTTGGTGGCGGTCTGGCTGACATCCTGCCTGAGAAGATGGGCACTGCTCAGTGGCAGCGTTTTGCCACCAACCTGGTGACCATCGTCGGCAACACCGCACTGTCCGGATTTATCAAGGGCACTGTCGGCGCTATCTTTGGCGGTACCTACTACCCCGGCATGGTTGGTGTTAACGCTGCTAATGCTATCAAGGGTGCTTACAACACCGGTTCTGATGCTGTTAACCCCGATACCAAGTACGACGGCTGGAACAGCTTCGTGAAGGGTGCTAACGGTGTGCTGAACTCCGGCCTGAAGATCGTTTCCGGCATGGCTGCTATCTACAACCTGGGCACTGCAAACGTCAAGAATGCTGCCGAGAAAGATGGCGGTGTGACCATCGACGGCTAAGCTTTTGCTCAGCGGCTTTTTAAGCATGTAAAAAATACCCGAGGGGCTTGTGCTCTTCGGGTATTTTTTGTAGACAACAAAAGGACAAATAGCTATGAACATTACAGTTTACCTTGGCGCAAATGCGGGCAATGACCCGGTACTGCAAGCGGCGGTATGTCAGCTCGGACAGTGGATCGGTACAAGCGGAAATGCGCTGGTTTACGGCGGGTCAAACAGCGGTCTGATGGGGCAGCTGGCATGCAGCGCCCTGCAGGCAGGTGCGCAGGTGACAGGGGTGGAGCCGCAGTTTTTTGTGGACGCATGCCTCCAGCTGGACGCACTTACAGAGCTGATCGTGACAAAGGACATGACCGAGCGCAAGACAAAGATGATCGAGCTGGGCGATGCCTTTATCGCTTTCCCCGGCGGCACCGGTACGCTTGAAGAGATCGCCGAGGTGATGTCCAAGGTGTCCTTGGGTCACCTGACGGCGCCGTGCATCCTGTATAACCTTGCCGGTTACTACGAGCCTTTGAAGGCGCAGCTGCGTCTTATGGTAGAAAAAGGGCTCTCGTCACCGGAACGGCTGCGGGGCATCTATTTTGCGGACGACCTGACGCAGATCGAAAAAATCCTGGGGCAGGGCTGCGTGCAATAAAATCACGGCGCAAAAAGAGCCGTCTGCATCGGTTGCAGGCGGCTCTTGCGGTGTATACAGGTTACTTCAGCAGCTTTTCGCAGGCATCGGCGGCATCCTCAAGGTACTGCCCGCCGTAGGTCTCGATCATACCGGCGTCCGACAGGCGTGCAAGCTCGGGGTCGATGGGGCACTTTGCGAGCACGGGCAGCCCGTGCTTTGCAGCTACCTCGTCAACGTGGCTCTCACCAAACACACTGATGTGCCTGCCGCAGTCCGGGCAGAGGATGTAGCTCATGTTTTCGACAATGCCAAGCATCGGTACCTTCATCATCTCGGCCATATTGACAGCCTTGGCAACGATCATGCTGACCAGCTCCTGCGGGCTTGCCACAATAACAATGCCGTCTACGGGCAGGCTTTGGAACACCGTCAGCGGCACATCGCCGGTGCCCGGGGGCATATCTACAAACAAAAAGTCGACGTCCTTCCACACGACATCGGTCCAAAACTGCTTGACGGCGCCTGCAATGACAGGACCACGCCACACGACGGGGTCTTCTTCGTTTTCCACCAGCAGGTTGATGCTCATCACGTCAATGCCCATGCGGCTCTGGATGGGCCAGCAGCCCTTATCGTCTGCCATGGCACGCCCGTGGATGCCGAACAGCTTTGGGATAGACGGGCCGGTGATGTCTGCGTCCAGGATGCCGCAGTGGTAGCCGCGGCGGGTCATGGCGCAGGCAAGCAAGGCACTTGTCATGCTTTTGCCTACGCCGCCCTTGCCGGAGACGACACCGATCACCCTTTTAACGCTGCTGTTGGGGTTGGGGGCGTCGTGCTTTGGCGTGGCACTGCGGGAAGAACATGCTGCGCCGCAGCTGGAGCAGTCATGGGTACATTCTTCGCTCATTCTCTCTATGCGCACGGCTGGCTTGCGGCAGTGCGCTTCCTCCTTATAATATTGCGGGGGCAATGCACCCCCGCTGACCATATCCTATAATACCATAAAAACAGGCCTGAAACAACCCGCCAAACGGTACGGCAGGGCTGCACACGCACAAACAAAGGGCGAAAAGCAAAATTTCTGGACATGGTATGCTGTTTTGAGTATAATACAAACGTGGGGCTGTGTGCAGCCCCTGCATGCCGGTGCAGTGTCGGCAAATAGCGGTTGCGGTGTGTCCGCACCGAACAAAAGAGGAACTTTTGCGTGAAAGAAGAAAAAAAATACAGACCAAAGGTCTTTATGCGCCGTGCGGTGCTGGTTGCGATCGATGCGCTGATCGTGGCGTTCAGCTTTTATATTGCGCTTTTGCTGCGTGCAGATGGTGCCGTGGAGGCGAGCTGGTGGCCGCATAATCTGGCGCTGCTGTACCGTAACCTGCCGTGGATCGTGGCGGTTTACGTCGCCTGTTTTCTGGCAGGGGGGCTGTACTCGATATTGTGGAAGTATGCCGGCGAGCGTGACCTGATGCGCCTTGTCGGTATGATCGCTGTGCCAACCGTGATCGTGTATCTGGTAAACCGTCTGTGCATCCACGGGGTGCTGTTCAACTCTGCCAACTGCATGGCGTCGGTGCTGATTTTGCTGCTGACGGGCGGCATGCGCATGACGTGGCGTATGTTTTTGAACCACCCGCTGGGCGAGCGGCTGCGCGGTGCGGCCGGCAGCGACCCCAACCGTCCGGTGCTGATCGTAGGCGCGGGCGAGGCAGGCGCATGGGCGATTAATGTCTGCAAGAGCAACAAGCTTTACGGGCACCCGGTGGTGGCAGTGGACGACGACCCTGCAAAGCTTAACCAGACCATCCACGGCGTACCGGTCAAGGGTACGCTGGAGCAGATCCCGGAGCTGTGCGTGCGCTACGGCATCCACGGCATCATCATCGCCATACCGACGCTGAAGGGCAGCCGGCTGAGCCACGTGATCGACCTGTGCGTTGGTACGCACTGCGCCGTGCAGGTGCTGAGCGACCCGCAGCTTGTCGGCACAGGCACGCCGCAGCAGGGCGCCTTCCGTGAGCTGAACACGGCGGACTTCCTCTCGCGCGAGGAGGTCACGCTGGACACCAAGGGCATATCGGGCTACCTGACCGGCAAAACCGTCCTGGTAACGGGCGGCGGCGGCAGCATCGGCAGCGAGCTGTGCCGTCAGGTGATGAAGTTTAAGCCCGGCAGGCTGCTGGTTTTTGATATCTACGAAAACTGCGCCTACGAGCTGCAAATGGAGCTGCAGCAAAAATACGGGCGTGATGTGCCGGTGACGGTGCTGGTGGGGTCGATCCGTGATAAAAAACGTCTGGACGAGGTTTTTGAGACGTACCACCCCACGGTGGTGTTCCATGCCGCCGCACACAAGCATGTGCCGCTTATGGAGGTCAGCCCGGCAGAGGCGGTAAAAAACAATGTGCTGGGCACCAAAAACCTGCTGACGAGCGCAAGCGAGCACGGCGTCGAGCGCCTGGTGCAGCTTTCGACCGACAAGGCAGTCAACCCGACGAGCGTTATGGGCTGCACAAAGCGCATCTGCGAGATGCTAATACAGACTTTTGCGGGCAATACCGATATGAAGTGCGTTGCCGTGCGCTTTGGCAATGTGCTTGGCAGCCACGGCAGCGTCATCCCGCTGTTTGAGGCGCAAATCAAAAAGGGCGGGCCTGTCACACTGACAGACCCCAACATCGAGCGCTACTTTATGACCATCCCCGAGGCGGCGCAGCTTGTGCTGCAGGCGGGCGCACTGGCAGAAAGCGGCAACATCTACGTGCTGGACATGGGCGAGCCCGTAAAAATAATGGACCTGGCAAAGCAGCTCATCCGCTTTTACGGCTACGAGCCAGGCGTCAACATGGACATCAAAATTGTTGGTCTGCGCCCCGGCGAAAAGCTTTACGAGGAGCTGATGATGGACGAGGAGCAGGACAAAATGCGGCGCACGCAGCACAACAAAATTTTTGTGGCGTCGCCCCGCAAAATCGACCTGGCGCAATTTTACGACCAGCTGCGGGCGCTTGCGCAGGCAGCCGAGCACAATGACGAAGGCGTTGTACAGCAGCTTGCGCAGATGATACCCACCTTTACCCCCACGCGTGAGAACCTGAAGCTGTAAACAATGCTGGCTGCACGGTGCGAGCCGTGTAAATATATTACGAGAGGGAAGTTGTTACTATGGAAAAGAAACCGTTTCTGACCGAGGCAATGGCACAGGAGATCATCCAGGATGTGCCCACGCCGTTCCACGTTTACGACGAGAAGGGCATCCGTGAGAATGCCCGCCGCATCAACAAGGCGTTCAGCTGGAACAAGGGCTTCCGTGAGTATTTTGCGGTGAAGGCACTGCCCAACCCCGTCATCCTGCAGATCCTCAAGGAGGAGGGCTGCGGCGTGGACTGCTCGTCCCTGACAGAGCTGATGCTCAGCGAGGCATGCGGCTTTACCGGCAGCGACATCATGTTCTCGTCCAACCAGACACCTGTTGAGGACATGAAAAAGGCATACGACCTCGGCGCTTACATCAACCTGGACGATGCAACGATGGTAGAGTTTATCGAGCGTGTCGCCGGTGTGCCCGAAAATATCTTCTGCCGCTACAACCCGGGCGGCACGTTCCAGCTTGGCGCAAGCAAGGAGGGCTTCCAGGTGATGGACAAGCCCGGCGATGCCAAGTACGGCATGAGCGAGGAGCAGATGATCGACAGCTACAAAAAGCTGATGCAAAAGGGCGCCAAAAACTTTGGCATCCACGCCTTCCTTGCGTCCAACACCATCTCGGACGAGTACTACCCCGAGCTGGCCGGCATTTTGTTTGAGCTTGCCGTGCGTGTGCACAAGGCTACCGGCGCACACATCAGCTACATCAACCTGTCCGGCGGCGTCGGCATCCCGTACCGCCCCGAGCAGACCGAAAACGACATCCTGAAGATCGGCGAGGGCGTGCGGCAGAAGTTTGAGCAGATCCTTGTGCCGGAGGGCATGGGCGATGTGGCCATCTTTACCGAGATGGGACGCTTTACCACGGGCCCGTACGGCGCACTTGTCGCCACAGCCATCCACGAGAAGCACATTTACAAAGAGTACATCGGCCTGGACGCCTGCGCCGCCAACCTGATGCGCCCCGCCATCTACGGTGCATACCACCACATCACCGTGCTTGGCAAGGAGGACGCTGCCTGCGACCACAAGTACGACGTGGTCGGCGGCCTGTGCGAGAACAACGACAAGTTTGCCGTGGACCGCATGCTGCCCAAAATCGACATCGGCGACATTGTCTACATCCACGACACCGGCGCACACGGCTTTGCTATGGGCTACAACTACAACGGCAAGCTGCGCAGCGCCGAGGTGCTGCTGTGCGAGGACGGCTCGCACCGTCTCATCCGCCGTGCCGAGACCCCGCGCGACTACTTTGCAACGCTGGATTTTCTGCCTGCAATGAAGCCCCTGTTTGAAGAATAAGCCCCGATAAGGCAAACGCCATGCGGCGCGCCACCGGTTGACCGGTACGGTGCGCCGCTTTTGCGTGCGCCGACTTTTTTGCAAAAACGCTTGCATTTTGCGGCAAGGTGCGCTATAATACCACCTGTGACACAGAGTTATGCCTCTTTAGCTCAGTCGGTTAGAGCACCTGACTGTTAATCAGGGTGTCGCCTGTTCGAGTCAGGCAAGAGGCGCCAGTTTGCGGTATTCCATACGGAGTACCGCTTTTTTTGTGGAAACCGACAAATCGTACGCCTTTTTTGGGCAGAAGAGTTGATTTTATCACAGAATTGTAAAGGGTCTATCACACATTTCGCACCTGATTTTCACATTTTTATCAAAATTAATGATTTCTTAAGAAAGAAACCCTTGAATACCGGGCGATGTTGTGGTATACTCCATACAAGCTCACGGGGTACGGCAAACGTACACGGGGGCGAAAGACAGATCAAAGGGTAGGCGCTCCCTTCTTTTGATAAGCAGCGGATCAGTGCTCTGCTCTGCTTAGCAGGGTGGGGCAGGGCATTGGTCAACGCGCTGTTTGTTGGGGCGTTATTCTTTATCAGTTGTCAATTACCGGACGTGCTTTGCACGGTGCGGTTTTTGAATAAATTTGTATACTTAAAGGAAGCATCTATGCGCTATACCTACGTCCGGCAGCATGACACTACCGACTGTGCGGCTGCCTGCCTCGCAATGGTGTGCCTCCATTACAAGAAGGAAATCACCATCACACGGCTGCGTGATATGATGGGTACGGACCTGAAGGGTACTAACCTGGTCGGTCTGCAAAAAGCCGCGAATGAGCTTGGCTTTACCACCGCAGCGGTACGCGTGGATCGCGAAAATTTTCTGAGTGATTTTACTCTCCCTTGCATCGCACAGGTCATTACAGACCAGGGTCTGGCACACTTTGTGGTCGTGTTCAAAAAGACCACCATCAAGGATGACGCCGACCGCCGCAAGCACATGAAAAAGGAAGCGGAGCTTGCAAAGGACGACACCCAAAAGCACAAGAAAAAGAGCAAAGATTACGTTATCATCGGCGACCCGGCATCCGAGCTGAAAAAGATCAGCCTGGACGAGTTTTACAAAAACTTTACCGGCGTGCTGCTGCTGCTGAACCCGACCTCGCAGTTCAAGAGCGGCAAGGTCAAGCAGGGCAGCCTGATCAAGCGCTATATCGACCTGCTGTGGCCGCACAAAAAGCTTTTCTTCTATGCGATTCTGGCTTCGGTCATCACAACGGTGCTGGGCATTGCATCGTCAATGTTCAGCAAGATCTTGATGGACGAGGTCTTACCATACGGGCTAAAGAGTATGCTGGTCTCGCTGATCATCATATTCACGACCGTAAGCATCACCAGTACGTTGATCGGTTTTGTAAAGCAGTGGGTTTTGATCCACCTGTCCATCAAGATCGACATCCCGCTGATGCTTGGCTACTTCGGGCACATCTTCAAGCTGCCCATGAGCTTTTTTGCAACGAGAAAGACCGGTGATATCACCACCCGCTACTCGGATGCAAACACCATTAAATCGATTTTTACCAGCGTTGCCCTGAGCCTTGTAATGGATATCGCCATGTGTCTCATCACCGGCGTGATCCTGTTCAGGATGAACGCAATGCTCTTCTCCATCTCGCTGTTTATGGCGCTGGTCAGCATCCTGCTGGTCATCGTGTACAAGCAGCCGTACAAAAAGATCAACGAAGAGTCGATGGTACAGTCCGCTGCGTTGAGCAGCCAGATGATCGAGAGCCTGCGCGGCATCGAGACCGTCAAGTGCAACGCAAACGAGGACACCGAGCTTGAAAACCTTGAGCGCGAGTACATCAAAAGCCTGAAGATCAGCCTGCGGTCCAGCCGCATCAGCACGACACAGGGTTTGATTTCTACCTTTATCTCCGCAGGCTTCAGCATGCTGACGACCTATGTGGGTTACATGCAGGTGCTGAACGGCGAGATGACGCTGGGCTCCTACATGGCGTTCAGCACACTTTCCAGTTACTTTACCAGCCCCCTGAGCAGCCTGATCAGCTTACAGATGACCTTCCAGGAAGCTCAGATCTCTATGAAGCGTCTGACCGAGATCATGGACTATGAGGCGGAGGACGCACACGACGACGAGCGCACCGAGCTGGAGCGTGTGGAGGGCGACATCGAGTTCAAAGATGTTGTGTTCCGCTACGGCAACCGCAGCCCCGCGCTTGACCACGTAAGCTTTACCATCCCTGCCGGCAAAAAAGTCGCTCTGGTCGGCTCGTCCGGCAGTGGTAAATCTACCATCACCAAGCTCCTGCTCAAGTACTACGAGCCGGAGGAGGGCGAGATCGACATCAACGGCGTAAACCTGAACGAATACACAAACACATCCGTTCGACGCGCCGTGTCCTATGTGCCGCAGAACGTTGAGCTGTTCAGCAAGACCATCTACGACAACATCCGCATCTCACGGATGGACGCCACACTGGACGAGGTGAAAGAGGCCGCCAAAAAGGCAGATGCGCACGATTTTATCCGCCATCTGCCGCTGCAGTACAACACCTACCTGGAGGAGGCCGGCAACGGCTTGTCCGGCGGTGAAAAGCAGCGTATCGCCCTGGCACGTGCCTTTTTGAAGGACACGAACCTCTACATCATGGACGAGTCCACCAGCAACCTCGACTTTGCGACCGAGAACATCATCTTTGATATGGTGTACAACCAGCTCGCAGACCGCTCGATGCTGATCGTGGCGCACCGCCTGTCAACGATCCGTGACTGTGACATGATCCTTGTGATGGACCACGGCAAAATCGTTGAGCGTGGCACACACGACGAGCTGCTTGCCATGGACGGCAAATACGCCGAGCTTTGGAACATGCAGCAGGGTATCTTCCGCAAACGTGTCAAGGCAGATACCGCCCCGGCACCCGCCGCAGTTGTTGAAGAGGACGACGACGGCGAGTCCATGACCTACTAAGTTGCAACCGGGTGCGCACCCGGTTACATAGAACTGTCCTTGCAGGGTTGCGCAGCCGTGTAGGGACGCACGCAAATATTTTTAATTTTTCATTCATTTGAAGGGAGTAATTCATTATGATGATGCCTGCAAACTATTCTGCAGTTGCAGAGAACGAACTGTCCTACGTGATCGGCGGCGGCCTGGCTGACGTCCTGGCTACCCCGATGGGCACTGCTCAGTGGAAGAACTTCTCCACCAACCTGGTTACCATTATCGGCAACAGCTACAT
The DNA here is from genome assembly GCA_963596815.1 of Oscillospiraceae bacterium. Taxonomy (GTDB): domain Bacteria; phylum Bacillota; class Clostridia; order Oscillospirales; family Ruminococcaceae; genus Faecalibacterium. The sequence continues at coordinate 36,171 of CAVBNV010000010.1, forward strand.
GAGCAATGTTATCAAGAGCACCCTGGGTGTTGTCTTCAACGGCACTTATGTCCCCGGCAACGTCACCACTGGTGTTACTGACAAGCTCAGCGGCATCTACGACAATGCTAAGGAGAAGGTCCTGGATGGCATGGACATTCCCGAAGGCAAGGAAGACTACTCTGGCTGGCAGAAGTTCCTGGCTGGCTCTGACGGCGTCCTGAACAGCGTCCTGGGCGTTGTCGGCGGCATGGCTGCTGTTTACAACCTGGGCTTCGGCACCGTTAAGAATAATGCTGCTACTGCTTGGACCATTAATGGTTAATCTAAGTAGTTTTTAACTAAGAAGAATATGTAGTGTATTTAACCTGCTTTGCCTTGCAGGGCGGGTGACAATGCCTCGTTATGGTGTGCCCGGAGGCGTATAGCCTCCGGGCACATTATATTTTTGTGTCGGTTGTGTGTCGGCACGGTAAACAAACCTTTAACACCGCACGGTGTGCCGTACTGTTTGCCCGTGTACCGCCGCGGCACGTGTAATAAATAAGTACCCATTACTGTTATGGTAATAGGTAATAGCAGATGGAGAAATGGCAACTTGCCGCAAGGCAACTCCCCCGGTCGTCCGCAGACAGGCTGCTTTCCATTTCTCACGCTGCTATTGCCTATTACACCGCCCTATGGGCGGGACAAATTATAAAGCGAGGTTATGTATTATGAACGAAATTCAGGTCGCACAGGGCAAGACCCTTAAGCTGACAAACGTGCTCTCCCGCGAGCTGCAGCCCGAGGAGCTGGGCAACATGCAGCTGGTGCTTACCCAGATGCACAACTTTATCAAAAGCAACAACGCACAGCCCATTGGCCCGCTGGTGCAGGCCATTTTGATGGGCGGTGATGACACCAAGGTGCTGATCATGCAGCAGGCGACCAATTTTATCCCCAACATGGACCCCGGCTACCATATGGACGCCGTGCTGCGTGTGAAGAACTGCCTGTATGCGCACTATGTCGGGCCTATGAGCCACTTCCAGCTGGCAAGCAACAAGCTGCAGATCATCGCCTTTGAGCAGGACATCAAGCTGTCCGGCAACACCTACACCATCTTTGTCAACCAGGACGAGGATGAGGGCATTGTAGACGTATTTATGGAGACCAAGTAACTATGACAATGACCGTAAAAAGCCTTGACGAGCTGCAGGACCGCCGCATTATGCTTGACCGTGACGTGCCGCCCTACGGGTACGCATTTGTCATACTGGTGTCGGTGTTTATGGTGTTCCTTGTGTTTTGGAGCTTCCGCACAAACCGTGTGTATGTCAGCCAGAACGCAGGCACGGTACAGGCAAGCAACAAAACCTACATCATGTCGTCCTATTCCGGCTCGATCACCGAGCTGTACATCTCTGAGGGCAGCTACGTGAAGGAGGGCGACGTTGTCGCCCACATCAAGAGCACCGACCTGGATATGCAGCTGGACAACCTGCAAAGCCAGCTCAAAATTTACCAGACGCAGGTGGAGCAGTACAACAAGCTGCTCAAGTGCATCCAGGACGACACCAACTACTTCAGCGAGAGCAGCGCAGAGGACCAGACCTACTACTACCAGTACCAGAGCTATAAGAGCCAGGTGGAGCAAAACACCTTTGACGCCACCGCCTACCAGGCGGCAGGCTACAGCGACACCCAGATCCAGAGCATGATGGAGCAGAGCCAGAGCGCACTGGAGCAGCTGTATTACTCCACCATGCAGACCATCTCCTCCAGCATCACCACCGCCCAGAACAACGTGGACAACATCCAGGCGCAGATCGACACCCTGAACGACGGTGCAAACGACTACTACATCTATGCGCCCACCTCCGGCGTCATCCACATGGACAGCCCCTATAAAGAGGGCATGGTGCTCAGTGCCGGCAGTGCCCTTGCCACCGTGGCAAGCGACAACAGCGACCTTGAGATCGTGTGCATGGTCACCGTCAGCGACCGTCCGCTGCTGCACGAGGGTGACCCGTGCAAGATCGCCATCACCGGTCTGTCCGAGTATTCTTACGGCACACTGACCGGTACGGTCACGTCCATCGACAGCGACGTGACAAGCTCCAGTACCACGTCGTACTACAAAATGATCGTCAAGCCCGACAGCACCTACGTTGTCAGCAAGAGCGGCGATAAGGTCGACCTTGCCAACGGTATGAGCGTCACCGCACGTGTCGAGTACGACAAGGTAACCTATTTCGAGTACGCAATGGAGGCTTTGGGCGTGCTGTTCCGCTAAGGTGCATGACCCTGCTTGCTGCATGTGCAGCCAACGAATAACACCCAAAGAGGTAATTAAAACATGAGATCAACCGCAAAAAAACTGGCTGTATGTGCTGCCCTGCTGGGTCTGCTGGCCTGCGGCACGGCAACTGCAGCCGCTGCGGCAACCGATGCGGACCTTTTTGCCGAAAATGCCGGTATTGCATCGCTGTTCGGCTCGTCGTCCGCAACCAGCATCGAGACAGGCAGCTACACCAACAAAATGCTGCTTGGCGCTACACAGCAGCTTAACCCCACAGTCAAGCCCAGCAACTCCGGCGACGGCGTGGTGTTTGTGTCGGATGATACCAGCATCCTGACGGTTACAAGCTCCGGTCAGGTCACCGCAGTCGGTGTCGGCACGGCGACCATTACGGCGGCTGCCGGCGACCAGCTTTGCGCATACACCATCGTGGTCTCCATGGACGAGTCCATGATCGTCACCGAGATGGATCTGTCGCTGTCGTCCAACACCATCTATGTCGGCAACTCGGTGTCGGCGTCGCTGCAGGTGCGCCCCAGCACGGCGTCCAACTACGCCACCGTCTCGCTGACGTCCTCCAACGACAAGGTCGCAACGGTAAACAGCTTTGGCCGTGTGACGGGCGTTGCCCCCGGCAAGGCTACCATCACCGCAACGTGCGGCTCGGTCACGGCAAGCACCACCGTCACGGTCATCGCCCTGCCTGTGGACGAGACCACCGGCACTGCGACCACCACCACTACCGCAAGCAACAGCGGTCAGGTCGTAAAGCTTGCCACAAGCTACGTGACGCTGAAGCCCGGTGCGACACACTCGATCTCGGCAAAGGTCACGCCGTCCAGCGCATCGCAGAAATTGACCTATAAAAGCGCAAACACAAGCGTGGCAGTCGTCAGCGACAGCGGTGTGATCACCGGTGTAGGCACCGGCGCCACCTCCGTTACCGTGTCCAACGGTACGGCATCGGCCATGGTGACTGTCATTGTCAACCGCTCTGCCAGCAGCGAGGCCGAGCAGGCCAGCAGCAGTGCTGCCGACACAGCCGAAACCGTTGAGGTCGACCCTGTCATCAAGACCATCAACGAGAGCTCGGACAAAGAGGTCATTTTTGCACAGAGCGAGGTGCCCGTCATTACCGGCGACATCCTGAGCACGCTGCATGCAGATGGCAAGGACATCTGCATTGTAGCAGATGACTACACCATCCAGGTAAGCGGCAGCGATGTCAAGAGCACAGAGGGGCAGATCGATACGAACCTTGTGTTCACCAGCTCGGACGAGGGCGTGGAGATGAGCCTGAACGAGGGCTCGCAGCTGCCGTGCCGCATCAAAATTACGGTAGAGGGCGACAAGGCAGGCTATAAGCGCCTGTACCTGTACAACACCACAAAGGACCAATGGCAATACCTGAACAGCTATGCCGACGGCACAATTACCGTCGACACGGCAGGACGCTATGTGCTGACCAATAAGGACCTGAAGTATGATAAAATCAACTACACGTTCTTTATCCTTGGCGGCGTGGTGGTGGTTGCCATCGGCGTCGTTTACATCGCAGTCAAAAAGCGCTACTGGTTCTGGTAAGCGCAGTTAAGTGCATAACAAAGCACCCGCAACCCTGTTTGTCAGGCTGTTGCGGGTGCTTTTGTGTTTGTTCAGCGGTCGTTTTCGGCAAACAATGTGCCAAGTGCCGCAAACAGGTCGTGCGGCAGCATACCGTACTCGCCATGCTGTGCGGCGGCACGGTCCGCTGCTGCGCCGTGCAGACAGACAGCGCATGCGGCTGCCTCGTAGGCGGGCAGGTGACAGGCAAGCAGCGCCGCTGTCATGCCGGCCAGCACGTCGCCGCTGCCGCCGCGTGCAAGCCCGGGGTTGCCGGTCGTGTTGATGCAGCATCTGCCATCCGGTGCAGCAACAACCGTGTTTGCACCCTTAAGCACAACAACGGCGCCCCATTGCTTTGCATAGCGGCAGGCAGTGCCGACACGGTCGGCGGCGATCCCGGCGGCGGTAAGCCCCGTCAGACGGCACATTTCGCCGGGGTGCGGCGTCACGATCAAGCTGCCTGCGGGGTGTGGCATCGCACCGCTTTGCAGCAGGTCAGCGGCGGCATTCAGGCCGTCGGCATCCAGCACAGCATCACCGGCAAAGGCAGGCAAAAGACACTGCACAAGCGTGCGTGTCTGTGCCGCACGGGCGGGGCTTTGCGCTGTGTAGCCAAGGCCTGGCCCCAGCAGCAGCACGGTCGCTTTTTGACTGCGTATCAGGGGGATGTTTTCGGGCGAGATGCCGCCATTTGCACCGGCGGTACACGGGCACAGGCAGCACTCCGGGATGCGTGCGGCAGCTGCGGCAAGTACGGGCTCGACGCTTGCCAGCGTCACAATGCCCGCGCCCGTGCGCAAAGCCGCCTGTGCGGCAAGCAGCGCCGCACCGCGGTAAGACGCACTGCCTGCAACCGCCAGCACAGCGCCAAAGCTGCCCTTGTGGCTGTCCTGTGCGCGTGTTGGGATGTTTTGCCACACAAACGGCAGCGTGAGCTTTTGCGTCATACAAACCTCCTGTGTCAGTCCTCCTGCTGTATCAGGGCACGGATCTGCTGCTCCACCTGCTGCACCTCGTCGTGGAACATCCGTGCGGATACACGCAGTGCACCGTGTCCCAAAATAATGATCTGCTCCATACCGTCCGATGTGGCGACACGCACACGCCGTCCCTTGCCGATCTCGTGCGTGACGTGCTCGATAAACATGTCGGCGGTCTCGGCCTCTTTGGTATAGACCACATGGATGTTGTGGTATTGCTCGATCGAGCCTGCACTGCCCGGCACACGGTAGGCGTCAAATACAACGATCAGCACGCACTTCTGGTAGCCCTGGTAATTGCACAGGATGTCCATCAGGCGCTGCCGTGCGGCGTCCAGGCTGTCCTTTGCAAGTGCGCTGAGCTCATCCCACGAGAAGATGATATTGTAACCGTCAACAAGCAGGTACTCCGGCGTGATGCTCCACTGCTCGGCGGCAAAATCGGGGCGCTCACGTTTTTGCACCGGACGGAATGCCGCCAGCGGGTCACGCTTGATTGGCCCGTAGGTGCGCTCAAAAATTTTAAGCAGCTCGGCGTCGTCCTCCAGCGTGGCACGGTAGGCGGCGGCACGGTGCGGCACTGTGCCGGTCTGCTGTGCGGCAGGGCGGCTTTTGCCCCAGCCGCTGTCGACATGCATGTGGCTGCGCACCTGGTCCCACGGTACCACAAACCCCGCACCGTGTGCGCAAAAAACCGAGTCGGCGGGGTTGTCCAAATCGTGCTGCGGCTCGTAGCCCACTGCCTCGATCATTTCGGCAGCATTGTGGCATGGTCGGTAGCCGGCAGGCGTCAGGCTGAGATGTCCACGTCCACGGGTATAGCTGACCACCTCCATGGGGTAGCTGCGCATCGTGCTTACCGGCGCAAAGCCGTTAAGCACCGCTGTTTGCGCGTCGCTTTCGGGCGGGTCAAAGGTGCCCTCCATGCGCTGGATATCGCTCATGGCACGCCCGACATTCTCCTGCGGCACCTCCAGCCGGAAGGCGTACCACGGCTCTAGCAGCTGACTTTTGGCCATCATCAGTCCCTGCCGCACAGCCCGATAGGTTGCCTGCCGAAAATCGCCGCCCTCGGTGTGTTTCAAGTGTGCCCGCCCGGCGATCAGTGTGATTTTTACATCGGTCAGCGGCGCACCGACCAGCACGCCAAGGTGCTGCTTTTCTTCCAGATGTGTCAGCACAAGGCGCTGCCAGTTTTTCTCCAGCACCTCTTCACGGCAGTCTGCGGCAAACTGCATCCCGCTGCCGCGCGGCAATGGGTCCAGACGCACATGCACCTCTGCATAATGCCGCAAAGGCTCGTAATGCCCTACACCCTCCATGGGCTCGGTGATGGTCTCCTTGTACAGGATGCCGCCCTCGTCAAATTCAACCTGCAAGCCAAAGCGTTCGGCCAAAAGCCTGCGCAGCACCTCAAGCTGTACCTCGCCCATCAGCTGCACATGGATCTCGCCCAGCGACTCGTTCCACACTACATGCAGCAGTGGCTCCTCTTCTTCAAGGCTGTGCAATTTGCCGAGTGCCGCATGCACATCTGTACCCTCGGACAAAAGCACCCGGTAGCTCAACACGGGCTCCAGCATGGGGGCATCACTGTCCTGCTCTGCGCCCAGACCGTCACCGGGGTGTGCTTTTGTCAGCCCCGTGACAGCGCACACCTGCCCGGGCAGCACCTGCTCTGCCAGTGTATATTTTGCGCCGGAATACAGGCGCAGCTGGTTCGCTTTTTCTGTCCATGGTTCACCGTCCGCCTCACCGGAAAGCTGTGCCTTGACCTTCAGCACACCGCCAGTCACACGCAGCCACGTCAGCCTTGCGCCCTGCTCGTCCTGCGATACCTTGAACACACGTGCGCCAAACGCATCAAGCGCCGGTGCAGGGCGTGTATAGGTATCCAGCCCGCTCAGCAGCGCATCAACACCGTCCAGGCGAAGTGCGGCACCAAACCAGCAGGGGAACACATGACGCCGCGCAACAGCAGGTATAATATCGGCAGCGGTCAGGGGCTGCCCGGCAAGCACCTTGTCCATCAGATGTTCATCGCACACGGCCAGTGCCTCGTCACGTGCGGCCGTCTCTGCGCAAAAATCCACAAACCCCTCACCAAGGCGGTGGTTCAGCTGCGCAAGGAGCTCCTCACGCGGCAAACCGGGCAGGTCCATCTTGTTTACAAAAACAAACGTAGGTACATGGTAGCGCCGCAAAAGCCGCCACAAGGTCTCGGTGTGGCTTTGTACACCGTCTGTGCCGCTGATGACCAGCACGGCATAATCCAGCACCTGAAGGGTGCGCTCGGCCTCGGCACCAAAATCAACGTGCCCCGGCGTATCCAGCAGGGAGATGTCGGTGTCACCGACTGTCAAAAGAGCTTGTTTTGAAAATATTGTGATACCACGCTCTTTTTCGAGGGCATCGGTATCCAAATAAGCATCCTTATGGTCCACACGACCAAGCTTGCGTGTTACGCCGGTCCGGTAAAGCATCGCCTCGGAAAGCGTTGTCTTGCCGGAGTCTACATGTGCCAGTATGCCTAAAACGATTTGTTTGTGCGTCGTATCCATCCGCTTCTCCCACAGTATATTCAGAAAATCATGGTTTTATTGTAGCATGACTGCCTTACAAAATGCAATACAGCACAAAATGCAAAACACCGGCAAGGTGTTGACCCAGCCGGTGTTGAAAAGCGCAGTCTAGAGAGCGGCTTACTTGAGCTTGCTCTTAGCCTTCATGCGCTGTTCGTGATTCAAAATCTGCTTGCGGATACGCAGGCTCTTGGGGGTGACCTCCAGCAGCTCGTCGGGAGCAAGGAACTCAAGGCTGCCCTCAAGGCTCAATGGGCTGATGGGCACCAGATGCAAAGCATCGTCCGAGCCGGAGGCACGGGTGTTGGTCAGGTGCTTGGTCTTGCACACATTGACATCGACGTCTTCGCCGGTGGGGGTGTAGCCAATAACCATGCCCTCGTAGACCTTTTCGCCGGGGCTGACCAGCAGTGTGCCGCGCTGCTGTGCATTGAACAGACCGTAGGTGACGGCATCGCCGGTCTCAAAGCTGACCAGAGAGCCGGTAGAGCGATTGGGGATCATGCCGGCCCAAACATCGTAGCCGTCAAAAATCTGGTTAATGACGCCTTCACCGTGGGTATCGGTCAGGAACTGGTTGCGGTAGCCGAACAGACCACGGCTGGGCATACGGAACTCCAGACGCACGCGGTCGGTGCCAAGGGACTCGATCTGCTGCAGCAGAGCCTTGCGCTTGCCGAGACCCGTCATAACAGCGCCCTGGTAGGTAGCAGGTACGTCAATGACGACATGCTCCATAGGCTCGTAGGTTTTGCCGTCGATCACTTTGGTCAGAACGTGCGGGGGAGATACCTGCAGCTCATAGCCTTCACGGCGCATCGTCTCAATCAGGATGGACAGGTGCATCTCACCACGGCCCATCACGCGGAAGCTGTCGGTCGTGGCCGAATCCTCAACCTTCAGCGCAACATCCTTCAGCAGCTCTTTCTGCAGACGGTCACGAATCTGACGGCTGGTGACATACTTGCCTTCACGACCTGCCAGGGGGCTGTCGTTGACCGAGAAGGTCATCTCGACGGTGGGGTCGTTGATTTTGACAAAGGGCAGCGGCTCAACATTGGTGGGGGCGCACAGCGTATTGCCGATATTTACATCCGGCAAACCGGAGAAGGCAACGATATCGCCCGCGGTGATGTTGTCGCAGGGAACACGACCGTTTGCCTGGAAGTCATACAGCTTGGTCAGACGACCGCGCATGACAAGATCCTTGTCGTGCCAGTCGCACACCTGAACCTCTTCGCCAATGCGTGCGGTGCCGTTTGTAATGCGGCCAATGCCGATACGACCGACAAACTCGTTGTAGTCAACAGAGGACACCAGCATCTGGAACGGTGCATCGGGGTCGCCTTCGGGCGGCTGAATGGAATTCAGCAGCGTATCAAACAGGGGCATCAGGTCGGTGCCGGGCACATCCGGATCCAAGCTTGCAGTGCCCTCACGGCCGCAGCAGAACAGCATGGGGCATTCCAGCTGCTCGTCGGTAGCGCCGAGATCCATCAGCAGGTACAGCACCTCGTCAATGACCTCTTTAATGCGGGCATCCGGGCGGTCAATTTTATTGATGGCAACCACAAGGCTCAAATTCTGCTGCAAAGCCTTCTGCAAAACAAAGCGGGTCTGCGGCATGCAGCCCTCGGCAGCATCCACCAGCAGCAAAACACCGTTGACCATCTTCAGCACACGCTCGACCTCACCGCCAAAGTCGGCGTGACCCGGAGTATCGACGATGTTGATTTTAACACCCTTGTAGGTGCAGGAGCAGTTTTTTGCCAGAATGGTGATGCCGCGCTCACGCTCGATAGCACCGCTGTCCATGACACGCTCAGCCACGACCTGATTGTCGCGGAAAGCGCCGCTCTGGTGCAGCATCGCATCCACCAGCGTGGTTTTGCCGTGGTCAACGTGAGCGATAATGGCGACATTGCGCAAATCGTTACGAACCATAAATTACAACCTCTCTATTGTAGAACTCATGAATACAAGGAAAAACGTCATACATACAAATTTTATAACAGAACGTGGTGGTTTGTCAAGATTGTATAAAAACTTTTTCGAACTTTCGGCATTTTGTCTTGTTTTGGTACGAAAGTTGGGCGCATATGACGCCGCAAAATATGGTATACTGAGGATGGAATAAAAGCCGGGAGGTGCTTTGAATGAAAATCACATTTCTGGGGGCCAACCATGAGGTCACGGGCAGCTGTACACTGCTGGAGGCAGCCGGACAGAGATACCTTATCGACTGCGGTATGGAGCAAGGCAGGGATGTGTACGAAAACCAGCCTCTGCCGATAGCGCCCGGTGAAATTGATGGTGTGCTGGTGACGCATGCCCACATTGACCATACCGGGATGCTGCCGCTGCTGGTACGAAACGGCTTCCGCGGGAAAATTTATGCAACTGCCCCTACGGTGGAATTGTGCGGCATTATGCTGCGTGACTCGGCGCATATCCAGGAGTCTGAAGCGGAATGGAAAAACCGCAAGGCAAAGCGTGCCGGTGAGCCGCCTGTTGAGCCGGACTATACCGTGCAGGATGCCGAGGCAGCCATGCGGCTTTTTGTCGGCGAAACGTATGGCAAGCGTGTGGAGATCGCACCGGGACTGACGATCCGCTTTTCAGATGTGGGTCACTTGCTCGGCTCGGCAAGCATCGAGCTGTGGGTGACCGAAAACGACACCACAACAAAACTGGTCTTTTCCGGCGATATCGGCAACCTGGACCAGCCTATTATCAAGGACCCGACCTACATTCAGGATGCAGATTATGTGTTTATGGAGTCTACCTATGGCGACCGCCTGCATGGTGAACGTCCGGACTATGTAAACGAGCTGGCATCCATTTTACAGCGTACATTTGATCGCGGCGGCAATGTGGTCATTCCGAGCTTTGCGGTGGGGCGCACACAGGAGATCCTGTATTTCATCCGTGAAATCAAAGAAAAGGGACTTGTAAAAGGGCACGGCAGTTTTCCGGTGTACATCGACAGCCCGCTTGCGATAGAAGCAACGCGTATTTTTAAGAATACAGACCCGGATTGCTTTGATGACGAGACGCTGGCACTGCTGGAGCGTGGCGTTGACCCGATTACATTCCCGGGGCTGCGTGTCAGCGTGACGAGCGATGAATCGCGCATGATCAACGCAGACAGGACGCCGAAGGTGATTATTTCTGCCAGCGGAATGTGTGAGGCCGGACGTATCCGGCATCACCTGAAGCATAACCTGTGGCGTCCGGAATGCACAGTGCTGTTTGTGGGTTATCAGGCAGTTGGTACCCTGGGGCGTGCCCTGCTGGAGAATGCACCCAGCGTGAAGCTGTTTGGTGAAACAGTTGACGTGCAGGCGGAGCTGTGTCAGCTTACCGGTCTGTCAGGTCATGCGGACCGGGATGGGCTGCTGCGATGGGTCAATGCGTTTGAGAACAAGCCGAAGCGTGTGTTTGTCATCCATGGCGAGGATGAAGTGGAAAACATCTTTACGGATGCGCTCAGAGAGCAGGGCTTTACCGCCTGTGCCCCGTACAACGGCGAACAATGGGCGATTGGTGCAGAGGGGGCTGTATGCCTGAAAAATGGCACACAGACCCGGATCGAGCATAAAAATGTCAACAACACCCGTGCAAGCAGCGTATTCCAGCGTCTGGTCAGTGCGGGCAAGCGCCTGCTGCACGTGATCGAGCACAATCAGGGCGGCGCAAACAAGGATCTTGCAAAGTTTGCTGATCAAATCAATGCGCTGTGCGACAAGTGGGACCGCTGAGAAGAGACGCAGTAAGTAATAAAAAAGCATCTGCAATGAAACCTTCAACCACCCGTGCGGGGTGCGTTGAAAACATTGCAGATGCTTTTTGCTTTGTAAACGGGAAGGGCGGAAGCTTATTCAGAGCGCAATGCTGTGACAGGGTTGCACTTTGCAGCGCTGCGTGCCGGGATGAGACCGCCAATGATCGTCAGCACAGCTGCAAGGGCGATGAGCACCAGGGCAGCCAGCGGCGGGAGCGCAGCTGTGACGTCTGAGCTGCCGGAAATCGAGTGGATTAGCATATTGCCGGGTATGAGCAAAAGCAGGCTTAATCCAACACCCATAATGCCGGAGCAAAGACCGATGATGAACGTTTCGGCGTTGAACACGTCAGAAACGTTGCGCTTAGAGGCGCCGATGGCACGCAGAATGCCGATCTCTTTGCGGCGCTCAAGCACGCTGATGTAGGTGATGACGCCGATCATGATGGAGGAGACCACCAGTGAGATCGAAACAAATGCGATCAGCATGTTGCTGATCATATTCACGATCTTGGTCACGGCTGTCATCATTGTGCCGACAACGTCGGTGTACTGCACGGTCTTGCCGTCGTCACCCTTCTGCTCCATGGCGGTATTATATTCATCCAGCTTTTCAACAACACGTGCTTTGCTGTCAAAATCCTTCGGGTAGATGTAGATGCCTTCCGGTACAGCATAATCGGCATAGCCGAGTGTGGTAAGGTTGTTCTCGTAACTGGAGCCGGTGGAAAGCAGACTGGATTTTACAAGCTCGGTAATATCCGATTCGGTCAGGTTTACTGTAATTGCGCTCTGGAAGGCTGAAGCATCAATTTTTAGTGCGCCCTCCATCTGGTCGCCTAATTTCGAAATATTGCTTTGCAGGGCATTTTGCAGCTGTTTGCCGATTTGTCCGGAAAGCTGACCTGCGGCCTGTGCAAGCGCCTGCTCCAGTGATGCGGAAATCTGGCTTTGCAGTGCGGTTGTGATCTGTGCCGAATAGCCTTCCATGACGGTCTGCATTTTTTCCTCGATCGCAGCTGCAAATTTTTCTTTCAGTGCATCGGTGTCAAGCAGGTCGCCCATTGAACTGCTGAGCAGCTCTTTGAACGCATCGGTCTGCATGTAGCTCTCAAAGCTGAGCTTATTCAGGTTCAGGATGCCGTTGCCTATGATATAGTCCTTGTAGCCGGTCAGTATTTTTTGCGTCAGGGTATGCAGTGCATCGGACGAGATAGAGACATCCATATCCTCCAGCAGACTGCTCATATCCATTTCATCCAGCCCCTGCAGCTCAGTCAGGCTGCTCATGTCCAGCGAAAAATTGCCTGTGTCCATCAGGCTGGACAAGTCGATGTCCATTGAGCCGGCGTCACTTAAATCAAATGCGCCGCTCAGGTCAAAGTCAAGTGCGCTGGTATCAAACCGGAACGCCTGCGCAAGCTGATCGGTATCCACTGAGAACAGTGTGGACGGATCAAACGAGAAGCCCTCCGTTGAGTTGAATTTTTCACCGGTAAAGACATTGATGTCCGGGTTTGCCAGCTGCTGCTTGACGATCTCGCTTTCCGCAGCCTGATCAATAATGCGGTAGGTCAGATCATGCGTGTAGAGGATGCCATTGAGCAAAACGGTTGCGGATGCATCGGCCTTCGGCTGTACAATACCGACAATGGTAAGATCGTCGCCATTTTTTACGAGCTCTGTCATATAATCCGCATCATCGGACTTATCACGCCAGATGCCGTACTCTTCATCGTAAGTATAGCAGTCAATACTATAGATGAGCTTAAAGCTCATGCCAAGAAAATCATCGTAAGAATAGGTGGAAAAGTCATCGGGCAGGGTGATGTTTTTGTTCTGCGCAAATTGCTCAACCATGTTTTCGAGCTCGGCATGGTCACGCAGACCCATGGCATACAGGGCATAATCTGTTACGCTGCCGTCCGCATTAAGCACAAGCACACACTCATCGTAGCCCTCCGGCCAACGACCTGCTTTTACGTCGTACTGGTCAATGTACAATGCGGGCGTCTCCGCTATTTCGTGAAAAACATTGGTGTCCATCATAGAGGACATCAGGCTGTTGTTGGAGCTGGAAGAGCTGATGCCGGCAGAGGAGAGTGATTCGTCCGGATTGATTTTAAGGATGCTGCCGTCATCCTCGACACGGTAAATCAGCGGTGAGCTCGGGTAGGCATATTCAATGGCGGTGCTGTCCTCATCGACGGTGCATGCATCGCTGTCCAGCCACGCCTTAAGCGACTGCAGGTCATTGGTGCCAATGCCGGACAGCATCTGTGTCAACGCCTGTTGTACGGTGACCTCGCCCTCTGTGGACGCTGCTGTCGAGGCGTCACTCAGCCCCATCAGGCTGGAGCCTGAAGAAGAGGACATCAGGGACGTGAGATCTAAACCGCTGCTTAGGATCTGGATCGGGTACTCTGAAAGCGTATTGCGCTCCATGTCTGCGATGTAGTTGTTGACACCCTCTGACAGCGATATGATCAGTGCAATGCCGATAATGCCGATTGAACCTGCAAAAGCGGTAAGCAGTGTGCGGGCTTTTTTGGTGCGAAGATTATTAAAGCTGAGCGAAAGCGCTGTGAGCAATGACATCGAAGAACGCCCCATGTTTTTATGTACCGGCGGCGCAATCGCACTTTCGTCCGGCTCGTAGGGCATGCTGTCCGAGATAATGGAGCCATCCTTCAGGTTCACGATGCGGGTGGCATACTGCTGTGCAAGCTCGGGGTTATGCGTGACCATAACGACAAGACGATCTTTGGCGACCTCCTTCAGCAGTTCCATGACCTGGATGCTGGTCTCGCTATCCAGTGCGCCGGTGGGCTCATCTGCCAGCAGGATATCCGGGTTGTTTACAAGGGCACGGGCGATCGCCACACGCTGCATCTGACCGCCGGACATCTCGCTGGGGTGTTTATGCAGCTGGTTGCCCAGACCGACCTTTTGCAGCGCCTCAGCGGCTCGACGTCTGCGCTCGGCACCCGATATGCCGGAGATGGTCAAGGCAAGCTCGACATTTGAAAGGATGGTCTGGTGCGGGATCAGATTATAGCTCTGAAAAACAAAGCCGATCGTATGGTTGCGGTACGAGTCCCAGTCGCGGTCGGTATATTTTTTTGTCGAGATCCCGTTGATGATCAAATCGCCGCTGTCGTAGCGGTCCAGTCCGCCAACAATGTTCAGCAGTGTTGTTTTGCCGGAGCCGCTGGGCCCTAAAATGGCGACAAACTCGCTGTCGCGGAGATTTAAGCAAACACTATTCAACGCATTCTGAATCAAATCACCGGTTTTGTATTGCTTGTGAATATTTTTTATCTGAAGCATAGACGCCCCTTTCGTGAACGCAGTCCACCATGATTTCTTAGGCATATACGTATTTAATATATCATCGAAATATGAACAAAAAATGTACGAAAACGGACAGAAACGGACAGAGATGCCCGTGATAAGAGATGCCTTCTGTCCGGCTTTTGATATTCTGACCCGTTTAAAACAGGGTGAGGCACGGCTGTGATGCAGCAGTTGCACAAGTAAAGAAATCTTAGCCACACAGCCTGTGATAATTTGTCTGATATTTGTGTGAATTTACAAAAAATTCAACTTTGAAATGCGGAAATATTATTTTTTCCGTGTAAAATGATTTGGGCTGATTGAATGTAGCCGAAAATTTGGCTATAATTTATATGTATGCGATTCAAAAAAATGATTCGTTACCAAACTAATTTTTGGCAAAGAAACTCTGCATATCGGCAGGGAACGGCGGACAGCCGGTAAACTGTCCCTTAGGAGGATAGACGACGTGAGAGTAGGTCTTGACATCGGCAGCACTACCATCAAGTGCGTGGTGCTGGACGAAAATGATAAGATACTGTATTCGACATACGAGCGCCATTACAGCCATATCCTGGAAAAGGCGCAGGAGCTGCTGCGCCGCATTGCAGACGAGACACTGCATGGCGAGAGCGCACTGCTGAGCATTTCCGGCTCGGCCGGCATGGGTCTTGCTGACAGCTGCGGCGTGCCTTTTGTGCAGGAGGTATTTTCCACCCGTGTGGCAGTCAAGCGCTTTGTGCCGCAGACGGATTGCGTGATCGAGCTTGGCGGTGAGGATGCTAAGATCCTGTTTTTGACAAATGGTACCGAAGTCCGCATGAACGGCAGCTGCGCCGGCGGCACGGGTGCCTTTATCGACCAAATGGCGACATTGCTCAAGATGAGTGCCGACGAGATGAATAAGGCGGCAGAGCAGTCGCAGCGCACGTATACCATCGCATCACGCTGCGGCGTGTTTGCAAAAAGCGACGTGCAGCCGTTGATCAACCAGGGCGCACGCACCGAGGACATTGCTGCCAGCATCTATAAGGCTGTGGTCAACCAGACCATCGCCGGCCTTGCCCAGGGCCGCCCGATCAAGGGCAATATCCTGTATTTGGGCGGACCGCTGACGTTCAGCTCGGTACTGCGCAAGAGCTTTGACGAGGCCCTGGGCGTTACCGGTATCTGCCCGGAAAACAGCCTTTTGTACGTTGCACTGGGCGCAGCGCTGTACGCTGACAAGGCATTTGATCTCACACAGGTGGCCTCGGCACTGGACCGATATGCAGCTACAGCGACATATGCCAGCGAGCCGCCGCTGTTTGCAAGCAGAGAAGAGTACGAGGCATTCCACACGCGTCACATGTCGCACAGTGTGCCACGTGTGGCATTTAGTGCGCAGTGCGGTCCGGTCCACATCGGCATAGATTCCGGCTCGACCACGGTAAAGCTTGTGGTTATTGATGACAAGAGTCGGATCCTTTATACCAACTATCAGCCCAACCTCGGCAACCCGCTTCCGCTCATCCGTGAGCAGCTGCTCAAAATCTACAAAGAGCACCCCGGTTTGCAGGTGGCAAGCGTCACAACGACCGGTTATGGTGAAGAGCTGGTAAAAAATGCGTTCCGCTGTGATTACGGTCTGGTAGAGACGGTGGCACACTTTACTGCTGCAAAATATTTTATGCCGGATGTCGACTTTATCATCGATATCGGCGGACAGGACATGAAGTGCTTCAAAATCGAGGATGGCGCTATCGGCAACATTTTCCTCAACGAGGCGTGCTCGTCCGGCTGCGGCAGCTTTTTGCAGACCTTTGCGCAGGCGCTGGGCTATGATGTAAAGGAATTTGCGAGTCTGGGTCTTTTTGCTGACCGTCCGGTTGATTTGGGCAGCCGCTGCACCGTGTTTATGAACAGCTCTGTCAAACAGGCACAAAAGGACGGTGCCTCTATCGAAAACATCTCGGCTGGTTTGTCGATCAGCGTTGTCAAAAATGCGCTGTATAAGGTCATACGTGCCTCCAGCCCGGAAGAGCTTGGCCGTAAAATCGTCGTGCAGGGCGGTACATTCTACAACGAGGCGGTGCTGCGTGCCTTTGAAAAAGAGATGGGCGTCGAGGTCATCCGCCCGGATATTGCAGGCCTGATGGGCGCTTACGGTGCGGCATTGTACGGTCAGCGGCAGTGCAAAAAAAGCGGCAGTCTGCTCTCCGGCATGATGAGCCGGCAGGAGCTGGAGGACTTTACACAGAAGGTCGTCAGCACCAAGTGCGGCGGCTGCGGCAACCACTGCCAGCTGACAGTAAACACCTTTGCTGACGGACGCAAGTACATTTCCGGCAACCGTTGCGACAAGCCTGTTACCGGCAAAAGCGCCGATGACAGCCTGAACCTGTATGCATACAAACAGCAGCTGCTTGCGAGCTATAAGCCGGTGTCCGGTAAGCGCGGCTCGATTGGCATACCGCTGTGCCTGGGCTTTTATGAGCTGCTGCCGTTCTGGTATGCCTTCTGGACGAAGCTGGGCTTTGCGGTGCATACCAGCCCGGTGTCAAGCCGCGGCTTGTATCTGGCAGGACAGGCAACGATCCCCAGCGATACGGCGTGCTTCCCTGCAAAGCTGAGCCATGGTCACATTAAGGCGCTGAGCCAGATGCAGCTGGATGCGATTTTCTACCCGTGTTTGACCTATAACGTTGACGAGGGGCTTGGCGATAACCACTACAATTGCCCGGTCGTGGCATATTACCCGGAGGTTCTGGCGGGCAACTGCCCTGAGCTGGAAAAGACAAAGTTCATCTATGATTATGTGGGCATCCATCGCCCAAAGGACTTTGTACACAAGATGGCGCACAGTGTTTTGCCGAAATATTTTGGCGGCATTTCAGAAAAAGAGGTGCAGCAGGCGGCGGATGCGGCCTATGCAGAGTACGAGGCGCACATGGCAAAAATTCGTGTGCGCGGCAGCGAGATCATCGACGAGGCACGCCGACAGGGCAAGCGCATCATCGTTTTGGCAGGGCGCCCGTACCATGTTGACCCTGAGATCAACCACGGCATAGACCGTCTGATTGCCCGCCACGGAGCAGCAGTTGTTACCGAGGACAGCATTTCCTGCCGTGTGCAGAAGTTCCCCACTACAGTGCTGAACCAGTGGACCTACCACAGCCGCCTGTATGCGTCCGCAAAGTACTGCACGACCCAAAAGGATATGGATCTGGTACAGCTTGTGTCGTTTGGCTGCGGCGTGGATGCGGTTACGACCGATGAGACCCGTGAGATCCTGCAGGCGGGTGACAAGCTGTACACGCAGCTTAAGATCGATGAGATCACCAACCTTGGTGCAGTTAATATCCGCCTGCGCAGCCTGTTTGCCGCCCTGGATGAGCGTGACGAGCTGGCAAAAACGAAAGCACAGTGACATAGGAGGAACCTATGGAATATCATTATCCTAAATTTACCCCGGAGATGAAGAAGACCCATACGATCCTCATCCCCAACATGGCGGTTACACAGTTCCGCCTGCTTAAATATGCGCTGCAATATGATGGCTATAAGTGCGAGATTTTGGGCAATTGCGGCAGTGCTGTGGCACAGCTTGGCTTAAAGTATGTCCACAACGATACGTGTTACCCGGCGCTGCTGGTTATCGGACAGTTTTTGGACGCCTTGAACAGCGGCAAATATGACCTGAAGCACACGGCGCTGCTGATCACACAAACCGGCGGCGGCTGCCGCGCATCGAACTACATCCATCTGCTGCGCAAGGCACTGTACAAGGCCGGCTATGGTGATATCCCGGTTGCAAGCCTGAACTTTTCCGGCCTGGAAAAGGACAGCGGCTTTCAGATGACGCTGCCGCTGGCACGGCGGGCACTTGCATGCGTTTTCTATGGCGACCTGCTGTGTGCACTGCGCAATCAGGTTGCCCCGTACGAGACCGAGAAGGGCGCGGCGGATAAAATGGTTGACCGCTGGGTCGATCGTCTGGGGCGCGTATTGCTGGCGGGCAAGGGCTTTACCTCCCGCGAGATGAAACACACCTTCCCTCTGATTGCCAACGAGTTTGCGTCAATTCCTGTTGTGCGTGTGCCGAAGGTCAAGGTGGGTGTTGTCGGTGAGATTTACGTTAAATACAGCCCCCTGGGCAACAACGACCTGCAAAGGTTTTTGGAGAGCCAGGACTGCGAGGTCAACTTCCCGGGGTTGATGGGCTTTGTGCAGTATTGTGTCTTCAACATGGGCGAGGACCACGTGCTGTACGGCGGCGCGTTAGGCATCAAGCTTGCCACCGACCAGCTGCTGAACTGGCTGGACAGCGTGGAGCGCGCAATGCTGAAGGCGACAAGGGATGCGGGCTTCTACGCACCCGGTCCCTTCAAAGAGCTTATTGAAAAACCTGAGGGTGTGATCTCTCTTGGTGCCAAAATGGGCGAGGGATGGCTGCTGACTGCTGAAATGATCGAGCTGGTGCAGGGCGGCTACGGCAATATCGTGTGTGCACAGCCGTTTGGCTGTCTGCCCAACCATATTGTAGGCAAAGGCATGGTAAACAAGATCCGTGCGATGTACCCAAGCGCCAATATCACCCCGATCGATTATGACCCCAGTGCCACCAGGGTCAACCAGGAAAACCGCATCAAGCTGATGCTTGCTGTGGCAAAGGAACGCCTGAACACACCTGTTGAGCCAAAGTCACTGACTGCTGAAGAGATCGCAGGCGGCGCACCCAGCGTGCAGACCGGTGTATGATGTAAAATAAATGCTGTATAAAGCGAGCCCCCGGACTTTGTTTTGTCCGGGGGCTCGCGGTTTAAGCGCTGTTCGGCAATAAATCAGCTGTTTTGCTGAGCGTTTGCTTCCGTACGCTTGTTGATCTTATGCTGGTTGTAAATCGAGTAGGCAATGACCAGAATTGCCACGATGGCAAAAGCCATAGCGATGGGAGATGTGGTAATTGCAAAGAAATTGCCGCGCTGGATATTCATGTAGCGGACAAAGTTCTTCTCGCACATGGGTCCCAGAATAAGAGCCAGCAGGATGGGGGAAAGCGGGAACTCGTACTTGTTCATCAGCCAGCCGATGATGCCGAAGGCAACGCAGACACCCACGTCGAAAGCGTTTTTGTTGATCGAGAAGGCGCCCAGCAGGGAGATGACAAGGATGATGGGGTACAGCATCTTCTTTTCGACCGAGACGATCTTTGCGAAGAAGCGCACACCCAGACAGCCGACGACCAGCATGCACAGGTTTGCCAGCATCAGGGCGGCAAACACACGGTACACGGTGGGCAGCTCGGACACGTACATCATAGGACCGGGGGTGATGCCCTTCATGATGAAGGCACCCAGCAGGATGGCAGTGACAGAGTCACCGGGGACACCCAGAGAAAGCAGCGGGATCATAGCGCCGCCGGAGCAGCCGTTGTTTGCAGATTCGGTTGCTGCAACACCCTGCGGGATACCGGTGCCATACAGCTCGGGATGCTTACTTGCGGATTTGCTTGCACCGTAGGAGACGAAGACAGCAATGTCGCCGCCTGCGCCGGGGATGGCGCCGATAAAGGTACCGATCAAACCGCCGGAAAGGATGTTGGGCCAAATCTGCTTAATGGTCGCCAGATCCGGCAGGACGTTTGTGATCTTCTCGTTGGATTTTTCTTCCTTTTCTTCGCCGCGGATGATGCGCTCAACGCCTGCGATAACCTCGGAGACGGCGAACAGACCAATCAGGGTGGGGATAAACTGGAAGCCATCCAGCAGGCCGGTCTGCTTGGTGGTGATAAAGCGGGGGATACCGTTTGTGGGGTCGAGACCGACTGTACACAGCAGCATGCCGAAGAATGCGCTGATCAGACCCTTGGAAACAGATTTACCGGAGATCGCAACGATGACAGACAGACCGAAGACGGCCAGCATGAACATCTCGCCGGGGCCGAAGTTCATAGCCATGTCGGCGATGAGCGGTGACAAAAAGGTCATGACAAGGGCACCGATGACGCCGCCGCAGAAGGAAGAGAACATTGCGACAGACAGTGCGCGTCCCGCCTGACCCTTCTGGCACATGGGGTAGCCATCCAGCAGGGTGGCTGCCGCAGAGGGCGTACCGGGGGCGTGAATCAAAATTGCGGAGATAGAGCCGCCATACATGCCGCCGCAGTAAATGCCAAGCAGCAGACCGATGGACGGGATCAGATCCATGCCGAAAGAGAAAGGAATGAGCAGAGCAACACCCATGGTTGCGGTCATGCCGGGGATAGCACCCAGCAGCACACCGCCCGTAGCACCTAGGAAGGTCATCAGGATGACCTGAGGGTCGGACCAGACAGTAGCATAGCTGGAAGCAAGCAAACTAAAATCCATAAAGCCGCCTCCTTAAATCATGTCCACGAGCTCGCGCAGGAAGTTGAGCGGACCCAGTGGGATGTTGACGGTAAGCACCTTGTAGAACACAAGCCACATCAGCAACGGCACCAGCACAGAAACCAGAATCATCTGGACCCAGTTGCGCTTGCCGATGATGTACATGATCACCACAGAGAGAACGATCGAGCACAAAATGTAGCCGCAGCTCTTAAAGGCAAAAGCGAAAGCGATGCACAGCGCAATAACGACATACGCATACAGCACGCCCTTGTCCTTCAATGGGTTTAAGGTGCCGACAGTTTCGGCGGCGGGGTCGGTGGGTCTCATGGTGCCAAACAGCTTAAGCAGCGAGCTGATGAGCAGCACGACCGAGAAGATGATCTGCCCGATGATCATAACGCGCGGGAAGGTAGAGGCCTGCACGTAGGTGTTGGCTACCTCCTGAAAGCTGTTGGTCTGGACCCATGCCCAAATGCCGATCACAAGGAAAACGATCGAGCCGACCAGGTTGGAAAATGCCATGGTTCGCATCTTATCTTTATTCAACAGAGTTCCCTCCTTTTTATTACCCAAGGCAAAGGGGCAGGCAGACGTATATGCTGCCTGCCCCCGATAAACTCAGTAAAGCAAGATCAGAGACCGACTGCATCCATTGCGGCGGCAACATCGGTTGCTGCCTGCTCCAGATACTCGGCGTAGCCCTGGGCATCCAGATAGGAGATCGCCTGTCCGTTGTTGCTCATGAAGCTGACGAAATCCTCGTCCTCGATAGCGGCGGCGCAAGCCTCCTCCAGACGTGCCATGATCGCATCATCCACACCCTTGGGGGCAGCCATGCCGCGCTGGGTGTAGTAAGCGATGTCATAACCCTGCTCTTTGCAGGTGGGCACATCGGGGAACAGAGCGTTGCGCTCGGAATCCATAACGCCGAGGCAGATCAGGTCGCCGGATTCAATAAAGCTGCGTGCCTCTGCCAGAGAGACGGTGACACCCTGGATGAAGCCACCGGCGGCATTCTGCACAGCCGTTGCAGCACCCTCCTGATAGGTGATCATCTGAATCTCGATGCCGGTAGCGCCCATCAGGTAGCCGCCTGCAATGTGCCAGACGGATGCGTTAGAGGAACCGCCCATTTGCACCTCACCGGGGTGAGCCTTGCAATAATCGATAAAGCTTTCCAGGTCAGTGATGCTGTTGTCGGCAGCCCACTTGGCACCGACCGTGATAGCGGCAGCATCGGTGTTGACACGGCACAGAGGAGCATAATCCTGCCAGGTCAGCTCGCTGGTGCCGAGCTTTTTGTAGGTTGCGAGCTCAAAGGTGATCATGCCGATGGTATAGCCGTCGGTGTCAGCGTCCGCAATTGCCTGATGACCCAGGATGCCGCCGCCGCCGGTCTGGTTGTCAACGGTCAGGGTGACACCAAGGTTTTTGCCCATTGCCTCGCAGAATGCGCGCAGGCAGGAGTCTGTGCCGCCGCCGGCAGACCACGGGCAGATGACGGAAATGCCCTTTTTGGGGTAGTCGGTTGCCGCAGCAGCCGCAGTGCTGCCGGCAGCAGAGCTGGCTGCGGTGCTGCTTGCAGCAGTGCTTGTGCTGGAAGAGCCGCCGCATGCGGTCAGGGCGCCGGCTGCGCCGAGTGCCGCGGATGCTGCAAGGAAACTACGACGAGAAAGCTTTTTCATATCTTGTTACCTCCAATAACATTGCAATATCCGTCTGTCCGGGTCGGCTGCTTTGCTCTGACCGACATGGGCATAATGATGGATACATCTCACCTATAATATTACAGCAAGATTTTCTTGCCTTCAATTGTGACTAGACACAAAGTTGGTTGCAAGAAATTGTCTATTTTGCCGTAGTTTCATGAAACGATATCTCAAAAAAGTGTGAATATTGACTTAAGAGCGGCAAATATCGGCAAAGACGAGGCGTGCCGGCCAGCCTGCGGAAGGCTTGCATAACAAATGCCCCCGTCGGGCGCTGCGGCCGGACAGGGGCATAAAAGCAGAAAACGAGAAGACTTAACCCTGATTCTTCATGTAGATGTGGTGAGGCAGACCGGCGATGTACAGCGGGGTCAGCTCGGCCTGAATCAGCGGACGGGCATAGTCCAAAAATTCGCTGGTCATCTGGGTGTGGTTTTCATTCATCCAGCTCAGAGGCACCTTCTTTTCAAGGTTGGCGACCTCGCTGATGGGGTGCAGCTCGGTGGTACACTGGTAAGGGTTGTTGGAGATACGCTTAAGCGCAACCATCTGCCCGGTAACGCCCTCAAAGGCTGCCTTGGCAGCGGCACCGCCGACCTGATAAGCCTCGGTGATATCGGTACGGCTTGTCAGGTGACCTGCACAGCGTTGCAGGGTCGAAAGCTCGATGCAGCGTGTTTTTGTGTCCAGGCTGCGCGCCACAGTGTTGGCAAGGAAGCGTGCTGTGCCGGTCAGTGCCTTGTGGCCGAATGCGTCTACAGCGTGTACGTCGTCTGCCAGCTCACAGACATAGCGGCCATCCTCCAGCTTTACGCCCTCAGAGACTGCGATGACGATGCTGGGCTTTTTAGCCTGCATGGCACGCACCTTCTCGATAAAGCGGTCCACATTAAAGGGCACCTCGGGCAGGCAGATCATATCCACGCCTTCGCAATCGTCGCTCTTGGCAAGAGCAGCGGCGGCAGTCAGCCAGCCGGCATTGCGTCCCATGATCTCAACCACGGTGACGTACTTGGTGCCGTAAACGGTCGCATCACGGATGATTTCCTTCATCACCACACCGATATACTTTGCGGCAGAGCCGTAGCCCGGGGTGTGGTCGGTGACCATCAGGTCGTTGTCGATGGTTTTGGGCACGCCCATAAAGCGGATGTCGCTGTCAATGCGTGCGCCGTAATCAGCCAGCTTGCCGATGGTATCCATCGAGTCGTTGCCGCCGATGTAGAAAAAGTAGCCGATGTTCAGCTTTTCAAGGATCGAGAACAGCTTTTTGTACACGGCCTCATCATCGTGCCAGTCGGGCAGCTTGTAGCGGCAGCTGCCCAAAAAGCTGGACGGTGTGCGCTTGAGCAGCTCGATGTCCAAGTCGTCCTTCAGCACGGTGGAAAGGTCAACGACACGCTCCTCCAGCAGACCTGCAACACCGTTGCACATGCCGTACACGATGTCGGCACCACGGCGCTTGCAGCTTTCAAACACGCCGGCAAGGCTTGCGTTGATGACGGACGTAGGTCCGCCGGATTGACCAACGATTGCATTTTTACCCATGATGTTTCTCCTTCTTTTTCGACTGACAGCGCCAGCCGTATTTCTGCTTTGGCTTTATAAAATGTGCAGCAGCACAAAAACAGACGCAGGGATAACCTTACAGGCGGATGTGGCGCGGGGTGCCGTTGACGTATACGGGCGTTACCTCGTCAAGGATCAGCGGGCGTGCGTATTCCTCAAACGCAGCGGTGACCTGCATGCCGTCCGGTGTGATCCATGCAAGCGGCACCTTCTTTTCAAGGTTGGCGACCTTTTGCACATCGACCGACTCGGTAACGCACTGGTACGGGTAGCTTGAGAGCTTTTTGAGCGCAATCATCCGTCCGGTCTCGCCGGCAAATGCAGCGGCTGCGGCAGCGCCGCCGACGGCGTAAGCCTCGTTTACATCGGTACGGCTTGCCAGGTGGCTTGCGCAGCGCTGCAAAGTCGAAAACTCGATGGCACGGCTCTTGCAGCCGAGGTTTGCGTGGATCAGGTCGGACAGGTAACGGCTTGTGCCGCTGAGGATCGCCTTGTGACCAAAGGCGTCCAGCTGCCCGGCGGTAGAAACGAGGTCGCACAGGTAGGTGCCGTCGGCGGTTTTGACGCCCTCGCTTGCGGCGATGATCACGTTGGGCTTTGTGCGCTGCAGCTCGTCCACACGTGCCAAAAAGCGGTCGGGGTCAAAAGCGACCTCCGGCAAAAGGATCAGGTCGGGCCCGTCGCAGTCATCGCCGCCGGCCAGACAGGCGGCGCCGGCCAGCCAGCCTGCATGACGCCCCATGATCTCTGCAACGGTCACACTGCGGATGTTGTACACGGACGAGTCGCAGATGACCTCTTTAAGGATCGTTGCGATGTATTTTGCGGCAGAGCCGTAGCCCGGTGTGTGGTCTGTCAGGCAAAGGTCGTTGTCAATGGTTTTCGGCACGCCGATAAAGCGCACGCTGCTGCCGACACGGTCGCCGTAGCGGGAGAGCTTGGCAATGGTATCCATCGAGTCGTTGCCGCCGATGTAAAACACCGCCATAATGTCGTACTTGTCAAACAGCGTAAACAGCTTGACATAGGGTGTGCTGTCCGTGTCCGGGTCCGGCAGCTTAAAGCGGCAGCTGCCAAGGTAGCTTGACGGCGTGCGCTTGAGCAGCTCGATGCTCAGACGGTCGTCCAAAAGCACGTTGAGCTCCAGCAGCTCCTCTTTAAGCAGCCCCTCGATGCCGTACTTCATGCCGTAGACCTTGTCTGCACCAAGGCTGCATGCGGCTTTGTACACGCCTGCAAGGCTGGAGTTGATGACGGCGGTAGGGCCGCCGCTCTGACCGATAATTACATTTTTTGCCATGGAAACCTCCTTCTTATCAAACAAAAGGGTTTGCACACGCCTGCATCGTGCCGTCTGCCGCCCGGAGAATGCTGCATGCCCTGCACTGCACACAGACAAAGACAGCAAGTCGGACAACTCGCAGGTCGCACAAAAAAGACAGCGATATGTGAAAGCACTTTTTGTAAAACGTGCAAAATCACTGCAATACTATTGTACCTGTTTTGCGTGTTGTATGCAAGACCTAATCGGTTGCACAGGCAAATAATTTATGATAAAATGATAGCGCATTTAAGATGCGCCGGCCGTTTGCCGGCGCTGTGAGTATAGAGCAGAAAGCTGGATATAAACCATGGGTATCTCACACGAATATCAACGCAATGCACGTCATCAGCGCCGTGGCGGCCTGGTGGGCAAGCTTAAGCTTTTGGGCGTTGCGGCGGCAATTTTGCTGCTGTCGTTTGCAATTACCGCTATCCTGGAGAGCGGTGGGGCTGACGGTGACGCCGATACGCAGACGGATGCGCAGGGGATTGCACAAAACATCCTTGCCCCGCTGCCGATGCAAAACGAGACCGCCGCACAGAGCGAGGCGGCGCAGGGCACGGACGGCACACAGGATGGGCAGGACGTCAGCCAGACGGTTGTGCGTGAGACCTTTGGCCCGGCAAGACAGAGCGCCGGTGCGTATACCGTAAAAAGCTATGATGCAAGCGTGATCCGTCTGCGCAGCTGCGGACAGGTGGACCTGAGCTACTTTTCGGATGCGGCTTTTTTGGGCGACAGCCTGACGGTTGGCTTTAGTGACTATCAGATCAACCTGGGCGGGGCACTGGTGTGCGGCTACACCGGTGCCGGGCCGGATACGATCGTAAACCGCACGACGGTTAAAAGCTCGGTGCGCGGGCAGGAGGTGGCGCTGGACGTGCTGGCGGCGGCGCAGCCGAAAAAGCTGTACATTCTGCTGGGCACCAATACACTGGTGTCGGCAGGGTCGGGCGAGCGCTTTTTGGCGTATTACGGCCAGATGCTTGACCAGCTGCGGCAGATTTTGGGCAGTGACTGCGTGATCTATGTGCAGTCTGTACCGCCTGTGCGCCCGGAGGTTGCAGCCGAAAAGCCCGGTCTTGCCTCGGACACGCTGCGCGGCATAAACGAGCAGCTGGCACATCTTGCCGCAGACAAGGGCTGCTTCTACCTGGATCTGTGGGAGACGCTGGCCGACGGTGAAGGCAACCTGAAAGAGATGGTTGCAGCGCCGGACGGTATCCACCTGTCGGCAGGCAACGGCTACGGCGCATGGGTGACATACCTGCGCAACCACACACGCTACAGCGCAGCGAATGCGTGGACGGTGGGCTCGGCATACAGCGCTGAATAAAAACACCCCTGCCCGCATGGCATATACCCTGTATGGGGCGCAAATCATGCAGGCAGGGGCTTTTTTGCAGCATGGGGGTATGGCCGCTTACAGCTGAGGGATAGGCAGCTTTTCGGTCTGGCTGAGCTTGTTTTGCAGGCTCTTCAGGCAATCCAGCAGCAAGGGGTTGAATGCACCGCATTGCCCGCCCAGTATCATATCGACCGCCTGTGCGCTGGTGTAGGCAGGGCGGTAAGTGCGTGGGCTTGTCAGCCCGTCGTAGGTGTCAGCAAGGCCGACGATCTGTGCAGAGATGGGGATATCATCCCCCCGCAGCCCGTCGGGGTAGCCGCCGCCGTCCCAGCGCTCATGGTGCCAGCGGCAGATCTGGTATGCGTACTGCACAAGCTTTTCGTCGTTGTAAATGTCCATCTGCCGCAGGATAGACGCACCGATGGTGGTATGCGCCTTCATCAGCTCGCGCTCCTCGGGGGTGTACTGTCCGCGTTTTTTCAGCACGGCTTCGTCTATCCCGATCTTGCCGATGTCGTGCAGCAGGGCAGCTGTGGAAATAAGGTAGCGGTCCGCCCACGAGAGCGTGTATCGATCGGTACGGCGTATAAGCTGCTCCAGCAGCATATCGGTGAGGATATTTACATGGAATGCGTGCGGCGAACTTTCGCCGTTGTGCGTCTCGACGATCTGGTTCATGATGCCGATCATGATGTGGTTGCTCTTCTCTTTTTCGTAAATCTGCTCGGTGACAAGGTGCAGCAGACGCCGCTGTTTGGCGTACAGCTTGACGATGTTGGATACACGCTGACGCACCACATCGGCATCAAACGGACAATTGATATAATCCGACACGCCCAGCTCGTAGGTTTTGCGCAGGTACTGCTCGTCGCCCCTGCCTGCGATCATGACGACAGGGATGTCATCGATCCACCGGTCACGGTTCATGGCGGAGAGCACAGCAAAGCTGTCCGTGTCCCGCAGCGAAAGCCCAAGCAGGATCAGGGCAAGTGTTGTGCCGTGCTTCTTCAGACATTGCAGGACGCTGTCGCTATCCTGCGCCTCGATGATGCTGTAATCGTCACCGAGCATTTCGCCCAGCATGGTGCGTCTGTCCGGGGAGCTGTCTGCGACCAGAATGACGGGCTTGTCCTTTCGGTTTGACAGCTCATACTGTTCGATCTCCTTTGCAGCCTCCATCACAACGGTGTTTTTATGCGTCTTGGCGTAGTACATCATGCGGTCGGCGTGCTCGACCGTCTCGCGCAGATCGCCGTTGTTGAACATTGCACCGCCAACGCTTACCGAGAGCTGCATCCGCTCATAGCCGGGCACAGATGCATTGTGGACGCTTTTGCGCACAAGCTGCAGGCGCTCTTCAAATGCGGCGGCGCTCACGTTGGGCGCAACGATCAAAAACTCGTCGCCGCCGTAGCGCACAAGCGCATCAGCGGGCGCAAGGTGCTGCGAGATGGCAGATACCGCTGTTTTCAGGGCGATATCGCCTGCCAGATGTCCGTACAGATCGTTGTATAGCTTGAAGTCGTCCAGATCCAGGATGGCGATGCCTGCTGTGCCGGCAATGTTTTGCAGCTTTTCCTCAAAAAAACGGCGGTTGTAAGCGCCGGTCAGCACATCAATGTACAGCTTTTTCGAGTAGACGTTCATTTTATCGATGATACGCCCGAAACCGTCTGAGTCGATCAGCGTGGACTCGTCCAGCCTTGTGATCAGCTCCATCACGTAGGGGGCACCGTCGACCTCGACATAGCGGCTGAGTACCTCGAAAAGGTCGTTGTCGCAAAATTCAAGCTTGACAGCGTTGCTTTTTTCGCGGTAAGCCTTGCTTGAAATGCAGTTTTCGCACGGCTTGGATTTATTCCAGAACTTATAGCACTGGCACGGGTCGATCAAGGGTACGCCGGGGCGGTGCATGGTGCTCCACATCGGCTCCATCTCACGGCAGTCCAGCATGCGCACCACTGTAAACACCTTGCGCAGGTGCTCCATCTCCGCCTGCGCCTGCTGCATGGTCGCAAAGACATCTGTCTTGGCCACTGCAAAGCCTCCTTTCCTGTTGAAGCAGACCGTTTGAGGCGATGCCGGTTGCCCTTTGCCGCCAAAGCGTAACCGCAAGGTCAGTGATATCAAACAGTCTTCGGGTCTATTATATCTTTTTGTAGTAAAAAAAGCTATAAACATGGATGACTTTATGTTTTTTTTACAAAATGCCGGCAAATGCCGCCAGAGTGTGCTGACGGCAGCTGCCGCAAACTCTTTTCACTGCCAAAATCATACCACCAACGCACCGTGTGCGACAGTGTGTACTTTTGGCGAACTTACAGTATATTTTGCCAGGGATTATCCAAACTGCAAAATTAAAACAACGATGCTGCGTACAGCAAAAGCACAATGCGCACAAAAGTGCGTCAAGCTGCGCAGAGAAGTGCGCAAGGTGGCGTGACCCGGCCAAATCCTGACGTCAGCTGCCGCAAGGCAACTCCCCCAGTCACGGCTAACGGCATCTGCCGCAAAGTAACTCCCCCAGTCACGGCTGCGCCGTGCCAGCCCCCTCTGGGATGGGGCTTACCCCCAGTCGCCTACGGCGACAGCCCCCTAAGGGGGGCAGGTGCGTGTACCGGTAGTCACTGACGCAGATTTCTGCGCAAGTGACACCCCTCTAACGCAATTTCTTGCGTGAGCACTAACGCAAAATCCGGTATTTCACTAACGCAAGATTCTGCGCACAATAAAGACTTATATATTAAGACTATATATCCCCTTACCCCTTACGGGGAGTTTGCTGAGGGGTGGCAATACCCCTCTGTCACGGCTGACGCCGTGCCATCTCCCCTAGAGGGGCGACCTTGGCAGAGAGGTAACGCCCAATATGGACGCTT
>CAVBNV010000011.1:0-60852 GCA_963596815.1 Oscillospiraceae bacterium
TGCAAAAACCCCCGCAGCCCTGATTGAGATGGGCTGCGGGGGTTTTGCTATTTGTTTTTTACTTTATTGCTGTGCCGCCTGCGACGTACTGTCAACTGCGCAAGACTCGGCACGGTCTGCGGCGGGCACGTTGCCCGTGCTGTTGATATACCGTGCCAGCATGACTGCCATCACGACGGTGAGTACCAGCATTAGAACAATATTGCGGGGCAGTTTGGTTTTCATCAGGAACAAGCACTCCTTTGCATTCTTTTGCATTGTGTCGTACTCTTCTGCGCCGCAATCGTGAGAGTTCAACTTGACGGATTATTTTGCCGGCTTAAAGCTGTCACGCAGCGTGACAACACGGTTGTAAACACCGGGGTTTTTGCTGTCCGGGGTAAAAAAGCCTGTGCGTACAAACTGGAATTTGTCGCCCGGCTTTGCATCGGCAAGGCTCTGCTCCAGCTTACAACCCTTACGTACCGCAACGCTTTCGGGGTTCAGGTAGTCTTTGTAGTCGCTGCCGTCCGGGATGGCGTTCATGTTTGCCTCGGTGAAAAGCTTATCGTACAGGCGCACCTCCGCATCCACGCAGTGTGCCGCACTTACCCAGTGGATGGTGCCCTTTACCTTGCGTCCGTCAACCGGGTTGCCGTTGCCCGTCTCAAGGTCTGCAGTGCAGTGGATCGCCGCAATGCTGCCGTCCTCGTTTTTATCCACACCGGTACACTTGACGATGTATGCGCCCATCAGACGCACCTCGCCGCCGACGGTAAGACGCTTGAACTTGGGCGGCGGTACCTCGGCAAAATCCTCCCGCTCGATCCAAACCTCACGTGTAAAGGCAACTTTGCGGGTGGTGGCATCGTTTGCGTCACGGTTGGGGTTGTTGGCGACGTCAAAATACTCCGTCTTGTCCTCGGGGTAATTGTCCACCACCAGCTTTACGGGCTCCAGCACGGCAATACGGCGCTGTGCCGACAGGTCAAGCTCGCTGCGGATGCATGCCTCCAGCTGACGCATATCGATCAGGTTATCCGACTTGGAGATACCCGCCTCACGCACAAAGGTAAAAATAGAGGTGGGTGTATAACCGCGGCGGCGCAGACCGCACAGTGTCGGCATGCGGGGGTCATCCCAGCCGTCCACGATGTTCATTTCAACAAGCTCACGCAGGTAACGCTTGCTCATCACGGTGTTGGTCATATTCAGACGTGCAAACTCGCGCTGTTTGGGGAACTCGGTGCCGAAGATATTGCGGATGACCCAGTCGTACAGCGGGCGGTGGTTTTCAAACTCAAGGCTGCACATGCTGTGGGTAATGCCCTCGATCGCATCCTGAATGGGGTGTGCAAAATCGTACATCGGGTAGATGCACCACTTGCTGCCCTGGCGGTGATGCTCTGCATACTTAATACGGTAGATTGCCGGGTCACGCATATTCATGTTCGGGCTTGCAAGGTCAATTTTGGCACGCAGGGTCTTTTCGCCCTCCTGAAACTCGCCTGCACGCATCCGGCGGAACAGATCCAGGTTTTCTTCCGGGGTGCGGTCACGCCACGGTGACGGACGGGAGGGCTTGCCTGCGTCCGAGCCACGGTACTCACGCATCTCATCGCGGGTCAAATCGTCCACATAGGCCTTGCCCTCAAGAATGAGCTTTTCGGCATACTCGTAGCATTTGTCAAAGTAATCGCTGCCGTAAAAAATGCCGCCGTTGGGGTCTGCGCCCAGCCAGTGCAGGTCCTCGATGATACTGTTGACGTACTCCTCGCCCTCACGTGCCGGGTTTGTGTCATCCAGACGCAGGTTGAACTTGCCGCCGTAGGCATTGGCGATCGACCAGTTGATATAGATTGCCTTTGCACTGCCGATGTGCAGGTAGCCGTTGGGCTCCGGCGGGAAACGGGTATGGATCTCGCCAACCTTGCCCTCGGCAAGGTCTGCGTCGATGATCTCAGTCAAAAAGTTTTTATCTGCCATATATTTTCCCCCTGTCGGGGCACACGCCCCTGCTGATAATACCTATATATGATACACCATTTTTTGCACTGCTTCAAGTCTTGCGCCAAAACTCGTGCCCGGCACCATCCGCTGCAGACAGCAAAAGCAGCCAAGCCTTACTTATAAAGCAAAAAGAACCGCATCTCTGCGGTTCTTTTTTGGTCGGAGTGGCGAGACTCGAACTCGCGGCCTCCTGCTCCCAAAGCAGGCGCGCTACCAACTGCGCAACACCCCGGTATGCGTTATCCGATTGAAAACTACCTGATCAGTATACACTTTTTTTCGCTGCCCGTCAATGCCTTTGACCAAAATCGCCGTGACAGCGCACAGCACCGTCATTTTTCGTCATTCGCCGTGCATGTGTCTACCCTGTAGGGCTGCGCGCAGATTTTAGACATTATTTAAGAAAAAATGCACGCCGAAAAAATATCTGTTTTCTATTGACAAACAACCTGTCACGCTACTATAATATGCCCTGTCGGTTAGTGAAAACAAATGCGGCCGAGCGATCCTTCTCCTGCGAGAAGGATTCTTATTGGCGCAGAAGTTAGCACACGCAAACTTTTTTGCCGTATGCCGGCACTGCACCTGCCGCATAATACGAAAGGAGATTTCACGATGAAGATGAAAAAACTGGTCTCACTGTTGCTGTCCTCGGCAATGGCACTGAGCCTCGTTACCACCTCTGCCTTTGCAGCGGCTCCGGATGCATCTGAGAACGGCATGTTCGATGACGTCCTGAACCTGCTGACCGGCAAGCGCTACACCTATGTGTACGCTGCCCTGAGCTGGGATGAGTACTGGGCAAACGAGGGCGTTTACGCTGCCGGTAACACGGCCTCCTCTGACGTTGAGGACAGCCACGGCGAATACGACAAGGGCGGCTTTGATATGGTCTCCCGTGCGACTGCAAACCACGGTCTGCACCGCGGCAGCTTCCAGGCAAGCACAACGATCATTGATACCAACGGCGATAGCTACGCTGTGTCCCACTGGTCTAACGATGGCAAGACCATCTACCTGACCGACGGCACCACCGTTGGCTGGAACCGCGGCACCATTACCAAGGCCGACGGCAGCACCGTCAAGATGGACCACTATGTGGTCACCGGCCTGAAGTACGTCCCCGTCCGTGTGTCTACCGCTGACCTGGAGGACTTCTGCTCCAAGTACGACGTCGTGAAGAACGGCGAGACCCTGGTGGGCGGCTACAGCGAGAAGAACCTGGTCGCTTACGAGCTGGTTGCAGACGTTGACGCAAAGACCAACGGCCTGAAGTACGCTACCAAGAGCGGCGACGGCTACACCTTCTCTGCTGCGAAAAACGGCACCGACTCTGGCATCGCCGACTCTGAGCTGAAGAGCGTGACCAGCGACGACGTCACTGCCACCGTGCGCGCCGGCGATGATGTCGGCAGCTTTGGTGAGTTTATCCGCGTTGACATCACCGGCAACTACGGCGAGTTGGGCTCCCGTATGCAGGCTGTGGAGTGGATCTACTACGGCGACGACAGCAACTACGTTGACGCAAAGGCAGTTTACGGCACCAAGTTTGCCGCTGACAACTGGATGCACAAATCCATGGGCATCCAGTTGGGTCTGACCGATTCTGTCCGCTTCCAGCTGCCTGAGGGCACCGACGGCACCGGCTACTGGGCAATCGTTCTGCGTGCTCTGGGCTACACCGATACCGTGATCTACTTTGAGGCAACCGCCGACAACCTGGCAAAGAACGAGCTGGCAGACGCTGCCGACCGTGCCGCACTGCAGGCTGTTGTTGACAAAGCAAACGCCCTGAACAAGGCACAGTACACCGCCGAGAGCTGGGCAAACCTTGAGACCGAGCTGTCTGAGAGTGTTGAGCTGCTGGCTAAGACCACGCTCTACAAGTCCTCTGCACAGGAGCAGGTCACCCACCTGACCGAGGCTTTGAATAGCCTGAAGGCTCTGTAAACCCTGCACTGCAAGCTGTAAAGAGCGTTTATACAAGGTCGCCCTGTGCAAACGGGGTGGCCTTGTTGCTGTGTTACAGCCACTGTATGGCACGCAGGGTGCAAAGCCTATGTCATCTCAGGAGGAAATGTCAATGAGTGAAAAGAAAATCGGAACAAAGCTGCTGCCTCTGGTACAGCTGATTCCGGCGGCGGTCGTCGGGGCAGCGATCGTTGTAACACTGCCGCACACCGTACCGGTGCTGCAGGCGATCCCGCAGCGACTGACCGCACCCGCTGCCTCATCCGAGGCGGTCGAGCCTGAACCGGAAGAGCCTGCCCTGCCCACACTGCCCTACGAGGACGGTGTCTACACCGGCTCGTCACGCGGTTACGGCGGCAAGGTCAAGGTGCAGGTAACTATGGAGGACGGCTACATCACCGACCTGCAAATCGTGGATGCCTCGCACGAGACGGCCGCTTTCCTCAAGCGTGCAAAGCGCCTGCTGAATACCGTCATGGAAAACCAGACGTGGGAGGTGGATGCCGTCTCCGAGGCGACCTATACCTCGCGCGGTATCCTGGGTGCGATCAAAAATGCGCTGACCGGTGAGGTCGTCAACAACCCGGCACCCCCGCAGCAGACCAAACCCAAGCCCGCCGTGGTCGAGGAGTTTACTGCGCCCTCTGCTTACCGTGACGGCGTATATACTGCCTCTGCCGAGGGCTTTGGCGGTCAGATCACCATGCAGGTGACCATTGCCGACGGCGCCATTGCCGATATTGCCGTGGTAAGTGCCGAGGGCGAGACGCCCTCTTACATGTCCCGTGCACGCTCGGTGATCTCGGCGGTGCTTACCGCAGGCAGCCCCGATGTGGACAGCGTATCGGGCGCTACGTACTCTTCTACCGGCATTTTGAATGCGGTAAAGCGTGCGCTGGCAAAGGCGGCTGACAGCGAGGTGGAGCAGGAGCTTGCCGAGGCTGCCGAGCCGACTGCCGCACAGCAGTACATTGACGGCGTATACACCGGCACTGCGATCGGCTACGGCGGCGACATCACTGTTGCCGTGACCGTCGCTGACGGACGCATTACAGGCATTGATGTCCTCAGCGCTGATGGCGAGGACGAGTCGTTCTTTGCGCGCGGCAAAACCATTTTGACGCACATCCTGGAGAGCCAGCAGACCGATGTCGACGCCATTTCCGGTGCAACGTACAGCTCTGCCGGTCTGCGGGATGCCGTGCGCAATGCCCTGGGACAGGCGGCAGCCGCACAACCTGCACCCGAGACGGGCGAAACGGAAGCAGAGCTTGCGGGCGAAACCGTGGGTGAAGCTGAGGGCGAGGCCGCATCAGGCGAGACCGAGGCTGCATCGGGCGAAGCAGTGCCTGAGCAGGCCGCCGCATCGGAGAGCACCGAGCAGCCGGCCGAGAGCGAAACCGCATCGGGTGAGACGTTGCCCGAGCAGGCCGCAGCATCGGAGAGCACCGCAGCAGAGGCCGCCGAGTCGACCGCAGCCGCACAGCCGCAATATGTGGACGGCACCTACTCTGCCGTCGCTGTCTGCTCGGACGGCGAGGAGTTTACCTACGATGTGCGTGTGACCGTTACCATCCAAAACGGTACGCTGATCGACGTGCAGGTCGAGCGTGAGAACGATACCTCCTACGAACCGGAGGCGAACCGCCGCTACCTTGACCGTGCAAAGAACGGACGCACCCTGCAAAACGTGCGCTACCCTGGCGTAGCTGAGCAGGCTATGAGCCGGCAGAGCGCCGATGCGATCGACGCCGTGTCCGGTGCAACATACTCTTCCCGTGCGATACAGACAGCGCTTGCGCAGGCACTTGCACAGGCAAAACGACCGGAGGCGAATGCAAAATGAAACACATGAACTTTGTGATCCGTGTGGTCAACCTGCTGCTGATCGTCGTATTTCTGCTTGCCTATCAGCGCATAGCTGCCTCACGTGCCGCAGCCGTCAGCGAACGCAATGCGCAAATCGCTGAGGTGGAGGCCTACAACACCGCTATCCTGCAGGCTGCACAGCCCGAAACGGAGCAGCAGGAGCAAAGCGGCATCCGGGACGGCGTCTACGAGGGCAGCGGGCTCGGCTTTGGCGATACCATCACGGTGTCTGTCACCATCGAGGACGGCAAAATGACGGACATCGTTGTCCTGAATGCCGACGGCGAGGATCGCCCTTATTACACGCAGGCGCTTACGGTGCTGGATGAGATCCTGTCCGCACAATCCACAGAGGTGGACACCATCTCCGGTGCCACCCTTACCGCCGAGGGTATGATCGAGGCCGTGGCGGATGCACTTGAAAAGGCGGTGTCATGATGGAGCAAACCGAAAAGAAACCGCTGACTGCCGCGCAGCAGCGTCAACGTGAGCTTAAGCTGCGCGCGTGGCTGCGTGCAGGGGTACAGGCTGTATTTTTCCTTGCGATGCCGGGTGCTTTTGTCGCCGGCTTTGCCGGCGTGCGCTACCAGTTTTTACGCATCGGCGGCGGCGATGTGCTGCAGCTGGACAGCTTTACCGTCTCGCTGATCGCCCTGTGCTGTTTTACCATCCTGTTCGGACGGTTTTTCTGCGGGTATGTATGCGCCTTCGGCTCGATGGGCGACTTTGTGTACTGGCTGTCCGGCATTGTGCAGAAAAAGCTGCTGCACCGCAAAAAGCAGTTTACACTGCCGGTGCACTGCGTGCCGGTGCTGCAAAAGGTCAAGTACGCTGTGCTTGCCGGTGTCGCCGTGATGTGCGCCGCAGGGCTGTACGACAGCTTTGCAGGCACAAGCCCGTGGGAGGTCTTTTCACGCCTGACGGCGCTTCGCCTGCCGCCCGAAAACTTTGCCGTGGGCATCCTTTTGTTTGTGCTGATCGTGGTCGGCATGGCACTGCACCCCCGGTTTTTCTGCCAGTTTTTGTGCCCGATGGGTGCCGTGTTCTCCCTGCTGCCGGTGCTGCCGGTGGCTCAGCTGCACCGTGACAGCGAAAACTGCATCAAGGGCTGCAACGCCTGTGCAAACCGTTGCCCTGTCAGCCTGAAGCTGGACGAGCAGAGCCTGCGCAGCGGCGAGTGCATCGCCTGCGAGGCGTGCGTCGGCACCTGCCCGAAGAGCAACATCTCCCGTGCAGACCTCAGGCTTGCAAAGCACGCATGGATCCCTGTTGTGATCAAGGTCGTGCTGTTCTTCATCCTGGGCGTATGCCTCGGCTTCTGCCGATTCTTCTAAGCAAACAATTTCCAAAAGCCGGCAGGGTGTGGGTGCCCTGCCGGCTTTTTGTTTGCGCAATGTGCGGCGGATATTGCCTGCGGCGGCAAAAAGACAGGTTGAATATTTGCCCATGAGAAGTATAATAATACTGTATCTTTATAACAACTGACGGCGGCACAGTGTTCGTGTGCCGCCGATGCGAGGGTGCCGTATGAAAGAACTCTACCGCCGCTCCAGCCTTGAGCGGCTCTCCTCTCCGGAACAGCTTGACCGGATGATCACGATCACGTCGCCGGGCGTCTGGCTTGGCATCGGCGGCGGGGTACTGTGTGTCACAGCGCTGCTTATCTGGGCATTTTTTTCCCTGCTGCCCACACGTGTCACCGCACAGGGCATGCTGTTTATCGGTGACGAGCGCGAGGACGGCATCGTGCAGTGCTATGTGCCCATCGACAACGACGAGCAGCTTGCGGCAGGCATGACTGTGCTGGTCTACCCTGCCTCGGTCGACAGCCAGAAATACGGTTGCCTGGAGGCGACCATCGTTTCGGTGGATGCCGGTGTGGCGGACACGCAGCAGCTGTACGAGCAGCTTGGTGCCGATACCCTTGTGGACTATTTTACGCAGGAAGGGCCCGTGGTCAGCGTACAGTGCGAGCTGCGCAGGGACGCATCGACCGCAAGCGGGTATTACTGGTCCAGCCCGAAGGGCGCTGCGACCGTGCTGACGCACAGCACCTATATCACGGCAGAGATCGTTGTTGACCGTACTCACCCCATCACACTGCTGCTGCCGCGCCTCAAAAAGTGGTTCCAGGCATTTGGGCAGCCAACGGAGGCGCAGGCGTGAACAGAGGAGATACGATGAAAAAACAGCCTGCCGCGGGCAGCGCACCAAAACACGGCTGGGTCAAAACACCCACCATCTACCAGATGGAGGCCGCCGAGTGCGGTGCGGCCTGCCTGGGCATGGTGCTTGCTTATTACGGGTGCGAGGTGCCCCTGGAGCAGCTGCGCATCGATGCCGGTGTCAGCCGTGATGGCTGCAACGCCAAAAACGTGATGAGCGCCGCACGCCGGTACGGTCTGCAATGCCGCGGCTTTTCGTGCGAGGTCAGTCACCTGCTGACGCTGCAGTCGCCCTGCATCATCCACTGGAACTTTAACCACTTTGTCGTGTACGAGGGTGTGCGCAATGGCTGCCCTTATATCAACGACCCCGCCTTCGGACGGCGCAAGCTGACCATGCAGGAGCTGGACGAGGGCTTTACCGGCATTGTGCTGGTGTTTGCGCCAACGCCTGCTTTGCCCAAAAACGCCGGCAGACACCCTGCCGCCGTCCGCATACGGCAGCTTGTTGAGGCGGATGCGCCCGCCCTGGGCGCACTGCTTAGCATCAGCCTGCTGCTGGTTGTATCGGGCATTGTGCTGCCCACGTGCTGCCGTGTGTTTATTGATAAGGTCTTTCTGTCGCCCAACGCTGAATGGCTGGGTCCGCTGTTGATGCTGATGCTGTTTATGCTTGCATACAGCATGTTTTTTAACTGGCTGCGCGGGCATTTGCTGCAAAAGCTGCACGCCAAGCTCTCCATCACCTCCACCTACCGTGCCCTTGCGCACCTGCTGCGTCTGCCCATCCAGTTTTTTGAGCAGCGCTATGCGGGCGATATTGCCGCCCGTGTCAGCAGCTATGAGTCCATCAGTGAGGCGCTTACCGGCAGCATAACCGAAAACGCATTCAACCTGCTGCTGTCGGTGTTTTATCTGGTCCTAATGCTGCTGTACAGCGTGCCGCTTACCATGATCGGTGTGGTAAGCGCAGCGCTTGCGCTCGGGGTCAATTTTCAGTGCGCACGGCATCTGGCGTCGCTGTCCACAAAGGCACGGCAGGACAACGGCAAGCTGGTAGGCACACTGTACGCCGGGCTCTCGCTCAGCAATACGCTCAAGGCATCCGGCGCCGAAAACGAATACATCTCACGCCTGATGGGATATTATGCACGTAGCAACGCCACCGAGCAGCTGATCGGCAAGCGCTCGCAGGTGCTTGCCGCCATCCCGCAGGCGATCGAGCAGCTGTGCTCCATCCTGGTACTGCTGTTCGGCGGTATTTATATCATACGGGGACGCATCAGCATCGGTATGCTGTTTGCCTTCCAGCTGCTGCTCACATCGTTTCTGTCACCGGTCACCGCTCTGCTGTCGTTTTTCCAGCACATACAGACGCTGCAGGCCGATGTGCGCCGTGTGGGCGACCTGGAAAAATACCGCATCTCCGGTCGGTTTGACCCAGAGCGTGAGCAGCATCCGCGGGAGGACAAGCTGATCGGACGCATTGAGCTGCGGGATGTGAGCTTTGGCTACAGCACACTGAAGCCAGCCCTGATCCAGCACTTCAGCTTTACACTTGAGCCCGGGCAGACCGTTGCCCTTGTGGGCGGCTCCGGCTGCGGCAAGTCGACCATAAGCAAACTGATCAGCGGGCTGTACCGTGTGTGGTCGGGCGATATTTTGCTGGACGGCACACCGATGCAGGATCTGCCGCAGTCCATATTGAATGCGAGCGTCGCTGTTGTCAACCAGAGCATTACCTTTTTCTCCGGCAGCATCCGTGACAACCTGACCCTGTGGAACGACCTTGCCATGGAACGGGACATCCTGAACGCCGCAAAGGACGCTTGCATCCATGACGTCATTACCGCTTTGCCCGGTGCGTATGATTACCGCCTTGCCGAGGGCGGCACAAACCTGTCGGGCGGACAGCGCCAGCGCCTGGAGATCGCCCGTGCGCTGGTGACAAACCCCTCGATCCTGATTTTGGACGAGGCAACAAGTGCACTGGACCCCCTGATGGAAAAGCAGGTGCTGGACAACATCCGCCGCCGCGGCTGCACCTGCATCATGGTGGCACATCGGCTTTCCACCATCCGTGACTGTGACGAGATCCTTGTCATGCAAAGCGGACAGATCATTGAGCGCGGCACACACGAGACCCTGATGGATGCGAACGGCACTTACGCCGCACTCATCCGCAACGGCTGACGAGGTTTGACATATGGATAGGATAACGATCGCCGGCAGTCAGGTGATGCTGACGAACACCGGTGTGGGCTATCGGGTCGTGCAGGGGCATGTGCTTGTCTTTGTCGTACCGCTGGACCCGGATACCTTTGTGCCCCTGCAGCGCCGCCTGCTGTACGAGGCCTATGCCGGCTGCGGCATCCCCGCACTGGACGAGCAGCACGCCGGTGCGGACGGCGTACTGTACCACTGGACACTGCTGCTTGTGCCGCTTGAGCCGGCAACGCTTGCCCCGCTTGCGGACAGCGAACAGCTGCAGCAGGATTTTTGCGCAAAGCTGGATGTGCGGCTGCCGCCGGGCGACAGCTTCGGCGAGTCCATCGCCGAGTTTTATAACCTGAGCGCTGTGCGTGAGATGCGCAACCTCTACGCTGCACAAAAGGAGAGCGAAAATGCCGCACGGCACACCCTTGACACCATGTGGGGCATCTTTCACCGTCAGAGCAGCCTGCGGCGCAATGCACACCTCAAGCGCACCGGGCAGCAGCTTTACGATGCCGTTGCCTGCCTGTGCGCATGGCAGCGGCTGCCCCTTGTGCCGCTGAGTACCATCAGCTCCGGCTGCGGGCACAGCTTTACCGTGCAGGACATTGCACGTGTGTCCAAATTTGCGTACCGCAGCATCATCCTGGAGCCGGGCTGGCACGACGGCGACTCGGGCCCGGTGCTGGCGTATTACGGCGAGCAGCGCCGCCCCGTGGCATGCATCCCCACACGCCCGGGGCACTACCTGATGTGGGACCCCGTGGAGGACACCACAGTCGTACTGAACGACGAGCTTGTGCAGCAGCTGCAGCCCTCCGCCGTGATGTTCTACCGTCCCCTGCCCGAAAAGCCGCTTGATTTGCAGGGGCTGCTGCGGTTTGCCCTGCGTGAGGTGTCGATGTGCGATGTGCTTACCATACTGACGGTGACCCTGTTCGGTACACTGTTCGGACTGCTGCAGGCACTGCTGAGTGAGCGGCTGTTTAACCTGTTTGTGCCGCTGGGCGATGCCAAAAACCTTGCCGCACTCTGCCCTGTGGTCATTTCGTTTGCGCTGGGGTGGCTCGCCTTTGCCGTGGTAAAGGGGTTTGCAGGCTTCCGCACGGTGTCACGCATAAAGTATACCGTGCAGGCCGCCGTGGTGGAGCGGCTGTTCAACCTGCCGGAAAGTTTTTTGCGCCGCTACGACAGCGCCGACCTCGCGCAGCGTGCCCTGAGCATACCGCACACGGTGGAACTGCTGGCGCAAACGTGCATCCATACCTGGCTGAGCGCCGCCTTCGCCATCGTGTACCTGTGGTGGATGTTCCATTATTCGCCCACGTTAAGTGTGCATTGCTTAACGGTGCTTGCTTGTGTTATACTTGTCATAGTTGTGCTCGGCAGGCGGCAGCTGCACGCCGAGCGGCAGCGGCTGGAGCTTGAGGGCAGGCTGTCCTCCCTGCTCAATCAGATGATCGTGGGCATTGCCAAGCTGCGTGTCAGCGGTGCGGAGGATCGTGCCCTGAACCAGTATATGGAGCTGTTTGCGCAGCGCACCCGCCTTGTGCGTGAGCGCTCACGCTGCCGCCGCAGGGCTGCTGTCCTTACCGGCGCAAGCGGCACGATTTTTAACGTTATCACATTCTACCAGTTGATCCGGGGCGACCTTACACTGTCTGTCGGCACGTTGATGGGCTTTTGCAGCGCATTCGGGTCGTTTGCCGCAGCAATGCTGGCACTGACCAACAGCTTTTTCAACGTCTGCGCTGCCGTACCCGTACTCAAGCGGGCACAACCGCTTTTGACCACCATGCCGGAGACGTGCTCCGGCGCACAGATCCCGACAGACCTTGCCGGCAGCGTTACGCTCAACCATGTTTCGTTCCGGTATGACGACAGCGCACCGCTGGTGCTGGATGACGTATCGATGGAGATCCGTGCAGGCGAATACATCGGCATCGTAGGGGCGTCGGGGTGCGGCAAATCCACCCTGCTCAAGCTTCTTTTGGGGCTGGAGAAGCCCACAGGCGGCAAGATCTTTTACGATGATTACGACATGGACGCACTCGACAAGCGGGAGATGCGCAAAAAATTCGGCGTTGTGCTGCAGGACGGCGGGCTGATCCCCGGCAGCATCGCCGAGAACATCGCCATCACGCACCCGAATGCGACCCGCAGGCAGGTGGCAGCCGCCGCACGTGCGGCAGGCCTGGAGGCAGATCTTGCCGGTATGCCCATGGGGCTGCACACCGTCCTGTCCGAGGGCGATGGCACGATCTCCGGCGGGCAGAAGCAGCGCATCCTGATTGCGCGCGCCATCGTGGGCAAACCAAAGCTGCTGTTCCTGGATGAGGCGACGAGCGCCCTGGACAACGCCACACAGCGCACCGTGTGCGACAACCTTGAAAAGCTGCACTGCACACGCATCGTTGTGGCACACCGCCTTTCCACCATACGCAGCTGCGACCGCATCTATGTGCTCAGCGGCGGCAAAATCGCCGAAAGCGGCACGTACGATGAGCTGATGGCAAAGCAGGGTATTTTTTATGGGCTTGCAAGGCGTCAGCTGACGTAGGCACAAAAAATGCCCTCCTGTTGCAGGAGGGCGGCGGACGGTTTGACGCAAGCCTCATAAGCAGCTCACGCTCTCAGTCATCGTGATCAAGGCTGTTCAGCAGGTCATCGGCAGTCATAGGCTTTGCCGCAGCCTGTACCAGCTCCAGGTCATCGTCGGACAGCTCGAACATCTTGCCGGTGTTCACGCCTGCCATGGTCTGGCGGATCATTGCCTCCAGCTTATCGTCCCAGCAGGGCATGTCGCTGTCGGCTGCAACGTTATTCAGCAGGTTTTCGATATCGGAGGTATCCTCCTCTTTGGTGGGGAAATTGATCAGCTTTGTGAAGTCCATAATTTTCTTCCTTTCGTTTTATCGTTAATTTTGTGTTGGTCGTGTCTCAAATTTGTTCTGTTTGAGGTGCCTTCTAATGCTTAATACGCAAAAGGCACGGGGTATGTTACACATTTTTTGATTTTTTTCAAAAAAATTTTTTTGAAGGTTTCAGGAGGTTTCCATGGCAAATGTTGAAGAGTGGGTCGTCAAATATTCCGGCAGCCTGCGCTCGTGGCTGTCATCCCGTATGAACAGCCGTGAGGATGTTGAAGACCTGATGCAGGATGTTTTTCTGGCGTGTTACCGTCACCAGGATCAGTTTGACCCCGAACGCTGCAGCGAGAAGGCGTGGGTCTTCATCGTTGCCAAAAACATGCTGATCTCGCACTACCGCCGCTCCGGACGCACCGAGAGCCTGGATGAGCTGATGGAGGAGGGCGGCAGCGCCGCCGAGCCCGTAGACAACGCCGCCTCGCAGGCCGCATTGATGACAGAAAACCGTGCCCTTGTGGCGTCCCTGCTGGAAAAGCTGGACGAGCGCAGCCGCACCGTCATCATCATGCGCTTTTTTGGCGGCATGGAGCACCAGGCCATCGCCGACCAGCTTGGCACCAGCTCCGGCAATGTGCGCATCATCCAGAAGCGTGCCCTTGAAAAGATGCAGAAGATGCTTAAGGGCGAGCAGATCTGACCGGCACACCGCAGCATACAGGCAGCACAGCACACACAGCTGTTGCTGCCTTTTGTTTTGCCGTTATACCAGATATTATACGGCATATAGACTGAAAAGTCTACACCGCAAAGAGGACAAGCTGTGCGCTGCAAGGAGCTTTTGCCGCAGCGCAGCAGCACCCCTGCAAACGAAATGCAGGGGTGCTGCCTACCGGGGTATGCGCTCAAACGGCATCCGTCTGTGTGGGAGCTCAGCTCCACCAATCAATACGGACGATGTGGGGATGATCACTGTTGTATTTTACTTTATGCTCTTTATAGGTGGAGGACCAGAGATCCAGATCGTAGGTATCGCCGCTCTCATCGGTAAATCTCATGTGACCGGCGCCGCTGAAAAGGCCCTTTGGTCCGCAGCCTTTTACGGTGATCACGTAGTCGTAGATGTTGCAGTTGCCGTGCCTGCGCTCATCGTTAATGATTTTGACATAGCCGCCATCATTAAAATGGATGATGTCCTGCAGCATCACGAAATTGATGAATGGTATGTAGATGTCGTCATTCGAATAATGGTCGATCTCGATGTAGCCGCTGACGCCGTCCGGGTAGACATATGCCCTGCAAGAAGCACTTTCAGCAACAAGTTTTGCACCGTTTTCCTCGTCGATGTTGCTCGTCGCTGCCGCAACGACTGCGGTGGGCTGCGTCGATACAGTTTCGGGTGCGGCTGCAAACGTCGGGATGCTGATGGCGGTTGCAATGGACATAGCGGCAAGTGCGCCGGCTGCGATGCGTGTGATCTTGTTATTGGTTTTCATAGTAAAATCTCCTTTGTTTGTGTGTGTTTTGTGTTTTGCCTTACGCATATACGTACGCAGACAAAGGGCGACGCGTTACAAAAATTTACAAATGGGCAAACTTCT
This sequence comes from Oscillospiraceae bacterium, assembly GCA_963596815.1. Lineage (GTDB taxonomy): Bacteria > Bacillota > Clostridia > Oscillospirales > Ruminococcaceae > Faecalibacterium. The sequence goes on from CAVBNV010000011.1 coordinate 14,677, forward strand.
GCAACGGCAAAACGCCCCTATGATGCCTGGCTGATTTGATGTTTCCAGCTTTCTGACAGCAAAGGCAAAGCGGCATTTTACACTTTGAACTTGATGTCTTGACAGGTGTATGGTATAGTATCAACTATGCGGCACAGTGCCGCGCTTTGCAACAGAAAGGATGTTACCCATGTCAAGCATAAATGCTTTTTTGAAACGCAAGGATATCGTTATCTCGCCGCAGCGCTACCTGATCGAGGCGCTGGGGGCAATGGCGCAGGGGCTTTTTGCAAGCCTGCTGATCGGCACCATCATCAAGACGCTAGGGCAGCAGCTTGGGCTCGGCGTACTGGAGGAGCTTGGCGGCTACGCCACTGCCATGAGCGGCCCTGCCATGGCGTGCGCCATCGGCTGGGCGCTGCACTGCCCGCCGCTGGTGCTGTTCAGCATGGTCACCGTCGGGTACTCTGCCAACGCACTGGGCGGTGCGGGCGGTCCGCTGGCGGTGCTGATCATCGCCATCGTGGCGGCCGAGCTTGGCAAGGCTGTCAGCAAGGAGACACGCATCGACATCCTTGTCACGCCGCTTGTCACGATTTTTGCAGGCGTCGGGCTGTCGATGCTGATCGCCGCCCCCATCGGTGCGGCAGCAAGCCAGGTGGGCACGCTGATCATGTGGGCGACCGAGCAGGCACCGTTTGTCATGGGCGTGCTCGTCTCGGTGATCGTGGGTGTTGCGCTGACACTGCCCATCTCGTCTGCCGCCATCTGCGCCGCACTGGGGCTTACAGGACTTGCAGGCGGTGCGGCGGTTGCCGGCTGCTGCGCACAAATGGTAGGCTTTGCCGTGATGAGCTACAAAGAAAACGGCGTTGGTGGCCTGGTCAGTCAGGGGTTGGGCACAAGTATGCTGCAGATGGGCAACATCGTCAAAAACCCGCGCATCTGGCTTGCACCCACCCTTGCCTCCGCCATTACCGGGCCGCTTGCCACGTGCGTGTTCCATTTTGAGATGAACGGTGCCGCCGTGTCCTCCGGCATGGGCACGTGTGGGCTTGTGGGGCAGATCGGCGTTTACACCGGCTGGGTAAACGACATTGCAGCCGGTACAAAGGCTGCCATTACACCGATGGACTGGCTTGCCATGCTGCTTGTGTGCTTTGTGCTGCCCGCCGTGCTCAGCACGCTGTTTTGCGAGGCTGAGCGCCGCCTTGGGTGGATTAAAGAGGGCGACTTAAAGTTAAACTGAGCGCATATATTACAAAAAGGACACCTGTATGCCGCGTCCCGGGGGGCGCTTGACAGCACAGGTGTCCTTTTTTATATCCGTTTGCGGCTTATTCCAGGTTGCCGGTCAGGGTCATCACTGCAGACAAAACGGCAAGCGGGGCAGTCTCACAGCGCAAAATGCGGGGGCCAAGCCCCACCGTCTTTGCGCCGGCGCCTGCCGCAAGCTCCGCCTCCTCGGGGGCAAAGCCGCCCTCGGCGCCGGTCACGATCGCAATGCGCAGCCTTGCGCCGTCACCAGGTACGGCAGCTGCCAGCAGCTGCCGCAGCGCAGCACCGCCGCACTCGTAGCAGAACAGCACCAGATCGTACTGCGCAAAGGTGCGGCACACAGCGCCAAAGTTTGGCAGCGGCATGGCAACGTCGGGCAAAATGCCGCGCCCGCACTGCTTGGCCGCCTCGGCGGCAATGCGGTTGTAGCGCACGTTTTTCTGATCCTCTTTTTTGGGTGCTGCCACGCAGTACCGGCTGAAAAAAGGCACGATGTGCGCACAGCCCAGCTCTACGCCGTGCTTGATGATCTGCTCCAGCTTGTCCTGCTTGGGGTACGCCGCCAGCAGCGTGACCTCCACGCCCGGCTCGGCGGAGCTGGGGTAGCCCGGCTCCACGCTGAACGATACGCAGTCGTCCCCAAAGCCGGTGATCGTTGCGGTGTACTCGACGGCGTTGCCGTCGCACAAAATAACAGTATCGCCCTGCTTTGCACGCATAACGCGTGCCAGGTGGTGCGCATCGGCGCCGCGCAGGGTGGCAGTGCCGTCAGAAATCTCAGTGGTAAAATAGCGGTGCGGCATAGTTCCTCCTGCGGCTCAGGCCTTTTTGCAAACGATGCACTCCCAGCCGCGCTTTTCGTTTACCTGCTGTACACACAGCCCTGCTTTTTCCAGTGCGGCAAGCACCTCGTCCTTGCGGGTGTCAATGATGCCGCTGGCAATAAACACTGCATCGTCCGTCATCAGCGCAGGCACGGCCGGTGCAAGGCTGATAATGGCATTTGCCACAATGTTTGCCGTGATGATATCGTACCTGCCGCTTGCCTTGTCGGACAAATCGCCGACCAGTACGGTCAGGCGATCCTGCACACCGTTCAGTGCGGCGTTTTCGCCTGCGGTGCGCACAGCCACAGGGTCAATGTCCACGCCCTCGGCCGTGGCTGCGCCCAGCTTCAGTGCAGCGATGGCCAGTATGCCGCTGCCCGTGCCGATGTCCAGCACACGCTCGCCGCCCTTTACACGCCCGTCCAGCGCCTCCAGGCACAGGCTCGTCGTCTCGTGTCCGCCGGTGCCAAAGGCAAGGCCGGGGTCCAGCACCAGCTTTACACGGCTTGTGTCGTACTGCTGCCACGAGGGCACGACGGCCAGGTGCTGCCCGATCTCCATGGGGTGGTAGTACTTGCGCCAGCCGTTCTGCCAGTCCTCCTGCTCCACGCCCTCGGTCTCGACGGTATAGCCGATGCCTGCCGTCTCCATGCGTGCGCCGATCAGCGCAAGCGTCTCGACGGGAGATGCACCCGGCTCAAGATACATATGAATAATAACGGTGTCGCGGGGCTTGTCCAAAAGCTCCTGCTCGATCAGGTCAACGTGTGCGATCTCGGCGACCTGCTGCTCGATGTCGCTGTAATCCTCGATATAAATGCCGCCCTCGGCGATCATCGTGGCCACTGCCTCGGCGTCCTCGGCGTCGGACTTTGCGACGGTCAGACGGATATCTGTCCATTCCATATAAAAAACCTCCGTGTGGTATGTGCTTCCGGCATGTTTAATAGTACATGATTTGGCACGCAGATGCAAGCAGGCAGCCGAAAAGAAAACTTTTTTCATTGTAATTTTTCATTTTGTGCATTAAAAACAAAAATTTTCAACATCGAGACATGCTACAAAAGTTTTGCCGCATATTTGTTGAGAATTTTTTTCAAAATCTATGGCTTTTTTGCGACAGATGTGTTAATATATTGTAAAGCACAGCGGATGTGCACCACACCGCATCCGCGAGGCGTTTTACATTCTTAAAGGAGGAATTGTCTTATGATGAAGTATCTCCAAAAACTGGGCAAGGCACTCATGCTTCCTGTCGCAGCACTTCCCGTCTGCGGCATCCTCATGGGTCTGGGCTACCTGCTGTGCCCGTCCACCATGCAGGGCGGCGATGTCGTTGGTCTTGCGCAGACCATCGGATTTTTGCTGGTCAAGGCAGGCGGCGCACTGATTGATAACATGGCACTTCTGTTTGCCATCGGCGCTGCTGTCGGCTTAGCGGATGACCATGACGGTACCGCAGGCCTTGCAGGTCTTGTCAGCTACATGATGATGCAGCAGCTGCTGGCGCCCGATGTCGTCGGCAAGGTGCGCACCCTCGCAGAGGGCACCACCGACTATATCGCCTTCCAAAAGATCTCCGGCAACGCATTTATCGGCATCCTGGCCGCTATCATCGGCGCTGCCTGCTACAACAAGTTCAAAAACACACAGCTGCCCGACTGGCTGGCATTTTTCAGCGGCAAGCGCTCGGTCGCTATCGTCACCGCACTTGCTTCCATCGTGGTCTCTGTCGTGCTGCTGTTTGTGTGGCCGCTCATCTTCGGTGCACTGGTTGCTCTGGGCAACGGCATTGCAGGCATGGGCTATGTAGGCGCAGGTCTGTACGCATTCTTCAACCGTCTGCTTATCCCCACCGGTCTGCACCACGCACTCAACAACGTGTTCTGGTTTGATACCATCGGTCTGGGCGACCTCGGTCACTTCTGGGCCGGCGAGACCTCCGCAGATGTCGGCTGGAGCCTCGGCATGTATATGTCCGGCTTCTTCCCCTGCATGATGTTCGGCATCCCCGGTGCAGCCCTTGCGATCGTCAAGACCGCAAAGAACAAAAAGGCCGCCATCGGTCTGGTGTTCTCCGCTGCCGTCTGCGCATTTGTCTGCGGCGTTACCGAGCCGTTTGAGTTCGGCTTTATGTTCCTGTGCTTCCCGCTGTACGTTGTCTATGCTGCACTGTACGGCATCTTTACCATTATCACTTGCGCTGTCGGCTTCCGTGCAGGCTTCTGCTTCTCCGCCGGCGCAACCGACCTGCTCTTCTCCGCTTCTCTGCCCGCAGCAGCCAACACATGGCTGATCCTTCCTTTGGGCATTGCAGCCTTTGTCGTGTTCTACGCCGTGTTCTACTTTGCCATCACCAAGTTTGACCTGAAGACCCCCGGCCGTGAGGACGATGACGCCGAAGAGGCTGAAAAGAAAATCGTTTTGAACAATAACGACTACACCGCCATCGCCGCAGGTGTCCTGCAGGCCGTTGGCGGCAAGGAGAACATCGCTAAGGCGGACTACTGCACGACCCGTCTGCGCCTTGCTATCAAGGACTACACGCAGATCGACGAAAAGGCTGTCAAGGCAGCCGGTGCGGCAGGCGTCATCCGCCCCGACAAAAACACCTGCCAGGTTGTTATCGGCACAAAGGTGCAGTTTGTCTATGACGAGCTGAAGAAGATGCTGTAACACACACTGCTCTGGTACTGATTTTTTAGCGCAAGCCGCCGTGGGCGGGCATATGTGTGCCTACTCACGGCGCTTTTATGTTTGTATTTTATGCAGCAAGGACAGGAGGCTGTTTTATGAAAATCATCCGTGCAAAGGATTATAAAGACATGTCCCGCAAAGCGGCAAACATCATTTCTGCGCAGGTCATCATGAAGCCGAACTGCGTGCTCGGCCTTGCCACCGGCGGTACGCCCGTCGGTGCATACGCCCAGTTGGTAGAGTGGTACAACAAGGGTGACCTGGATTTTGCGGATGTGACGACCGTCAACCTTGACGAGTACCGCGGACTGCCCAAGGAGCACCCCGAAAGCTACTGGAGCTTTATGCACAAAAACCTGTTTGACCACGTAAACATCCGCCCCGAGGCCATCCATCTGCCCGACGGCACGAACCCCGATGCGGCCGATGCATGCGCAAAGTACAACGCCGTCATCCACAGCGTGGGCGGCATTGACCTGCAGCTGCTCGGTCTCGGTCCAAACGGACACATCGGCTTTAACGAGCCCGGTGAGGCGTTTGAGCTGGAGACGCACTGCGTTGACCTGACGCCCGCCACCATCGAGGCAAACAAGCGCTTTTTTGAAGGCAACGAGGAGCTTGTGCCAAAGCAGGCATACACCATGGGCATCAAAACCATTATGCAGGCGCGCAAGGTGTTGGTCGTCGCAAACGGCATCAAAAAAGCGCAGGCAGTCAGGGACGTTGTGCAGGGACCTGTCACACCCGAGTGCCCGGGCTCGATTTTGCAGATGCACCCGGACTGCATCCTTGTGGCAGACGAAGAAGCACTGAGCCTGCTGTAAAAGAGGACGGGCAACATGATCATAAAAAATGCAGCGATCTATACCCCTGAGCATCAATTTAAGCAAGGCGATCTGTTTATCCGCAGCGGGCGTATCGTACCGTTTGCACAGCCAGAGCCCGACGAGGAGGTCGTGGAAGCAGACGGGCTTTACGCCCTGCCCGGACTTGTGGACATCCACTTCCACGGTGCCATGAGCCAGGATTTTTGCGACGGCACCGAGCTGGCGATCCAGACACTTGCCGACTTTGAGGCAAGCAAGGGCGTGCTTGCCATCTGCCCCGCAACCATGACCTACTCTGAGGAGATCCTGGGGCGTGTCATGGATGCCGCCGCCGCCCACAAAAACGGCAAAGGAGCAGACCTTGTCGGCATAAACATGGAGGGACCCTTTATCAGCCCCAACAAAATCGGTGCGCAAAACCCCGCGTACCTGCACAAGGCCGATATCGGGATGTTCCGCCGGCTGCAGGCACGTGCAAACGGGCTGATCAAGCTGGTCGATATTGCGCCCGAGGAGCCGGGTGCACTGGAGTTTATCCGCACCTGTGCGGATGAGGTGCGCATCTCGCTTGCGCACACCTGCACCGACTACGACACAGCATGCGCCGCCTTTGACGCAGGCGCATCGCACATGACGCACCTGTACAACGCTATGCCCGGCATCACGCACCGTGCGCCCGGACCCATTATTGCCGCACTGGAAAAGCACGCCGAGGTTGAGCTGATCACCGACAACGTACACATTCACCCCGCTGTCGTGCGGTTTACCTTCAACACCTTTGGCGACGACCGTGTCATCCTGATCGCCGACAGTATGCGTGCCTGCGGACTGCCCGACGGGCAATACAGCCTGGGCGGGCAGGCGGTGACGGTAAAGGGTGCGCTTGCCACACTTACCGAGCACCCCGAGACGATTGCAGGCAGCGCGACCTGCCTTTACGACTGCATGCGGCGTGCTGTGCTTGAAATGGACATCCCGCTTGCAAGCGCCGTGCGTGCCGCCAGCGAAAACCCCGCAAAGAGCATCGGCATCGACGGAGACTATGGCTCTTTGGGTGCAGGACGGTACGGCAACGTCATCCTTGCCGACAAGGAGCTGAACATACAGGCCGTCATCCAGAAGGGAGCACGCATCGTATGAGCCGCCAATACACCTGGCGCAGGCTGTCTGCCGGCGAGGTGACCGACATCTACCGGGACGAAATGCGCCGTGACTTTCCTGCCGGTGAGCTTAAGCCCTTGAGCCTGATATTGAACGCCGAGGCGCAGGGCACGGCGCACAGCTGGGGCGTATACGACGGCAGCACCCTTGCCGCCTACCTGTTGATGGTGCGTCCCGCCGACTGTGCCGCCAGCCAGCTGGATTATTTTGCCGTTGTGCCAGCATACCGTGCCGGCGGCCTTGGTGCGCAGTTGCTGGCCGAGCTGCCCCTGCACGAGGCAGACGCCGCAGCGATCCTGATTGAGGCCGAGTGCCCCGAAAAGGCAGAGGATGAAGCAATGGCGATACGCCGCTTAGGGTTTTACGCACGCTGCGGCGCACATGACACCGGCTGGACCGAGCAGATGTACACAGCGTGGTTTCGCATCCTTGTGCTGCCCTGCCCCGGACAGCCTGCCATGGATGTGCAGCCCGCCGTGGATGCGCTGGTGGACTGCTACCGTGCCATTATGGGCACTGGGGGACTGAACAAAAATATGCGCTTTTACCGTCCGGACGGCAGCCAGTACTGCTGACGGGCGCAGGCTGCACGGCTCTGTCGGGCTGTGCAGCCTTTTTTGTGATCCCGCTGTAACAAACGTGTTTTGCGCTGCGTACTAATAGACAAAGGCAAACACACAAAACAAAAACAAACCGCCCTTTTAACGGGCATTAAAGGAGATCACAATTATGATGACCATGAACCGCCGTACCTTCCTGAAGTCCATCGCTTTTGCCGCTATGGCATCCTCTGCAGCTGCTGTGCTGGGGGGTTGCTCGTCCACAGCACTTACCGGTGCCTACCCCATCGGCAGCTACCAGGTGTCCATTGATACACAGAGCATCAACACCTATTGGGATGCGCAGCAAAAACGCGGCGTGATGGATTTTACCCTGACCATCCACGCCACACGCAACGCCTCGCTTTACGATACCTACCGCAGTCTTTTTAACGGCATGGTCTACGACAACGTCACCAGCATTGCATGCGAGCTGCAAAACGGCGACACCATCCTCAACCTGCCCACAAACGGCTACGCCAATGTGCCGCTGCAGTTTGTCATCTACGACCAGCACATCTACGAGCGGCTGATCAACGGCTATTACAGCTTTATTTTTGCCATCACCTTCCCCGGTTCAAGCAAGCGCTTTGCATTCAACTTTAAGACAAAGCAGATCACCCCGCAGTAAGCGGACCCGAATATGACATTCACTTTCTCCTGTGTGTGAAGTGTTTTCCTTACAGCTGGCACCTGCAACGCCTTGTGTGTTGCAGGTGCCTTGCTGCGCCGAAAAAAAGCACCCGGGTGGCTGTACGACCGTCCGGGTGCTTTTGTGCGTCATGTTGTGTTATATTGTCTTTTCATCATTCCGGCTCGCACTCGCAGGCCTCCAGCACGTCAATGCCCTCACGCTCAAATGCGGTGCGTATGGCGCTGCCAAGCCCTGCCTGCGCCGCCTTGTTGTTGATGCAAAGGGTGACGATGCCGTTCAGGCTGGACGCCTCCACGCCCATAGAGCCGCCGTCGGGCGGCACCCAGACCCCAAAGTCTGCGGTGTACGCCTGCAGCTCCGGCGTTGCGGGCAGCAGCGGGTTGCCCAGGTAGCTGAGCCAGAAGTCCGCCGGCACACCGCTGATATACTCGCCCATCTGGAAAATGCGCTGCTTGATCTTCAGCGGGGCCTTCTGGCTGTCTACCTTATACACCCAGCCCATCTGCAGCGCCATGCGCTGACGCATGGTATCCGGCTGCAGGTCATGCCGCACCTGTGCGTCAAGCTCAGCCACAAAGTCCTTCAGGCAGGTATCATCCCCCACCGCCGCCTTGTGCTGGTACGAGCAGACACAGTTGTACAGCGCATCCGGCACGCCCACAGCATCCCGTGCATCGACCGAGTACGACCACTGGATCTCATCCTTGCCAAAGTACCGGTGCAGGGCAAGGCACAAAAGCCCTGCCAGCGCACAAAACGGCTTTACACCGCATTGCGCCGCAAGCACAACCAGGCTTTGCTTTGTCAGGCGCACCCGTGTGCGGTGCAGCTCGCCCTCACAGGTCTGCAAAACATCACGCTGGAGGTTGCTTTTGATGTCGCCCTCCTCCGGGTACTGCTGTACAAGCGCGGCAATATCGTACGCCGGGCTGCTTTGCAGCGTCCGCAGCGCAAAGGCGGTGCCGTAACGCAGGTTGCAGTACTGCTCCAAAATCATGGTCAGGAACGGCGACACCCCACGCCCGTCCATCAAAAAATGGTACCAGTCAAAATATACCGTCGCCCCTGCGCAGCCTACGCTGAACAGATAGCCGCCTGTCTCGTCCGGTATCTGCGGCATCTGCGCACCGAGGTGCACCGTACAAGGGGCATCGTTTGGCGCAAGATACGCCTTTTTGCCCTCCCATACCAGCTGTACACGGTAATAATCCGCCGCCGAAAGTGCGGCATCAAGCGCCTGCTGCAGCAAAACAGGGTCGACCGTGTCCCGCAGCGTGAACTGATACCGGCAATAGATCTTCTCCCGCCGGAAAAAATACATCGTCCCCTGAAAAACATACTCCGACGAGCGCTGTGTCTGCTCCATCCCGTTACCCCGCGTTTTGCACCAGATAGTCCGCCAGGTCGCTGATGGTGACAAAGTTGCGCAGCTCCTTTTCAGGGATGCGCAGACCAAAGGTCTCCTCAAGGTCTGCAACGATCGTCAGGATCTCCATCGAGGACAGATCCAAATCATCCATCAGGACGCTGTTTTCGGTGACGTCCTCCGGTGCGACCTCTGCAACATCCTCCAGGATAGCAAGGATCTGAGAAATGATTTCTGCACGTTCCATACAAGTTTTCCTTTCCGCTCCGGTTTACCGTTCCGGCGCTACCGCCTACAGTATAGCACAAACATCTGCGGTTTGCCCAGATATTTTGGCAGTCTTTGCCGCTGTGCAGCTGTTTTTACATCGCCATCAGCGTATCAGCTTGCCGGTACCGTTGCGGGGCAGCGGTGTATCGCTGAACTCCACAACAGACATGCGCTTGTACAGCGGCAGCTTGCGGTTTGCCTCTGTGATAAAATCACGCACCGTCTGCTGCTCGGCGCTCTCGCAGTACACCACGATGCCTATTTTTTTGCCCATTTCCTTTGCGATGCACTCCTTGACGGCGCCGCACTTGCCCACGATGCCCTCAAGCTCCTCCGGGCTGATGTTTTCGCCGCTGTCCAGGATGATCAGGTTTTTCTTGCGTCCGATCAGGAAGTAGTAGCCGTCCTCGTCCTCACGGGCAAGGTCGCCGGTGTGGAACCAGCCGTCCTTGTCGATGACCTGTGCCGTGGCGGCAGGGTCCTTGTAATAGCCCAGCATCACGCAGCCGCCACGCATGCAGATCTCGCCGTCCGGTGCAAGCTTATACTCGCAGTGATCATCCGGCTTGCCGATGGCGCCGATGTGCTTTTCGTCCTGCGCATAGTTTACAAGGCCGTCGCCGCAGGTCTCGGTGCTGCCGTAGGTCTGCACCACAAACATCCCGCTGTTTGCCACATCCAGCAGCACCTGCGGGTCAAACATGGCAGACGAGCAGATGGGCACGCACAGCTCGCCAAGGCGCTCCTTGCGTCCGCGCATGATATCGTGGTGCAGGCTGTTCATGATCACCGGCACGACCGCCATGGCCTGGCTGGGCATTTTGATGATCTCTTTGTAGAAGTTGCGGATGTCGCCGCTGACGTTCAGACACCAGCCCTTCATCGCCCAGGAGAACAGGCAGATAAAGGCACCCAGGTGGAACAGCGGCAGCACAGTGTACTGACTTGCGACAAAGTCAGGGTCATGTTTAAGCTCGCACATGCGCTCGCCAATGGCGGTATGCGGGTACATCACGGTAAAAAAGTTGCGCTCGCTGAGCATAACGCCCTTGCTGCGTCCGGTCGTGCCGGAGGTAAACATCAGCACCAGCAGTTCGTCGTGGTCGATGCAGCGGGTCAGCTCGGCAGGCTCGCAGCTGCGGTAGCCGTCCATGGGGCGCAGCAGGCTGCCGTATGCCGCCTGCAGCTCTGCCTTATAGCCGTAGTCGTCGCCGTCGGTCAAAATCATCGTCGGCTCGATCATCTCCAGCTCATAGCTCAGCTCGTCCCAGCTCTTGCGCTGGTTCAGCGTGACAAGCACACCGCCTGACATCATGACGCCAAAGGCATTTACGGCGTACTCGTAGCAGTTTTTGCACAGCAGGCAGATGCGCTTGCCTTTGATGTCCGGCACCGCTGCACGGAAAAACGATACCGCACGGCGGATGTCCTGTGCGTAGTCGCCGTAGCGCACCTGCGTTATGGTGTCGCCCTGCTTGCTGCAAAAGCGGAATGCGATGTTGTCCGCATAGCGCTTTTCCATATTTTCTGTGATCAGATCATAGACATTGTCAATCATCGGGTATGCCCTCCTGTTTTTTAGTGTGCGCAGCCTCTATCCACGACCCGCACGCAGCCGATGCAGGCTTTGGGCGGGTCTGTCTGTTTTTTGCAACCGCCGTTTTGTGTGCTTTGCCGATGCAAGCACACCCCGGCGCAACCAGTATACAATAAACCCCTGTGCAACGCAAGACTTGCGCAAGATAAAATTTACTTTTTTGGCAACTTTTACTTGTCATTGTGACACAAGGCGCACGACTTTTTTGCATTTTAGCAGGAAACAAAAAACAATGTGCCCTGTTTTTTGTGCAGATATTCCGTCAACGGCGCACCGCATCGGCAATTGCAAATTGACAGCCCTGTGCAAAAGCATTATACTAGGCAGTAATAATACTACTAATAATATTGCGTGACTGTAATCGATGCACCCGTGCTGCCTGTTTACGTTTGCGCACAGGGAAGGGTTATTGCATGACAGAAAAACACCCACGCACGATCAACTCCATCGGGATGTTCGATATGCTGAAGGGTGCAGGGATGCTGGCCATTGTGCTGACACACTGCACCGAATACTATGCGTTCCAGACCAGCAGCGGGCTGTCTGTGAGCGCGTTCCTGGTCTATATCTACCGCGAAAGCCTGATGGCTGCCTTTTTTATTGCCAGCGGCTACGGCTTCCGCAAGCGCAGCATCCACAAGTGTGTCGAGCAGCAGCTTAAGGCGCTGCTAAAGCCCTACATCCTGACGGCGCTGTGCACGTGCGTGCTGCACTTTATTGTGCACTACAAGGCCTTTGGCTACCTGCCCGGCACCATGGGCGAGTCGCTCAAGGTCACCGGCGGGTTTTTGCTCGGGCTGCCGCACACCGCCACCTACGCCGGACAGGAGTTTTTCTCCTGCGGACCCATGTGGTTTTTGCTGTCGCTCATGCTCGGCTGGGTCATGCTGGATGCGATCCTGAACATTTTCCCGGAGAATTACACCCATTGGGCAGTCGCAGGGTGTGCGCTGCTGGGCTGGGGCACAAGCCTTGCGTGGGAGCTGCCGTTTTGCATCACACAGGGCATGGTCATTGTGCCGTACCTGTACATCGGGTACATTGCAAAGCGCTTTCGCCTGCTGGAGCGGCGGCTGACCGCACCGGGCAAAGCCGCGATCGCTGCGGCGTTTGTCCTGATTGCTGTGGGCGCCATCGCCGTCGGCTACACCGACTGCATCTCCATGGGGCAATGGACGCTTGGCCCGGTCAGCATCCTGCTGGACGGCATTGCAGGCTTTGCATTGATGCGTCTGTTTTTGCGCTGGAACCGCTTTGAAGGCCCGGTCGTGCATGTCCTGGAGGCAATAGGCCGCCGCTCGCTGAACGTCTTTTGCGTGCACACCGTCGAGCTGATCGCCATACCGTGGTACCTGATGGCGGCAGCCTTTATCGACCACCCGCTCACCGGCCTTTTGCTGCAATTTGCGCTTTCCATGGCATCCATTTGGGCAGTATGCGAGCTGCTTGCCCGACGCCGTGAGCTGCGGGCAAAGCTCTTGCCCGCACAGGGTGTCAAACAGCGCACGTCACAGCCTGAAAACGCAGCGGCAAAGCCGACCGAAAGGCATGCACGCCGCACCACAAAACACTGACCGGATTAGGAGGAGTCTGTAATGAGCAACGATACCCCCCAAACAATGGCTGCGGCGCAAAGCCGCATTGCAGAGCTGGAGCGGCAGCTGGCGCTTGCGGATGAGGGCGTCTCGCGGCTGGCAGAGCGCAGCCTTGCGCTGGAGCAGCAGCTGCTTGCCTGCCAGGCAGAGCTTGAAAAAGCCTGCGGCGATGACGAGGAGCTGAGCAGCGACCTGACGCTGCCGCAGCTGTTTTATGACTGCGGCACCGGCTTTACGCAGCGGTACTGTCTGACCGTAAGCGACGAGTCCTATAACGCACGCACCCACGAGGTATCCGCCGTGTTTGAGCTGCCGCGCGATGCACGTGCGCTGCGCATGGACCCCGGTGAGCTGCCCTGCTGCATTACCGACCTTGAGTTTTCAGACGAGCGGCTGACCGCACGCCCGCTGCAGGCAGTCAGCCTGCCGGATGGCGAGCTGCTGTTTATGGCCGAGGACCCCAACGTCCTGCTGGAGAGCACGGCGCATTTTACGGCAGGGCTTAAGTTTGCCGTAAGCTACCGTTACTACCCCCTGGCGCAGCTGCAAAACCAGCAGCCCGGGCGTACCGTTGTGGGCGCACTGGATGTGCTGCGTGCGCAAAACGATGCGCTGGAGCAAAAGCTTATTGAGGTGCACGAGTCCTTTGCGGGCGAGCGTGCGCAGCTGCAGCAGCAGATCTGCGATCTGCATGACAGCCAGACCGCTTACGAGGCCTCGCTGGAGGGCATCCTTGGCAGCAGCAGCTGGAGGCTGACCGCACCGCTGCGCAAGCTGCTGGGCCTGTTCCATCATTGATGCAGGGAGGCGCAGACATGTACAGCCGTTACAGTGCCCTGCAATGCAAGCAGATGACAAAGCAGGGCTATACCGATACCCAAAGCACCTATGTCTTGATTTATGCGCCCGGGCGGCACGTTGCGCTGGAGCACACGCTGCAAAACCAGCTGCACTGCAAATTCCGCCTTACCGCACAGCTGGCGGACGATTTGACGGGCGATGTGGAGGGCGTGCTGCTGGTAAGCGAGGACACCGAGCTGCTGCCCACAGCGCTGAGCTATTTTGTGCAGGCACTGCGTGACGGTGCCGACCTTGCCGTCTGCGACGCCGTGTTTGGCTTTGACGGTGCGACCGCCCTGTACCTTTCTGCACATCACATGCCATACTGCCGCTGTGCCATGGTGTCTCGCAGGCTGCTGGACCGTGTGCGCAGCACAGCGCGCGGCATGGACAGCGTGACAGAGCTGCTGCGCCTTGCCATTGCGCAGGCGCAAAGCTGCCGCCGCATCCCGCAGGCGCTGCTGCATTACCGCCGTGAGGTGTGCGCCGACGACGTATTCTCCTATTCCGGCAGGCGTGCGCTTATCCTGAGCCACGAGCTGTCCATGACCGGTGCGCCCATTGTGCTGGTAAGCGCTGTGCCCGTGCTGCGCAGCATGGGGTACGAGGTGGTCGTGCTCGGCCCGTCGGACGAGGGGTCTCTGCCGCTGTTCCTGGATGCAGGCGCCGCCGTCATCACACGACGTGACTGCGTGTCGAGCCATACCTTGTGGGGGCTTGCCACCTCCGCCGACCTTGTGCTTGCAAATACCGTTGTGGAGGCACCTGCTGTCAGCACCCTGAACGGCAGCTTTGTACCGGTGCTGTGGTGGCTGCACGATGCCTTTGCGGGCTACCCGTACATCGTGCATCAGGTGCCAAAGACGCTGCAAAGCAACGTCCACGCCTGCGCTGTCGGCTCGCATGCGACCGCCGCCATGCACTCGGTGCGTCCGGACTTTGCCATCGAGCAGCTGATTTATGGTCTGCCGGACTATGCGCAGGAGACCTTTGCGCAGTACGATATCAGCTACGCCGGCGGCAAACCGCTGTTTGTGACGGTCGGCTCGTTTGAGCCACGCAAGGGACAGGATATTTTTTGCAAGGCTGTCCGCCTTTTGCCGCCCGATGTGCGGGCAAAGGCTGCCTTTTTAATCGTGGGCAAGCCAGCCGACAAGGAGATCGCACGCACGGTGCGCGCCCTTACGGAGGACTACCCCGAGACAGTGTTCTACCGCAAGCGGCTGGAGCGCCCGGAGATCAAGTCGCTGATGGATCAGTGCACCTGCGTGGTCTGCGCCTCACGCGATGACCCGATGCCGACCTTTGTCACCGAGGGTTTGATCTTCGGCAAGCCTGCCATCGTCTCCGAGCACACCGGCACGGCAGGGCTGATCACAGAGGGCGAAAATGGTTTTGTTTACCGTGACGACGACCCGCAGCAGCTGGCAGATGCGCTGACATACGCCATCGAAAACACCGATCTGCTGGAAAAGATGCGCCCTGCCTGCCGCAAAACATACGAACAGTATTTTTCCGACGAGGCATATATTGCCAGCTTAAAACATCTTGTTGAAGATGTAACAGCTGCCGTGCCGGCAGCCGGCAGAGCATAAGCACCTGCACACTTAAAAACACAGTGCTCCCCGTCACGCAATCAGCTGCGGACAGGGAGCGCTTTTTACATCTCTTTTTTATGGTCGGCTGCGTATTGCTGCGGGCTGCAGCCGTATTTGTTGCAGAATGCACGGTAGAAATTGGAATAATCCCGAAAACCGCAGTGCAGGTATACCCACTTCGGCGCCTCGCCGCTGCACAGCAGCTCGCACGCATGCGCAAGGCGACGCTCGGTCAGGTAGTGGTAAACGCTTGTACCCGTCTGCTTTTTGAAGGCGTGCAGCAGGTGCGACTTGCTGACAAAAAGCATCTCCGCCAGCTTGTCCACCGTGATTGGCAGTGTGCAGTTGCTGTCAATAAACGCTTTTGCGCTCAGCGCAAGGTTTGCGTTCTCGCTGCCTTTCAGCCTGCTGCGCACATCAAAGTCTATCTGCCACAGCTTGACCAGCATGATCGAGACAAGGTTTGCACACACGATGCGGTGTCCCGGCAAGTCCCGCTCGGGCTCGACATCATCCCGGATCGACTGCATCAGCCGCCCCAGATCAAGGCGCTGCTTGTAATCCAGCGGCAGCACATACCGGCCATTGCGCGGTGCAAAGCACCCCTGCAGCGACTCACCATCAAAGTAACGATCCAGATACTCCAGCATTTCGGGCGCGATGTGCAGCACCAGCAGATGCGGCTCCTGTCGATCTGTCGATGACCGAAACCACAGACGGTGCGGCATGCCGGGCGGCATCAGCACCACCTCGCTCATGTCCTGCTGTACCTGCAGACCCTCGATCTCCCATACGGCGGTGCCGTGCATCATATACGCAACCTCGTAGTACGGGTGTGCATACACCATATCACGGATATCCTGCGCATAGATGACCCTTTTACGGAAGCCGCTCTTGCGCAAAAAATCACGGGTCTGCTCCGCCTCTGTCATAGACGCCTCCCTCAGCGCAGCAAAAAGCTGCACATACATTTTGCCAGATCATCGGGCGCATCAGCAAAGCCGTTTTTGCGCCAGCTGGTCAAAAAACCAAAGTAGAGCCCCATTACCACGTTGCACCCGTAGTCATATGCATCCGTCAAATCGACCGGCCACTGCACCAGGGCATCCTGCTCTTCCTGCGGCAGGTTTGCAGCCAGCATGGTGATGATCTTTTTGCCAAGCACGGCACTGATCAGCACCGTAAGACGGTAGTCCTGCAAAATGCAAAGCTTTTCACGCTCGGCATATGTCCAGCGGAACAGCGATGTCATGTTGTTTTCCAGCGTGCTGTGTGCCGGCAGCTGCCGCATCAGCAGCGTCATCTGCGAGTCCAGGTAGTAATCCAGCACATCACTTTTATTTTCAAAGTTACGGTAAAACGTCACACGCTCAAGCCCTGCCGTCTGGCAAAGCTCGGTGACGGTGATTTCACCAATGCTCTTTTGACGCATCAGCTCAAAAAGAGCCTCACAAAACTGCTCCTGACTTTTCAGTGCCGCCGGGCTTGTCTGGTTTGCGTACATAACGTGCCTCTCTTTTTTGCATAGCAACCGTCCGTCCTGTTTTGACCAGATTGTCTCACAGTACAAAATCTGCTATAATTATCGTACAAACCTTTCACATTGTGAATTGTAAAACAAAGCCAAAACATTGCATTTTGTGCAAAAAGCAGGTGTAACCTATGCCGCACAGCTCACAGACATTTCTGACGGAGGAGGCCCTCCGTGCGGAGATCGAACGATATGCCCTGCCGCCGGGGCAGCCCTATTACGTCGCACACTCTGCCGCACCCGGCAATGCGACCTACCCGCTGCACCACCACGAGGAATACGAGGTGTTTTACGTCGTGTCCGGGCGGTTGATTTATGCCATTGAGGGACGGCGCTACACTCTTGAGCCAGGGTGCATGCTTATCATACCGCCCTACCGTCTGCACCAGCCGTGCACGTACAGCGGCCAGCCGTATGAGCGCATCGTGTTCAGCTTTTCTGCGGCATTGCCGCAGACGCTCTCGGAGCCGGGGTGCGACCTGACGGAATGCCTGCGGCGTGCTGTGGAGGATCACTGCGAGTTTTTGCGCCTGGACGAGGATTGCAGCTCTGCCTGGACAGCGCTTACCGCCGAGCTGTACAGGGAACAGCTGCGGACGGATTTTGGCACGCAATTGCAGCGCAAGACGCTTTTGACCCAGCTGTTCATCCTGCTCAACCGCATTGCGCAGGGCGGCAGCCAGCTGCATGCACCCATCGACACGACCGAAGCGTGGGTCGCACAGGTCGCTGATTATATCGACACGCACTATGCCGAGCACATCACTACAAAAACACTTGAGGCGCAGTTTTACCGCAGCCGCTACCAGATCACGCGCGAGTTTACACGCATTGTGGGCTGTGCACCGCACCGCTACCTGCTGCAAAAGCGGCTGCTCAATGCACAGCAGCTGCTGCGCAGGGGCGTTGCCCCGCAGCAGGCCGCCGCGCAATGCGGCTTCCGTGATTATACCAGCTTTTACCGCAACTTCTGCTCCACATACGGCACAGCACCGCGTGCGTACCAGCGCAGCGTTGCCGCCGACCTGACCGATAGCTGATTTTTTTGCACGGACTGCAACAATTGCCCCGGCCGCATCGTATTATATATAGAGACCCCCACAAACAGGTCTCTGAAGCATTTAAGGATAAGATGAAAGGAGAGCAAGTGTATGAGCAAGACTGCAGCTATCATTATGCTGGCCGCCGGCGCCGCCATCGCAGGTTTTATGATCCTGTCCAGCGTCTACGCTGCCACCCCTATCTAAAGCGATGAGTGAAAAAACAGCGATCATCGTTGCCCTGGCATTGGGCGCACTTGGTATCGGGCTGGCACTTTACCGTTTGCCCATGATGCCGCTGTAACAACAGGACACGTAAGGGCACAGACCTGCAAAATGGTCTGTGCCCTTTCTGTTTGTGTTTACGGCTCAGAGCCTGCCCTCCCGCCGGAGATATGTGTACATTGCACCCACCTGGTTTGCCTCACTGCTGAAGCAGCACGGCACGATCTGCGTGCGGGGCAGTGTCTTTGCAAAATCCGGCAGAGCATCGCACAGCTCAGCGTAGGCACTGCGCAGCATCTGCAAAAGCAGCGGCTGCTTGCTGATGCCGCCGCCAATGGCGATTTTTTCCACGTCCAGCAATACTGTCAGGTTGTAGATCTGCACAGCAACCGCCTTGCAGAACTGCTGCAGCGTCTCCACAGCCTCCGGCTCGCCGGCATTGGCTGCCTCAAAAAAACGTATGCCGTCCATGGGGGCATCTGCCGGCAGGTGTTTTTTTGCACGGTATTGCAGCAGCAGGCTTGTGGTGCTGCAGCGCATCGCCACAAGCTGCCCCGCGTCGTCGCACATGTCGGCGTTGGTCATGACAAAGCTGAACTCGCCTGCGGTAAAGTGACCGCCGCGCACAAGCTCGCCATTGATAATAATGCCGCCGCCCACGCCGGTGCCGATAATAAACACCGCCGCATTGCCGCACCCCTGCAGTGACCCCTGCCAAAGCTCGGCAGCAGCTGCCGCTTTGCCGTCGTTTTCCATATGCACCTTGCAGCCGCATCTCTCGGCAATGCGGGGACCGACGGGCGTACCGACATTGTACAGCAGCGCACCGCCGCCGTGGATGATACCCGTTTCAGGGTCCAGAAAGCCGGGCAGAGACACCGCAATGCCGTCCACCTCGCTGCGGTGCGGGTCGTAAAGACCGTACAGGACATCCAAAAAATGCTCTTGCGTGTCCATCGGGGTCGGGACAGAGCCTGCATCCGTGCGGTGCATCTGCTCGTCCATGACCGAGTATTTGATCTCGGTGCCGCCCACATCAAAAACCATAACCTTCATAGCGTTCCCTCCGGTGTACAACAGCAGCTTGCGATAAAATCCGCTTTTATTATCGCAAAATCGGGTCGGAATGTAAAGCAGAACGGGGCAAGTCGCCGCTGTGCAAAATCAACAAAAAAGCAGACCCCCGTTTGGAGGTCTGCTCTTGCTTTATCATTCAGATGCGCTGCCCTGTTACAGCTTGCTCAGCTGCGGGCCCTGTGCCGTATCCTTGACTGCCCAGCCCATCTGTGTCAGCTGCGCACGGATCGCATCGGCGGTTGCCCAGTCCTTGGCCTTTTTGGCTGCGGCACGCTTTGCCACCAGGTCGGTGACCTCTGCGGGCACCTCGTCCTTTTTGCGGTTGTACATCAGGCCCAGCACGCCGGTGATCTCGTCAAAGGCGGCAGCGGCGGTCTCCAGTGCAGACTTGGAGGACACTGCGGACAGCGTGTTGATCTCCTTGACCAGATCAAACACGCATGCCAGCGCATCGGGCGTGTTCAGATCGTCGTCCATTGCGGTGCAGAACTTCTGCTTTGCCTCGGCTGCCTTTCCGACCAGCGTCTCGTCCGTGCCAAATGCAGCCTTGCCCAGCACAAAGTCCAGGTTTTCACGGCAGGTGTACAGACGCTCCAGGCTGTTTTTGCAGCTCTCGATCAGGTCCACAGTGTAGTTCAGCGGCATACGGTAGCCTGCGGTAAGCATAAAGTAGCGGATCGGCTCGTAGCCGTAGATGTTGGCAACGTCACGCACCGTAAAGAAGTTGTGCAGGCTCTTGGACATTTTCTGGTTGTCCACATTGATAAAGCCGTTGTGCATCCAGTACCGCGCAAAGGTGCAGCCGTTGGCACACTCGCTCTGCGCGATCTCGTTTTCGTGGTGCGGGAAAATCAGGTCCTGACCGCCGCAGTGCAGGTCGATGGTTTTGCCAAGGTGCGTGCGGCTCATGGCGCTGCACTCAATGTGCCAGCCCGGGCGACCCATGCCGTAGGGGCTTTCCCATGCGGGCTCGCCGGGCTTTGCCGCCTTCCAGACAGCAAAGTCTGCCGGATCCTCCTTCAAGTCGTCATCCATCTGGCTGCGCAGCTCACGGTTGCCGCTTTCCAGGTCGTCCAGCTTCAGGTGGCTCAGCTTGCCGTACTCCGGGTCGCTCTTTACACGGAAGTAGACGTCGCCGTTTTTAGCGACATAAGCGTGACCGGACTCGATCAAATCGCTGACAATGGACAGAATCTGCTCAATGTGCTCGGTCGCACGGGGCTGCACCGTGGGCTTTTTGCAGTTCAGGGCGGCGGCATCCTTGAGGTATTCCGCCTCAAAGCGCTGCGCAACCTCCTTCATGGTGGTGCCCTCTTCCTTCGCCTTATTGATCAGCTTGTCATCGATATCGGTGATGTTAGAGACATAAAGCACCTTGTTGCCGCGGTACTCAAGGTAGCGGCGCAGGGTGTCAAACACGATCAGCGGGCGTGCGTTGCCGATGTGGATAAAATTATATACGGTAGGTCCGCAGACATAAATGCGGTATTCACCGGGCACCTGCGGCACAAATTCTTCTTTCTGGCGGGTCAGTGTGTTGAAAATCTGCATAGCTACTTCTCCTTTGTTGTTTTTTCATTATAATGGTGCAGACAAGGGAAGTCAAGGCACAAGGGGCGTTTTTACTGCCATAAAAGCCCGTCAAGAAAAAACGACCGCCTCCGGCGCATTCTGCATACCGGAAACGGTCGTTTGTTAACTTTCGGGTCAGCCGGGGTAATTTGCCGTCATAAGCAGCTGCTCTGCACGCTGCACCTGCTCTGCCGTGGGCGGCACTGCGTCCTTTAAGGAGTACGGGATGCCGAGCTTTTCCCACTTGAAAAGGCCAAGGGTGTGGTACGGCAGTACCTCTACACGCTGCACCGTCTTGAGCGAGGCGATAAACTGCGCCGTGCGCCGCAGCCCGTCCTCGTCATCCGTCAGGCCGGGCACAAGCACGTGGCGAATCCACAACGGGATACCCAAATCAGAGATATGACGTGCCATCGCCAGAATATTAGCATTATCCTTGCCGGTGAGCTTTTTGTGCTTTTCGGCATCGATCTCCTTAAGGTCAAGGATCACAAGGCTTGTATAGCGCATCAGCTCATCAAATTTTGCAAGGTACTCCGGCGTATCGCAGAAGGGCTGACCGGCCGTATCCAGTGCCGTGTGCACATGCTTTGCATGCGCCAGGCGGAAAAACTCGGTCAAAAACTCTATCTGGCGCAGCGGCTCACCGCCGCTGACCGTTATGCCGCCCTTTTTGCCCCAGTAGTTGCGGTAGCGGTAGACATGCGCAAACAGTTTGTCCGCCGTCCACGCCTCGCCGCCCTCGCAGCTCCAGGTTTCGGGGTTGTGGCAGTACCTGCACCGCAGCGCGCACCCCTGCAGAAAGACCACAAAGCGCACACCGGGTCCATCCACCGAGCCAAAGGACTCCAGCGAGTGGACATAGCCCGGGGTGTTACATGCTTGCATGGCAGGTACGGGAGATGACGTCCATCTGCTGCTCGCGGGTCAGGTCGATGAACTTGACAGCGTAGCCGGAGACACGGATGGTGAAGTTTGCGTACTCCTCCTTCTCGGGGTGCTCCATAGCGTCAAGCAGCTTCTCCTTGCCGAAGACGTTGACGTTCAGGTGGTGAGCACCCTGGTCAAAGTAGCCGTCCAGAACCTGTACCAGGTTTTCGACACGCTCGCCCTCGCTGTGACCCAGGGCATCGGGGTTGATGGTCTGGGTGTTGGAGATGCCGTCCAGTGCCCAGTGGTAGGGCAGCTTGGCGACAGAGTTCAGCGATGCAAGCAGACCGTTCTGCTCTGCGCCGTAGCTCGGGTTTGCACCGGGTGCAAACGGGGTGAATGCCTTGCGGCCGTCGGGCAGAGCGCCGGTGTACTTGCCGTACACAACGTTGGAGGTGATGGTCAGGATGGACGTGGTAGCCTCCGAGTTGCGGTAGGTGTGGCGCTTTTTGATCATCTCAAGGAAGGTCTTCAGCAGCCATACGCCGATCTCGTCTGCACGGTCGTCATCGTTGCCGTAACGGGGGAAGTCGCCCTCGGTCTCAAAGTCAACGGCAAGACCGGTCTCGTCACGGATGATCTTGACCTTGGCGTACTTTACAGCGCTCAGCGAGTCGATCACGTGGGAGAAGCCTGCGATACCGGTTGCAAAGGTGCGGCGCACATCGGTGTCCAGCAGAGCCATCTCGGCCTCTTCATAATAGTACTTGTCGTGCATATACTGGATCAGGTTCAGCACGTTGACGTACAGACCTGCCAGCCAGTCCAGCATCTTGACATACTTGGGCAGCAGCTCATCGTAGGTCAGGTAGTCGCCGGTGATCGGTGCATAGTTGGGGCCGCACTGCTCGTGGGTCTTGACATCGACACCGCCGTTGATTGCGTACAGCAGGCACTTTGCCAGGTTTGCACGGGCACCGAAGAACTGCATCTCCTTGCCGGTCTGGGTAGCAGACACGCAGCAGCAGATGGAGTAGTCATCGCCCCAGACAGGCTTCATCACGTCGTCGTTCTCGTACTGGACGGAGCTGGTCTTGATGGAGATCTTGGATGCGTACTTCTTGAAGTTTTCGGGCAGTGCGGAGGAGTACAGCACCGTCAGGTTCGGCTCGGGTGCGGGACCCATGTTTTCCAGCGTGTGCAGGAAGCGGTAGCAGTTTTTGGTGACCATGCTGCGGCCGTCCATGCCGATGCCGCCGACCTCCAGCGTAGCCCACACGGGGTCACCGGAGAACAGCTGGTTGTAGCTGGGGATACGGGCAAACTTGACCATGCGGAACTTCATGGTCAGGTGGTCGATCAGCTCCTGTGCCTGCGACTCGGTCAGGGTGCCGTTGTCCAGGTCACGCTGGATGTAGATATCCAGGAAGGTGGAGATGCGGCCGACGCTCATTGCGGCGCCGTTCTGGGTCTTAATGGCAGCCAGGTAACCGAAGTACAGCCACTGGCAGGCCTCTTTTGCGTTCTTGGCGGGCTGGGAGATATCATAGCCGTAAGCCTCGGCCATCTTCTTCATGCCCTTCAGGGCGTTGATCTGGCGGGCGACCTCCTCACGCAGACGGATCACATCGTCGGTCATAGTGCCGTCGCCGATGTTTGCGAAGTCTTCCTGCTTGAACTTGATCAGGGCATCGATGCCGTACAGTGCCACACGGCGGTAGTCGCCGACGATACGGCCACGACCGTAGGTGTCGGGCAGACCGGTGACGATGTGGGTGTGGCGTGCCTCCTTCATCTCGGGGGTGTAGGCGTCAAAGACAGCCTGGTTGTGGGTACGGGTGTAGTCCGTAAAGATCTTGTGCAGCTCGGGGTCGGGCTCGTAGCCGTAGGTGGTACAGGCCTGCTCCGCCATCTTGATGCCGCCGTACGGCATAAAGGCACGCTTCAGGGGCTTATCGGTCTGCAGACCGACGATCTGCTCCAGATCCTTCATGCTCTCGTCGATGTAGCCGGGGCCGTAGGCAGTCAGACCGCTGACGACCTTTGTCTCCATATCCAGCACGCCGCCCTTGGCACGCTCTTCCTTCTGCAGCTTCTGCAAAGCGCCCCACAGCTTATCGGTAGCCTCGGTCGGACCTGCCAGGAACGACTCGTCGCCATCATACGGCGTATAGTTTTTCTGGATGAAGTCACGAACATTGACTTCCTCTTTCCAGATACGGCCCTCAAAGCCTTCCCACTGTTCAAAATTGATCATTGGAACCTCCTGTTCCTTCCATTGCATCAAGTTAGCTTTTACTAACTAATGTCCACATAAAAAACCGCACCAGGCGGCTTTTCAGGCAGAGATTTTGTGACATCGGCAAGCCCGATGTGTACTCGCAGCACCGGAAGATACCGTTAGATACATCTAACCCGGTGACCGTTAATATAATAACAACCTCTGCACCAAAAAGCAATAGCAATTTTCTCAAATCCGTATATTTTTACCCGGACAAAGTCTTTTTTGCCGACAAACACCATCCTGCGCCGCAAGCGCAATGCAGGCGCTGCGCAGGGGCAAAAATGCACCCCCGTGCAAAGGCACCGGTGTACGCAGCGGCGTCGGACACACCTATAATATCATTATATTGTGATATGTCAAGCGTCGAAAACACAATATATTGTGCCCTTGACTTGAAATTTTTGTCCGCAAAAAAGAAAATCAAAAAAATTAAAAATCAGGGGTTGACAGTCAAGACAAACTATGGTATCCTTTTGTCACGGCAAGGTTAGTCAAACCTAACCAGTCGCAAGAGCCACCTGCAAGGCTCTTGATCAGGAACCAAATTCCTCCATTCCATTCTCTCTTTTCTGGGAGGCTGCAGCTTGGTTTGCTCTGCGGCTTCCGCGCGGTGCAGGGTGCTTTTGGTACGGCGCCTTGTGCAAAAAACAGACAAAAACGGGACGTACGGCTTGACCACCTGTACGCCCCGATTTTTGTTTTATGCGTCCCTGCTGCAATAAAAATGCGCACACCCTTTGGCCGGTTGCCTTGGGGTATGCGCATTTTTTACGTTATCGTGGCAGTCAGACAGCGATCAGACCGTCCTCGTTTTTGGCAAGAGGCAAGGCAATCAGCACATCGACCAGTGCAAACGCAAGACCGATGCCGGTCCAGCCGACTGCCAGGTAGAACAGACCCAGCTTCCAGCGGTGCTCGTAGAAGCGGTGTGCACCGCACCAGCCCAGAAGGATGGCGAGGATAAGGTATACACGCTTGTCCACAAGATGCCGCGGACGGTTGACCTTCCAGTCCGCATACTTTTCCAGCATGCGCACCACAAAGGGCTGCTTGCGCTGGATGCCTGCGCTCTGCTCTGCTGCGTAGAGCTCATCCTCCAGCCTTGCCATGTCGCCGACACGCACCTCGTTTGCGTCGTTGCTGACAAGGTGCGGCGTAACCGGACGGATGAAGTAGATGGGGATACCGACCTCCCGCTGCTGCAGTGGCGTCAGCCGGGCAAGTAGACTTGTGTCGTACTCGTCTACCGGGTGTCCCTGCGCGATCTCCCTCTTCAGACGGTCGTAAAGAGCTTTGTTTTCCTCCTCGGTCTCGTCCTGCGGCAGATAAAGGCGTGTCTCCTCCCACGGGATCTCCGTGGAGTGACGTACAGGGACGGTTGCGGCAGCTTTGTTTGACATAGTCGATACTCCTCAGGTTTTTGATTTAGGCCTTCTGTGCCTCGCGCTTGATCTCAGCGACCTTCTCCTGGATCTCAGCCATGAACTCCTTGCTCAGCGGGTAGAAGTGCATCGAAACGATGTTGCAGATCCAGCCGATCATCGGAGCGCCGATCAGGCAGAACATGGTGACCCAGAAAATGCCGGTGCTGTACGGGGTATCCTGCGTGGGCTGTGCGGTGGTAAAGCCGATGGCGGCGAGCATCAGGGAGACGAGCGTGCCGGCCAGCGAGGAGACCATCTTATCAACAAAGCTGAACAGGGTGCCCATCAGGCCGGGGACGTACTTGCCGGTACGGTAGACCTCGTAGTCGGCGCAGTCAGCGGTCATGGGGATGACCAGGTTGCCGGACATAGCGTTGAAGGAGCGGCCGACGACCCACAGAGCGATGAAGGCGAGGGTGAAGAAGTTAGCGCCGTTGGTAAAGCCGACGTCCAGCGTGGTGGGATCGCCCAGGACGAACAGCAGGAAGATGCCTGCAAAGCAGATCATGGATGCATAGGTGCCGACCAGCATACCGGTCTTCTGACCCATACGGGATGCGATGAGCTTGATGACCAGGATGCCGCCGATAACGACAGGCACAGAGGTCATAGCGCTCATCAGGCCGTACTGGTTGTAGTCACCGCAGATGATGCCGTACAGCATGACCATGATGACGGAGCTGCTCATCATGCTGGATGCCAGCTTATCCGTAGAGGCGTCAATGACCAGCATCTGGATGGCACGGTTGTGGCAGATGACATCCATGTAGTCCTTGATGCCGATCTTCTGCACCTGACCAGTGCCGAAGTACTCGATGCGGTCCTTGCGCCACAGAGCAATGACGGCACACACAGCGCCCACAGCGGACAGTGCGCCGCAGAACAGCCACAGATCCTGGAAGAAGGCGGGCTCGGTGAAAGCAGCGGAGCCGCCGTGCTTGGGAATCAGCGTGCCGGTGACGTACAGCGGCAGTGCAGAGAAGATGATGGTGTTGTATGCAGAGTCGAACATCGAGAAGTAGGGGCGCTGCTCAGGGTCGTTGGTCAGGCAGGACTGTGCCGACTTGGTGACGACGCACTGGCAGGTGTAGCCGATGATGTACAGCATGTACATTACAACGTAGAACGGGAAACGTGCTGCCATGGGCAGGTTGGGCGTGACATGGAAAATGATGCCGGATGTCACAAACAGGATCACGTTGCCGATGACGATAAACGGACGGTTTTTGCCGAACTTGGTGTTGGTTTTGTCGATGATCATGCCGACAAACGGGTCGGTGACGCCGTCCCAGATGCGCATGATCGTGGTGATGGTACCTGCCAGCACAACGCCGACACCGCACAAGCCGGTGAGGAAGTATGTGATATACATGAATGCCATCATGTAGATGTTGGTCGAGCTGTTGTTCAGTGCGTAGAGAGCGATTTCCCAGAGCTTTGCGCGGTGGATACCGGTCTCGGGATTATAGAGCGGTTTCTTTGCCATAGATCTGTTCTCCTTTACTTTCACGGTTTCGGTCCATGCCTGTGCACCGGCGCCACCCCGGGCGCAGACGGACCGTTCATGTAACAAATATACTAGAATGTTGCCCCGCTGTCATTTGCAATTGTTGCAAATTTCGCATTGCAATTATTGCTTTTATGCAAGTTAGCTCCAAACTTTACGATGAGTTTTTGTGCAGAAGATACAATTTTGTTCGTTTTGTTTTTGAACAAACCTCTTAACAATTTGAATTAAGCTCAATCTGTTACAAAAAAGACATCTCTGTAACACCTCGGTGAAATATTTGGATGTGGTTTTTTGTGACACATTTTCTTGCAAATTGTGATATATTAGTTTTGAGAATATCATGGAAGAATAATCTGTCCAAATAATACAGGAGGTTGATTTATGATTCGCAAGGGTATCGAGATCTCAGGCTTTGCCGACGAGATCAGCGCTTCGTTTGACGAGCAGCTGGCCGTCGTGACAGAGCTCGGCATGCACTACATCAGTCTGCGCAGTGCAGACAGCAAGGGTATTGCCGATTATACCGCAGAAGAGGTAAAGCAGTCGCTTTTGCCCCGCCTGCAGGCCGCCGGCGTCGGCGTGTCCAGCCTCGGCAGCCCCATCGGCAAGGTGGGCGTTGAGGATGAAGAGGGCTTTGCAAAGCAATGCGCACAGCTGGAGAGCCTGTGCGAGATTGCAAAGCTGCTGGACTGCAAGTACATCCGCATGTTCAGCTTTTTTATCCCGGAGGGCAAGGACCCCGCACAGTACCGTGATGTCGTGCTGGAAAAGCTGAAAAAGTTTATCGCCATCGCAGAAAAGCACGGCGTGGTCCTGATGCACGAAAACGAGAAGGATATCTACGGCGATGTCGGCGCACGCTGCCTGGACCTGATGCAGACACTGGCAAGCCCGTACTTCAAGTCCGCCTTTGATTTTGCAAACTTTGTGCAGTGCGGCGAGGACACCCAGACCTGCTGGGATATGCTGCGCCCCTACACGGTGTACATCCACATCAAGGACGCCGTCACGAACGACAAGGAAAACGTGCTGTGCGGCACAGGCGAGGGCAAGATCCCGCAGCTGCTCAGGCAGGCGATCGTGCAGGAGGGCTACACCGGCTTTTTGACCCTTGAGCCGCACCTGGTGCTGTTTGACAGCCTGAAGGACCTGGAGACCGCAAACCCCACCAACATCATCAAGGTAAACAAGTACAAAAACGGTGCAGAGGGCTACGCTGCACAGTACCACGCCCTGGTGGACATTTTGAACGCACTGTGATCTCAATACAAAGCATATATAATAAAGGAGAATCAGCAACATGGAAAAAACAAATGACAAGATCCGCTACGGCCTTATCGGTATCGGTGCGCAGGGCTCTGCGTACGCACGCTTCCTGACCAACGGACCTTCCCCGTTCCCCGGTATGCCGGTCGCTCCGTGTCCCCCGCACTGCGCTTTGGGCGCACTGTGCGACATCGACCCCGAAAAGGAGAAGATGTGCAAGGAGACCTACCCGGATGTCCCCTTCTTCACCGACTGGAAGGAAATGATCGCAAGCGGCACTGTGGACGCTGTCATTACCACCGTGCCCCACTACCTGCACCACGAGATCGCCATCTATGCCATGGAGCACGGCATGAACGTGCTGTGTGAAAAGCCCGCCGGCGTGCGCAGCAAGGATGTGCGCAAGATGATCGATTGCGCCAAGGCTCACCCCGAGGTATCGTTCGGCATCATGTTCAACCAGCGCACCAACAAGCTGTACCAGAAGATCAAGGAGCTTATCGCAAGCGGCGAGCTGGGCGAGATCCGCCGCAGCCAGTGGATGATCAACAGCTGGTGGCGTCCGGACAGCTACTACCAGCAGAGCGCATGGCGTGCCACCTGGGGCGGCGAAGGCGGCGGCGTGCTGGTCAACCAGGCACCCCATCAGCTGGACCTGTGGCAGTGGATGTGCGGCGTGCCCGTCAAGGTGTTCTCCAAGAACCTGAACGGCTGCCACCGTGATATCGCCGTTGAGAACGACGTCACCATGGTCGTAGAGTTTGCCAACGGCGCAACCGGCACCTTTACCACCTGCACCCACGACGCAAACGGCACCGACCGCCTGGAGATCGACCTGGACGGCGGCAAGATCGTTGTGGAGAACAGCAAGACTGCCACCGTTTACCGCTACGTAAACAAGGAGGGCGCACCCTGCACCGAGGACTACCTGAACCAGAACATGTCCATGATGGAGATCGCGGCCCTGACCATGGGCAACAGCGGCGGCTCCAAGCTGTACACCGTCGAGACCTTTGAGAACACCGACGGCTGGGGCTTCCAGCACACGACCGTTATGGAAAACTTTGCCCTGCATGTGCTGACCGGCAGCCCGCTGCTGGCACCCGGCGAGGACGGCATCAACGGCGTCAACCTGGCAAACAGCAGCCAGCTGTCCGCATGGACCGGCCGTGAGGTCGCAAACCCCTGTGACCCCGAGGAGTATGCTGCCGAGCTGAACAAGCTGATCGAGGCCGAGGGCAAGTTCCCCGTACGCGACTGATCTTACAAATACCAAAAGCCCCCTGCAGGGGCTTGTAGGGAGCTGCATTGTATGAAAAAAGCTGCAATTATTGGCTGCGGCACCATCTTTCCGGTGCATCTGGCGGCGGTCCTTTCAAACCCGGAGATCACGCTGTGCGCTTTGTGCGACAATGACCCCGCTGTACAGGACAGCCTGCCCGACGCTGCAAAGGCTGTGCCGTTTTACACCGACTACACCCAGCTGCTGGAGCAGCAGCACCCGGATGTAGTGCATATCTGCCTGCCGCATTACCTGCACGTGCCTGTCAGCGAGTATTTTGCCGAGCACGGCGTGCATGTCTTTTGCGAAAAGCCGGTTGCGCTGACCCGTGAGCAGGCGCACGAGTTTGTCGCCTTTGAGGCAGCGCACCCCGACATCCGCATCGGCATCTGCCTGCAAAACCGCCTGAACCGCACCACCGTCATGCTGAAAGAGATCCTGGACAGCGGCGCGTACGGCAGCGTGGTTGGCTGCCGCGGCTTTGTGCCCTGGAACCGCACGCAGGAGTACTACGACACCAAGCCCTGGCGCGGCAAGTGGGCAAGCGCCGGCGGCGGCTGCATGATCAACCAGAGCGTCCACACGCTGGACCTGCTGTACTACCTGTGCGGCGATATCACCGCTTTGCACAGCTCGGTCAGTCAGCTTGCCGATTACGGCATTGAGGTCGAGGACACCGTTACCGCACGCCTGTGCTTTGCAAGCGGCGCAAAGGGCGTGTTCTTTGCCACAAACTGCAACTACACCAACGAGAGCGTGCAGATCAAGGTCGCCTGCGAAAAGGCAGCATTTTTGATCGAGGACGACATGCTGTTCCGCATTGATGCGGACGGCACACGCACCAAGCTGTGCGAGAACGAAAAGATGCCCGGCGCAAAGTTCTACTTCGGCGCATCGCACAGCAGCCTGATCGCAAAGTTCTACCGTGCGCTGGAAAACGGAACGGATGATTACATCCATGTGCGCGATGCCGAAATGAGCATCCGCCTGATCGATGCGATCCACGAGAGCAGCCGTGAGGGCCGCATCGTGACGCTGTGACAGGGCACGGGCAAAACACAGATAAAACATAAACAAAGGAGAACGCATATGGCAAACAAAGGTTTGATCGGTGTCCAGATGAGCACCATTGCCCCGGCAAAAATGCCGCACTTTGACGCTTACGAGAGCATGGCAAAGCTGACGGAGCTCGGCTTCCACTGCATCGAGGTCTCGCAGGTGCCCATGACCGCCGAGAACGTTGCAGGCTTCCGCAAGTCCATCGACGAGCTTGGCATGAAGGTATCGTCCTGCACCGCCTCCGTAAGCCCCATGCTGCCCGGTATGCCCGGCGAGTACCTGTGCAACCCCGATGACTACAAAAAGATCGTTGAGGACTGCCGCAAGCTGGACTGCAACATGCTGCGCATCGGCATGCTGCCCATGACCTGTATGGGCAGCTACCAGAAGGCAGTCGACTTTGCCAAGGAGGCCAATGAGTACGCCCTGAAGCTGAAGGAGGACGGCATTGACCTGTACTACCACCAGCACCACGTTGAGTTTACCCGCTACGACGGCAAGCTGCTGATCGACATCATCCGTGACACCGCACCCGATATGGGCTTTGAGCTGGACACCCACTGGATCCACCGCGGCGGCATGGACCCCATCAAGTTTATCAGCTCTTATGCAGGGCGCATCCGCCTGCTGCACCTGAAGGACTACCGCATCGGCGAGATGCCCATCCCCGAGGGCGGCATCGACTTTACAAACCGTGAGAGCATGATGAAGTTTATGAGCAACTTCACCAACATCGTCCAGTTTGCAGAGGTCGGCGAGGGCAACCTGGACATGGACGGCTGCATCAAGGCCGGCCTGGCAGGCGGCAGCGAGTACTTCCTGATCGAGCAGGACGACTGCTACGGCCGTGACCCGTTCGAGAGCCTGCGCATCAGCCGCGACAACCTGATCAAGATGGGTTACGGCGACTGGTTCAACATCTAAGCTTCTCCCCAGAGATCAAAAATAAATGAGAGACCTCGTATCCTTATTGCAATACCGGCTTACGGTAAAACGATTTGGATACGAGGTCTCGCTCTTTATACGGTTTTGTCGTCCAGATGTGCCTCGATGGCGCTGCGGTCAAGCCCCTCGCCGATCACGATCAGGACATCCTGCCCCTGCGGGATCGGTGCAAGGGTCTGGCTTTCGGCTGTGGCGTTCAGCTCAAGCCAGCCGCCCCCGGGCGTGGGGGCAAAGCCCTTGACGCGCAGCACCCTGCCGCAGGCTGTGTCCGCAAACAGGCGCGCTGCCACGCTTTGCAGCTGCGCCGGCGTGAGCCCCTTTTGCAAAAAGGACAGCGAACCGAACGCCTCGTGCTCGTCGAAATGCAGCTTCTCGCAGCTGGCCTGCCGATACCCGCAGGCGGCCAGCGATGCAAGGTCGGCATCCGTCAGTGCCGCCCAGTCCCTGGCAACAATCTCGTCCGGTGCAAAGCGGCGGGTGCAGCGGCAGGCGGCCAGCGCCCTTGCCAGATGCGCACACGCTGCCTGACGCTGCTGCTCTGACGCAAGCTGGCTGCGGCTTAAAAGCACCACGCCTGCGTTTGCCGTCTCTGACGCAAGCAGATACTCGGCCTGCGGCGAAAGCGTGTGCGGCAAAAGCGCATCCACAACAGCGATCACGCTGCCAAGCTGATACCAGCGGTCCAGGGGGTCATCCCGCAGGATATCAAAAAACTCGTCAACGTCAAAAATGCCGCTCGGCTCAACGACCACACGGTCAAAGCCGCGCATTGCAAGGGCGATGAGCTTTGTGCGCATGCGGCGCTGGTGCGTGTCGCAGTCGCACCCGCCGCTGATGGTCTCCATGTCGCAGCGCTCGCCCAGCACATCCTGCAGCAGCATTGCGTCCACGTTTACCGCACCAAAGTCGTTTTCGAGGATGCATACATTGTGTCCCTGCTGCACCAGATAGCGCACGTAGCGGCGCAAAAATGTGGTTTTGCCCGCCCCCAAAAAGCCTGTGATCAAATCGACCTGCACCATATGCAAAAGCCCCCCTGCTGTTTTTTGTCCGCTGTTAGTATAAACAAATTGCACCGATTGTGCAAGGGCTGTACAGGCGCAGCAAAAAGCCCCGCCGACAGAGGGAATTGTCGACAGGGCTTCCGGTAATGTCAAATCATGCGCACCTTGCAGGGGCAAAGCGGATCAAGATCAATCCTCTGCGCCCTCGTCCAGGTTGCCAAGCTTCTTTGCCTGCTCCACAACGGCGGACACCAGCATCTCCGGCAGGATCTCGTAGCGGGCAAACTCGGTCGCAAACCAGCCGCGGCCCTGCGTTGTCTGACGGATAAACGTGGTAAAGCTGGACAGCTCTGCCAGCGGCACCTCGGCAATGATGGTCTGCAGGCCGTCCTCGTCCGGCTCCATGCCCAGCACACGGCCGCGGCGCTTGGTGACATCGCCCATGACGTCGCCGGTGTTGTCGTTTGGCACATGTGCCTTCAGGGTGTAGATGGGCTCCAGGATCACAGGACCTGCCTCCGGCATAGCCGCCTTGTAAGCCAGCTTTGCCGCCATGACAAACGCCATTTCGGAGCTGTCGACCGGGTGGTAGCTGCCGTCCAGCAGCGTTGCCTTTAAGCCGACGACCGGGTAGCCTGCCAGCACGCCCTTTTCGGCGGCAAGGCGGACGCCCTTTTCAACTGCGGGGAAGAAGTTTTTGGGCACGCTGCCGCCAAACACCTTTTCTTCAAATACGATCTGCTCGCTGTCGCAGGGCTCAAAGTTGATCACGACGTCGCCAAACTGACCGTGACCGCCGGTCTGCTTTTTGTGGCGTCCCTGCTTCTGGCATGCCTTGCGGATCGACTCGCGGTAGGCGATGCGGGGTGCCTCCAGACCGATCTCCACACCAAACTTATTCTTCAGCTTTGCCTTGACGACGTCCAGGTGCTGCTCGCCCAGACCGCCGATGATCTGCTGGTGTGTCTCGGCGTTGTTCTCGTAGCTCAGGGTCGGGTCCTCTTCCATCAGGCGTGCCAGTGCACTGCTGATCTTGCCCTCATCGCCCTTTTTGGCAACGGTGACCGCCATAAACAGGCTCGGCAGCGGGAACGACGGCGCAGGCAGCCTGACCACGCGGGATGCGTCGCACAGGGTGTCGCCGGTGCGGGCACTGACAAGCTTTGCCACGGCGCCCACATCGCCTGCTGCGATGCCGTCCGCCTCGACCTGCTTTTTGCCGATGACGGTCAGCGGCTTGCCGATCTTTTCCACATCGCCGGTGCGGGCATTGGTCAGCGGCTCGCCTGCCGTGACCTTGCCGCTGACGACACGCAGGTAGCTCAGCTTGCCCACAAACGGGTCAGCCACTGTCTTAAAGACGTATGCCGCAGTCGGCTCGCTCTCGTCGCAGTTCAGCTCCACAGGCTCGCCTGCCGCATCCTCTGCCAGGACTGCGGTGTGCTGGGGGCTGGGCAGCAGCTTGCGCATGTTGAACAGCAGCATATCCAGTGCCTGCTGGTTGACTGCACTGCCGCAGAACACAGGGGTGATCAGGCCGTCCTTGACGCCCTTGCGCATACCCTCCACGATCTCCTCGGTGGTAAAGGGCTCGCCGCCGAAAAACTTTTCCATCAGCTCATCGTCTGTCTCGGCGATCGCCTCGCTCATGGCCTCGATCAAGCCCTGGAAGCGGTGGCCGATGTCCGGCAGCTCCACCTGGATCTGCTTGCCGCCCTCGTACTTAAAGGCCTTCTGGCTGAACAGGTTGATGTAGACCGGTGTGCCGTCGTCCAGCTTTGCCGGCACGACGCACGGACATACGGTAGAGCCGAACTTGATCTTCATGTCCTCCAGGATCTTGAAGTAATTTGCGTTTTCAAGGTCGCTCTTGGAGACAAAGACCATGGTCGCCTTGCCGTTTTTGCGTGCGAGCTGAAATGCCTTTTCGGCACCGACGGTGACGCCGCTGCGCCCGGACACGACGACCAGCACGCTTTCGGCTGCACGGATGCCCTCGTACTCGCCTGCCTCAAAGTCAAACAGACCCGGGGCATCGATGAGGTTGTACTTGATGCCGTCGTACTCTACCGGCACAACGGACGCAGACAGGCTTGCCTTGCGCTTTGCTTCTTCAGGGTCAAAGTCCGAAATCGTGGTACCGTCTTCGACTCGGCCCATACGCTCTGCAGCGCCCGAAAAATAGACCAGTGCCTCAGTCAGCGTTGTTTTGCCGCTGCCGGCATGGCCTGCAATCAGGATATTGCGGATGTTATTGCTTGCGTATTTCATATCGGTTTTTCCCTCTTTTCTGCCAAGCGGCATATTTCTCCGCTTTTGTGGCATATTTTACAAAGATAATACCACATTTTATAACATTTTCAAATATTTTGTTCGCATTTTTTATCTTTTCAACCGCCAAACTTGCAAAGGGTGTTTTGTGCAATTTGACATCCGCCGTGTGCAGACATGACGGGGCGGGGCGGTTTCTTGCAATGCAAAATCTTTTATGGTATGCTGTAATTGTGATAAAAACGCCCGTTAAAAGGAGGAACTGTGCCATGAAGCGCACCGATTACATCAACTGGGACGAGTATTTTATGGGCATCGCACTGCTTACGGCAATGCGCTCCAAGGACCCAAACAGCCAGGTGGGCGCATGCATCGTCAGCCCCGAAAACAAGATCCTTTCGCTGGGGTACAACGGCATGCCGATGGGCTGCGATGACGACGCCATGCCGTGGGAGCGTGAGGGCGAGCCGCTGCACACCAAATACATGTATGTCTGCCATGCGGAGCTGAACGCCATCCTTAACTCGGCACACAACAACCTGAAGGGCGCACGGGTCTATGTAACGCTGTTTCCCTGCAACGAGTGCACCAAGGCCATCATCCAGTCCGGCATTTCGGAGGTGGTGTACTACAATGACAAGTACCACGACAGCGACTCCAGCATTGCGGCGCGCTTTATGTTCCAGAAGGCCGGGGTGCGGCTGACGCCCTACCGGCCGAGCGGGCGCAGCGCAGCCCTTGCGCTGTAAAGTGCTTGACCCGTACTTTGCGGTGTATTATAATGGGCGTATCAGACCGTATAAATATGCAATATTACGCAGATAGAGAGGTATATATACAATGAGCTTGAAGAACCGCAGCTTTTTGAAGCTTTTGGATTACACCCCCGACGAGATCGGGCAGCTGCTGGACCTTGCCGCAGAGCTGAAGGCGCAAAAAAAGGCAGGCATCCGCCACAACACGCTGCAGGGCAAAAACATCGCCCTGATTTTTGAAAAGACCTCCACACGCACCCGCTGCAGCTTTGAGGTAGCCGCACATGACCTTGGCATGGAGGTGACCTACCTTGACCCGTCCGGCAGCCAGATCGGCAAAAAGGAGTCCATTGCCGACACCGCCCGTGTGCTGGGACGCATGTTTGACGGCATCGAGTACCGCGGCTACGGGCAGCAGATCGTGGAGGACCTTGCGCACTACGCCGGTGTCCCTGTGTGGAACGGACTGACCAACGAGTTTCACCCCACGCAGATCCTGGCAGACTTTTTGACCGTGCGTGAGCATTTCGGGCACCTTAAGGGCATCAACTTTGTCTACTTCGGCGATGCACGCTACAACATGGGCAACAGCCTGATGGTGGGCTGCGCCAAGATGGGGCTTAACTTTACCGCATGCGCCCCCAAAAAATACCAGCCGGATGCCGCACTGGTGGCACAGTGCGAGGCGATTGCCGCACAGACGGGCGCCACCCTGCGCTTTGAGGAGGACCCTGCAAAGGCTGCCGCCGGCGCGGATGTGCTGTACACCGACGTGTGGGTGTCCATGGGCGAGCCCGTGGAGGTCTGGGCAGAGCGCATCAACGACCTTGCGCCCTACCAGATCAACAAGGCTTTGATGGACATTGCCGGCCCGCAGGCCGTCTTTATGCACTGCCTGCCCGCCTACCACGACCACAAGACCACCGTCGGCAAAGAGATGGGCGAGCGCTTTGGGCGGGATGCCATGGAGGTGACCGACGAGGTGTTTGAGGGTGCGCAGAGCATCGTGTTTGACGAGGCCGAAAACCGCATGCACACCATCAAGGCTGTCATGGCCGCCACGCTCGGCTACGGGGACTGATGCCGCCCGCACAGGCAAGTACGATCGCACAGCAAAGGGGACTGTCGCCCCGGCTTTGACCGGAGCAGCAGCCCCCTTTTTGCAGCTTATGCGCCCTTGTGCGCTTAGTTATCGTCGCTGTCAAGCTTGAGCACAGCGGTAAATGCCTCGCTGGGCAGCGAGACACTGCCGAGCTGACGCATCTTCTTTTTGCCTTCCTTCTGCTTTTCCAGCAGCTTCTTTTTGCGGGTGATGTCGCCGCCGTAGCACTTTGCAAGCACGTCCTTGCGCATTGCCTTTACGGTCTCACGCGCAATGATCTTGCCGCCGATGGCCGCCTGCACGGGCACCTCAAACAGCGTGCGAGGGATGTTGTCCCGCAGCTTTTCGCAGATGCGGCGTCCCTTTGTGTAGGCGTTGTCACGGAACACGATCATGGACAATGCGTCCACGGGGTCGCCGTTGAGCAAAAAGTCCAGCTTTACAAGGTCGCTCTCACGGTACTCCTTAAACTCGTAGTCGTAGCTGGCGTAGCCACGGCTGCGGCTCTTGATCGCATCAAAAAAGTCGTACACGATCTCGCCAAGCGGCAGTGCGTAGTGCAGATCCACACGCACATCGTCCATGTACTTCATGTCGATCAGCACGCCGCGCTTTTGCTGGCACAGGTCCATCAGGTTGCCGACGTAGTCGTTGGGGGTGTACAGGTGCACATCCACAAAGGGCTCCTCCTGCTTGACGATGTTGGACGGGTCCGGGTAGCTGGAGGGGTTGTCGATCATCTGCACCGTGCCGTCGTTCAGCGTCAGGCGGTAGCGCACGCTGGGGGTGGTGGTGATGATGTCCAGGTCAAACTCACGCTCGATGCGCTCGGTGATGATCTCCATGTGCAGCAGCCCCAGAAAGCCGCAGCGGAAGCCAAAGCCCAGCGCCGCACTCGTCTCCAGCTCAAACGTCAGCGATGCGTCGTTCAGCTGCAGCTTCTCCAGCGCATCCTTCAAATCGGGGTAGCGTGCGCCGTCCGCCGGGTAGATGCCGCAAAAGACCATGGGCTTTACCTGGCGGTAGCCGGGCAGCGCCTCCGGCGTGGGGCGGCTTGCCAGGGTGACGGTGTCGCCCACACGGGTATCCTGCACGGTTTTGATGCTTGCCGTCAGGTAGCCGACCTCGCCTGCCTGCAGCTGCCCGCAGGGGGTCAGGCTGGTGGCACCCATGTGCCCCACCTCTACCAGCGTAAACTCTGCGCCGGTGGACATCAGACGGATGGTGTCGCCCGGCTTTACCGTGCCCTCAAACACACGGATGTAAACAATGACGCCCTTGTAGCTGTCGTAAATGCTGTCAAAAATCAGCGCCTTGAGCGGGGCGTCCGGGTCGCCGGAGGGTGCGGGGATGTCGCTTACCACACGCTCAAGCACCTGGTCGATGTTCACGCCTGTTTTTGCCGACACGCGCGGGGCATCCATGCACGGCAGACCGATGACGTCCTCCACCTCCTGTGCGACCTCGTCCGGGTGCGCACTGGGCAAATCGATCTTGTTCAAAATCGGCACAAGCTCAAGGTCATGCTCCAGCGCCATGTAGGTGTTGGCAAGGGTCTGCGCCTCAACGCCCTGCGTGGCGTCCACCACCAGTATGGCGCCCTCGCAGGCGGCAAGGCTGCGTGACACCTCGTAAGAGAAGTCGACATGACCCGGGGTGTCGATCAGGTTGAACTCGTAATTCCTGCCGTCCTTTGCGGTGTAGTTCATCGTGACGGCACGTGCCTTGATGGTGATGCCGCGCTCGCGCTCGATGTCCATGTTGTCCAGGATCTGGTCTTCCATCGTGCGCTCATCCACGCTTTTTGTCAGCTCCAGGATGCGGTCTGACAGGGTGGATTTGCCGTGGTCGATGTGTGCGATGATGCAGAAGTTGCGGATGTTGTCTCTTGCCATTTCGTTCCTCCGGTCAGGGATATTTTTATCATGCGGGCCGTCACAGCAGCCAGTTCTCCACGGCTGTGACCTCGCCGTTTTGTATGTATACGCGCGGCACCCTGCGTGAGACGCCGCACAGCACCTCGTAAGAGATCGTGCCGGTCTTGCGGGCAATGTCCTCGGCGCTGTCGCCCGCGGTACCGCCCCACAAAACCGCCTCGTCGCCCGCCTGCACATTCGGCACATCGGACACATCCACCATGGTCTGGTCCATGCACACCCTGCCCAGCACACGGCACGGCATGCCGTTTATCTCGACCACGCCGCTGCCGCAGCTCAGCTGACGGGGGTAGCCGTCCGCATAGCCGCTGCACAGTGTCGCCACACGGGTGGGCTTTTGCGCAACAAAGCGGCGCCCGTAGCTTGTGGACTGCCCGGGCTGCAGCTCTTTTACCATGCTGACGACGGTTTTCAGCTTCATCACCGGGCGGAACGTGCCAAAGCGCACCTCGTCGCTGGGGTCGTACCCGTACAGGATGATCCCCGGGCGTGCCATACAGCGCCCTGCGGGCAGCGCTGCGGGCCAGTCCGGGTGCAGCATCACGCCGGCAGAGTTGTCGCAGTGCACCAGCTGCGGGGCGTGCCCTGCGGCCTCCAGTGCCCGGTACGCACGGCAGAACAGCGCATGCTGCTGTGCGGTGTAGTCGATGCTTGCGGCGGCGGTGTCGTCTGCCACCGCAAAGTGCTGGAACAGCCCCGTCACACGCAGCCCGGGCTGCACACACACCTGCAGCATCGCAGCGACGGCCGCATCAAAATCAGTGCGCAGCGCAAAGCCGATGCGCCCCATGCCGGTGTCCGCCTTTAAGTGCACGTCCACCGTGCCGCCTGCCGCAGCCGCGGCTGTGCCCAGTGCCGCCGCCTGCTGCAGCGAGTAGCACGCCACGGTGATGTTGTTTTCCATCAGCTGTGCGGCGCACGCAGGGTCGACACGCCCCAAAACCAGAACCGGCAGTGCAAGCCCGGCGCTGCGCAGCTGCAGCGCCTCGGCAAGGCAGCTGACTGCCAGCCACGCCGCACCCTCCTGCGCAAAGACCTTGGCACACTGCACCGCACCGTGCCCGTAGCTGTCCGCCTTTACGACGGCGCACAGCGGCATTTGCCCTGCACGCTGCTTTACTGTGCGGAAATTTGCACGCAGCGCATCCAGGTCGATCTCTGCCCAGACGTGCTTTTCAAACGGATAAGTCATTCTACGTTCGCTTCCTTTACAATTGCGTCCGGCACCGCAAACGAGCCACG
The DNA here is from genome assembly GCA_963596815.1 of Oscillospiraceae bacterium. Taxonomy (GTDB): domain Bacteria; phylum Bacillota; class Clostridia; order Oscillospirales; family Ruminococcaceae; genus Faecalibacterium. The sequence goes on from CAVBNV010000011.1 coordinate 54,362, forward strand.
CCCGCTGTGGCACGGACGCCAGCCGTCGATGCCGCTTTGCTGCAATGCGTGCAGCGTTTTTTGACGGAATGCGTGGTCGGTGCGGCAGCGCTCACGCACAAACTCTTTGGTCTGCTCACGCACCGTAACGCCGTCGGCGGGGCAGCGGCTTTTTACAATGGGCAGCTGCTCCTCCCGCACGGCACACTGCACCTCGTACTCGGTCGCCAGCAGCATCGGACGGATCAGCGTCAGGTCGCGGCGCGACAGGTACGTCACGGGCGAAAAGCAGCCGATGCGCCCCTCACGCCACAGGTTCATATAAAAGGTCTCGACCGCATCGTCCAGGTGATGCCCCAGTGCCACCTTGTTGCACCCAAGCTCCTGTGCGGCGGTGTGCAGCGCACCACGGCGCAGCTTGGCGCACAGCGCACAGGGGTTTTTCTCTTTGCGGTACTCGAACACGACGGGACCGATCTCGGTGCGGCGCACCTGATACGCAATGCCGTGCGCCGCAAACAGCGCCTGCAGCGAGGTGTAATCCATCGGCTGGTGGTCAAACTGCGGGTCCAGCGTGACCGCCACGACCTCGTAGTCAAAGCCGATGTACTTGCGCAGCTGCGCAAGCGCAATGGTAAGCGCCACACTGTCCTTGCCGCCGGACACGCCGACCATGACACGGTCGCCGGGGGCAAGCATCTCGTAATCCTGTACAGCCTTGCGCATCAGACCGCACAGGCGCTGCATCGCTTTCTGTTCACTCATTTCGGACTCCTGATCACTGCGCACAGCGCAGCTGTACTGTATTGAACACAGATCAAATCTGCTCTTGCCCTGCCGGCGCAAAACAAGCCGCCGGCAAAGTCTTATATAGTATACCACATCCGCAAAAAAAAATGTAGACGCCGTGCGGGTAAAATCGCAGCAGGCGGGTGCGCAAAGTGCGAAACGAGAAAACAGGCGTTTTTGCAAGATTTAAGGCGATTTTGCGAGTTTTGCAAATTTTGATTGAAAAAAACCAAAATTATTGTTGACAGGCAGCTTTTTGCGTTGTATACTAACTTTCGCGCTGTGAAGGCGCCTGAAACGTCAAAAAGCTTATCAGGAGGAAATAGATATGAGCACTACTCTCGTAAAGCCCGCTGAAGTCGAGCGCAAGTGGTACCTGCTCGACGCTGCCGGCAAGAGCCTGGGCCACGTCGCTGCTGAGGCTGCTGTGCTGCTGCGCGGCAAGCAGAAGGTCGATTACACCCCCAACGTGGACTGCGGTGATTTCGTTGTTGTCATCAACTGCGACAAGGCTGTCCTGACCGGCAAGAAGGCCGAGCAGAAGTTCCACATCACCCACAGCAAGTTCATCGGTGGCCTGAAGAAGGTCCAGTACAGCAAGCTGATGGCTGAGAACAGCGACCTGGCCATGACCTATGCCGTCAAGGGCATGATCCCTTCCAACACCATCGGTGCTAAGGCTATGACCCGTCTGCACTGCTACCAGGGTGCCGAGCATGCTCATGCTGCTCAGAAGCCCGAGAAGATCGAGTTCTAAGGAGGCAATCGAACATGTACGAAACCAAAGATTATTTCTACGGCACTGGTCGTCGTAAGGATTCCGTTGCCCGCGTTCGTGTTTACAACGGTACCGGTAAGATCACCATCAACGATCGTGATATCGACAATTACTTCGGTCTGGAGACCCTGAAGCTGATCGTCCGTTCTCCGCTGGTCCTGCTGGGCCTGGAGGGCAAGTACGATGTCGTCGTCCGCGTTGCAGGCGGCGGTGTTTCCGGCCAGGCAGGCGCTATCCGCCACGGTCTGTCCCGCGCTCTGCTGCTGCAGGCTGAGGAGAACCGCGCAGTCCTGAAGAAGGCTGGCTTCCTGACCCGTGATCCTCGTATGAAGGAACGTAAGAAGTACGGCTTGAAGGCTGCACGTCGTGCACCCCAGTTCTCCAAGCGCTGATTTTTACAATTGCATCAACAAAAGCCCGAAAGTGCAAAAGCTTTCGGGCTTTTTTGCTGCCTGAAATCACCCTGTGCCGATGGCATCTTTATTTTACGATATGCCCTGAAAAACTGCACATGGGTCAAAGTCCGCTTAGATCCACCTCGTAGGTCGATCCTTCGGGCAGCTGCTCCTGCCGAAAGAAAATTGCCATATACCAGGGGAGATATAAAATCCCGTCTTCCACCTGAACATTATCTTTGCAGAAAACAACAGCCTGCTTTGCTTTCCATTCTTCTACTGCCAAAACCTTATCAAGTGCCGCATGTCTCTTGTAATCATTGCCGGACTTGATTTCCACCAAATCGATCGCCGTGCCTTCCTGCATCACAAAATCCAACTCGCCATATCTCTTTGTGTCAAAATAATGCAGCGAGAAACCATTTGCAACAAACATCTGAGACATCACGTTTTCCAGAATGCTGCCCATATTTACACTTAGATCGCCTTGCAAAATACTGAATTGGATATTGTCCATTGAAAGAGCGCAAAGCAGCCCCGTGTCACCTGCATACAACTTGAAAAAGCTGCGTTTTTCGTTTAACTTCAAAGCCGCTTTAGGCTCTACTACATTGTAGCAAGGGTTTGCAACGCCTGCATCGACCAACCAGTTAAAGCTATCTTCATACCGGTCAAGACGTGCGCTTGCTTTCAACTGACTTACTGTAAAGCGTCGGTTCTTTTCGTTCAACTGAGAGGGAATCGAATCAAAAATCGCTCTGATTTTGGGTCTGTCACTTTCCATCGCATACTTGGAAATATCTTGTCTGTACAAGGCAAGGATCTCGTTTTGCTCCCTGAGCACACGTCCTATATCATGTGTTTGGACATAGGTCTGAACCGCTTTCGGCATCCCGCCAACAATAATATAAGAATAGAACAGTTTTCGCAGCGTCGTATGAATGACATCAGAAACAGGCATCCTTGCATTGTATGCCTCTCGCATTGTATCAATTGTTGTACGCTGGACTCCGTTTGCAAGAATAAACTCCTCAAAGTCCATCGGATACATGGTATACAATTCTTCAAAACCAACCGGCAATGAGCGAACCGCTTTATTCTTTACACCCAAAAGCGAGCCCGTCTCAATGTAGTCAAACCGCCCATCCTCGACCAAAAACTTGATTGCAGTTCTGGCATTGGGGCATTCCTGTATCTCATCAAATAAAATCAGCGTATTGCCCGGGATCAATGGTTTCCGCGCCAGTGCGGACAGTCCTTCAATAATGGTATTCGCATCGAGATTTCCATCGAACACGCTTCTTGCATCCATGTCGGAGACGAAGTTGAATTCAATAAAGCATTTATACTCATTATTTCCAAATTCACGCACTACCGTGGTCTTTCCAATTTGTCGCGCGCCTTGAATGCAAAGGGCTGTCCGACCCTTTTGCAGCTTCCACATTTTTAGTTTGTCGTACGCCTTTCGGTACAGCATATACGCCCCTCCTCATCCGTGCTTTCAACTGTATCTTACCACATCACACCCCCATTATCAACGGCATTGCAACAAAATTCGCAACTTTCAGGGCGTGCTTTGCGACAAAATTCGCGGCTTTCAGGGCATTCTTTGCGACAAAATTCGCACTTTTCAAGGCGTGTTTTGCGACAAAATTCCGCTCCCGCATCATTCGGGATGCAAAAACAGTTAAGATCACAAACGGCAAACAAAAACAGCACCTGACACAAAAAGCGGATGCTGTTTTTTGCTGTGCAGTATTATCTGGGGGCAAGTCGGGTTTATGGCCGCCGCATACCCCGCTTGCTTTTCTTACACGTTGCGCTTATCGGCGGGCACGAGGGCGGCTATGGTTTTGACGATAAGCTTTGCGTCAAGGGGCTTTGCGATATGGGCGTTCATGCCTGCCTTTTGGGAGGCAAGTCGGTCCTCGACAAAGGCGTTGGCGGTCATGGCGATGATGGGGATGGTTCTGGCGTCGGGTCTTGCCGCCGCACGGATCGCCCTTGTCGCCTCGTAGCCGTCCATGACGGGCATCATGATGTCCATCAAAACCACATCAAAGCTGCCCGGGGCGCTTGCAAGGTAGGCGTCCAGCGCCTCTTTGCCGTTCCACACTGCGGTGACCTGCGCACCCGCATCCTCCAGCAGAAACCTTGCGATCTCCATGTTCAGCTCGTTGTCCTCGGCAAGCAGGACCTTTACGCCCTGTATGTCGGCAGGGGCGGTGTCCTGCGCAGGCGTCCGGGCTGCGGGGGCGGTGCGGTCAATGTCAAACGGCAATATGACGTCAAACGTGCTGCCCTCGCCCTTTGTGCTTTCCACCGTGATGGTGCCGCCCATCCTGTCCACCAGCTTTTTTACGATGGACATGCCGAGCCCTGTGCCGGCGTAGCGTGTCCTTGCAGAGCTGTTCTCCTGCGCAAAGGGCTCGAAGATGTGCGCCAGAAACTGCTCGCTCATGCCGATGCCGGTGTCACGGCATTTGAACTGCAGCTTTACCCTGTCGCCGCAGGCATCAAACTCACGGCAGGTGATGTAAATTTTGCCGTGGTCTTTGTTGTACTTGACGGCGTTGCTGACGATGTTCATCATCAGGCGCTTCAGGTGCAGCGGGCTGCCCACCAGGTGGGCATACTCTGCGCTGCAATCCTCCTGCACGATCTCGATATCACGGTCAGCCGCCTGCTTCTGGATGGTGTTGTAGACCTCGGTGCTCACATCGACCAGGTTGAACGGCACATGCTCCAGCTTTACCTCGCCCGACTCCAGCTTGCTTGTGTCAAGCACCTCGTTGATCAGGTCCAGCAGGATGTCGGACGCCGCCCTGATCTTCGCGCGGCAGTCCGCCTGCTTTGCAAGGTCATCGGCGTTTTTATCGGCAATGTCCAGCATGCCCATGATGCCGTTGATGGGCGTGCGGATGTCGTGCGACATGCGCAGCAGAAACTCGGTCTTGGCACGGCTTGCCTGCTCGGCGGCATCCAGTGCCTTTTGCAGGGTTCGGTTGTATTGCGCATCCTTCCGGCGCATCTTTATCATATCGCGGTACTTTACAAGCAAGATGCCGCCCACGCCCAAAAAGACCAGCACAACGCCGATTTCAAGGTACGTCCTGATTTTATCCTGTAAATTTTCGCTTACGATATCACCCATGTATTTGTAGGCATGGTTCAGGGTGTACTCCTCGCCAAGCATGCTGATGCCGTGGTTCAAAACACGCAGCAGGTCGCTGTTGCCGTATGCGACGCCAAAGCAGAAGCTGCTGCTGTCCGTCATCGGGATCAATTGCAGGTTGTTGTTTTCGGCGGTGTACTCCACGCCGCGCAGCGCCTCCACAAGCGTACAGCCTGCCTCGCCTTTTTCCACAGCCTTGATGCAGTCCTCGACATTGTCGTAAAACACGAGCTCGGCGTCCTTAAAATAGTTGCACGTGTACTCGTACTGCAGGTTGTTGTTTTTGTTGACCGCTATGATTTTCAGCGTATCTTCGCTATAAGTGCCGGCGTACAAAAGGTCGACTGCCGCCTTTGTCACCGTGGAGGACTGCTGGTAGCCGTCCTGCTCGGCATGCGCAAAGTCACCGCTGACCGGGAACACCAGATCCACCTCGCCGCTTTGCAGCGCCGCAAGCATCTCGGACTGGTTTTTGTAGCCCACATATTGGATCTGCGGGCTGTAGCTGCCGGGCAGGGCGTCAAACAGATCGGTCATCACGTCGATCAGCAAGCCGCCCGGCGTGCCGTCTGCGGTGGTGTCGCAGTACGGCATGTAGGACTGCATGTAGCCGACGGTCACACTGTCGTTTTGCTCAAGCCACTGCCGCTCCTGCCTGGTAAGAAAGATGCTGATGGTAGTGTCGGCGGTGTAGCGGTTGCGCAGCTCGGTCAAAAACAGTGCGTCCTGCCCGTTGATCAGCGAAAGGGCGGCGTCCAGCTCGTGCAAAAGGTCGCTCCTGTCGTTTGTCACGCAGAAGTAATACGGCAGCTTGCCGATCATTTCCACAGGCGAAATGCCGCTGTAGCCGGACACGATGTTGTCGGCGCTGACAAAGCAGTCGACCTGGTGGTCGTTGAAGGACGACGCCAGCGCACCCAGGGTGTTAAACTTTGACACCTTGGCGTTTACATGGTTTTCTGCCATCCAGCGCTCAAGGTAGGGGGTCATTTTGCCGTCATCCACGACACCGATCGTTTTGCCGCTGTACGCCGCATAATCGCCGCCCTTCAAGTCGGTGTCGTTGCTGTCCTTGTAGATGTAAAAGGTCTCGCTGAGCATCTCGCAGCTTGCGTAGGCGACCTCCTGCGTGCGGCTGTCCGCATAGCAGATGCCTGCCATCAGGTCGATCTCGCCGCTTTTCAGCTTGTCGTAAAGCTCATCCCAGTCGCCGTCCACATACTCGTACCTCCAGCCGGTATAGCTGGCGATCTTTTGCAGGTACTCGTAGCTGTAGCCGCTGCGGTGCACCTGTGTGCCGTCACCCTCCTGGAAGCCGTCGGAGATATAGTACCCCACCCTTACCGTCTTATAGCTGCCCGCAAATGCCGTCTGC
>CAVBNV010000012.1:0-57167 GCA_963596815.1 Oscillospiraceae bacterium
TGCCTTGAAGCTGTAGTTTTCAACGTGCGTTGCACGGATCGTTTATAACCTGCACACCCTGGGGCGGCTGTTTTAGCTGTCACCGGGGTGTGCTTTTATGCGGCGCAAAAATCGACAAGGACAGACGTCTAAAATCTATGCTTTTGAAAATTGCGGTCATTGACGTGACGTGCAATTCTGGTGTATAATATAACAGAATTGCAACAGTAATTTCGCTATGGTCTGTGCGGCAGGCGCATGGCGTGTGTGTTAGATACCCCGAATTTGATCGTTGGAGGCAAGGCGGCAAGGATGAAGCAGGATTTTAAGTCAGATCGCCATACAACAAAAAACAGATTGTCCGGCGCACACCGCAGTACAGCACAGGCGGTGGCGGCCTTTTTGCTGGCGCTTACGGTAGCGGTAAGCGGCTTTGGCGTGCTGCCGGCAGCGGCACAGGGCACCGATGCGCCACAGCAGGGTGCGGCTGCAGCCCCGGTACTGCTGGAAGAAACCGCTGAGCTGGCACGTGAGGACCCGCTGTCCGCACCAGAGGCTGCAGACAGCACGGACAGCGTGCAGCAGTTGCTACCGGAAAATACGCAGCTGCTGACACCGGAGCAGATCCGCGAGGCGCTGGACGCAGGCGCAATGACCGAGGCGGAAAAAGAGGGCATTGATACAGACGACGAAAACGGCTTTTTTATGTGGCTGTGGGAGTGGCTGTTCGGCTCTGGCGATGACGACAAACAGACCTATTCCGGCTGGCGCACCGTCGGCAAAAAAACGTACTACTATAAGCAAAACTCCTCAAAGCCTGTGACGGGCATCCAGGCAATTGACGGTAAGCTGTACTATTTTGATGACAACGGCGTCAAGCAGGAGAATGTGACGTTTGGCGTGGATGTGTCAAAATACCAGACGAATGTAAACTGGAAAAAGCTGAAAAATGCGGGCGCAAGCTTTGCGATGATCCGTATCGGCTACCGCGGCTACGGCAACGGCACACTGGTCAAGGACCCGATGTTTGAGGAGCACTACAGTGGTGCAGACAAGGCAGGCATGAAAATCGGCGTGTATTTCTTCAGCCAAGCGATCAACGAGGAGGAAGCGCGCGAGGAGGCACAGGGCTGCAACTGGGCGCTGAACGGTCGCGACTTAGACTTTGCGGTCTATTTTGACACCGAGTCGTCCGGCGCCAAAAACAATGGCGGTCGTGCCGATAACCTGAGCAAGACGGTGCGCACCGACTGCGCAGTTGCCTTCTGCGACGAGATAGAGAGTCTGGGCTACAGGGGCGGCGTGTATGCGTCCACATCGTGGTTCAAGAACCGTGTCGACCTGAGCAAGCTGCGCTCGTATGATATCTGGAACGCACACTACGGCGTCTCCAGCAGCCCAATCGACTGCAATATCTGGCAGGGCAGCTGCGACGCACATGTCAGCGGCTACGACGGCGATCTCGATGTCGACATCTTCTATAAATGACACCGTGGAGCACACCGCAGGCAAAGCTTAACTGAAAACCGGTTAAAGGTCACCGCATACTCTGCGGTGACCTTTTTTGACAAAAAGTATGAACTGATAAAATACCAACTTGTATACGTTGTTTTGGTACAAGATGAGGTGTTGGCAATGTGCCTAGATTTTGCAGAGGGAAAAGAATAAAAAATGAAATATTTGTCTTTTTGATGCATGGATATGTTAAAATGTAACAAAAAAAGATGGCAAAAATCAGCAATATAGAACGGTGAAAAAAGCCCGTGGAGGGCGTATAATAGGTACATAATCCCCGGCGGAAAACCGCGTCCGATGTTTAATGTGAGGCATGGGCAGAGGGATGAGTAAGGAGAAATAATATGAAGGAATTTCAGTACACAATCAAGGATGCATGCGGCATCCACGCACGCCCGGCAGGCTTGCTTGTAAAAGCGGCAAAGGCCTTTACAAGCTCCATTGTGCTGGAGAAAAACGGCAAGAGCTGTGACATGCGCAAGCTGATGGCTTTGATGGGCATGGGTGTCAAGCAGGGCGACACGATCACCGTTAAGGTCGAGGGTGAAGATGAGGAAGCAGCCGCAGCTGCAATCGAAAAGTTCTTGACTGAGAACGTCTGAGTATTGACCCAAAAGGAGCCCTTGCGGGAGAACTGCAGGGGCTTTTATACTTTTGGCAAAATGTTTGCAGGGACGTTGAGCAAGGCTTTGTGATGATGAAGGGAGAAAATGATGCAGGTAGGCACCGGTAGAAGCATCCTGAACGGGATCGCGATTGGAAAACTGAAGATTTACAAAAAGAAGAGCACGGATATTTCGGCGGCAGCAGTGGCAGATACCGCCGCAGAGCTTGAGCGTTTTGAGGCTGCACGCAGCAAGGCGATCGAGCAGCAGACAGCCCTGTACGAAAAGGCGCTGGCAGAGGCAGGCGAGGATATTGCAGAGGTGTTTAATATCCACGCAATGATGCTGGACGACGATGATTTTGTGGATGCCATCAAAGAAATCATCAACGGCCAGAAAAAGTGCGCAGAGTATGCCGTAAAGACGGCGGGCGATAATCAGGCCGCTGTCTTTGCAGCGATGGACGACCCGTATTTGCAGGCACGCAGCGCAGATGTGATCGATATTGCGCAGGCAATGCTTGATATTTTGCAGGGCGTGGACAACGAGTCGCTGCAGGGCACCGAGCCAAGCATCCTGGTGGCAGAGGATCTTGCACCGTCTGAGACAGTGCGCATGGATAAGAGCCTGTTGCTGGGCTTTATTACCCGTGAGGGCAGCTCAAACAGCCACACGGCGATCCTTGCACGCAGCATGAACATCCCCGCACTGATCCAGTGTAAAGATATCCAGGACGACTGGGACGGCAAGACGGCAGTTGTGGACGGCTACAATGCATGTGTCTACGTAGACCCTACGCCGGACCTGCTTGAAAGCCTGACCAAGCGCCAGCAGGAGGACCTGAAAAAGCAGGCCCTGCTGCAGGAGCTCAAGGGCAAGCCCAATACCACGCTGGACGGCAAAACGATCAATGTGTACGCCAACATCGGCGGCATGGGCGATGTCGGCGCTGTGCAGCAGAACGATGCCGGCGGCGTTGGTCTGTTCCGCACCGAGTTTGTGTACCTGAACTGCAAGGATTACCCCGGCGAGGATTACCAGTTTGAGGCCTACAAGCAGGTTGTGGAAAGCCTTGCACCGCGCAAGGTCATTGTCCGCACCTGTGATATCGGTGCAGACAAGACCGTTGATTACATGAAGCTTGACCACGAGGATAACCCTGCACTGGGCTACCGTGCGATTCGCATCTGCCTCACCCGCAAGGACTTTTTTAAGACGCAGCTGCGTGCGCTTTTGCGTGCGTCTGCCTATGGCAATATGAGCATCATGTTCCCCATGATCACAAGCCTGCGTGAGCTGCAGGATGCCAAGGCTGTCCTGGAGGAGTGCCGTGCAGAGCTTAAGGCCGAGGGTGTCGCAATGGGCGAAAATATCGAGGTCGGCACGATGGTCGAGACACCGGCTGCCGTTCTGGTCGCCGATGAACTGGCGGAGGAGTGCGACTTCTTCTCCATTGGCACAAACGACCTGACGCAGTACACCTGCGCACTGGACCGTCAGAACGCAAAGCTTGAGCCGTTCTTTGATGCGCATCACCCCGCTGTGCTACGTGCCATCAAGATGACCATTGAGGCAGGTCACCGCCACGGTATCTGGGTGGGTATCTGCGGCGAGCTTGGTGCAGATACCGCCCTGACCGAGACCTTCCTGCGTATGGGCGTGGATGAACTGTCCATGAATGCAAAGAGCATTCTGCCTGTGCGCAAGATCATCCGCAGCGTGGATTTGAGCAAGCCATCTGAAAAGGCATAAGCCTGCATAAATTTGCAAGATCAACCCCGGCAGGGCGCAAACCCTGCCGGGGTTTTGCATCACAGAAAAACTTTTGCATAGACACTTTAAAACGATAAAGTAAAATGCTATACTATATGCTATGACAGGGTATGCAGGGCTCCAGCGCTGCCCGGGAGGAACGATTATGACACAGCTTCTGATCCGCCTGTTTATCCGTCACCCGGATGATGTGCAAAGCACCGCCGTCCGCGCTGCTTACGGGCAACTGGCAGCCATTGCAGGCATGGTGTGCAACCTGTTGCTCAGTCTGGGCAAGTTTGCCGTGGGCACACTGTTCGGTTCCATTGCCATCACGGCGGACGCACTGAATAATTTATCCGATGCGTCATCTAATGTGGTGAGCCTGGTAGGCTTTAAGCTGGGCAGCAAGGCCCCGGATGCCGAGCATCCCTTTGGTCATGCCCGTTACGAATATCTTGCGGGGCTGGCAGTCAGCGTCACCATCCTTGGCATCGGGTTTTCGCTGCTGAAGGAGTCCGCTGTCAAGGTACTGCATCCGGCACAGGTGACATTCAGCTGGCTGACTGTGGCAGTGCTGGCGGTGTCGATCCTGGTCAAGCTGTGGCTGAGCACCTTTAACAGCACCATCGGGCGCATCATCTCGTCCGAGACGCTGGTCGCAGCCGCAGCCGACAGCCGTAACGATGTGCTGAGCACTGGTGCGGTGCTGGTGTCCAATATCCTGTGCAGCCTGACCGGCTGGGATGTGCTGGACGGGCTGATGGGCGTGGGCGTGGCAGTGTTTATCCTGATCTCAGGCTGGGGGCTTGTGAATGACACGCTCAGCCCGCTGCTGGGCGAGAGCCCCAGCGAGGACCTGGTGGATCGCATTGAGCAAAAGGTGCTTGGCTACCCCGGCGTTCTGGGCATGCACGACCTTATGGTGCACGACTACGGGCCCGGACACCGGTTTGCTTCACTGCACGTTGAGCTGCCCGCCGAGCGTGCCCCCTTGGATGCACACGACCTGATCGACACCATCGAGTGCGATTTTTTGAGGGATGAGGGGCTCATGGTCACCATCCACTACGACCCGATCGTTACCTCGGATGCAGCGGTGGGCGCACTGCGCAGTGCCCTGACGGACAAGCTGCACCAGCTGGACGCAAGCCTGTCGCTGCACGATTTACGCATCGTGCCGGGCAAGACCCATACCAACGTGCTGTTTGATCTGGTGCTGCCTGCCGGCTATAAGGGTGACACCGTGGGGCTTTTGTTTGAGCTGGAGCGCTTTATCAAGGCGCAGAATGCTGCGTACAGCTGTATCATCAAGGTAGAGCAAAGCTATACGCCGGCTTCACATAAACAATAGACATGGGGGAGTATTATGCTGAACGAGACCTACTGCGCGATGCTTGGCAAAAAGAGCGTCATCCGCGAGACCTTTATGTACGGCAAACAGCGTGCCGCACAGATCGGTTACGAAAATGTATTTGATTACTCACTTGGCAACCCCAGCGTACCCTGCCCGCCGCAGTTTACAGCGGCGATGCAGCAGCTGCTGGCGCAAGAGGAGCCGCTGTCGCTGCACGGCTACTGCCCCAGCCAGGGTGACCCCGCATACCGCACGGATGTGGCGGCGCACCTTGCAAAGACCTACGGTCTGCCGTACGAGCAGAGGCACATCTTCCCCACAACGGGTGCTGCGGGCGCAATTGCACATGCGATCCGTGCTGTGACAAAGCCGGGCGATGAGGTGCTGACGTTTGCGCCCTACTTTGCAGAGTATGGCCCTTATGTGGCAGGTACGGGTGCGGTGCTGCGTGTTGTACCGCCAAACCCGCCGACCTTCCAGCCGAATCTGGACGCGTTTGAGCAGATGCTTACCCCGCAGGTGGCGTGCGTGCTGATCAATACGCCGAACAACCCCACGGGTGTGGTCTACTCGGAGCAGGCACTCAGCGGCATGGCAGCGCTGCTTGCGGCAAAGAGCAAAGAATACGGTCACACGATCTACCTGGTAAGTGACGAGCCTTACCGTGATATCGTCTTTGACGGCAAAAAGGTGCCGTACCCTGCGGCATTTTATGCGCATACGATCACGTGCTTTTCGTACTCCAAGAGCCTGAGCCTGCCCGGCGAGCGCCTTGGCTACGCTGCGGTGTGCCCCGGGTGCGACGGCGAGGAGGTGCTGGTGGACGTGATGACCCAGATTTCACGCTTTATCGGACACAATTGCCCGCCCAGCATCATCCAGCATGCCGTGCGCAGATGTCAGGATGTTACCAGTGAGCTGTCGGTTTACGAGACGAACATGAACCTGCTGTACGACAAGCTGAAGGAGCTTGGCTTTGAGGTGCAGCGTCCCGGCGGCACATTTTATATCTTCCCGAAGGCATTGGAGGAGGATGCCAATGCCTTCTGCATGAAGGCGCGTGAATTTGACCTGCTGCTGGTGCCCAGCGACACCTTTGGCGTCAAGGGCTATGTGCGCTTTGCCTATTGCATTGATACCGAAAAGGTGCGCCGCAGTCTGCCGGCGCTGGAAAAGCTGGCAGATGCCTACCGCAAGTGACCATGCACGTCAGAGCGGGCATCCGCTTTTGGTGTGCCGGTAAATAGAAAGTACAATAAAGGAGAGGGGATTTATCATGGAAAAAATCAAAATGACCACGCCTCTTGTCGAGATGGACGGCGACGAGATGACCCGTGTCTTGTGGAAAATGATCAAGGATGAGCTGATTTTGCCGTTCGTGGAGCTTAAAACGGAGTACTACGACCTGGGTCTGCCCAACCGTGACGCCACCGGCGACAAGGTCACATTGGATGCGGCAGAGGCAAACAAAAAATACGGCGTGTCCGTCAAGTGTGCCACCATTACGCCCAACGCACAGCGCATGGATGAGTACAAGCTGCACGAGATGTGGAAGAGCCCGAACGGAACCATCCGTGCGGTGCTGGACGGCACGGTGTTCCGTGCACCGATCATGATCGACAGCATCAAGCCCGTGGTCAAAAACTGGAAGAAGCCGATCACGATCGCACGCCACGCATACGGCGATGTGTATAAGTGTACTGAGTTTCGCATCGAGGGCGCAGGCAAGGCAGAGCTGGTGTTTACCGCACAGGACGGTACCGAGCAGCGTGCCGATATCTTTGATTTTAAGGGACCCGGTGTGCTGCAGGGTATGCACAACAAGGACGACTCGATTTACAGCTTTGCACGCAGCTGCTTTAACTATGCGCTGGATACAAAGCAGGATCTGTGGTTCGGCGCTAAGGACACCATCTCCAAAAAGTACGACCACAGGTTCAAGGATATCTTCCAGCAGGTGTACGACACCGAGTACAAGGCAAGGTTTGAGCAGGCGGGCATCACCTATTTTTACAGCCTGATCGACGATATTATCGCCCGTGTCATCCGCAGCGAGGGCGGCTTTGTGTGGGCGTGCAAAAACTATGACGGCGATGTGATGAGCGACATGGTCTCGACCGCCTTCGGCTCGCTGGCAATGATGACCAGCGTGCTGGTCAGCCCGGACGGCAAGTACGAGTACGAGGCTGCACACGGTACTGTTACCCGCCACTACTATAAGTACCTGAAGGGCGAAAGCACATCCACAAACCCCATGGCAACAATTTTTGCATGGTCCGGTGCGCTGAAAAAGCGCGGCGAGCTGGACGGCCTGCAGGAGCTGGTCGGTTTTGGCGAGGCACTGGAGCAGGCAAGCCTGCAAACGCTGGCAGACGGCATTATGACAAAGGATCTGTGCAGCCTGGCAGAGGGCATCACCCCGACGGCTGTGGACAGCCTTGGATTTATCAAGGCGATCCGCACCCGTCTGGAAGCACGCCTTGGCGCCTGATCAATAAAGCTGGAACGCCTGTGGGGGCGTTGAAATAACAAAAGAGGGGTAATACAAAATGAGCAAGATCACAATACCGGCAAGCTATCAGCCGGCGCTGAACCTGTACGACACACAGCGTGCGATCGGTACGGTCAAGCGCCTGTTTGCAGACACACTGTGCGCCACACTGCACCTGACCCGTGTGTCCGCACCGCTGTTTCTGGAGGCGTCCACAGGCCTGAACGATGACCTGAACGGCGTTGAGCGCAAGGTCACGTTCGGCATCAAGGACACCGGCACCGAGGCACAGGTGGTGCAGTCGCTGGCAAAATGGAAGCGTAAGGCGCTGAAGGACTACGGTTTCCGTGTGGGCAAGGGCCTGTATTGTGACATGAATGCGATCCGCCGTGATGAGGAGCTGGACAACCTGCACTCGGTATACGTGGATCAGTGGGACTGGGAAAAGGTGATCACCGTAGAGGACCGCAACGACGCCTACCTGAAGAGCGTTGTACGCTCGATCGTGTCGGCTGTGTGCGCAACGGAGATGAACCTTCACGCCATGTTTCCGCAGCTGCAGGATCTGCCGCTGCACACCCCCAATGTGACGTTTATCACCACACAGGAGCTGGAGGATAAGTACCCCACCCTGAGCCCGAAAGAGCGTGAGAATGCCTTTGTCAAGGAGAACGGCACCACCTTTTTGATGAAGATCGGTGCGCCGCTTAAAAGCGGCAAGCCGCACGACGGACGCGCACCGGACTATGACGACTGGGATTTGAACGGCGACCTGCTGTTCTGGAACGAGCCGCTGCAGTGCAGCTACGAGCTGAGCAGCATGGGCATCCGTGTCAGCCCGGAAAGCATGGATCGCCAGCTCACGCAGGCTGGCTGTGATGACCGCCGTGCGCTGCCGTTCCACAAGGCAGTGCTTGCCGGTGAGCTGCCGTATACCATCGGCGGCGGCATCGGTCAAAGCCGCCTGTGCATGCTGCTGCTGGGCAGTGCGCACATTGGCGAGGTGCAGGCAAGCGTCTGGGACGACGCCACCCGCACAGCCTGCCGTGAGGCCGGCATCCCGCTGCTGTAACGCCGAATACCCATCAGTCTCACTTCGTTCGGCAGCCGTGACCGGCGGAGCTGCTTTGCTGTAGATTCCGTGGTAATTTTCTGAGAACGCCAAGCTGACGTTCTCAGTTTTTTTGATGCTTCCGGCTTTTTGGTACCTGCGGTAAACAAAAATCACCCTGCGCAGAGACAAAGCCCCATACAGTTTGATATGTGCTGTATGGGGCTTTACTGTATTTATTTTTAGGGCAGGAGCAAGCGGTTGTGGTCACTCGATCATTAAGCGGATGATCTCGTTGTTGGTCTCCTTCATGCCGTCCTTGCCAAGGCGGCCGATGCCCTTGATGGTGGTCTCGATATCGTGCATCACAATGCCGTCGCCGCCCTTGAACTCCTGGTTGCACTTGTACATGTTGTAGCCCATCAGCGCCGCATCCACCGAGGAGGCGATTTTTGCGGCACACGAGGCCTTGGCGCCGTCGCACACGATGCCGGAGACGATGGCAAGGGCGTTGACCACGGTGTGGATGATGGCGTCGTAGCCGTCACCGCACAGGTATGCGATGCCTGCGCCCGCACCTGCACCGGCACTTACCGCACCGCAGTAGGCAGACAGCGTGCCGATGCCGGTCTTTTCGTGGATTGCCACAAGGTTAGAGATGACAAGGGCACGGTAGAGCTTTTCTTTGCCGCTGTGCAGCTCTTTGGCATATTCAACCAGCGGAACAGAGCAGGTGATGCCCTGGTTGCCGCTGCCGGAGTTGATGATGACGGGCAGCTCGCAGCCGTTCATGCGGGCATCCGAGCCGGCTGCGGCCTTTGCCTTGGCACGTACCGACACGTCTTTGCCGCCGTAGGTGGAAAGCAGCACCTGCCCGATATTGGCACCGTAATCGCCCATCAGACCTTCCTCGGCAATGGCGTTGTTGTAGCGGATCTGGCGCTCCAGCAGATCCGCTACGTCTGCAAGGTCCACCGTCTGCGAGAAGTCCCAGATGTCCTTCATGTTCAGCAGCGAGCGGTCAGCACGTGCACCGCTCATGCTGCGCTCGTCCAGCAGGGGCTTGTCAAACAGTACCTCGCCGTCCTTTTCGATATGGCAGATGTTGGTGTGGAAGTCGGCGATGCGCACCATGGCGCTGTGCCCGCCCTTTTGCTCGATGACGATGATGTCAAATACATGCCCCTGCTCGATATGCTCGATCTCGATATGGACACGCTGTAAGTAGCTGCGGATGTCCTCCTGCTCGTCGGCGCTCACATCGGAGATGACCTCCAGCTCCTTATCGGCACAGCCGGCAATGATGCCTGCCGCAGCGGCGGCCTCCATACCCTTAAGGTGTCCGGTATTGGGCACGATAACGCTTTTTACATTTTTGATGATGCTGCCACTTACCTTGAGCAGGACAGAGTCCGGCAGGCTGCCAAGCACTTCGCGTGCCTTGGCGGCCGCATATGCCAGTGCGATCGGCTCGGTGCAGCCCATGGCAGGCACAAGCTCCTCCTTCAAAATCTGTACGTAGGTGCGGTAGGTGAGGTCGGTTTTCTTCATCGGGTGACAGCTGCCTTTCCTGTAAAAGTAATATATTAAGTAAAGTATAGCACAGCTGTGCTGAGATGTAAAACAAATTCCTGTACAAAAACGGTGCCCGAATTTGCTGACATGGATAATCCGAATTGTAAAATAAATATCAAAAATTAAGTCCTGTTTATAAAATGCGCTTGTTTGCCTACTGCTTCACAAAAAATTCATAATAAATTCATTTCGCATTCACCACTTTTCGGTATATGTATGGCAACAGAGCGCAAAGCGCTGTGTACCTTGTGGTCCGCAGGTGTCAAGACCCTCTGCGGGAGGAAACCGTGTCGGGTGACAGTCGGCGCAGGAAAGGAATCGATACGATATGAAGATTGGTTTTTGGGAAATCGTGGTCATCGTGGTCGTGGCATTTGTGTTCATCGGTCCGGATCAGCTGCCGGTTTATGCAAAAAAACTCGGCAAGATGCTTCGTGAGCTGAAAAAGTACACCGGTGCTGCGTCTGAGGAGATCCAGAAGAACGTGGTTGAGCCGCTGAACGAGATCCAGGCTCCGCTGAAGGAAGCAGTCGCTCCGCTGACGGATATCAAAAAGGATATCGACAACAGCGTCAAGGATGTGACCAAGAGCTTTACCGGCATCGGCAAGACCAGCAAAGAGGAAGCCGCAAAGGCTGAACAGGCGGAGCAGGTCGCTGAGCTGGAAGAGGTAGAGGAGCTGCCGGAGGAATCGACCGAGGCGGCAGCCGAGCCGGCAGCCCCCGCCGAGGCTGCGGCAGAAGAACCGGCACAACCCGCCGTGACTGCAGAGCCCGCAGCTGAGCAGCCCGCGCAGGATCAGGCAAAGGCATGATGCGAGTCGTGCAGGAGGAATCGGTGCTGCAAAAAGCAGGGGGGAAGGTGTGCTTTTGAATGCGTATTGGTACGAACGAGCTGATCATAATTGCTATTGCGGCATTTGCTCTGCTGGGTATTTTGCGGATGTTCCTGTTTTGATAGGATAAAGCGTGTAAATTTGCACATCGCCCGATGTGCTATGTAAAAAGGAGATTTTATTATGCGTATTGGTACAAACGAATTGCTGATCATTCTGGTCGTTGCACTGTTGATCTTTGGACCCAAAAATCTGCCGAAGCTGGGCAAGATGTTTGGCAAGACCATGAGTAGCTTTAAGAAGGGCATGGAGGAAACCGAGGAGTCGGACGAGGACGAGCCCAAAAAAGCAAAGGCCAAGAAGACCGAGACGGATGACGAGGACAACGAGGAGTAATTGTGGCTACAAACAATAAGCGCAAAAAGCAAGCCGAGGTAATGACGGACGACGGCAGCATGACGCTGACCGGTCACCTGAAGGAGTTGCGGAACAGGCTGATCATCTGCGCAGTGGTGTTTGTGGTCGCCGTCGTGCTTACCCTCTGGCGTGCAGATTTCTTTCTGGATCTACTGACCGACATGGGCATGGACTACTACGAGTTCATGACGGTCGCCCCGCAGGAAAAGCTGCTGCAGTACTTCCGTGTGTCGCTGCTGGCAGCGTTCGTCGTTACCATCCCGGTGATCCTGTATCAGGTGTATGCATTTGCAAGGCCCGGCCTAAAAAAGAGCGAGACCTTTTTTTTGAAGCTCGTTATTCTGCTGGGCGTTGCCCTGTTCTGTGTGGGTGTAATATTCGCCTATAAGCTGATGATGCCTTTTATGCTCCGCTTTTTGAGCACGGGCATTGAAGGTGCAGAGTATATCAGGACATACACCAGCATTGAGAGCTATGTCAGCCTTTGCCTGACGATGTTTGTCATTTTCGGCTGCGTGTTTGAGATGCCGCTGATCACGATCATCCTGTCCAAGATGGGCATCCTGAGCCCGGAGCTGATGAAGCAGGGACGCGGTATTTGTATCGTGCTCATCTTCTTTATTGCAGCCGTGGTCACCCCGCCGGATATCGTCTCGCAGTGCATGGTCGCTGTCCCGATGGTGCTGCTGTACTTTGTAAGCACCTTCCTCAGCGGTATCTTCTACAAGCCGAAATCAGACGATGACGACGAGGAAGAGGATGACGAGGAAACCGAAGGCGACGAATAAAATCATAGTGTAAAAAAGGCGTCTGCCAGTCCGATAAGGGCGGCGGACGCCTTTACTTTATGGTTAAAAATCAAACAAACGCAACAACGAGTTGCATCCCGACGCCGACAGCGGCACCTGCTGCCCAGGTCAGCAGGGTAATAAACAGGTTTTGCTTCCACGAGGGGTTAGCACGCCACAGCACAGCAAGCCCTACGCCTGCGCCGGTGCAAAGCCCGGCGACCAGGCTGGAAAAACGCAGCGCGCCCTCGACATACAGCTGTGTCAGCAGTACACTTGCGGCACAGTTGGGGATCAGCCCCACCAATGCGGCGACCACCGGCTGGAAAAAGCCCATGTGACCGAGCACATCCGCAAAGACATCCTCGCCCACGCCCTCCACAATCAGACCGAACACTACGCTGAAGGCAAAGATAAACACAAAAATCTCGAGCGTGTGGCGCAGCGCCGCCTGCCAGATGGGGCGGGGCTTGCCCTCGTCATCGTCATGCGTCTCATGGCAGTCGACCTCGTCTGCGCTGCCGCTGTAGCCGCCGCGCAGGGCACGTGGCAGCACCCCCCGCAGGACAAAATCCAGCACCAGACCGACAGCAATAGCGTACACGACCTTGATCGCCATCAGCAGCACAAGTTTATCCCAGTAGGCAGGCATGGAGACCAGCAGCGGGATCGCCTCATCGCTTGTGGCAAGAAAAACCGCCATCAGCGTACCCAGCGAGATCACCCGTGACGCATAAAAGTTGGAGGCAATGGCAGAAAAGCCGCACTGCGGCACACAGCCCAGCAGCGCACCGGGCAAGGCGCCCCAGTGTCCGCCGTCTGCAAGCAGCTTTTCAATGCGCTCGCCGTGGCGGTGCTCGACGTATTCAATAAACAAATAGGCCAGGAACAAAAAGGGCAGCATTTTGGCGGTATCGACCAGCGACTCGCCCAGAACATCCAAGAGCAGCTCCATGGAAATCTCCTTAAAAAGAACGGTAGGTTGTTTGAAATACGAAACTGCAATTTGTTTGCGTTTTCGTGCGGGATAAAGTATACACGATTTACGACCGGAATGCAACCCCCAAAACGCAAAAAGATTGCAAATTTATGTGCAAGCCTCCCGACAAAAAAGCGCCCATGCAGAAAAAACCGCATGGGCGCTTTTCGTCTTTGTCTGTTTGGTTATTTGATGCACGATGAGCAGGGCGTATAGCCTGCCGCTACCGCCTCGTCGTAGTTGGAAAACAGGATCTGATTTTTTTCTGCAGGCAGGTTTGCGCAGGTGGGCAGGTGGAACTTTTTGCTGTTGACGTTGCCGATATAGCCCTGCTGTGCAGTTGAGCTTGCAGGCAAAGTAGGGTTCAGCTGCTGGTCGGTGGCGTAGTGCTCGCTGCCGATGGTATAGTTTTGCCCATCGCTTGCAATGGTGATCGTGCCCAGCAAATCGGTGCGGTACAAATCGACACCGGCATCGCGCAGGATGCTCAGGGTCTCCTCGTGCGGGTGCCCGTAAGAGTTGTTCACTCCGCACGAGATCACACCGATCTCCGGCAGGACAGCATTCAAAAATACATAGCTCGTGCTTGTGCTCGAGCCGTGATGCCCGACCTGAAGCACATCCGCCTTCAGGTTTGCACCGCTGCTTACAAGGTCACGCTCGGCGGTCGTCTCCATATCGCCTGTCAGCAAAAAGCTGGTGGAGCCGTAGTCGATGCGAAGAACAAGCGATGTATTGTTGGGGTCGTCGTACTGCGCCACAGGCCCCAGCAGCTGCACGGCGGCGCCGCCAAGCTGCCAGGCAGTGCCAACGGCAGGCACCTCGACCTGTAAACCCTGCTGCTGCGTGTACTTGACAAAGTTCTTGAAGCAGGTGCTGCCGGCCTGCGTCACAGGGCTGTAGACGTGGTTCGCCGGGAAGTAGGCCAGCACGGCGGCAAGCCCGCCCACGTGGTCCTCGTGCGCATGCGAGCAGAACACGTACTCCAGCTGTTCGACACCCTGCTTTTGCAGGTAAGACACCACAAGGCTGCCGTCATCCACGTTACCGCCGTCGTACAGCATGTATTGCCCGTCGCATTCGACCAGCACACTCAGCGCCTGCCCAACGTCGATAAAATGCATCGTAAAAGCGGCGTCTGCCTGTGTCTGGCTTGCGGCAGGGGTCTGTGCAGCGTCGCCCGGCGTCGATGCACCGGCATCGCATGCCGCAAGCCCGAGCGCCAGGGCGGCGGCAAGGGCAAGCGCGGCAATGCGGCGCAAAATATGGTTTACTTTTTCTTTCTTGAAGCCTTCCACGTTGTGCTCTCTTTCTGCTGTGTATTTTTGGTCTTGTGCGCCGGTGCTGTGTGCGGTGCAAAGCGGGCACCGGGGCTGGGGGTACGTCCGCCTGCCTGCGCCGTGCGGCTGTTTTTGCCGCCCTTGCTGTCGTGGTGCACCGTATAGGTGCCGTCCTGATGGATGGTTACCTGCGGCGCAGTCTTTTGCGCAGTGCGCTGCACGGCACGCCGTCCCTCTACGGGCACCAAAAGCGGGATCAGGTCCTCACGGTGCGTCAGCCGCAGTGCCTTGATGACCTTTTCGGCATTGCGAGGCTCGTAATATTGCAGCAGAGCGCGCTGCAGTGCCTTGCCCTCCGCGGTCTTTTCCACAAAGACAGGCTTCAGCGTGTACGGGTCAAGCCCGGTGTAAAACATGCAGGTGCTTACCGTGCCCGGTGTAGGGTAAAAGTCCTGCACCTGCTCCGGTCGCATATGGTTTTTGTACAGGTATTCGGCAAGGTAGACGGCATCCTTCAGGGTGCTGCCCGGGTGACTGGACATCAGGTAAGGCACCAGATACTGCTTTTTGCCGGCTTTTTTGCTCAGCTCGTAGAATTTATCCTTAAAGCGGTTAAAGGTCTCGATGGGCGGCTTGCCCATGTACGCCAGCGTGTTGGGGGCGCAATGCTCCGGTGCAACCTTCAGCTGACCGGAAACATGGTACTCCACCAGCTCCTTAAAAAAGGTGTCGTCGGGGTCTGCCATAAGGTAGTCAAAGCGGATGCCGCTGCGGATAAACACCTTTTTTACGCCGGGCAACTCACGCACCTGGCGCAGGATCTTCAGGTAATCGCTGTGGTCTACGATCACATGGGAGCATGTGGTGGGCGCCAGGCAGTGCTTGCCGCCGCCGCACATGCCGCGGCGCATCTGCTCGCCGCAGGATGGAAAGCGGAAATTTGCGGTCGGCCCGCCGATGTCGTGGATGTAGCCCTTGAAGTCCGGCTCATGCGTCATGCGCTCGGCCTCCTGCACGATGCTCTCACAGCTGCGGCTGGTCACACGGCGTCCCTGGTGGAGCTGTATGGCGCAGAAATTGCACCCGCCGAAGCAGCCGCGGTTTTGTATGATGGAAAACTGCACCTCACGGATGGCAGGCACGCCGCCCATACTCTCGTATACGGGGTGGTAGCGGCGTGTGTAGGGCAGGGCGTAAACCTTGTCCAGCTCCCCGCGCACCAGGGGTTTTGCGGGGATATTCTGCACCAGGTACTTTTCGCTTTGCTTTTGCACAATGATCTGTCCGCTCACGACATCCTGATTGTCCATTTGGATGCGGCACGCCTTTGCGTAGGCGACCTTGTCGGCGGCTACCTTTTTGTAGCCTGCGCACTCGATGTATTTTGCGGGCAGGTGATCAAAGTCTGTCAGGTAGCACGTGCCGTCCACGTCCGTGATGCTCTGCACAGGCTCGCCGGCCGCCAGGCGACGTGCAATGGCAACAGTTTGGTGCTCGCCCATGCCAAAGCTGATGATGTCGGCACCAGAGTCCTCGGCGATGCTGGGCAGCACGGTGTCAAGCCAGTAGTCGTAGTGCGCAAACCGCCGCAGCGATGCCTCCAGACCGCCCAGGATAACGGGCAGGTCCGGATATGCCTGCTTTGCAAGGCGTGTATACACCGTGGCACTGCGGTCCGGGCGTGCGCCGCCCTTGCCGCCCGGTGAGTACTCGTCCTCGGCACGCGGGATTTTTGCGACCGAGTAGTGGCTGACCATGCTGTCTACGTTGCCGCCGCCGATAAAAAAGCCGTATTTCGGCTTGCCAAAGCGCTTAAAGTCCTCGCAGTCGGTGTAGCGCGGCTGTGCCAGGACGCCGATTTTGTAGCCCTCAGCTTCCAGCAGGCGGCTGATGATGGCGGTGCCAAAGCTCGGGTGGTCTACGTAGGCGTCGCCGCCCACCACCACAAAGTCCAGCTGGTCCCAGCCGCGGGCTTCCATGTCCGCGCGGCTGATGGGTAAAAATTCGGTGTAGACCGGCGCATTAAAAGTCTGATCCATCGGGTTCTCCTCTCGTCAATTGTCCGGCTGGTTGATCTGCTGCTCCAGCCACTGCTGGCGGCTCATCAGCACGGCACGGGGCTTTGAGCCCTCGTAAGGGCCGATCACGCCCTTTTGTTCCATCTCGTCCATAATGCGGGCGGCACGTGCATAGCCCAGCTTACAGCGGCGCTGCAGCAGGCTGGTCGATGCCTGACCTGCATCGATGACCACTTCCACCGCCTGCTTGAACATCGGGTCGGTGTCTGAGCCTGCGTCATCATCCGTGCTGCTGCCGCCCTTTTTGCCGTCCTGTATAGCGTGTTTTTCCATGGCCTCGATCATGGCCTCGTCGTATTGCACCGTAGCGCTGGACTTGATAAAGTCCAGCACACGGCTGATCTCTTCATCACGCACAAATGTGCCCTGGATACGGGTGGGTTTGGGTGCGCCCACAGGCATAAACAGCATGTCGCCCATGCCAAGCAGCTTTTCGGCACCGGCACCGTCCAAAATGGTGCGGCTGTCCACCTGGCTGGAGACCGCAAAAGCGATGCGACTCGGGATATTTGCCTTGATCAGACCCGTGATGACGTCTACGCTGGGGCGCTGCGTTGCAACGATCAGGTGCATGCCGGCGGCACGTGCCTTTTGTGCGATACGACAGATCGAGTCCTCCACGTCCTTGCCCACCACCATCATCAAATCGGCCAGCTCGTCGATGATAATGGCGATGTACGGCATCTTTTCAAGCAGGGGGCTCTCCGCCGCCAGCTTGTTGTAGCTCTTGATGTCACGCACATTGTTTTCGGCAAACAGGTGGTAGCGGCGCTCCATCTCCTGCACGGCAGAGCCCAGCGCACCGGCAGCCTTGCGCGGCTCGGTGACAACGGGCATCAACAAATGCGGGATGCCGTTGTACTCGGCCAGTTCAACGACCTTCGGGTCGATGAGCAGCAGCTTTACATCCTCCGGGCTCGAGCGGAACAGCAGGCTCATGATAATGCTGTTGACGCACACGGATTTACCGCTGCCGGTGCTGCCGGCGATCAGCAGGTGGGGCATTTTGCAAAGGTCGGCAACCTGCGCCACACCTGCAATGTCCTTGCCCAGTGCGATGCCCAGCGGCGAGGTCATGTGCAAAAAGCTCTGGCTCTCAAATACACTGCGGATGTACACGGGGGTCTTTTTGTGGTTGGGCACCTCGATACCGACAGCAGGCTTGCCGGGGATGGGCGCCTCCATACGCACGTCTGCGACGGCAAGGTTCAAGGCAATGTCATCCGCCAGTGAGGTGATGCGGCTGATTTTGACGCCCGCCATGGGCTGCACCTCGTACCGTGTGACGGACGGTCCGCGTGAGATGTCCAGCACACGGGTGTGCACGCCAAAGCTTTCCAGCGTATCAACAAGCTTTTGCGCATTGTTTTTCAGCTCGTCCTGCACGCCGGCGTCGCTCTCTTCGGGTGCACGCTCAAACAGCTCGATGGGCGGGTATTTGTACTGGTAGGTATCTTCGACTTCGGGCTCCTCGGCAGGGGCGCTGGCAGCTGCCTGCTCGGACACGGCAGGCTTTTCCATAGCCTCGGCAGCAAGGGTGGTGATGTCCTTTTCCGGCACAGGCTCGCTTGTAATGCTGATCCAGCCGTCCTCATCCGGGGCGGTGCGCATCGCCATTACGTTGTCCGCCATAATGGGTGCGGCGGCCTGTACAGGCTGCTGCACCGGTGCAAGCGGCATAAACGGCATAACGACCGGGCTCGGCTCGGTGTATGGCTCCTGTGCAGGGGGCGTCGCAGGTGACTGCTTAAAGGCAGGCTCATCCTCCGCCGTCTGCCCGGCAGCGGCGGCTGTATCTGCCTGCTGTGCAGGCTGATCCACAAAAAAGTCGGCTGCGTCCGTCTCGACGGCATCCGGCACAACGGGCTGTATCGTTGCACGGGGTGCGGCGGCACGGCTCAGCGGGTCCGCACCAAAGGTGCCTCCCGGCCCGATGATCACCGGCTCGATGGGTTCGCTGCCGCCATCGGTGATCGTGGTATGGTCCGGTCCCAGGTCGATGTCAAATGCGGCCCGCGGGCGTGCAACGCCTACACGCACAGGCGTGATTTTCGGGGTCTGTGCCGTCTGCTCGGCGGGTGTGATGTCCGCCAATGCAGACGGCGTGTCCTGCTGCTCGGCGTCCATCTCCTGTGTGACCTTGTGCCCCCAGCTCAGCACACCGTGCATCCAATCCGGCATCTCCAGCCGAAAGGGCTGTGCGTCCTCTTCATCGTTTCGCTCCGACTCGTCCTCGCCGGTGTATCCGTCGTAGTACTCGTATTCATCACGGCGTGCCTGCCGCTCGGCAAGGCGCTCTGCGCGGCGTGCAGCGTTTTTTTCGTGCACGGCTGCGCCTTTCTGATGTACCGTGCCGCCCACACCGCACAGCCACTGCCAAACCTCGGCGGGTGTGACGTCAAAGATATACATGCACACACATACCAGCAGCACCGCCATAATCAGGTTTGCGGCAGGTCTGCCGCACAGCAGCAGCAGATTGCCGCCCAGCACTGCGCCCAACGCCCCGCCCGAAAGCCACGCCTCACAGCCGTTTTGGTAGCAGGCTGCCAGCATGCGGTAGCCGCTCATGCCCTGCGGGTCAATGTCTGAAAACACGATCACGGTGCCGCAGGCAATGGTAAGTCCGAGCACAAGCTTGAGGATGCGCGGCAGCAGGTCACGTCCGCGGGTATACATCACTGCAAGGTAGCACACGGCTGCGCCAAGTACAAAGCTGCCGCAGCCAAAAATGCCGAACAGCACATTGTGCATGCTCTTCCAGACAGAGTCGCCCTCAATAAAGGCGAGTACAAGCATCAGCAGCCCGACAAACAGTGTGCTCAGCCCTGCCGGCAGGCGCTGCTGCGCACGTTTGCGCCGTGCAGAGGTGCGTCGTTGAGTGGTTTTGCGTTTCTTTTTTGCCATGTTAACAGATTCCCCGCGTTTCGTACGTCCATAAAAGTACAGTTTTCGATTCTTTTATTGTACCACGCAGGGCGGCAAATGGCAAATAAACCGCATGTGAATTTGGTGTCTTTCTGCCCGTGGTTTTGCGACCGTAAATCGATCCAAAAACAAAATTATTGCAAATTTACCGGATATTTGTTTGACATTGCCGCAGGGTGCTGTATACTTTATAGTAATTGGGTTTGGTCAGAGTCTGATAGAGAATACTGTCCGCACGGCAACAGTCCGGTGGCATAAGGGTGGCTGCTGCCGTGCATTATGGCAGAAGGGAGAATTTACCAATGAACAATCCGCAAAAGGCATCGCTTCCGGTGATCAAGCGTCTGCCGAAATACTACCGCTACCTGCGTTCGCTGAAGCAGGCGGGCATCACAAGCATTTCATCGCGCGAGCTTGCAGAGCAGATGGGTACAACTGCCAGCCAGGTGCGGCAGGATTTTAATTGCATCGGCGACGTCGACGGCCGTCAGGGCATCGGCTATTCGGTCGACAAGCTGCTTGCCATCCTTGAAACGCTGCTGTTCGGCAGCGGTGAGCTTTTGCCCACGATCCTGATCGGCTGCGGCCGTCTGGGCAAGGCTGTCAGCCGCTTTATTACGACGGATACCAACGGCTATAAGCTGATTGCCGCTTTTGACCTGGCAGAGAGCGAGGTCGGCAGGGAGATCAACGGCATCCGTATCCGACATATTGATGAGCTGGAGACGTTTTGCGCCGAGCATAAACCGCAAGTCGCCGTGCTGTGTGTCCCCCGTGACGGTGCACAACAGGTAAGCGGACGCCTGGTGGAGCTGGGCATTGAAGGCTTTTGGAATTTTTCGCATTACGACCTGTCAGTGCCGTACCCGGATGTCGTGGTAGAAAACGTCCATCTGGGCGACAGCCTGATGAGTCTTGGCTACCGCCTGCGGAATCAGGAGTGAGTGCATGGCAAAATTGTATTTTCGCTACGGCGCTATGAACAGCGGCAAGAGCACCGCATTGATGCAGGTGGCGCATAATTATGAAGAACAGGGTATGCGGGTGCTGATCTTAAAGCCGCAGGTGGACACCAAGGGTGGCGGCGAGCTTGTCAGCCGTCTTGGCGTTCGCCGCAAGGCAGACCGTCTGATTGCCCCGCAGATGGATGTGTTTGCCGTTGTAGAGCAGGCATCACATGCCGACAGGCCGCTTGCGTGCGTCCTGTGCGACGAAAGCCAGTTTTTTACCGCCGAGCAGGCAGAGCAGCTGTTTATGGTAACGGTAGACTTGAACATCCCGGTGATCTGCTACGGCCTGCGTGCGGATTTTTCGCTGAAGGGCTTCCCTGGCTCTACACGCCTGCTTGAGCTTGCACATACCATCGAGGAGATGAAGACCATCTGCACCTGCGGCCGCAAAGCGATCTGCAACTGCCGCCGTGTCAATGGACAGTTTGTTTTTGAGGGCGAGCAGGTTGCCATCGACATGCAAAACGATGTGCAGTACGTCAGCATGTGTCCGCAGTGCTATTTTAAGGCAAAGCGTGCCTTTTATACACAAAACGGCAATAATTGACGGCAATACGCAAAAACCGCCTGAAGTCATAAAGCGACTTCAGGCGGTTTTTGATTTTATGACAGCTTACACGGCAGCACGGTGCGCATTACTCACGCACGGCGATGCACTCGATCTCAAGCTTTGCGCCCTTGGGGATGGCAGCGACCTGTACGCAGCTGCGGGCAGGGTAGGGCTCGGCAAAGGCCTTTGCGTACTCGGCGTTGACGGCTGCAAAGTCGTTGATGTCGGCGAGGAAAATCACCGTTTTGACAACATTTGCCATGGTCAATCCGGCCTCGGCGAGGATCGCCTTCAGGTTTGCAAGGCTTTGCTGTGCCTGCTGCTCGACGGTATCCGCCATTTTGCCGGTGGCGGGGTCTACCGGAATCTGACCGGAGACAAATACCATATTGCCGAGGTCCAAAGCCTGGCTGTAAGGGCCGATGGCTGCGGGTGCATTGGTGGTAGAAATAACCTTCATAAAAATACTCCTTTGGTCAAGATATATTACACACGCTCAGATACGAGATGGAAGCCTTTTTTGGTGAGCTCGCTGCGGATCTGCTCGATCTGTCTGGCATCACGTGTCTCCAGGGTAAGCTTTAAGAAGCAGCTGGAGATCGGCATATTGGGGTCGGAGCCGTCGTGCTGCAC
Organism: Oscillospiraceae bacterium; assembly: GCA_963596815.1. GTDB lineage: Bacteria > Bacillota > Clostridia > Oscillospirales > Ruminococcaceae > Faecalibacterium. The sequence continues at coordinate 21,824 of CAVBNV010000012.1, forward strand.
GGCTACCACGTTGCTGCCGCACTGCGAGACGATATCGGCCACCTTTTGCAGCTGACCGGGCTTATCTGCCAGGGCAATGGTCAGGGTGGACTTGCGTCCGCTCATCACAAGGCCACGGGTGATAACACGGTTGAGGATGTTTACATCGATGTTGCCGCCGGAGATCAGGCACACGACCTTTTTACCCTCGATGGGCAGCTTGTGGAACAAAACGGCTGCGACAGGCACAGCGCCTGCGCCCTCGGCGACAAGCTTCTGGTTTTCCATCAGGGACAAAATTGCGGCAGCAGTCTCATCCTCGCTGACGGTCACGATATCATCCACATATTCCTCGCACAGCTCGTAGGTCAACTCACCGGGTGTTTTGACCTGGATGCCGTCCGCAAAGGTGGAGGCAGAGTCAAGCGTCTGGTACTTGTGCTCATGCAGCGAGCGGTACATGCTGGGCGCACCCTCTGCCTGCACGCCGTACACCTTTACCTCAGGGCGCAGGTTTTTGATGGCGTATGCCACACCGGAGATCAGTCCGCCGCCGCCCACGGGCACGACAACGGCATCAACATCCGGCAGCTGATCCAGAATTTCAAGGCCGATGGTGCCCTGTCCGGCGATGACAAGCTCGTCATCGTAGGGGTGGATAAAAGTCATGCCGGTCTCATTTTGCAGCTCAACCGCCTTATCGTGGGCATCGTCATACGTGCCTGGTACAAGGCAGACCTCGGCGCCGAGGTGCTTTGTGCTTTCTACCTTCATGATAGGTGCGCCGTCCGGCATGCACACAATGCTTTTAATGCCACGGCGTGTCGCTGCCAGGGCAACGCCCTGCGCATGGTTGCCGGCAGAGCATGCGATAACGCCCTTTTCGCTTTCCTCCGGCGAAAGCTGACTGATTTTGTAATATGCACCGCGCACCTTAAAGCTGCCAGTCACCTGCAGGTTTTCGGTCTTAAGGTACAGGCTGCAGTCATCTGCAAGACGTGGTGCGGCGATCAAATCGGTTTTGCGGGCGATATTCTTCAGCACAAAGGCTGCATGATAGATCTTATCCAGTGTCAGCATCAAAAAAACTCCCCTATCCGGCCCAAAGCACCTTGGGCGAAATCTGTATTATTTTATACAATGTTATTTCAGTATAAGTTGACAAAATTGATTTGTCAAATGAATTTGATTCACGATTGAATCGCCTGAAACAAAAAGCACCTGCGGCTTGTCCGCCCCCGGCATAAGGCAGGGGACGCACACCGCAGGTGCTGAATGGATGCTTTGCAATGAGGGTTACAGGGCTTGCTCAGCGGCCGCGACCACCGCCGCCGCCGTGCGAGTGTCCGCCACCCATACCGCCGAAGTGGCCGCCACCGCCACCGCCGCCAAACGAGCCGCGTCCGCCGCCCATGCCGCTGAAGCTGCTGCCGCCCCCGCCGCCTCGGGGCGGGCGACCGCCGCCCATACCGCCAAAGCCGCCGCCGCGGGGCGGGTCATGCCGGTGGTGCATTTCGTGGAAGTCGCCGTGCGGCGGGGGAGGCGGCTCGTGCGGGACGTGACCGCCAAAGAAGAACCCGCCTCTGCGGTAGCGCCGCGGGCGAATAAAAGGCGATATAAAAATGTGTATGACAGAGCTGACAATGATGACTATCAAAACAAGGCCGAGAAACAGAGTAACGATGCCGGTCAAAAAACCGCCCCCTTCTTGCTGCCGTTGGGGCTCGCTGTCACCGGCGTAGCCAGTGCCGTCGGTGCTGCTGCCCAGTGTGACGCCGTATTGATCGGCTATGACGTCCGCCACGTTCTGTACACAGGTAAGCACAGCGGCGTCATAGTTTTTTGCGGCAAACTCGTCTTCCATGGTCTGTACAAGTGTACTGGCCTGGCTGTAAAGTGCAGTGTTGCGGTAACCGTCGCCGACGGTCATGTAATAATCTCCATCCTCATAATTCGGCGACTCCATGACAAGCAGCAGCAGCACGCCGTTGTTTTCTGTGCTGCTGCCAACGCCCCACGCCTCAAATGCCTGCAGCGCATAATCCTCGGTGGAAAGCGTGCCGGTGTACTGCACGGTCAGCACAGCAATGGTCGCACCGTCGCAGCTGTCCTGCAACTCCTTATTCAGACTGTCAAGGGTCTGCTCGGTGCTCTCGCTCAGCACATTGGCGTCGTCTACCACGCATTTGCTGCTTGGCAGCTGCGGCAGCTGTGCATCCACGGCAAGCGCCGCAGGGCAAAGAGCTGCAAGGCAGACTGCAAACACCAGCAGCAGTGCGCCGATGCGTTTTATCGTCTTTTTCATGCGAAAGGCTCAACCTCCTTGACGCCGACCAGTGCACCCAGCACCTTGGCGGGCAGGTCTCCAACGTCCTTCAAATAATCATACACAGCATCGTTGTACTTCAGGTTGCCGATGATGGTGCCGGAGCTGCTGAACTGTCCGTACTGTCCCTGTACAGCGCCCATCCGCATAGGTGTATCCGATTTTTCCTGCAGCTTTGCGTACAGCTGGTCGATGGCAGAGCCAAGGGCCTCGTTGGCATTGTACAGCGCATGCATGCCGCCGTCCTGCTGTGCACGCTCCATGCATTGCGTAAACGTGTCCAGGGCGGTTTGCGCAGCCTGCACCTCGGTGCTGTCTGCCCCGAGGGCGTTTGTGCCCGTTGTGATCACATTTGCCGCAGTGTTGGCACGTGTGGTCAGCTCTTCGTTCAGGTTGTAGCCGTTGTCTGCCGCAACACCCTGTGTGTACCACCGTGCGGCGGCGTTGTATTTGGACTTCAGCTTGCTGCCGCCAAAGCCTGCAAAGCTTGCCAGCACCACAGCAAGGCACAGCACAGCGGCGATGCTCTGCTTTGCAAGTGCGGCAGGCAGGTGCGACTCAAAGGCTGCAAGCTTTTTTTGCAGCGGTGTCAGCTTTGCCTGCGGCATCTGCTGCGCAGGGGCAGCACGGTAGTTGCCGGCATCAAAGCCGCCGGTCACGGTCTGCTCACGATTAAAATCAGCGTTTGCCATTTCAGCTCCGGATCTCCATCATTTTTGCTTTCAGCTCGTCCTCGATGCGTGTCAGCTCCTGCTCGGCAGCGGTGCGCTTTGCACGACCCTCGTTTTGAATCTTGTTCAGCTCGTCCAGCGTCTCGATCAGGCTCTTGTTGGTCTGCTGCAGGGTCTCGATGTCCACAACACCGCGCTGGCTTTCCTTGGCGGTCTCGATGGTACCCATCTTCAGTGTCTCTGCGTTCTTCTTCAGCAGCTCGTTGGTCATATCGGTGACGGCACGCTCTGCCTGCATAGCCTGCTGGCTGTGTGCCAGACCCAGCGCCAGCACCATCTGGTTTTTCCACAGCGGGATGGTGTTTACAATGGTGGACTGGATCTTTTCTGCCATCATGGTGTCGTTGTTTTGCAGCAGACGGATTTGCGGACCCATCTGCAGGCTAATGTTGCGGGTCAATTCCAGGTCATACAGCTTTTTTTCAAAGCGGTCACACTGGTCGGACAGGTCACGTGCCGCCTGTGCATCCTCGGCAAGTCCGCTCGCCTTTGCCTTGTCCAGTGCCTGCTGCAGCTCGTTTGCACGCACGGCGGCCAGCTTCTTTTTGCCGGCAAGGATGTACATGCTCAGCTCCTTGAAATACGACATGTTCAGCTCGTACATCTTGTCCAGCATGGCGATGTCCTTGAGCAGCTGCACCTGGTGTCCCTCCAGCATGGACTGGATATGCTCAACGTTGGTCTCTGCCTTGTTGTATTTGGTCTTAAGGGCATCCAGCTGGTTTGACTTCTTTTTGAAGAACCCGAGCAGACCCTTCTCTTCCTCCTGCGCATCAAAGCTCTTCAGCTCACCGATCAGGTCTGTGATCATGTCGCCGACCTCGCCAAGGTCCTTTGTGGCAACCTTTGCCAGTGCCGCCTCCGAAAAATCACCGATTTTTTTCTGTGCGGCAGAGCCGTATTGCAGCACCTGCTGGCTGTTGGTCAAATCGATCTTTTCTGCAAACGAGTCGACCATTGCCTGCTCCTCTGCGGTCAGCTTGACTTGCGACTCGACCTCGGCGGCAGACGGTGCCTTGGTTTCAACAGCCGGTGCGGCAGCAGGGGTGGGGTCCAGCGTCAGCGAGGGGGCGGCAGGTGCGTCAAGGTCAAAATTCAAAGTGTTGTTGTCAGCCATGGGATTCCTTCCTTTCCATCGTAAAAAATATCCAAATATGCAAAATCAAACAGGACTCAGCTGCTCAGCCCCTGTCCCTTCAGCATGTTCTGCAAAACGGTCAAATCGGCAGACAAATCCATGCTCTCGGCGGCATACAGGGCATCCAGCTGGTTTTCAAAGGCAGTGGCGATCGAGCCCGCATTGCGCTCCACCTCCGCACGGATGGAGGCGGCGTTTTCGCCGCGCACGTGCTGCTTTGCAAGCTTTGCATACTGCTGCAGCACGTTTACGGCATCGGGCAGGTAGTAATTGGCAAAGCGCCGCACCTGCTTGGCTTTATCGGGGCTTGCCTCCACGGTCTCGATGATCGAGCGCCCCGCATTTTCCATGCGTGTCATGGCGGCGGACAGCTCCGGGTCCGGCAGTGCTTCGTTGAGCGCATGCAGGGTGTCAAGCTGTTTTTGGATATCGGTAAGCATCTGGTCCACGTCGCCGACACCGGTATGGAACGGGACCTCGTGCTCGACGACCTGCGGCGGGCAGATATGCTTTGCAGCTGCAAATGCCGCAGCTGCCAGCACGAGTGCAGCCCCAAGCGCCCACAGGCGGTACACCGGCAGCACGGCGGCGGCAAGGGCAAACACCAGTGCCGCCGCATACCACGGCAAAACACTGGGCTTGCTGATACGGATCAACTTGCTCATGGTCAGCTCTCCTTTAAGATGGGCGCGGCCGAAAGCGCCCCTTTACAATACTCATAATATATAGCGTTTTGGGTAAAACGCAAGTGTTTCACGAATTGTTTACAGCTTTGCAAACTTATTTTTATAGGCTGTGCTGTGCATCGCTGTCCAGACCGGAGTTTTCAATGCTGTTCCATGCCGAGCCATAGACCTTGCCGGACGGCACCGCCTGCGGTCCGTCGAACCAAAGCTCCTCGATCAGTTTTGCAAGCCCGTCCTCACGCACATCGGCAATCTCACGGTCGGCGGCGGCTTTTGCGTCGTCCGTCCCGTTTGCCATGCAGCAGCTCAGCCCGGCAGCACGCAGCATCCCGACATCATTTGCCGAGTCCCCGGCGGCCACGGCGTCAGCAAGGGTCAATCCAAGCTTCTCGCACAGGTCTGCAAGCCCTGTGCCCTTATCGATGCCGTCCCGCACGACGTCGTAGTAGCAGTAGCCGTCGGCGTTTTTTGCACCCACCATCATCCAGTGCAGCTTAAGGTGACCGTATTTGCGGTCAAACGCTTCCAGGGCATCGGGCGGCATGGCAACAAAGGCGGCGTGCGGCATATCGATCAAATGCCGGTCCTGATCCTCGCCGTCCTTGCACCGCAGTCCTGCACCGCTCATCTGCCGGTAGTTTTTGTCCAGGTAGTCGTACTCGCAGTAGGCATAATACGCATCCCGGAAATTAAATTGTAAGGGGTAGCTGTAATCCTCGCAAAAATCCACCAGTGCATACATTTCTTCGCTGGTAAGGGGGTGTTCGGCAATCGTGCGTCCCTCACGGTCGGTCACAAAGGCACCATTGCAGGTTATGGCGTAATCAAAGCGGATGCCGCCAAGCCGCCCTTTGTCGTTGATGGCGCAAAAAGCACGCCCTGTGCTCAGCACAAAGCAGCCGCCTGCCGCCTGCAGCTTTTTTACCGCCTTTTCGACCGCCGGGTGCGGGTGAGGCTCCCCGAACGGCACAAGGGTGTTGTCGTAATCGCTTGCCAGAATTTTATATCGCATGTTCGTCTCCCGTAATCCATGTTTGCTCTGCCTAAACTGCCGCACACGGTCGTGCAGCAGCGTCACAGCGGTAACACCCTTATTATATCACAAAATACAGGCTTTGTATTGCTTTTTGTCGCACCCGGTCTGCCGTCTTTGTAAGCGGCAAAGCAGGCAAACCGCATATACAAACTGCACAAGCTGTGCTAAAATTGTAAAAAAGACAGGACGGTGAGCATATGCATCCTCTTCCGGAATATCCGCGTCCGGCGATGCGCCGTGACAGCTACGAAAATCTGAACGGGCTGTGGCAGGTGGCGTTTACATCGACACCGGAGCACCCAAAGCACTGGGACGGCAGCATTCTGGTGCCGTACTCGCCGGAGACAGCTGCCTCCGGCGTGGGGCGTACATTGCAGCCCGGACAGTGGCTGCACTATCAGCGCACCTTTGCACCGCCTGCGGGCAAGGGCGGCAGGGTGCTGTTGCACCTTGATGCGGTGGACTATGACTGCGTTGTGCAGGTCAACGGCCGTCATGCCGGTGCCCACAGGGGCGGCTACCTGCCATTTGATCTGGATATCACCCGGCTGCTGAACGGCACCGACAAAAATACACTGTGGGTGGCAGTGCAGGACCCGACAGGTACGGGGACGCAGGCACGCGGCAAGCAGACGCTGCAGCCGGGCGGGATGTTTTACCCGGCACAGAGCGGCATCTGGCAGACGGTGTGGCTGGAGCGTGTGCCCGAAAGCTACATCGTATCGTTGAATGTTACGCCCGACTACGACGCACGCACCGTGACGGTCGAGGCGTTGACCGCTGCACCTAACGGGATGGAGCGGCTGCGTGCGAGGGAAATGCGGGTAGTGGTGCGTGCCGGCGGCGTGCGCATTGCAGAGGGGGGCGCCACTGCGCCGTTTGGGCTGAACGCATCGGAGGGTGAGCTGAGCGCGTGCCTGACACTGCGCATCCCGGAGACGCATTTTTTTGCGTGGAGCCCGGACACGCCCTTTTTGTACGATGTCGAGGTGAGCACTGCACGCAAGACAGATGCAAACGACTGTGTGGATGCTGACACGGTGCACAGCTATTTTGCCATGCGCAAGTGGACGTGCGCCCCGGATGCGCACGGCGTGATGCGCTTTTGCCTGAATGATAAGCCCATCCTGCTCAATGGTCTGCTGGACCAGGGTTACTGGCCGCAGGGGCTGTATACGCCGCCGTCCGATGCAGCGGTTGAAAAGGAGCTGCGCACCGTGCGTGAGCTTGGCTTTAACCTGCTGCGCAAGCATGCAAAAATCGAGCCGCAGCGGTGGTACTACCATTGCGACCGCCTGGGGCTGATCGTCTGGCAGGATATCGTCAATGGCGGTGCGCCCTACCAGCTTTGGTTTGTGACATACCTGACCAACGTGCTGCAGCCGCTGCTGCGCCGCTGCCCGGACACACGGGCATTTTACAGGCTTTTCAGCCGCCCGACACTGGAGAGCCGCACACAGTACCAGTGGCAGCTTGCGCAGACGATACAGGCGCTGAAATGCCACCCATGTATTGGCTGCTGGGTGCTGTTCAACGAGGGGTGGGGACAGTTTGATGCGAGGGCGGCATCTGCAAAGGTGCGCACACTTGACGCATCCCGCCTGGTGGACGAGGCAAGCGGCTGGTTTGACCAGGGCGGGGGCGACGTCCACTCCATCCACAACTACTTTTACCCGCTGCACGTTAAGCCCGGGCGGCGTGTGGTCGCACTTACCGAGTACGGCGGCATAGCGTGGCCGATGCCGCAGCACGAGCCGCCCCGCAAGAGCTACGGCTACGGTACGGCAAAAAGCCGTGAAGAGCTGATGCAGCGCTATAAAAAAATGCAGCTGGAGACGGTTTTGCCGCAGCTGCGGCATGGGCTTTCGGCACTGGTCTACACGCAGCTGACGGATGTTGAGGATGAGGTGAACGGTCTGTTTACCTACGACCGCACCGCTATGAAAATGGATGCGGCGGTCATTCGTGCTGTCAACAAGGCGCTTGCCGGGTACTTTGAAAAGGTGACGCAGTAGCTGTGCAAAAATGCATGCTTTTTGCAAAATAAAAAAGCAACTTTTTTGCGTTTTGATGCGATTTTTGCAAATTTTAATTTCTGCCATAAATTTGTCAGAAAAGTATTGACAGTCGACAGATGCAGTGATATCATGAACACATGAACAAATGCTCACATGTAAAAGAAAGGAGATGCGGCCATGGCACAAATCAACGCGCAGGGTGGGGCTAAGCCCATCAATATGCCGGATGATGAGGTGCTGTATGAGCTGTCGGACCTGTTCCGTGTATTTGGGGATTCGTCGCGCATCAAAATTTTGTATGCACTGCACGACACAGAGCTCTGCGTGCAGGATATCGCCGATGTAGTACAGCTGAGCCAGTCTGCCGTCAGTCACCAGCTGCGTGTGCTGAAGGATGCGAAGCTTGTGCGGTTTCGGCGTGAGGGCAAAACCATCTACTATGCGCTGGACGATGACCATGTGCGCAGCATCCTTTCAATGGGCATGGATCATGTAAAGGAATAACTGCAAACCGTGCTGCCTGTGCGGCACATAAAAAGAAAGGCTGGTACTGATTATGAAAAAGAGCTATAAGATTGAAGTTGACTGTGCAAACTGCGCTGCAAAGATGGAGGATGCCGCAAATACCGTTGCCGGTGTTGAAAAGGCTACCGTCAGCTTTATGACGCAGAAGATGAGCGTATCCTTTGCAGAGGGTGCAGACCCGCACGCTACGATGGTAAACGTCCTGGCAGCCTGCAAAAAGGTTGAGGACGACTGCGAGATTTTTGATATCTGATCGACCTTTGCGCCCGAACAGCGGCTCCTCCGCAAGGGGGAGCTTTTCTTGACGAATTTTTTGGTTGAAAGCTGCGGGCCGTTTTCAACTGTTTCCACGCAGCTTTCAACTTTTTGTCTGACCCTTTGCGGAAAACTTTGCAAAACAGACGTCAGACAAATCGTTTTTTGCAGATGCATTTGTTGAAAAGTCCGGGAAACCCGTGGAAAATCCGGTCGGACGTGAAAAACATGTTGAAAACCAGGAAACGAATAGAAGGAGAGACATATGACAAAAAAGCAGAAGAAGGCGCTGTATCAGATTTTGATTGCGCTGGCGCTGGTGGTTGTGCTCAAGCTGCTGCCGCAGTTTCCCACGCCGGTCGAGCTTGCGCTGTACTGCATCCCGTACCTTGTTGTGGGCTGGGATGTGCTGCGCAAGGCGCTGAAGGGCATCAAAAACCGCCAGCCGTTTGATGAATGCTTCCTGATGGCGGTTGCCACGGTCGGCGCATTTGCACTGGGCGATTATGTTGAGGGCTGCGCCGTCATCATTTTCTATCAGATCGGCGAGCTGTTCCAGAGCGTTGCTGTCGGCAAAAGCCGCCGCAGCATCTCCAGCCTGATGGACATCCGCCCGGATTATGCCAACATTGAAGGCGAGGACGGCAAACTGGAGCAGGTTGACCCGGATGAGGTCGAGATTGGCACGGTTATCGTGGTGCAGCCCGGTGAACGTGTGCCCATCGATGGTGTCGTGGTCGAGGGCAGCTCCTCGCTGAACACCGCTGCCCTGACAGGCGAAAGCCTGCCGCGCGATGTAAAAACCGGCGATGAGGTCATAAGTGGCTGTGTGAACATGAGCGGCTTGCTGAAGGTGCGCACCAGCAAAGAGTTTGGCGAGTCCACCGTATCCAAAATACTTGACCTCGTTGAAAACTCCAGCATGAAAAAAGCGCGTGCCGAAAACTTTATCACCCGCTTTGCGCGTGTTTACACCCCTGCTGTGTGCTACAGCGCACTTGCTCTGGCATTTATCCCGCCTGTGGTATTGCTTTTGCTGGGTCAGCCCGCCCGTTTTGGCGACTGGATCTACCGTGCAATGACCTTCCTGGTCATCAGCTGTCCGTGTGCACTGGTCGTGTCGATCCCGCTGAGCTTTTTCGGCGGCATCGGCGGTGCTTCGGCATGCGGCATTCTGGTCAAGGGCTCTACCTACCTGGAGGAGCTGGCACGCACGGGCATTGTGGTGTTTGACAAGACCGGCACCCTGACGCAAGGCGTCTTTAAGGTGACGGATATCTGCCCGGCACAGGGCACGACAGAGCAGGCTTTGGTAGAGTCCGCCGCCCTCGCCGAGAGCTGGTCAAAGCACCCGATTTCGCTGAGCATCAAAGCCGCCTACGGCAAGGATATCGACGCAGGCCGCGTCAAGGATGTGGAGGAGCTTGGCGGACACGGCGTTACGGCAAAGGTGGACGGCAGGACCGTTGCGTGCGGCAATGCCCGTCTGATGGAAAAGCTGGGGCTGGATGTGCCTGCCGTCAATGGCGTCGGCACCATCGTGCACGTTGCGGTTGAGGGCAAGTATGCAGGCTACCTGCTGATTTCTGACGTGGTAAAAAGCAGCAGCGCAAAAGCCATCCGCACTTTGAAAAACGCCGGCGTCCGCAAAACAGTCATGCTGACAGGCGATGCCGAGCCGGTCGCAAAGGCCGTCTCGGACGAGCTTGGGCTGGACGAGTTCCATGCAGGCCTGCTGCCCGGCGACAAGGTCGACCGCATCGAAAGCCTGCTGAGCGCAAAGCAGCCGAAGGAAAACCTCGCCTTTGTGGGCGATGGCATCAACGATGCCCCTGTGCTGTCCCGTGCAGACATCGGCATTGCGATGGGTGCGCTTGGCTCGGATGCCGCCATTGAGGCGGCAGACGTCGTCCTGATGGACGATGACCCCGCCAAAATTGCCCTTGCCATGTGCATTGCCCGCCGCACATTGCGCATTGTGTACGAGAACATCGTGTTTGCGCTGGGTGTTAAGGCACTGTGCCTTGTGCTGGGTGCGCTTGGCCTGGCAAGTATGTGGCTGGCAATCTTTGCTGATGTAGGCGTTATGGTGATCGCAGTGCTCAATGCAACCAGGGCGCTTTACACAAAGGATCTTGTGCGCAAAACGCAAAGCTGACCTGCTTGAATTTATGCGATAAATAAACAGGGCAGCCCGCTTCCGATTGACGGAGACGGGCTGCCCTGTTGTTGCGACAGGATCAGTCGGCGGATGACGGTTTGCCGTTGAGCCAGTGTCCCTTCCAGGTGTACATCGCCATCAGCGCTGCGCCGAGAGCCCATGACACCGGGTACAGGATAAACACACCCTCTATGGAGCCGAACAGGGGCAAAATTGCAAGCAGCCAAACAATGCGGAACAGACACAGGCTGACAAGCAGTACGACCATGGGCGGTACGCTTGCACCGGTGCCGCGCACCACACCCGCAAGGCCGTGCAGGATACTGAGCAAAAAGTAAAACGGGCAAAACCAATGCATGGCGGTGCAGCCAAAGGCGACTACGGTCTCATCACTGGTAAAAAGATGCATGATGGGCTGCTGGAAAAGCAGCAGAATTACGCCGGTGCATATGGTGTAAATAATGCCGACGGCAAGCGTGACCCACATACCCTTTTTTATGCGATCCAGACGGTTGGCACCGTAGTTTTGCCCCACAAAGGTGGTAGCTGCCATGCTGATGCTGCTGACCGGCAGGATGTTGAAGCCGTCGATCTTCATGTAGGCGGCAAAGCCGGCCATGGCAGAAGCGCCGTAGACATTGACGCTGGCCTGTACCAGGACATTGGACAGCGAGACGACCATGTTCTGGATACCGGTAGGAAGCCCGACACGGATAATGCGTGCAGCCATTTTGGGGTTTAGGCGCAATTGGTGCGGGTCGACGCGATAGTCTGCATTGACACGAACCAAAAAGCGCAGCGACAGCGCACACGATACCAGCTGGCTGATGTCTGTGGCGATGGCTGCACCGGCAACACCCATGTGCAGCCCTACGATAAAGACGAGGTCCAGTGCGATGTTGGTCACGCTTGCACAACCCAGGTACAGCAGTGACCGCCGCGAATTGCCGGCGGCATTCAGGATGCCGGCGCTCATATTGTATACGACGCTGAACAGCACACCGCAAAAGTACAGGCGGATATAGGTCACGGCATCGTCCAAAACCTCCGCAGGGGTTTTCATCCAGACAAGCAGTGTCCGGCTGCATATGATGCCGCCGATGGAAAGGACGATGCCCATGATCACGGCAACCATCAGTGCGGTGTGTACGGCTACGCAGGTCTCTTTGCGGTCTTTTGCACCCAGAAATTGCGAGATGACAACGCCTGCACCCACGGCGACACCCTGGCTGAAGCCGATGAGTAAAAAGATGGATGAGCCGCTTGAGCCAACAGCAGCCAGTGCGTTTGCACCGACAAAATTGCCTACAATAATGCTGTCAGCCGTGTTGTACATCTGCTGCAGCAGGTTGCCCAGGATCAGCGGCAGGGCAAACAGCAGCAGATTTTTAACGATGCTGCCCTCCGTCATCAGGTTGGATTTTTGCTTTGCGGAAACGGCATTTGCGGCCACGTGGACGCTCCTTTCGACATAAAACGGTTGCAAAGTGAGAACCGTTGCCCGAAAGCAACGGCTCTGTAAATACAAATGGATCATGACTAGTATATTGCGCAGCAGCGGCTCTTGTCAAGCAGTATCGCCGCCTTTATACAGCTTGCGCTGGTGGGCGTGGGATGGTATACTAAAATGATAGGGCAGGTTTGCCTGCCGAATGATACATTGCTGTAAAGGAATAGATCCATGCGAATCGGATTGGTTGAATTTTTGATTATCCTTGCCATCGCATCCATTGCTATGGGGCCGCAGGTGGCACAATTTGTGAACCTCTGGATGCGGCGCGCAAACCGCACCTCTGCACGTATTGCAAAAAAACGCGCCGAGTATGCGGCGCTGGCGGCTGCAGAGTGCGATGACCTGCTCCGGCGCTTCCGCGCGACCGGCACATGGTTTTGCCTTGTGGCGCTGGCTGCGCTGGTGTACGCACTGGTGCTTCGCCCTGTTGATATGCAGCCGCAGCCGTATACACCCCCGGCAGAATACACGGGAGCTGCTGTGCGGCAGAGCACAAAAGCGGGCACGCTTGCGTTCGACAATTGCAAAGAGGTGCTTGCCTTGCGTGAGCGGGACGGCTGGCTGTATGCGGCTGTGCGTGTGGATCAAAAGACAAGCGCAATTGTGCGCATGGACGCAGCTGGCAGCAGCTGTGCGCAGCTGCTCAGCGTTTCCGGCGAGATCACGGGCATGGATTTTGGCGCAGACGGCAGCATCTGGTTTACGGTCGTCTCAAAGGATGGCGGCGGCCTGTACCATGCAGGCTACGATGTCTGGGGTACGGCTGCGCAGCAGGTGGTCAGCCAGATTGACGGCAAAACGCTCAATTGTCCGACAGCTGTCACGGTGGCAGCGGACGGCAAGGTGTATTTTACCGATGCCACAGCGGCAAATGCGGACAGCGGTGCGGAGGCGGCACTGCGCACTGAGCTGATTGCCCATGCAGGCAGCGGCTGGGTATATGTATATGACCCCGCAGACCTTACCGTGCAGCGTGTGATGGGCGGCATTGCCGGTGCGGACGGGCTTGCGCTTTCAGCCGATGGCGCAACGCTGTATGTCTCGGACCTCGGTAACCGATGCATCTGGAGCGTGGACACGCAGCAGCGCGGGCTGACGGCAGGCGGAAAAAAATGCGAAAACTTTGCCGCTGCGCTGCCCGGCTACCCCGGTGCGCTGGCAATGGATGAGGATGGTGTGCTGTACATCAGTTACCGCTGGTCACGCAGTGACTGGCTGGAGGAGCATGCGGATGGTACACTGCTGCGAGGCGTTGCCCTGCGGCTGAGTACCGCCCTGCAGGAAAAATTGTTTGCTCTGGCGGCAGACGCCCCGAGCGCACAGGCGGTTGATACCGCAGACCTGAGTGTGGCTGTGACCTTTATGGGCGGCGAATTTGGCAGTGCATGGGCAGTATGTCCTGTGGGCAGCCGTGTGTACTTTGGCATTGCCGACACGGCAGGCATCCTGTGGGCAAGTGTATAAAAAGAGGGATCGATATGACAGAAGCATTCAAACAACAAATCACAGCGCAGGCGCAGCAGGCAGTGACCGAGCTGCTGGAGCAGGCACAGCTGCATAAGGGCGATGTTTTTGTGGTCGGCTGCTCCTCCAGCGAGGTTGTGGGCGGACACATCGGCAAGGACAGCAGCCTTGAGGCGGCGCAGGCGGTATACGCAGGCATTGCGCCGATTTTGTCATCAAACGGCATCTGGCTGGCAGCGCAGTGCTGCGAGCACTTGAACCGTGCAATCGTCCTTGAGCGTGCTGCGGCGCAGCACTACGGCTGGGAGGAGGTCTGCGTGGTGCCACGCCCGCATGCCGGCGGCAGCTGGGCAACCACCTGCTGGAAAAACTTCAGCGAGCCGGTTGCGGTAGAGCAAATCCGTGCGCATGCCGGCATCGATATCGGCGGTACGCTGATCGGTATGCACCTGAAATGTGTGGCCGTCCCTGTGAGACTGAGCCTGAATAAAATCGGAGAGGCAAACATTTTGTGCGCACGCACCCGCCCGAAGCTGATTGGCGGCGAGCGTGCGCGCTATACCGAGGAGGATTGAGCACTATGGCAGAAAAAACACCGGAGGAAATGCGCTGGGCAGTGGAACAGATCCGCGCCAATATGGAGGCCGCAGCCCGTGAGGCCGGTCGGGATGCGTCACAGGTGCAGCTGTGTGCCGCCTGCAAGACCCGCACGGCAGAAACAGTGGCGTTGAGTGCCGCTCTGCCCATTGATATCTTTGGCGAAAACCATGTGCAGGAGCTGTGCGCAAATTACGATGCCGGCGCCTACTGCGGCAAACCGAGCCATTTTATCGGGCATTTGCAGACAAACAAAATCAAAAAGGTGCTTGGGCGTGCCAGCCTGATCCAAAGTGTGGGCAGCGAGCACCTGCTGGCTGCGATTGAAAAGGAGGCCGAAAAGGCAAACCTTGTGCAGGATATCCTGCTGGAGGTGAACATCGGCAATGAGTCGAGCAAATCCGGCGTATCGCCGCAGCAGCTTTGGGCACTGCTGGACAATGCCGCCGCACAGCCGCACATCCGTGTTAAGGGCTTGATGGCGATTCCGCCTGTGAACGACAACGACGCCGAAAATCGCCGTTATCTGGCCGCAGTCCGCAAGCTGTTTGTGCAGGCAGGCGAGCGCGGATACCAGAACGTGCGGATGGAAACGCTGTCTATGGGCATGAGCGGCGACTACGAAAACGCCATCCGTGAGGGTGCAACGCTGGTGCGCATCGGCACGGCCATCTACGGCGAAAGAGATTACAACAAGAAATAATTTGATTTGATTATACCGTCAGGAGGAATTATGCGAAAGGATACAATCAAGGACCCCGCAGCACGCAGCACAGGGACACGTACGTTGATACGACGCTTTTTGCCTTATTTGGCAAAATATAAGCGCACCCTGTTTATTGATCTGTTTTGCGCAGCACTGACAACGCTGTGCGATATCGTCCTGCCCAAAATCATGAGCACGATCACAAACTCTGCCATGGGCGTGGGCATTACGCTTACGGTTGGCATTGTGCTCAAGCTGGCAGCGCTTTACTTTGTGCTGCGCATCATCGACGGTGTGTCGAGCTATTATATGTCCAGCATCGGGCATATCATGGGCGTGCATATCGAGACAGACATGCGCCGTGACGCATTCGACCACCTGCTGCGTCTGGACCACACCTATTACAATAATACCAAGGTTGGTACGATCATGGGGCGCATCACAAACGATCTGTTTGATGTGACCGAGTTTGCGCACCATTGCCCGGAAGAATTTTTTATTGCGGCAATCAAAATCACGGCTGCGTTTATCATCCTGTGCAGGGCGAGTGTGCCGCTGACGCTTGCTGTTTTTGCGTGTGTACCGCTAATGGGTGTCGTGTCGGTTTACCTGAACTCACGGCTGCGGGCACGCTTCCGCCAGCAGCGTGTACAAATCGGCGAGCTGAACTCTGTCATCGAGGACAGCCTTTTAGGGCAGGACGTGGTCAAGGCTTTTTCTGCCGAGGCAGAGGAGCGCCGCAAATTTGCAAAGGGCAACGAGGACTTTGAAAATATCAAGACACTGGGCTATTATGCGATGGGTGCGTTCAATACCTCCACACGTATGTTTGATGGTCTGATGTACTTTGTAGTCATCCTGGCAGGCGGGCTGTCACTGGTGCGGGGTAAAATCAGCCCGGGCGACCTGGTGGCATATATGCTGTATGTCTCGACGCTGATTGCTACCATACGCCGCATTGTGGAGTTTGCCGAGCAGTTCCAGCGCGGCATGACGGGCATCGAGCGCTTTGCCGAAATTATGGATACGCCTGTTGCCATACACGATATGCCGGACGCAAAACCGCTGCAGCCCGGCCCCGGTGCGATCTGTTTTGAGGACGTCAGCTTTGAGTACCCGGACGACCACAACAAGGTGCTGCACCACGTCAGTCTGGACATCCACCCCGGTGAGAGACTTGCACTGGTGGGTCCCTCCGGCGGCGGCAAGACGACATTGTGCAACCTGATCCCCCGCTTTTACGAAGTGACCGGGGGCAGGATCCTGATCGACGGGCAGGACATCCGCAGTGTGACGCTTAAGAGCCTGCGCGAGGACATCGGCATCGTGCAGCAGAATGTGTACCTGTTCAGCGGTACGGTGGCGGATAACATCGCCTACGGCAGACCCGGTGCGTCTCAACAGGAAATTGAGGCGGCGGCGTCTCTGGCAGGTGCGGATAAGTTTATCCGTGCCTTGAAGGACGGCTATAATACCTATGTGGGCGAGCGCGGCGTCAAGCTTTCCGGCGGGCAAAAGCAGCGCATCGCCATTGCGCGTGTATTCCTGAAAAATCCGCCCATCCTGATTTTGGATGAGGCGACAAGCGCACTGGATAACGAGAGCGAGATCGTTGTCGGGCAAAGCCTGGAAAAGCTTGCGCATGGCCGCACCACCCTGACCATTGCCCACCGACTGACCACCATCAAAGATTATGACAGGATCCTTGTACTCGGCGCAGACGGCATCCGTGAGTCCGGCACGCACGAGGAGCTTTTGGCACAAAAGGGCATCTATTACCGCTTGTGGAATCAGCTGCCCGGTGAGGATACGCTGTAAATTTGGGCATAAAAAAGGCACTGCCGCGGCAGTGCCTTTTTGTGATGCATGCGATTATGGTATGGGTTATGCGCCGACGATCAGACGGACTGCACCGTAAATGCCGGCATCGTTGCCAAGGGTCGCCTGCTTGATGGGGGTCTCACGGCAGGAGCGGAAGGCGTAGGCCTTGTAGTGCTCTGCAACCGGCGCAAGCAGGATATCGCCTGCGCGGGAGACGCCGCCGCCGACCATAAACATTTCAGGGTCAACGGTGTTGGCAATGGATGCCAGAGCCAGACCGAGCGTGTTGGCCATATCGTCAACCTCTTTTGCGGCAAGTGCATCGCCGTTGCGTGCGGCATCAAACACGTCTTTTGCCTCAAAGTCTTTGCCGCGCAGCACACAGGGCGTAGTGGTATCCGCTGTCAGCAGCTTTTTCATGCAACGCACAACGCCTGTTGCGCTGGAGTACTGCTCAAGGCAGCCACGCTTGCCGCAGCCGCAGGTCTCGGTCTCTGCCGGGTTGACTGTGATGTGGCCGATCTCGCCGCCTGCGCCGTGTGCGCCGTCAATGACCTTGCCGTTGACGATAACGCCGCCGCCAACACCGGTGCCCAGCGTGACCATGACGGCGCTGTTGCAGCCCTTTGCAGAGCCTACCCAGATCTCGCCAAGGGCGGCAACGTTGGCATCGTTGCCGACAAGCACCTTCAGCCCGCCCAGCATGGCAGAAAATTCCTGAGCAACGTTGCGTTCGCCCCAGCCGCCCAGGTTTGCGCACACGATGGGTACAATGCTGGAGTCCACGACAGGGCCGGGGATGCCGATGCCTACGCCCTCGACCTCGATGGCGGGTATGCCCTTTTCAGCCATTTTGCCAAGAATTGCAGTGGCAAGGTTTGTCAGGATATGTTCGCCCCGGTCAGAGGTATCTGTGGGGACCTCCCACTTTTCCAACAGCTCGCCGGCGGTCGTAAACAGACCTACCTTGGCTGTCGTGCCGCCCAGATCGATACCGAATGCAAATTCCTTCATAGTTCATTTACCCCTTTACAGCGGTCGATGCCGCAAATTGCTTACAAGCCAGTATAACATACTTTTTTTCAAAAAATAGTCGGACAAACACTTTTTGTGCACCTGTCCGGAAATACCTTCCGTATTTTGTGCGTTTAGCTAAGCGTGCTCAACGTACGGTATTGGTCAGTGTGCCAAGCCCCTCGATCTCGCACCGCACGACGTCGCCCGGCTGCAAAAACTGCGGCGGGTCCATGCCCATGCCTACGCCGGCAGGGGTACCGGTCGCTATAATGGTGCCTGCACGCAGCGTCATCCCGCGCGACAGCTCGGCGATCACATGGTCGATATCAAAGATCTGCAGGCGGGTATTTGAGTCCTGTCGCTTTTGCCCGTTGACATAGCAGCGGATATCAAGCTGCGGCGGGTAGTGTGCAAACTCGTCGGCGGTTGCGATGTACGGACCAATGGGGGTAAAGCCGTCCAGACTTTTGCCAAAGTACCATTGCTTGTGTGCGGTCTGGACATCACGGGCGGAGACATCGTTCAGGATGGTGTAGCCGAAAACGTACGCCTGTGTCTGTCCGGCGGGCACATCCTTTGCATCCCTGCCCAGTACAACGGCAAGCTCGCACTCGTAGTCCAGCTTTTGCACAAGCTCGGTGTGTGCTTCGATGCAGCCGCCGTCCGGTACGGCACGTGTGACGCGCTTGGAAAAGTAGATCGCATCCTGATGTGTGGTCGAAAAAGCGCTGGAGGAGTACTTTTCGGCCTCGTCCGAATGTGCCATGTAGTTGATGCCAAGGCAGATCACATCCTGCATGGGGCAGGGGATGGGGCTTTGCAGGGCAACCGCCTCGGTGGGCAGTGCCGGGATACCGGCAATTGCCAGCTGCAGACCGGCACGCACCTGCGGTGTCAAAAACGGGATGGCATCTGCCAGGGTCTCATAGCTCATACCCAGCCAGCTGAGCGGCCATACCTGTTTGGCATCTGCAGAAAGGATCGCCGGCTCTTCTGTGCCGTCCGGCAGGCGGCAGGTCACAAAACGCATAAGGTGGCCTCCTGTGTCTCAATGGCGGTAGGCGATGGCGCTGCGGATGCGGTCGGCCTCGGCCTGCCCGGCCAGCTGACGTACCAGCTCCAGTGCAAAGGGAATTGCGCCGCCCAGACCGTAGCTGGTGGTAATGTTGCCGTCCACAACTACCTCGGTGTCCAGCACGTCAGCGCCTGCAAGCTGATCCTGGAAGGCGGCATGCGCAGTCGCTTTTTTGCCTTCCAGCAGCCCAAGAGATGCCAGTACGCTGGGGGCTGCGCAAATGGCGGCCACCTTTTTGCCCGCCCTTGCAAACGCAGTGCAGGTGTCCGTTACGGTTTTGTTGGCGGCGAGGTTCGGCGTGCCGGGGATGCCGCCGGGCAGCACGACAAGGTCTACATCTGCGTAGTCCACATCCTCAGCGAGGGCATCTGCGGTGAGCTGTACCTTGTGGCTGGATGTAATTGCAAGCCTGCCTGTGGCACTTGCCACAGTCACATCGACCTTGGCGCGGCGCAGCAGGTCAACCACCAGCAGGGCCTCGCACTCTTCTGTGCCATCGGCAAAAAATACTACAGCTTTGCTCATAAAACTTGACCTCCAAAAAAATAATTGACAGTGTATATAAAATATAAAAAGCCGCACACGGCAAACAGCTGTGCGCGGCAGACCGTCTCAACCCGTGGTCTGATCATTTTCCAGCAGCCTGCGCAGGACACTGTCCTGCTGACCCAATACTCGGCTGACACGGCTTATGATGGCGCTTGATGCGCCGGTATTCTTCATGATGTCGGTGTAGATGCGCTTTTCCGTCAGCATCTGGGCAATGTTATAGCGCTGCTCCATTGCACTCAGCTCGGAATAGCTGCACACATCCTGTAAAAAACGGTAGCATTCCTCTGGTGTGGTCAGCTGCAAAAAAGCCTGATACAGACCGGATTCGCCTGTGGGATGATCTTTTGCCATAGTTGCTCTCCTCTTTTGTGGTGCATCAGTCGATGGCACTTCATTACACTACACCAGTGTAGTACAAACCCGGAAGAAATTCAATGCTTTTTGCGCTCTTTTTGCAAAGAGGTCACAGGGTGTGCTCAAAAATCAAAGTATCCATTGCAATGCCGGCAGCCACGTCCTCCGACGGGCGCAGCATGCGGTAACCCCGTGCCTTAAAAAACTGCTGCACGGGCAGGCATTTGGCATGTACGGTGCACCACACACGGCCGCGTCCCTCGCCGCGGGCCAGTCGCTCGCACGTGGCCAGGATGTCACGCCCCATGGCTTTGCCGCGGTATTCCGGCTTGAGGTACAAATGCATCAGGTGCAGGGCGGTGTTTTCCATCTTCCATGCAAAGTAGCCGACAAGATTGCCGCCTAAAAAAACAAGGAAGTAATTGGCGTCATCGTCTATATCCTCTTCGATGGCGTCAGGGCTCTGCAGCTGCTCGACCAAAGCATCCAGCTGCTTTGCGGGGTAGTACTTGCGGTAGACCTCGTGCCAAAGCTCATCGGCAAGGTCGGCGGTGGTGTGGATGTATTTGGCTTTTGCCACTAGCTTATAGTCCGGTTTCATAGTGCTCCTGTCCTGTTTTACACGGTTACGATGTAATCCGGCTTGCGGGGCGCAGCAGGTTTTGCATCGGCTGCCGGATAGCCCAAAATGCAGTGACCGACGCCGACCCAGCTGCCTTCAATTCCCCATTTTTTGAGCAGCGCTTTGCCCTCGTCAGTGTCAAACTCTTCCTTCGCACGGTTGATCCAGCAGCTGCCAAGCCCCAGCGAAGCGGCGGCAAGCATCAGATTGCCCATAACAAGGCTGCCGTCCTGCACGGCACAGCGAGCGTTTGCATCTGCCAGCACCACCAGAATGGTGGGGGCGCCATACATGGGGTCGTTTGCAGCGCCCATAACAGCGGCGTTCATACGGCTGAGCTGTGCGCGGGTGTCAGCGTCCTGTACAACTACAATTTTGGCACTCTGGCGCCCCATGGCACTTGCGGCATAGGTGCCGGCCTCCAGCACGGCGTCAAGCTCTTCGGCCTTGATCTGCTCCGGGCGGTATGCACGGCAGCTGCGACGGTTTTTTATGGTCTGCAAGGTTTCGTTTGTCATTAAAGTCTCCTCCCTTGTCGGTTGTTGCTTCTATTGTATCACACACGGGCACAAAGTGCAAAACCACATCCTGCAAAGTCAGGATGCGTAAAAAGCAGAATATTGTATAAGATGTATAGTTTTTACATAGAAATTTATGAAGAACTATTCTTGTTGCCAGAGCAAAAATACGCTATAATGAAACCAGCAAACTGGAAAGGAGACACAGTTATGGCGAAAGCATCTCAAGTCGTGATTTTGGAAAATGAGTTTTACCTTATCAAGGCACCAAATGGCAAGGTGCTTGAGGTAAAAAACTTCAACACGGAAAACGGCGCTTCCATTCAGCTGTGGTCTTATGCCGGTCATCCGTGGCAGCAGTGGCAGTTTGTGGACGCAGGTGACGGACGCTGGCGCATCAAAAACCGCTTTACAGGCAAGATGATCGACCTTGCGATGGGCGGCATCATGGACGGCACGTGGCTGCACCAATGGAGCCGCAGCAGCGGTTTGAGCCAGTGCTGGGAGCTGGAAGGCACCCGCAGCGGCAACACACGCATCCGCAGCGTGCTGGCGGACAAGTACATTGACCTTGTCGGCATGAACACGTCGAACGGTGCGCAGGCACAGATTTGGACATACGTTGCAGACGGCAACCAGGAATGGCAGCTTGTGCGCATCGATGCCAACGCCAAAACAACTGCCGCCCGTGCAGAGGAAGAGCATGACCCGCAGCCGACACCCTCACAGCGCAAGCACCAGAATGACCTTGTGCGCAAGCTGAACAGCGCCGGCAGAGGCCGTACAGCCCGAAAATAACAGGCTGTTTGACGAAATAAAAGGCAAATAAAGGGACCGCCGCAGTAAGATGCGGCGGTCCCTTTGCGTCAAAGGCTGTCGGGCAGGCGGGTGCGGTTTTGCAGTGCAGTGCGTACACCGCACTCGCGCCCGCGCGGTACGGGCACAAGGGCGCCGCTGCGCATATGCAGCTCGCTGCCGGAGAGCAGCTGCACCGCGTCAAGGTTGACAACGTAAGAGCGGTGCGTCTGCAAAAAACGCCCATCCTGCAAAAGAGGCTCGACCAGCTGTGCAAACGGTATGCGCAGTGACAGAGAGGCGACATCCTCGCCGGTGGTCAAATGAAAGTGCACGACGTGGTGCGTGCACTCCAGGTACTCAAGCTGCGTATAAGTCAGCACACGCAGCCCGGCGGCAGTGTTGACGGTAAGCGCAGGTGCGTGCTCCGGCTCCACAGCACGGCTGAGCAAGGCGGAGATATCCTGCTGGTGCACCGGCAAAAGCAGGTACTGCATGGCATCGACACGGTAAGCGTTGTAGGCATGCGCTGTGGTGCGTGCCACAAAGGCAATGGGCATGCGCTCGCCGCGGCTGCGCAGTGCGGCTGCCGCCACAAGTCCATCAGGGCTTGCAACGGATGCAAGCTCGATGAGGTACAGCTCAAACCGCCCGCCCTGCGCATAGCGCTGCAGCAGTGCCTCTGTGCCTGCAAGCTGCTCTACGGTGCAACTGTCTTTGCGGCGTGCAAAAAACTCTATGCACTGCCGCTGCAAGCCGGTGCAAAGTGCGGCGTCTGTGCTGCAAACCGCTATGCGAAAAATCACGATGCATTCTCCTTTCTGCTATGTTGTAAGCACTGCGATGAAAAGACCGCCAGAGCCGTGCAGCTTCGGCGGTCTTGCGGTGCGGTGGTATCAGCAACCGATGGCGGCGCACTTGGCTGCCAGCCAGTCACGCTCTTCGGCGTTGAGGCGGGGCGCCAGCTTTTCAAATACGGTGCGGTGATAATCGTTCAGCCAGTCGATCTGCTCGCGCGTCATAACGCCGGGCACGATGGGCGAGGTGGCAATGGGTACGTACATCACAGGGCGGAAGCCGAGGAAGGTGCCGTACTGGTTGTCGGCAACATGGATGCACTCCAGCTCGTTTTCGATGCGGATGCCGACAAGGTCGGTCTCGTATACGCCGGGCTCATCGGTCACGATCATGCCGGGGCGCATCAGCGTTGTGTTGCGTCCGTTCAGTGCGTGGGGACCCTCGTGGACGTTGCCCACAAAGCTCACGCTGTGCCCTGTGCCGCAGCGATAATTGATCAGGTGACGCCACAGCGGCTCACGTGCGATGGTGTCGATCATGCGGCAGTTGCAGTAATCCAGCCAGACCGCCTTTGCAATATCGATGTGGCATTGCAGGGTCCAGGTATAGAACAGGCGCTCGTCCTGCGTCAGCTCGCCCAGCGGGTAGGTGCGGGTAATATCGGTCGTGCCGTCCATGTAGGTCGCACCGCTGTCCACCAGCAAAAAGCCCTTGCGCTGCAGCACGGCGTGATCCTGCGGTGTTGCGTGGTAATGCATCATGGCAGCGTTTGCGCCGTAGGCGGCAATGGTGCCAAAGCTCTCCACGATAAATTTATCTGTTGTACTGCGGTACTTGTGCAAAATCTCGTCCACAGTCAGCTCGGTCAGCTCCTCGCCTGCCTCGAGGCGCTTTTCCAGCTCGATCTGGAAGCGCACCATGGCAACACCGTCACGGATGTGTGCCTCGCGGATGTGTGCAAGCTCGACATCGTTTTTCAGGCCCTTCATTGCCAGCAGGGGGTCGGCGGCGTCCTTGACGGTCAGGTTGGGGTTTTGCTCCAAAACCTGATACACGGCAAAGTTGACGGTTGCGGACTCTGCCAGCACGGTCTGCGGCTCGGTCTCTGCCGCAAGGAAGCGGAGCACATCGTCATACTCGGCAATGGTTACACCGTTTGCCTCAAGCTCTGTGCGTGCCTGCGGCAAAAGGCGCGCCGTGTTGATAAACAGCACGGCACGGTCCGGTGTGACATAGCAGTATGCCATTGCGTAAGGTGTGCACTCGATGTCCATGGCACGCAGGTTCAGCAGCCATGCCAGGTTGTCCAGCTTGCCCACAAGCTGTGCTGTGCACTGCTGCTGCGCAAGCTTTTCACGAAGCTGCGTCAGCTTTTCGGCAGGGGAGAAGCCGGCATACTCCTGCGGCAAAACCCATGCGGGGGTGGCAGGCAGTGCGGGGCGTCCCTCGACCCACAGCTCGTCCTCCAAAAACAGCGTCTTGATGGTGCCGTGCTTGGCATCGATCGCCTTTTGTACGTCACGCACCAGCGAGCAGTTTGCGGTCAGGCCGCACAGACCCAGCGCCTCGCCCTCACCCAGGACGTCTGCGCAGTACTGCTCAACGGTCGGCACGCCCGGCTCACCCATCTTCATCAGCCGGATCTCTGTGCCGGCAAGCTCCTTTTCCGCCTGCACGAAGTAGCGCCCGTCCGCCCAGACGGCGCTCTCGGTCATGGTAACCACCATGTTGGAGTTCTCGCCGTGGAAGCCGGAAAAATAGGTCAGCGACGTATAGTGATCCGGCAGGTATTCGCTGGTGTGGGGGTCGCATACAGGGATCAGGTAAACAGTGACACCGTTTGCCGCCATAGCGGCACGCAGCGCTGCAAGGCGCTCGGGTACAGTACTCATGCTCATTTTAAGACTTCCTTTTTTATACATTTGCCGGAAAAACGTCCGGCGGCGGTGGTTTGCCGGTTTCTATTGTACCATCCCGAAAATAAGATTGCAATGCAAGGCAGCGCTGCTTTCGTCCCCGCGGAAGAACGAAAAGCCCAAAACGCAAACAATTTGCAAAAAATGTTACAAATTTTTCTTCAAAAAGGGCGTTTTACCATTGACAGCCTTGCTATAATAAAAAGGTAAGGTAAAGGGCAGCAGTCTGCGGCTCTGGTTGCTAAATATAGAAAGAGGCATTTTGTTATGACCAAGATTGATATTTTTTCCGGTTTTCTGGGTGCCGGTAAAACGACCCTGATCAAAAAGCTGATCAAAGAATCGTTTGCGGGGCAGCAGGTCGTGCTGATTGAAAACGAATTTGGTGAGATCGGCATTGACGGCGGCTTCCTGAAGGAGTCCGGCATCCAGATCAACGAGCTGAACGCCGGCTGCATCTGCTGCTCGCTGGTAGGTGATTTCCGCACAGCGCTGCAGCAGGTGGTGGAGCAGTACCACCCCGACCGCATCGTGATCGAGCCGTCCGGTGTGGGCAAGCTGAGCGATGTGACCCGTGCCGTTGAGGGCGTTGCCGAGCATCTTGAGGTGGAGCTGAACAGCTTTGTTACCGTGGCGGATGTCAACAAGGTCAAAATGTACATGAAGAACTTCGGCGAGTTCTACGATGACCAGATCAGCCACGCAAGCTGCATTCTGCTCAGCCGTACGCAGACGGCAAGCGAGGAGAAGATCGCTGCTGCTGTCGCTATGCTGCGCGAGAAAAACCCCACCGCTACCATTGTTACCACTGCGTGGGACGCACTGACCGGTGAGCAGATTCTTGCCGCTATGTCCACCCGTGATGACTTTAAGGCTGAGCTGATCGAGATGGCTGCAAAGGCAAATGCCGAGCATGCCCACGAGGATGAAGAGGAAGAGCACCACCATCACCACCACTACGACGAAAACGGTGTGTGCAGCTGCGGTCATCATCACGATGACGACGACGACGACGAGCACGAGCATCACCACCATCATCACGACCACGATGATGATGAGCACGACGAGCACTGCTGCTGCCATCACGACCACGATGATGACGATGACGACGACGACGACGAGCACGAGCATCACCACCATCATCACGACCACGATGATGATGAGCACGACGAGCACTGCTGCTGCCATCACGACCACGATGATGACGATGACGACGACGACGACGAGCACGAGCATCACCACCACCATCATCACGACCACGATGACGATGAGCACGACGAGCACTGCTGCTGTGGTCATCACCACCACCATCACCACGACCACGATGCAGATGAGATCTTTACGAGCTGGGGCGTGGAGACCGCACATAAGTACAGCAAGGCAGACATTGAGCATGCGCTGACTGAGCTGGATACCGGCAGCTACGGTATGATCCTGCGCTCGAAGGGCATTGTGGACGGCGGAGCAGACGGCTGGCTGGAGTTTGACTATGTGCCCGGCGAGTGGGAGGTCCGTGCCCGCGGTGCAGATGTGGGCGGCAAGCTGGTGGTCATCGGCTCGAAAATGGACGAAAAGGCCATTGCTGCACTGTTTGGCTGCTGATTAAAAGGAGAACCCGTTTATGGCAAAAGAATTACCGGTCTACCTGTTTGTGGGCTTCCTTGAAAGCGGCAAGACCCGCTTTATACAGGAGACATTTGAAGACGCCAACTTTGACTCCGGCGACAAGACCCTGCTGCTGGTCTGCGAGGAGGGCGAAGAGGAATACGACCCCAAAAAGTTCGCCTTCCCCGGGGTGACCGTGGAGGTGCTGAGCGATAAGTCTGAGCTGAACCCCGAAAACCTGACACGGCTTGAAAAAAAGGCGGATGCCGGCCGTGTGGTCATCGAGTACAACGGTATGTGGATGATGCAGGACCTGGCGGAGGCTGTGCCGGAAAACTGGATCGTTTACCAGTGCATCGCTACGGCGGATGCCACAACGGCACTGACCTACGCCCGTGACAACTCTATGCGCAGCCTGATGCTGGACAAGATCGCCCGCAGCGAGCTGATCGTGTTCAACCGTGCGGAGGCCGTCAACAACGATGAGGCCCGGCAGGAGCTGCACAAGCTGGTGCGTCAGGCGTCCCGCAAGTGCGATATCGCATACGAGTTTAAGGATGGCAGCGTTGCCTACGATGACATCCCTGACCCGCTGCCGTTTGATGTGAATGCCCCTGTCGTCGAGATCGGCGACGAGGACTTTGGCATCTGGTACATGGATTGTCAGGACGAGCCGCAGAAGTACGCCGGCAAGACGGTAAAGTTTTTGGCACAGGTGTGCCAGACCAACCGTGCCGGCAAAAACAGCTTTGTGCCCGGACGCTTTGCCATGACCTGCTGTGTGCAGGATATCCAGTTTGTAGGGTTCCCGTGCAGCTACGACGGCTATAAGGCACTGGAGCAGCGCAGCTGGGTGACCGTGACGGCAAAGGTGAACTATAAATTCCATAATATCTACCGCGGCAAGGGCCCGGTGCTGACGGCTGTCTCAGTGGAGCCCGCACAAAAGCCCTTGAACGAGGTTGTAACATTTTCCTGATCAAATAAGGAGGTCACCGGTATGAAGACGTTGTTCCGTATCCTTGGCGCAGCCGCCGCCGTGGCAGTCACAGGTGTTGCAATCGCAGCACTGGACAAGCTGCTGAACGAGAAAGACCCGCTGCATGTGGAGGCTGTCGAGTTCCCCGAAGAGGCGGAGGCAGACCCTGAGCAGGCAGAAGAGACCGCACAGGCTTACGCACAGGCGCAGCCGGATGCTGCCGAGCCGCAGCAGCCCGCAGAGGCTGAAGAAGAGCCCGAGGCGACCCCCGCCGCAGAGGTTGAGGCAGAGCCCGCCGCACCGGCTGAAGAGCTGCCCAACGTAAACCCTGTGGAGGCAGCCCCTGCTGTTGCCCCGAAGGACGAGACCGGCAAGTTTGACCCGACCAAAATTGCCGAGGCAAGCGATTTTGGCGACTGGGAGGAGCAGGGCTGCAAGGGCTGAGCCGCTCTGCCGCTGCACAGGTGCACGGCGTACTAGTCCGGAATGCGAACATATTTTGTAAAATGCGTCTGGAATCATTGACAACCATCCTGCTTTTTTTGTATACTTGACGCTGGTTATCAGCAAAAATACTTTACCGCTAAAAGTGCAGCGACAATTGCGCCGCAGCAAAAGGGAGAAGGTTGTAATATGAAAAGTACGGGCATTGTGCGAGGCATGGATGCGCTTGGCCGCATTGTGCTGCCGAAGGAGCTGCGCACCAGTATGCGCCTGAACAGAGAGACAAAGCTGGAGATTTTTGTGGATGGCGATACGATCGTGCTGAAAAAGTACCGTCCTGCCGGCAGCTGCGACTTCTGCGGCGAGGTGGACAGCGGTGCCATCCGCTATGCGGGCTATTGCATTTGCCCTGCATGCCGGCACAAGATCGGCAGCCTGTAAAAAGACCTGTACCTGAAAAGAAAAGCAGCGGGGCTGTCATTACCCGCTGCTTTTTTGCTAGAGACACATTGAAAGGAAGTAGATCGGTATGAGCAGTGTCATCCATTTTACGCTGCCATCCACGGCACCGGGGCGCACACTGCATGCGATGCGCTGCGTACCGGATGGACAGGTGCGTGCGGTATTGCAGCTGTCCCATGGTATGGTGGAATACATCGACCGCTACAAGCCGCTGGCAGAATACCTGGCGGCACGCGGCATCCTTGTGACGGGGCATGACCATTTGGGGCACGGCGGCTCGATCCGCACCAGGGACGACTACGGCTATTTTGCCGAGCCGGACGGCAACCGTGTTGTGCTGGACGATCTGCGTGCGGTAACAAAGCTGACAAAGTCACTGTACCCGGATGTGCCGTACTTTCTGCTGGGGCACAGCATGGGCTCGTTTTACGCCCGGCAGTACCTGTGCGAGTGGGGACAGGAGCTGAGCGGTGCGATCATCATGGGCACGGGCTTCCAGCCAAAGGCACTGGTACAGCTTGGCAGGGCGCTGTGCCGCATAACGGCGGCATTCCACGGCTGGAAATACCGCAGCCGCCTTGTTGCACAGATGTCCTTTACAGGCTACAACAAAGGGCTGGAGGGGCGCACCACGCACGACTGGCTCAACCGTGACCATGCTGAGGTGGACAAGTATCTTGCCGATGAGCGCTGTACGTTTTGTTTTACACTAAACGGTTATTACAGCATGTTTACCGGCATCCTGCGCCTGTACGATGCGGACTTTCTGGCAAAGATGCCAAAGGCACTGCCGGTGTTGTTTCTGGCAGGCGATGCCGACCCGGTGGGCGAGCAGGGGCGCGGGGTGCAGCGTGCAATCGACAGCCTGAAAGCAGCCGGCTGCACAGATGTGCGCTGCAAGCTGTACGCCGGTGCGCGCCATGAGCTGCTGATGGAGCAAAACCACGAGCAGGTGTTTGCCGACATAGCCGACTTTCTGGAAGAGCAGATCGGTCAATAACGATGCACAGACGAAAAAGAGGACGGGCAACCGTCCTCTTTTTCGTCTGTGCCGGGCTGAAAGCGCCCGGAAAAGCAGCGGGGCAGGGGGGTATATGTTTTGGACGCCCAAATCAGCACGGAGCATCGGCTGTCACGGGGGCTTTGGAATGCTGCGGGTGCGGAACAAAAACAGGCGAATTTATTTTTTTGCTTTTGAAAACAGATCGTGACCGAAATGACAAAAAATGCCAACGCAACAAGAATGTATCGCATGAAATGTTGCAGTGTATCAACAGTGCAACAAATGCGAACCGATGCGCTGAATTTGTGATGAAGAGATGTGCAAACGAACAGGGCGGCAATTATGCAAATTGCTAAAAATACAAAAAAATGCACGATGGTATTGACTTTTTATGGGTGGAGTGGTATATAGTTACCAGAGGCACGTGAATAGAGTTTCTGATTTGAAAAGTCCTGTTTATGGGATGAATAAAAGAAACAGAATGAGACGTGTATGTGTGTGAACAAACAAATTGGGAGGACTTGACGATGAGACTGAATAAGACGAAAAAGGCTGTTGCTGTTACCCTTGCTACCGCGGTTGCACTGAGCTCGATGAGCGTTGGCGCTTCGGCCGTGACATACGATTTGTCCAACGGCGATGTCACGGTTGACACTGAAACCGGGGGTGGTACGTTCAGCTACCAGGGCGAGGATACCACAGATAACCGCACCTATGTGAATGAGGACACAGAGGATGGCGGCAAGATCATCATCAAGCAGGACAGCGAAGAGGCAACGGATAACACCGTAACGGTCAAGGAAGATGTTACGGATGCAGAGATCGTTGTTGACGGCGTAAATATCGACACCACCGAGACCGGCGAGTCCGCAATCGTGGTGGGCGAGGGCTCGGATGTTGACCTGACCGTGCAGGATTCTACCATTGCCACGGGCAAGGACGGCATTGAGATCGGCAAGGACCTGGACGGCAGTGCCGAGACTGAGGACAAAAAAGACACAAGCGTTGACCTGACACTGGATGATACCACCATCAAGGTCGACGGCGAGTTTGGCATTGGCGTGGACGTACACGATGGCGCTGATGTTGAGCTGGAGCTGAGCGGCGAAAGCACCATTCAGGGTACCGGTGATAAAAAGACCGAGGTTGACGGCATCCGTGTCGGCGGCGAGGGCGCAGCAGATGCCGCAGGCACAACGGGCGGTACCGCCAGCCTGACCATTGTCGGCGGTGACGCAGACGATGCACAGACGGATGCCGAGGAGAGCGGCAGCCTGACCATTCAGGACACCACGACCGGCATTATGACGGATAAGGATTCTACCATCACCCTGGACGAGGGTGCAGATGTTACCGTAAAGGATACACAGGTCTCCAGCAGCTCGCAGAGCGGACACGGTGTGCTTTTGCATGGCGATATGACCATTACCGGCAGCTCTTCGCTTACGGTTGACGGCGTGGCGGGCACCGGCGCTTATGGCTACGGCGTTACCACCGACAGCGATATCGTTGTAGAGGACGACAGCACCCTGACGGTTAAAAATGTCACGGAGGGCTATGGCATTTACGGCGAGGGCGCCGAGGCTGAGGATGAGGCGAGCCTGAAGGTCGATGGCGGCACGCTGAACATCAGCGACGTGAAAACGGGCGTCGCTTTTGAGAGCGGAGCCAAGGACATCATCTTTGCAAAGTCGGATGTGAACATCGAGGCTGACAACATCGGCATTACTGTTGGCGACAGCTCGGACATCACGTTTGATGGGGCAGATGCAACCATCACCACAACGGGCAAAACAAACAGCGATGCTGCGATTTACAACGAGGCTGCCAGCGACAAGTCCATCGTCATTAAGGGCGAGAGCAATGTTGCCCTTGACTCGGGCGTGGGCATCCGTACCAGCATGAAGGACGTTACCATTGACGGCAAGAGCACTGTCAATATTAACACCACATACTACGGTATGCATCTTAACAAAAACGCCACTGCTTTTAACCTTCAGGGTGAGAGCGTGTGCAATATTACCGGTGAGAGCTACGTTGCCGGTGTGAGAGCTACCAAAAAAGGAAATGTCCTGCAAGTCAAGGAGAACAGCCTGCTGAACGTCAGTGCGGGTGCCGCTTCTTACGGTATTTATTTCAACACTAACGGTAAGCTGACCGTTGATAATGCCACGGTGCTTGTTAAGGGTGCGTA
Organism: Oscillospiraceae bacterium; assembly: GCA_963596815.1. Classification (GTDB taxonomy): domain Bacteria; phylum Bacillota; class Clostridia; order Oscillospirales; family Ruminococcaceae; genus Faecalibacterium. Next base: position 53,114 of record CAVBNV010000012.1, read on the forward strand.
TGGCCTTGGCGGCATTCAAGCCTACGGCAAAAACGGTGTGATCACTATTTTGGACGGCTCGCATGTAGAGACCACGTCGATCACAAAAAATTCTAACCCGAAGGCTACAGGCAACAAGCTTGTGGTTACCGGCGGTACGCTGACCTACGATTACAGCGTGGATAACTCGCTGTGGCCGGTAAATGAGCAGGGCGATGTGCTGACAAACTTTTTGCTGACGACAGACGAGGAGCACGCAAGCTTTGACACGCTGTCCTACAACGGCGAGACCTACAGCTACCTGTCCGATTTGACCAAGGAGACAAAGCAGCACATGTCCGTGTGGGTACCTGCCGCAGAGCTGGACTACATGCTGGACACAAACGGTGACCCGAGCATCCTGGGCAAGACCCTGCAGGAGCTGACGGAAGCCGGCTACACCTTTGACACCGCATACAAGACCGATGCAAGCGGCGAAAAGGTGATCGTCCTGCGTGATTTGGTGGTCAACGGTCAGAGCCTGAACTTTACCAAGACTACCGATGAAAACGGCAATACAAAGCTCATCTACGGCACTGAGGAGAAGCAGTCTGATGGTGCACCCTCTGCCTACGACATGGTATACGGCACCACCTACGAGCTGGACGGCAAGCAGTATGTCATCGTGTGGGGCTACGAGCCCGCCGCAGGCGATGCACTGAACCTCTTTACTGCCGATACGGCTGTCAGCGTGACCGGTGAAAACCACACCGTCAAGGTCTACGGTGCGCTGCAGGAAATCGTTGAGCCGGATGAGGATACCGAGATCGTGATTCCTCCCGCAGTTGTCGTCACCCCGCCGGTGCAGGATGCGACCCCCGATATTGACGTGCCTGTCGCAGAGACCGTCGTCACCCCCGAGGAGCCTGAGCTGCCTGCCGTGCAGGATGCGACCCCCGATGCTGTGGCAGCCGCACTGCCCCAGACCGGTGTAAACTGGCTGAGCATGGCAGTACTGGCCATCAGCGGCTTGAGCATGATGGCTGCCGGTGCATTCATCAGCCTGTTCCGTAAGGACAACTAAGCCATTTCCGTGCACATGCACACACACACAACATACCGGTAAAACCGGGAAGAACGCCTGTGACACCTACCGTCACGGGCGTTTTTTGATGCACGCTGCCCGGTGTAAGCACTGATTGTGAAAAATGCGTTAAACTTAAACGCCGTTGCAACTTTTTTATACCGTCGGACGTATATAGCAGTGTAAGGGCTTTTAACAGCCGCACCAAGCTGCGCAGTGTGACGCTCCGACCCCCCTGTCCGTCGTCCGCTGCGCGATTACGGAGGACAAACCAACATGACGACCCTGCATAAATCGGAACCCGCCCGTGACGCCATCGACCGCGAGGAGCTGGTCAAGGCCGCACTGGACGAGATCGCCCACAACTACCGTGAGGCAAGCCTGTCGAACGTGGCGCACAAATTCGGTGTGTCGCTGGCATATGTCAGCGAGTGTGTGCGCATCAAAACAGGACGCACGTACAAAGAGCTGCTGCAAAAGCGCCGCATCGAGACGGCGGCACGCCTGCTGCGCCACAGCGACCTGAACATCCACCAGATCATCACGCAGGTAGGCTACGAGAACACCAGCTATTTTTACCGGCTGTTCCACGAGCGGTACGGGCAAAGCCCGCGTGAGTATCGCCTGCTGCGTGCAGCCCGTGCAAACGCTAACGCCTGATACCGTCCTTTTTTAAGGTCGGGGAGCATCCGCAGCCAATGCGGGTGCTTTTTTGCTGCATAAATCTAGCCAATTGTGCCGAAATGATGTATAATGGGTGCGTTATACACTGCGCAAAGCTCTGCGCATTTTGAAGTAAGAGGGTGGTTTTACATGTTTCGCGGTGCAGTACGCTCAGACCTTGAGCAGATCTTAAAGATTTATGACCATGCAAGGACGGTGATGGAGCAATCCGGCAACCCCACGCAATGGGGCGAGCATTATCCGTCAAAAGAGCTGCTGGAGGAGGACATCGACTCCAACCGGCTTTTTGTGTGTGTAGTAAACGGGCGGATAGATGCGGTATTTGCGTTTATCCTGGGGGAGGACCCCACATACGCTGTGATCGAGGACGGTGCATGGCTGGATGACAGTCTGCCCTACGGCACGATCCACCGGCTGGCATCGTCCGGCAAAAGCAAGGGCATTGCCGCAAGCGTGATCGCATGGAGTCTGGAGCACTGCGAGAGCCTGCGTGCTGATACGCATGCGGACAATAAGATCATGCAGCACCTGCTGGAGAAAAACGGCTTTACCCGCTGCGGTGTCATTCATGTGGCGGACGGCACCCCGCGTTATGCCTATCAAAAGCTAAGCCCTGCACGCCCGAAAAACGAGGAATAAGGAGAGACAGCTATGAAGATCACACAGGTGCGTCTCGGGCGCATTTCGACCCCGCTGCGGGTACCGTTTAAGACTGCGCTGCGCTCGGTAAGCAGCGTGGAGGATGTCATTGTTGAGCTGCATACCGACACCGGTGCCGTGGGCTACGGCGAGGCGCCCCCGACAGGTGTTATTACCGGCGACACGACCGGGGCGATCTTGGGCGCATTAAAGGACCACATTATCCCCACCATCCTCGGGCGTGACCTGGATGAGTTCGAGGACTTGACCGCCGCTGTGCAAAAGGCGGTGGTGCACAACACAAGCGCAAAGGCTGCCGTGGATATGGCATTGTGGGATCTGCTGGGGCAGAAGTACGGCGCACCGGTGTACCGTATGCTGGGCGGCGGACGCAAAAATATCGTCACAGACATCACCATCAGCGTCAACCCGCCGCAGACGATGGCGCAGGACGCACGCAGTGCCGTTGCACGCGGCTACGACTGCCTGAAGGTCAAGGTCGGCGCAGACCCCACGCTGGACGTTGCACGCCTTGCCGCCGTGCGTGAGGCTGTGGGCAGCGACATCTGCATCCGCATCGATGCAAATCAGGCGTGGAATGCAAAGCAGGCAGTCCGCATTTTGAACCAGATGCAGGACAAGGGGCTGGACATCGAGTTTGTCGAGCAGCCTGTCCCCGCCGCAGACCTTGAGGGGCTGCAATATGTCACACGCCACGCCGATGTGCCTGTTCTGGCGGACGAGAGCGTGTTCAGCCCGGCAGATGCAATGCGCATTATGCAGACCGGTGCGGCAGACCTTGTCAACATCAAGCTGATGAAGTGCGGCGGCATCTCCAACGCTCTGCGCATCGCCGCTGCCGCAGAGGTGTACGGCGTCGAGTGCATGATCGGCTGCATGCTGGAGGCAAAAATTTCGGTCAATGCAGCAGTTGAGCTTGCATGCGCCAAAAAGATCATCACCAAGGTAGACCTGGACGGCCCGGTGCTGTGCAGCGAGGATCACATCCTGGGCGGCGCAGTCTTTGACGAAAAGGACATCACCGTCTCGGATGCGCCCGGTATGGGCATCAAGGGCTTTGTTGACGGCAAGGTTGCTTACCTGGACTGAGCCGCAAGTCCAAACATAAATCAGATCAAAGGCTCCCTGCAAGCGCATTTGCGGGGAGCTTTTTGCGTATGTCCAACGACAACACAAAAACACCCGAAGGCTTACGCCCCGGGTGCTTTGTTTGGTGGACGGTACAGGACTCGAACCTGTGACCTCCTGCACGTCAAGCAGATGCTCTACCAGCTGAGCTAACCGTCCATATCTCCGACCAGGATAGTTTAACACACTTCCGGAAAAAAAACAAGTGCTTTCCCAAAAAATATTTTAAGTGGTCACTCACGACAAATTTTGTATTTCTCTCACGTCAGATTTGTCGTACAATAAAGACCTATATATTAAGACTATATATCCCCTTACCCCTTACGGGGAGTTTGCTGACGGCAGCTGCCGCAAGGCAACTCCCCCAGTCATGCCTATCGGCATGCCAGCCCCCTAAGGGGGGCGGGTGCGTGACCGGAAGGGTACTACCCGAAAGGGTACTACTTACCCAAAGGGTACTACCCGAAAGGGTACTACTTACCCAAAGGGTACTACCCGAAAGGGCAGTGGTACTACTGCCCCAGAGGGCACTACCAGTAC
>CAVBNV010000013.1:0-54965 GCA_963596815.1 Oscillospiraceae bacterium
TTACGGAATAATGAAAATTGTTGCCATTTCGTTGCCACGAAAGGCCTTAACGGTCGAAAAAGCACGTATTTATCAGCTTTTTCGAGACCTCGAAATTATTCAAGCTCGATGGTTGCGGGCGGTTTGCCAGTGCAGTCATAGAACACGCGATTGACATGCTTGACCTCATTGACAATGCGGCTGGTTACAACGCCAAGAACGTCCCAGGGCATATTGTAGCTTTCCGCAGTCATAAAGTCCGTAGTGGTGACAGCACGCAATGCAACAGCATAATCATACGTACGCTCATCGCCCATAACACCAACGCTGTGCATATTTGTAAGGGCGGCGTAGTACTGGCTGATTTCCTTATCCAAGCCTGCCTTTGCAATTTCTTCGCGCCAAATTGCATCCGCATCCTGAACAATTGCAACTTTTTCCGGCGTGACCTCGCCAATAATGCGGATGCCAAGACCGGGACCGGGGAACGGCTGACGGGACACCAGATATTCCGGCAGACCCAGCTCACGACCTGCCTGACGCACCTCATCCTTAAAGAGGTTACGCAGAGGCTCTACCAATTCCTTAAAATCAACTGTATCGGGCAAGCCGCCGACATTATGATGGCTCTTGATGACAGTTGACTCACCGCCCAGACCGCTTTCCACGACATCCGGGTAAATCGTACCCTGCGCCAGAAAATCAACACTGCCAATTTGCTTTGCCTGTTCTTCGAAGACGCGGATAAACTCTTCACCGATGATCTTACGCTTACGCTCTGGTTCTGTCACACCTTTTAGCTTATTAAAGTAGCGCTCACGTGCATCAACGCAGATAAAGTTAATATCAAAGTTCGGGTTGCCGGGACCGAATACAGCACAAACTTCTTCTTTTTCGTTTTTACGCAATAAGCCGTGATCGACAAAAACGCAGGTAAGCTGCTTGCCGATTGCCTTTGCCAGCATAGCTGCCAGGACGGAAGAATCGACACCGCCAGAAAGTGCGCACAGAACTTTACCGCTGCCAATCTTTTCACGCAGAGTTTTTACGTTGTTTTCTACAAAAGAGTCCATCTTCCAGTCGCCGATGCAGCCGCAGACATTGTAAACAAAGTTGTGCAACATCTTTTTGCCCTCTGCTGTGTGGAGAACCTCGGGGTGGAACTGAACAGCATACAGACCCTTTTCAGCATTTTCTACGGCAGCTACCGGACAGTTTGCGGTGTGAGCAATGATTTTGAAGCCGGGCGCAGCCTGCTCAATGTAGTCATTATGGCTCATCCAGCAAATGGTGGAGGGATGCACATCCGTGAACAACTTGCTCTCGGTATCAACAAAAACTTCTGTTTTGCCGTATTCGCGCTCAGGGGCACGACAGACATGTCCACCAAGGAGATGCATCATAAGCTGGCTGCCGTAGCAGATACCCAGCACGGGAACGCCCCAGTTGAAAATCTCAGGATCAATTGTCGGCGAATCTTCCAGATAAACGCTGTTAGGACCACCGGTAAAAATGATGCCCTTTGGGTTCTTTGCCTTGATAATAGACAGATCCGTTTTATAAGAATAGATTTCACAGTAGACATTGTTTTCGCGGACACGACGCGCAATCAGCTGGTTATACTGACCACCAAAGTCCAGCACAATGACGGTTTCTTGCTGCATGAAGCTTTCTCCTCTCTTGTCCATTCAATGTATTGCAACCACACGTCAAGTATAACACATCCGGCAAATAAAAGCGATATTCTTTGTGGATTTCAGATATTTTATTTTGTCCAATGAAGTTTTGGCTGTAAACAACAAAAGAGCCTTCCTGCTCTCCGGAACAGGAAGACTCTTCTAGATATCAAATAACCTTAGAACAAAAGTTCAGCAAAGATTACTCAACGATAGTGCCGACAACGCCGGAACCAACGGTACGACCACCCTCACGGATAGCGAAGCGCAGACCCTCTTCCATAGCGACAGGGGTCAGCAGCTCAACATGCATGGTGACATTATCACCGGGCATGCACATCTCAGTGCCTTCAGGCAGAGTGATGATACCAGTAACGTCGGTGGTACGGAAGTAGAACTGAGGACGATAGTTGGAGAAGAACGGAGTATGACGACCGCCTTCATCCTTGTTCAGGACGTAAACCTGAGCCTCAAAGACCTTGTGAGGATGAACGGTGCCGGGCTTAGCCAGAACCTGACCACGCTCGATCTGGGTACGATCAACACCACGCAGCAGAGCGCCGATGTTATCACCAGCCATAGCAGAATCCAGAGACTTACGGAACATCTCCAGACCGGTAATGGTAGTGTTCAGACGATCGGGCTTGATGCCAACGATCTCCATAGGATCGCCAACCTTAGCAACGCCACGCTCAACACGACCGGTTGCAACGGTACCACGACCAGAAATGGTCATGACATCCTCGATGGGCATCAGGAAGGGCTTGTCCTCCTCACGGTCAGGGTTGGGGATGTAGCTGTCGACAGCGTCCATCAGCTCCTTGATGCAAGCATACTCAGGAGCAGAAGGATCGTTGGAAGCGGACTCCAGAGCCTTCAGAGCGGAACCACGAACAATCGGGGTATCATCGCCCGGGAAGTCGTACTCGCTCAGCAGCTCACGAATCTCCATCTCAACCAGATCCAGCAGCTCTTCATCATCGACCATGTCGCACTTGTTCATGAAGACAACGATGTAAGGCACGCCAACCTGACGAGCGAGCAGGATGTGCTCACGAGTCTGGGGCATGGGACCATCGGTAGCAGCAACGACCAGGATAGCGCCGTCCATCTGAGCAGCACCAGTGATCATGTTCTTGACGTAGTCAGCATGGCCCGGGCAGTCAACGTGAGCGTAGTGACGAGCATCAGTCTGATACTCGACGTGAGCAGAGTTGATCGTGATACCACGAGCGCGCTCCTCGGGAGCCTTATCGATGTTTGCGTAGTCCATGAAGTCTGCGCCGCCGTTCAGAGCCAGGTACTTGGTGATAGCAGCGGTCAGAGTGGTCTTGCCGTGGTCAACGTGACCGATGGTGCCGATGTTAACATGCGGCTTAGAACGGTCAAATTTTGCCTTTTCAGCCATTGGAATATCCTCCCTTTATAATCGGATTATATTGGTTACAACAGTCCTGCAGATACAGAATTGCATTGCAAAACTATTCTACTAGATTCCACCTGTAAAATCAAGAGTTTTACAGGAAATTTTGCCGGAGCAAGCACACCCCGGCAAAATATTCTTAATTCAGAGAAATCAGCCCTTTGCACGACCAGCAATGATCGTGTCAGCAATGTTCTTGGGCACCGGCTCGTAGTGAGACGGCTCCATGACGTACTGACCGCGACCCTGTGTCTTAGAACGCAGATCGGTTGCGTAGCCGAACATCTGAGCCAGAGGCACAAACGCATTGACGCGCTGCGTGCCTGCCATAGCCTCCATGCCCTGGATCTGACCACGGCGAGAGTTCAAGTCACCGATAACATCGCCCAGATACTCATCGGGAACGATAACGGCAACCTTCATGATAGGCTCAGTGATGATAGGATCAGCCTTGCGCATAGCATCCTTGAATGCCATAGAACCTGCGATAGAGAAAGCCATTTCAGAGGAGTCGACCTCGTGATAAGAACCATCCCACAGGGTAACCTTGACATCAACAACAGGATAGCCAGCCAGAACGCCAGACTTCATAGCACCCTGGATACCATTGTCGATAGCCGGGATGTATTCTTTGGGGATAGCGCCGCCAACAACAGCGTTGACGAACTCATATCCCTTGCCAGCCTCATTGGGCTCAATCTTGATCTTGACGTGACCGTACTGACCCTTACCACCAGACTGACGTGCGTACTTGGTCTCCTGATTAGCTTCCTTGCGGATCGTCTCACGATAAGCAACCTGGGGAGCACCCACGTTTGCCTCAACCTTGAACTCACGCAGCAGACGGTCAACGATGATCTCCAGATGGAGCTCACCCATACCAGCAATGATGGTCTGACCGGTTTCTTCATCGGTGTAGGTCTTGAAGGTAGGATCTTCTTCAGCCAGCTTTGCCAGCGCAATACCCATCTTCTCGTTGCCAGCCTTGGTCTTAGGCTCGATAGCAACACGGATAACAGGCTCAGGGAACTTCATGGACTCCAGAATGATGGGATGATTCTCATCACACAGAGTGTCACCGGTGGTGGTGTTCTTCAGACCAACAACAGCAGCGATATCACCTGCGTAGCAGCAGTCGATATCCTTACGGTGATTGGAATGCATCTGAAGAATACGACCCATACGCTCCCTGCCATCCTTGACAGAGTTGTAGACAGTAGTACCTGCCTCAACCTTGCCGGAGTAGACACGGAAGTAAGCCAGCTTACCAACAAACGGGTCAGTAGCAATCTTAAATGCCAGAGCAGCAAACGGAGCATCATCCGTAGAAGGACGAGTCTCCTGCTCTTCAGTCTCCGGGTTCACGCCCTTGATGTCCTCGACATCGGTCGGAGCAGGCATATAGTCAACGATTGCATCCAGCAGCTTCTGCACGCCGCGGTTCTTGTAAGAAGAACCACAGACAACGGGAACCAGCGTGTTTGCGATGGTCTCCTTACGGATAGCTTCTTTGAGCTCGGCTTTGGTGATCTCCTCACCCTCGAGATACTTCTCCATCAGAGCTTCGTCGTTCTCAGCAACAGCCTCAATCAGAATGTTGCGATACTCCTCAGCCTGCTCGACCATATCCTCGGGAATAGGCTCGGTGCGCATGTCGTTGCCCATGTCGTCGTAGTAGATCTCAGCGTTCATTTCGATCAGGTCAACGATACCGCGGAAGGTATCCTCCTGACCGACGGGCAGCTGAATTGCAACGCCGTTAGCGTGCAGACGATCATGCAGCATCTTGATGCAGCGGAAGAAGTCAGCACCCATGGTATCCATCTTGTTGACGTACACCATACGGGGAACCTTATATTCGTCAGCCTGACGCCAAACAGTCTCAGACTGAGGCTCGACGCCGCCCTTAGCTGCCAAGACGGTAACAGAACCGTCCAGAACACGCAGAGAACGCTGAACTTCAACAGTGAAGTCAACGTGACCCGGGGTGTCGATGATGTTGATACGGTGACGGTTCTTCTTAAAAGCAGCCGGATCATGCTGGGTCTCAGAGTGAGACCAGTAGCAGGTGGTTGCTGCAGAAGTAATGGTGATACCACGCTCCTGCTCCTGAACCATCCAGTCCATGGTGGCGCCGCCGTCATGGACTTCGCCGATCTTGTGATTGATACCGGTGTAGTACAGAATACGCTCGGTAGTAGTAGTCTTACCGGCATCAATGTGTGCCATAATACCGATATTTCTCGTCATCTGAAGAGAAACTTCTCTGGGTGTAGCCATGAAATTAACCTCCTACAGAACAGATCAATAACGGAAATGAGCGAAAGCCTTGTTGGCCTCTGCCATCTTATGGGTATCCTCGCGCTTCTTCACAGCGTTGCCGGTGTTGTTGGCAGCGTCCATGATCTCAGCGGCCAGACGCTGGCTCATGGTCTTCTCACCACGAGAGCGGCTGTAAGCAGTCAACCAGCGCAGACCCAGGGTCTCGCGGCGGGCAGGGCTGACTTCCAGAGGAACCTGGTAGTTAGCACCGCCAACACGGCGGGTCTTGCACTCGAGGCTGGGCATGATGTTCTCCATGGCCTTCTCAAAGGTCTCCAGAGGATCGTTACCGGTCTTCTCCTGGATCATGGTGAAAGCATCATAAACGATTTTCTGAGCGACACCCTTCTTGCCATCCAGCATAACACTGTTGACCAGACGAGTGACCATCTTGGAATTGTAAATAGGATCAGCTAAGACATCGCGCTTAGCAATGTTACCTCTTCTAGGCATCTTTCTTCCCTCCTTCACAGAATGATATCATCGGTACTCGAAAGTAATAAAACTCCCGTTGTGTCACAAAGAGCTGACCTTACATAAACTGTTACCCATCTACACATTGCAGACTTGTTATTTATATAAAGGAAAGCCGTTTATGGCGGTTTGTTCCTTAATTACTTCTTCGCAGCACCGGCCTTAGGACGCTTCGCGCCGTACTTGGAGCGGGCCTGATTACGGCCTGCAACACCCTGAGTATCCAGGGTACCACGAATAATGTGGTAACGCACACCGGGCAGGTCCTTAACACGACCGCCACGGATCAGCACGACGGAGTGCTCCTGCAGGTTATGGCCGATACCGGGAATGTAAGAGGTGACCTCGATACCATTCGTGAGGCGGACACGAGCAACCTTACGCAGAGCAGAGTTAGGCTTCTTGGGGGTCATGGTACGAACAGCGGTGCAAACACCACGCTTCTGAGGGCTGTTCAGATCAGAATACTGTTTCTTCTGAGAATTGTAGCTCTTCAGCAGTGCGGGAGCGGTGCTCTTGGTAGCCAGAACCTGACGGCCTTTGCGTACAAGCTGGTTAAAAGTAGGCATTTTGTTTCTCCTTTCGTAATGATAAATAATCGGATATCTCCGACATGTTGCCGCACTATCCCCTATGGGGATGCGCAACAGTTATATAATACACGCTCTGTCTTGTGATGTCAACAGTTTTTTGCAGATTTTTTTGTCTCATTCGACAAAAAATCCATTTGACCATTCACATTTCGCTATAAGTGATAATCATTAAAAAGCCGCTTTGCGGATTTGACCCACAAAGCGGCTTCAAACAATGTTTATCGATCCTGAGTCTGGCTTGATGTTTACTGGGCCATCTTTTGCTCAGCAGCCACCTCAGCGTCAAGCTCCTGCTCACGATGGATCAGATCCTCGCGAACCTCCGGGAGACCAGTACCGGCAGGAATGAGCTTGCCGATAATAACATTCTCCTTCAGACCTGCGAGCGGGTCAACCTTACCCTTGATAGCAGCTTCGGTCAATACGCGGGTAGTCTCCTGGAAGGATGCAGCCGACAGGAAGGAGTCGTTGGCCAAGGCTGCTTTGGTAATACCAAGCAGAACCTGCTGATACTCAACCAACTTCAGGCCCTCTTCGCCAGCGTCAATGCGCTGCTGCAGCTCGGCATTGATGTTTTCGACCTCCAGACGGCTTGCCAGAGCGCCGCCAATCAGATTCGAAGAGCCAGAGTCGGTCACACGAACCTTGCGGCACATCTGACGAACGATGACCTCGATATGCTTATCGTTGATTTCAACGCCCTGCAGACGGTAAACCTTCTGCACCTCGCTGATCAGGTAGTTCTGCACATCATCCAAGCCCTTGATTGCCAGAATATCCTGCGGGTAGAGCACGCCTTCACGTGTAATAACGTCGCCCTTCTCAACGCGATCGCCAGGCATCACGCGTGCATGCTGTGTGAACGGGATGGAATAGCTCTTTACGACCTCGGCACCAGTCTCATCATGACCGGTGACCTTGATCACAACGTTCTTCTTTGTGTCATCCTGAGAGACAACACCGGAGATCTCGCTCATAATAGCCATGCTCTTGGGGCGGCGGCTCTCAAACAGCTCTTCAACACGAGGAAGACCCTGAGTAATATCTTCAGCCGATGCGATACCACCCGTATGGAAGGTACGCATGGTCAGCTGTGTGCCCGGCTCGCCGATAGACTCGGCTGCGATAACACCAACGGATTCGCCCAGACGCACAGGTTCACCGTTTGCCATGTCAGAACCATAGCAGCGTGCACAGACGCCAGTCTTGGCACGGCAGGTCAGCAGGCTGCGGATCTTCAGCTTTTCAATGCCGGCTGCCTCGATTTTTTCTGCATCATACAGATCGATCATCTTGCCTTCCGGCACGATAACATCGCCGGTAATCGGGTCGACAACATCGCCCACAGCAAAGCGACCGATCAGTCGCTCACGGAAGCTCTCGATTTTTTCCTTGCCTTCGTGAATCTCGGCAACCCACAAGCCATCCGTTGTACCGCAGTCGACCTCGCGGACGATGACGTCTTGCGAAACATCAACCATGCGGCGGGTCAGGTAACCGGAGTCAGCCGTACGCAGAGCGGTATCTGCCAAGCCCTTACGTGCACCACGGGCAGAAACGAAATACTCCAAGATGTTCAGACCTTCACGGTAGTTTGCACGGATAGGCATCTCGATGGTGTGACCTGCGGTGTTTGCCAGCAGGCCGCGCATACCAGCCAACTGCTTGATCTGGTTCATGGAACCACGAGCACCGGAATCAGCCATCATGTAGATCTCGTTGTCTTTCGGCAGGTTATCCGCCAACGCCTTGGAGACCTTATCTGTTGTTGCCTGCCAAATGGAAATCGTCTGATTGTAACGCTCGTTATCGGAGATCAAGCCGCGGTTGAACAGCTTGCCGACCTTGGCAATCTCCTTATCCGCTTCGGCAATCAATTCCTGCTTCTGCGGGGGAATCACGGCGTCACACACAGCGACAGAAATTGCGGAAAGCGTAGAATACTTATAGCCCTGTGCCTTGATTGCATCCAGCATCTTTGCACACTTGCGTGTACCATTGCGGGTCATGCAGCGGGAGATGATATCCGGCAGCGTCTTTTTTGTAACACGGAAGCTGACTTCGTACTCCAACCAGTGCTCCGGGTCGGTGCGGTCAATGTAACCCAGATTCTGCGGAACAGGATTATTGAAGATGATGCGACCGACGGTTGCATCAACCAGACCAGTACGCTCGACGCCCTCAATGGTCATCGTGCGGCGCACTTTGATGGGAGCGTGCAGGGTAACAATGTGCTCTGCATAAGCCATAAGAGCTTCGTTTTCGTCACGGAATACCTTGCCTGCACCCGGGTCGCTTTCACGCACTGTGGTCAGGTAGTAGCTGCCCAGGATCATATCCTGTGTAGGCACAGTAACAGGGGCGCCGTCAGAAGGCTTGAGCAGGTTGCCGGATGCCAGCATCAGCATCTTTGCCTCACGGCAGGCATCATCGCTCAACGGCAGGTGAACAGCCATCTGGTCACCATCGAAGTCCGCATTGAAAGCGGTACATGCCAGCGGGTGCAGCTTAATTGCGCGTCCCTCAACCAGAACCGGGTTGAATGCCTGAATGCCCAGGCGGTGCAGCGTAGGTGCACGGTTGAGCAGAACAGGATGCCCCTTAATGACCGTTTCAAGGCTGTCCCAGACCTCAGGTTTTGCACGCTCAACCATCTTGCGAGCGGACTTGATGTTGTTTGCAACGCCCTTTTCGACCAGGTCCTTCATGACAAAGGGCTTGAACAGCTCCAGAGCCATTTCCTTCGGCAGACCGCACTGATCCATCTTCAGCTCAGGGCCGACAACGATAACAGAACGGCCGGAGTAGTCAACACGCTTGCCCAGAAGGTTCTGACGGAAACGTCCCTGTTTGCCCTTCAGCATATCAGAAAGGCTCTTCAAGGCACGATTGTTGGGGCCTGTAACAGGACGGCCACGGCGACCATTGTCAATCAGGCTGTCGACAGCCTCCTGCAGCATACGCTTCTCGTTACGTACAATGATGTCCGGAGCGCCAAGCTCCAGCAAGCGGCGCAGACGGTTGTTGCGGTTGATAACACGACGATACAGGTCATTCAGGTCGCTCGTTGCGAAGCGGCCGCCATCCAGCTGAACCATCGGACGAAGGTCGGGCGGCAGCACAGGCAGAACATCCATGACCATCCACTCAGGACGATTGCCGGAAATGCGGAAAGCCTCAACGACCTCCAGACGCTTCAGGATGCGGACACGCTTCTGGCCGGAGGATTTTTCAACCTCAGCGGTCAGCTCTGCGCTCAGCTGATCCAGATCGATTTCCTTCAACAGGGTCTGAATTGCCTCTGCACCCATAGCAGCCTCAAACTCGTCACCGTAACGCTCACGCATTTCGCGGTATTCCTTCTCGTTGAGGAGCTGCTTTTTCTCAAGTGGAGTCAGTCCCGGATCGGTCACGATGTAGCTGGCAAAATACAAAACTTTTTCCAGCAGACGAGGACTGATATCCAGCATAAGGCCAATGCGGCTCGGGATGCCCTTGAAATACCAGATGTGGCTGACCGGAGCAGCAAGCTCGATATGGCCCATGCGCTCACGGCGAACCTTTGCCTTGGTGACTTCAACACCGCAGCGGTCGCAGATTTTGCCCTTATAACGGATGCGCTTGTACTTGCCGCAGTGGCACTCCCAGTCCTTTGTAGGTCCAAAAATACGCTCGCAGTAAAGACCGTCGCGTTCCGGCTTCAAGGTACGATAATTGATGGTTTCCGGCTTCTTGACCTCACCATAGCTCCAGTTGCGGATCTGATCAGGAGAGGCAAGGCCGATTTTAATGGAATCGAAAACGTTGTTTTCCATGAAACGAACCCTTTCATAATCTTTGTAGACTTCAATGATGTCGTTGGCGGTTTAGCTAACCCTCTGTCCCCTGCTGTACAGCGGCATATCGCACACCGTACAGCAAAAAACAGATCAATTCAGGTTTGCCTATTATTCGTCAAAGTTCACTTCATCAGAAGAAATATCTGTATTGACCGCAGCCATAACGCTGTCATCATCCAGCGCAGCAGCATCATCAAAGCCGGCATCAGCATCCTTGATGTTATAGTCGTTGAGCAGTTCACTCTCCTGCACGACCGTCTCGGTGCCGGCAACCTCGCGCATATCAAAACCAGTCTCTTCATCGTCAAAGTTCTGACGCATATCGATTTCGTTGCCGTCCTTGTCCTGAACAATGACATCCAGACCCAGAGACTGCAGTTCCTTAAGCATAACGCGGAAGGACTCAGGAATGCCAGGCTGCGGGATGGGCTCGCCCTTGACGATAGCCTCGTAAGTCTTAACGCGACCCTCGACGTCGTCCGACTTGACAGTCAGGATCTCCTGCAGAGTGTAAGCCGCACCGTATGCCTCCAGTGCCCAGACTTCCATTTCGCCGAAGCGCTGACCGCCAAACTGAGCCTTACCGCCCAGAGGCTGCTGTGTGACCAGAGAGTACGGACCGGTAGAGCGGGCGTGGATCTTATCATCGACCAGGTGATGCAGCTTGAGGTAATACATGTAGCCAACCGTTACACGGTTATCAAACTTCTCGCCGGTACGACCATCATAGACCGTCGTCTTTCCGTCACGGTCCAACTCGATTTTAGAAAAGTCGATGATATGACCCTTCTCACCCATAATCTTGGGCAGCTTGGTGGGATACTCCGGGGCATTTTCACCGTGCCACAGCTCGCGGGCGGTATCAAACGTATCACCAATATCGTTCTCACGTGCAGAGTCAAAAACGGGTGTCATGACCTTGATGCCGCATGCTTTTGCAGCGTAGCCGAGGTTGACCTCCAGCACCTGTCCAATGTTCATACGGGAAGGAACGCCCAGAGGATTCAGCACGATATCCAGCGGGGTACCATCGGGCAGGTAGGGCATATCCTCCTGCGGCAGAATGCGGGAGACAACACCCTTGTTGCCGTGACGACCTGCCATCTTATCGCCAACGCTGATCTTACGCTTCTGGGCGATGTAGCAGCGGACGACCTCACGCACGCCGGGCTGCAGCTCGTCGCTGTTCTCAGGTGTAAACACCTTGACATCAACAATGATGCCGTATGCGCCATGCGGCACGCGCAGAGATGTGTCACGCACTTCGCGTGCCTTTTCGCCAAAAATCGCACGGAGCAGGCGCTCTTCAGCGGTCAACTCAGTCTCGCCCTTCGGGGTAACCTTGCCAACCAGAATGTCACCGCTCTTGACCTCGGCGCCGATGCGGATGATACCGCGCTCGTCCAGATCCTTCAGTGCATCCTCGGATACGTTGGGGATATCACGGGTGATTTCCTCAGGTCCGAGTTTGGTATCACGAGATTCAGTCTCATACTCTTCGATATGGATTGAGGTATAGACATCCTCGCGCACGATTTTTTCGTTCAGCAGGACAGCATCCTCGTAGTTGTAGCCTTCCCAGGTCATAAAGCCAATCAAGGCATTTTTACCCAGCGAAATTTCGCCGTTGCGCATAGCAGGGCCGTCTGCCAGGACCTGACCTTCCTCAACTCTCTCGCCCACTTCCACGATAGGACGCTGATTGATGCAGGTGCCTGCATTGGAACGGGCAAACTTGACAAGCGGGTAGTCCTCAAGCGAGCCATCATCTGCACGCACTGCGATATGATCCGCATCCATCTTTTCAACGATACCGCCGTGCTTTGCGAGCACAGCCGTACCAGAGTCGGTAGCCGCCTTGTATTCCATACCGGTGGCAACAATCGGCTGCTGCGTTACCATAAGAGGCACCGCCTGACGCTGCATGTTGGAGCCCATCAGAGCACGGTTACAGTCGTCATTCTCCAGGAACGGAATGCATGCAGTCGCAACAGAAACCATCATTCGCGGAGAAACGTCCATGTAATCGACCTTTTCCGCATCAATTTCCAAAATTTCATCGCGGCGTCGTGCAGACACACGGGAACGGACAAAATGCTTGCCCTCGTCCAGGGGTTCGTTTGCCTGAGCGACAACATATTCATCCTCGACATCAGCGGTCATGTATTCCACCTCATCGGTGACAACCTGATCAATCAGATGACCGTTTTCGTCAAAGGTCTTTTTAACCTTGCGGTACGGAGCCTCTACAAATCCGTACTCGTTAATTTTTGCGTAGGAAGCCAGGTAGGAGATCAGACCGATGTTCGGGCCTTCCGGCGTCTCAATGGGGCACATACGGCCGTAATGGCTGTAGTGGACGTCACGGACTTCAAAACCTGCACGGTCACGGCTCAAGCCGCCAGGACCCAGAGCGGACAGACGGCGCTTATGCGTCAGCTCTGCCAGAGGGTTATTCTGATCCATGAACTGCGACAGCGGCGAAGAACCAAAGAATTCTTTGATTGCTGCAACAACAGGACGAATGTTGATCAGCGTCTGCGGGGTCATCTTATCGTTTTCCTGACCCTGCTGCAACGTCATACGCTCACGGATAACGCGCTCCATGCGGGAGAAGCCAATGCGGAACTGGTTCTGAAGCAGCTCGCCAACACTGCGGATACGGCGGTTACCCAGATGGTCAATATCATCTGTGGTGCCGACGCCATGAGCCAAGCCGTTCAAATAGTTGATGGAAGCAAGGATATCATCGACGGTAACCGTGCGTCCGATCAACTCATCGTGATTGCGGCGAAGCAGCTCTTTCTGCTCCTCAACATCTGCGACCTCCAGGATCTTGCAGAGTTCCTTGAACGACACACGCTCGTTGATGCCACACTCTTCCTTGATGTTAAAGTTAAAGAAACCCTGTGCATCAACACAGCCATTCGTGATGACCTTAACGTTTTTATCTTCGATTTTCAGTGTAACCAGCGAGACGCCTGCATTATCTGCCTTTTCGGCCATCTCACGAGTAATCTTCTGGCCTTCCTCGATCAGGATCTCGCCAGTAAGCGGGTCAACAACGTTGTCAGCGGCAATATGACCGGCAATGCGGCGTGCCAAAGACAGCTTTTTGTTCATCTTATAGCGGCCGAAACGAGACAAATCGTAGCGGCGCGGGTCGAAGAACAGCATGTTGATCTGGCTTGTTGCAGACTCGACCGTAGGAGGCTCGCCGGGACGCAGTTTGCGGTAGACTTCAAGCAAGCCCTCTTCACGGTTTTTGGTGGTGTCCTTTTCAAGCGTAGCGAGAATACGCTCGTCCTCGCCGAAGTAATTCAGAATGTCTTCATCAGAGGACAGCCCCAGTGCACGGCACAGGACTGTAACCGGCAGCTTACGGTTCTTGTCGATACGGACATAGAATACATTGGAGGCATCCGTCTCATACTCGAGCCAAGCACCACGGTTGGGGTTCATGGTTGCGCTGTACAGGTCATTGCCGACTTTATCTTTTGCGTGGCCGTAGAATACGCCGGGAGAACGAACCAGCTGACTGACAATAGCACGCTCGGCGCCATTGATCACAAAAGTGCCGGCATCGGTCATCAGGGGGAAATCACCCATAAAGATTTCCTGATCCTTGATATCACCGGTCTCCTTGTTCAGCAGACGTGCTGTAACACGCAGCGGTGCTGCATAGGTCACGTCACGTTCCTTGCACTCTTTAATGCTGTACTTCGGCTCCTTATCAAGGCGGAAGCTTACAAAGCTCAGTGCCAGATTGCCGGTGTAGTCCTCAATCGTGCCGATATCGTGGAAGACCTCCTTCAGGCCTTCGTCCAAAAACCACTGATACGAGTTTTTCTGAACCTCGATCAGGTTCGGCATGCTGATGACTTCGTCGATGTGGGAGAAGCTCATGCGCTCAGTTTTGCCGAGCTTTACGGGCTTGACTTTCATCATAAAATCAACCACTCCTTACTTTTATACTCTACGGATGATGTAGAACACGGGTCAAATTTGAACAGTCACACATAATTTGACCCATGCCACGAGACAGCTTTCGTCATTTTTGACAAACTTTGCAATCCCATTCGGAACACGCTGCAAACCGCAACGTCTTTTTTGGCACACTAGTCCATTATGTGATACTATCTTAGTATAGCCCAGTTGCCTCTCCCTGTCAAGACTTTTTTGCATTTTTACGTAAAAAATCCATGATAGAGAGATCAAACAAGCTTTTTTTGATACACCCGGTAACGTGTACGCTATTCATGCTTTCCGGGTTGATTTTTTTGTTTTAGGTGTCGCTGTAGAAATTTGTCTTGTGCATTTTGTCAATGTTGCCTCTTGCAATCTTGCTTTATCCACCCCCAATTCACATCAGCACATCCCTGTCTGCAACAGATAATCAAAAAGCAGGGCTGCCGCCAACGGGTACCCTGCTTTTGCTGCTATATCAGTCCTCCAAGGCTGTACTTCCCTGCTTTTTTTTGAGCATGGCCTGAAGGTAATCCTTGATTTGATCCGTGGACATCTCAGCGGCCTTGCCTGCCACAGGCGTGCCACTTGCAATACGATCCAGGTACAGCCCAATGTCCTCCGGCGTACAGTTGACATCGCTGTATTGCGCCACAAGGCGGCTCAACTCGTTCAGTGCCTCATCGCTAACGTAATCACGCAATGCAGTCATACTCAATTCTCTGCCATCGTGTATGCAGCGCTGGATGCCGCCGAACAGCTCTTTATCCTGCGGCAGCACAAACTGCTCTGCCATCAGTTTTTCTTCGATCATTTTTATATAGGATGGCTCACGCAGTATGGCTGCGATCAGCCGCTGCTGTGCGCTGACAACACCAATCGCCTTCGAGCCGCCTGCGCTGTACGGCACATTGATTTGGTTCATCTCGCCTGATTTAAGAACCTCGCGATTTCGCTCACGACGCCGCCTGCTGCCTGCCCTGCGGACAGCGGTATCAAGTTGTGACATGATTGCTGTTTTAGAGATATTTGTCTCCTCTGCCAGCCGCCCTGCATAAACCTCTTGTTCCGTGGGGTTCGACCGCTCTGCAAGCATGTCAACCGCCTGCTTTACGTATTCCAGCCGCTGAGCATCCTGCGTGAGGTCATACTGATCACGCAGACGTTTCATGCGGAAATCCAGTGCATTGCCGACACCATCAAGCAACGCCTGAAAGCGCTCAGCACCATACTTTTTTATGTACTCGTCCGGGTCTTTTGCACCGGGGATTTGCAGCACGCCGACCCTGACCGGACTGTTACGGAACAATTCCAGCGAGCGCATAGTTGCCTTCTGCCCCGCTTCATCCGAATCATAGCTCAAAATCACCTCATCGGCGTAACCGCTGATCAGTTTCACCTGCTCTTGCGTAAGCGCCGTGCCGCAGGCGCAGACTGCTGTGTCAATCCCGGCCTGGTGCATGCTGATCACATCCATATAACCCTCGCACAAAATGTAGCGTCGGGATTTGCTGCGCTTTGCGATCTGCAGTGCAAAAACCGTTTCTGATTTGTGATAGACGAGCGTCTCCGGGCTGTTTACATATTTCGGCTTCGAATCATCCAGCACACGACCGCCAAACGCTATAATGTTGCCGCGCAAGTCGAAAATCGGTGTCATAACACGATGCCAGAACAGACAGTTTATGCGTCCGCTCTGGCTGCGCTTAAAAAGTCCGCTTTCATCCAGCTCATACTGGTTATAGCCCTTGTCACGCAAATACTGATAAAGTGCCTGTCCGTTATCGGGTGCGTAGCCAAGACCAAAACGCACAATTGTTTTATCATCCAGCCCACGACGTCGCCAATAGGCGCGTGCTTCTCGTGCCTCCTCAAGCGACGAGTTCAGACAGGAATGAAAAAAGCGTGCCGCCTCCTTGTTCATTGATAGGATGCGGCTGCGCATCCGTCCGGTCTTGTCATCCTCCTGCGGCTCAGGCATCCCCGCCCGTCCTGCCAACAGCTTGACAGCCTCTGTGTAATCGATGCTATTGATTTTTTTAGCAAACGATATTGCATCTCCGCCCGAACCACAGCCGAAACAGTAATAGCTTTGTGTATCCGGGTAGACATAGAACGACGGCGTCTTTTCATTATGAAACGGGCACAAGCCGCCATAAAGTCGTCCTTTGCGCTTCAATTGCACGTAGCTTCCGACCAGATCAACGATATCCGTGCGTCTCGTTAATTCCTCTATATACTCATGTGGAATCATGATTCTGTGTTAACGTCCTTTCAAAACGGCGCATAAAACGGATCAGACACCGTGATGCAAGCCGACCCCCTGGTAAGTTCACGCAATTGCTCCAGCAGCGGTCCCTCCGTGTGCTCCGGCATCTGCCAGCTCAGCGAAACACGGTCCGTAAACTGCGGCGGTGACTGCTTTGCCCCTGCCGCATCAATCAAAAGGGACGCCCGCTCATACAAGGCGTAATCAACCGTAACATTCAGCCTTACCACACTGCGCACAGTAACAATCTCGGCATTCTCCAGTGCACGGGACGTCGCAGTTGTATAAGCACGCACCAGGCCGCCAGTTCCAAGAAGAACGCCGCCGAAATACCGTGTCACAACAACGATCAAATCCGTAAGACCACTGTGCTGCAACACTTCAAGCGCAGGTGTGCCGGCTGTTTTTGCCGGTTCACCATCATCCGAATAGCGCTCACGGTTGCCGCTGCGCAGACGATACGCATACACATTATGTCGCGCTGTACGGTTTTCTGCACGCACCTGCTCCAGGAAATCAATTGCGGTCTCTTCCGTATCTGCAAACGAGAGCCGGGCAATGAATCGGCTCTTCTTCTCCTCATATTCCCCGATCGATACACCCCGAACCGTGCGGTAATCCTCCACGACACCATCCCCTACTGTTTTTTAGATAAGTATAGCATAAATCATGGTTTGTGCAAGCGCACGCATTCTGTAGCAAAACAAAAAGCGCTCAACCGGATCTATCATCCATGGTTGAGCGCCGTGTGTATTCAAGGTTACTATGCTTGTCATTTTTTATTTCGTAAACATCTGGATCCACTGATGACCCCATGTGCTGTTGCTGTTGTAGTAGTAACCTACGCTCATAGCACGTGCCTCGGGGTTAAGGATGTTTGCGCGGTGACCCTCAGAATTCATCCAATCCTCAACAACCTCTTCCGGAGAGACCTCACCCCAGGCCGCATTTTCACCTGTAGGCAGATCAGTGACGTTGTACTCTTTAAGGATGGTGAAGCACTTTGTACCGTTCGGACGTGTATGCGAGTTGACAACCGCAATCTCTTCTGCGCGTTTCTGAGCTGCTGCTGTCAGTTTCTCATCGCCCATAACCAGAGCCTTCAGACCACGGCTCGTGCGCTCTTTGTTAACAAGATCCAATACTTCCTGGCGGAAATCGCTGTCATGAGAATTTTCAGGGTAAGAGAAGATCATAACCCAGTAGTTATTGTAGGTGCCGCCTGCGTAGTGACCAATGCTCACTGTTGTTGCGTCTTTATTCAGAATGCGCTCACGCGTGAAGTCGGTGCCCATCCACTGTTCCATCGCTGTCGTTGGGCTAGAGCAACCTGCCAGATAGTTCTCGCCGACAGACACATCGCTGATGCCGTTTTCAGCAAAGATGGAGAAATCGCGCTGGCCGTTCGGGCGCACATAGGAGAAGCTGACTGCAAGCTCTTCTGCACGAGCCATAGCAGCATCGGTATGCTCGCTATCGCCCAAAGTAACGGGGTCAAGACCTGCATTCGCACGTTCACGGTTAACCATGCGCAGAAAGTCCTGCTGATACTGAGATTCCTGATAGCTGACATAAGAATTTTCTTTGTCGATGTTGACCGATGCGGCGTCAGCAGTCAAGGTATGGAGCGGAGCCATACTGCCAAACGCAACAGCCAGAGTTAAGGTAGCAGCCGCGATCTTTTTCATGTAAGACATTGACAGTTTCATAAGACACCCTCCTTTAAGATTTACAGAAGCTCGTTCAGCTTGTGTTACAGTCTTGCAACTCATATCCCATCGTTCCGTATCAGAAGTGCAACTTTTTCTGTAACAATAGTATCACACTAGTGCAACACAGTCAAGAGGTTATATCAAATTTTTCTGTTATTTTTTCTATTTTTTCGTCTATTAAGCTACATCAAGCCCCCAAAAAGGCCATATTTTGTTGCAATCGTGGTACGTTCTCTGTTGCAAACCGTGTTGCATTGCTTGTTACACTATCGTGTTGCAGTTTATGTTGCACTTTGTATTACGTCCGATCCCACCCAAAACAAAAAGACAGAGAGGCGGCTCTCCGGTTCCGCTTCTCTGTCTTTTTTATTCATAATTCTACTATGTTATTGCAAATCAGTTTGCGGCCTTTGCAGCTTCGATCTGCTTAATCAGCTCAGGCACGACCTTAAACAGGTCGCCAACGATGCCGTAATCAGCCACGCCGAAAATGGGTGCAGACTCATTCTTGTTCACAGCAATGATGCACTCAGAGTCCTGCATACCTGCGGTGTGCTGGATGGCACCGGAAATACCCAGAGCCACATAAATCTTGGGGTGCACCGTCTTGCCGGTCTGACCGACCTGGTGATCAGCCGTCATCCAACCGGCATCTGTCACAGCACGGGAAGCGCCTACGACGCCGCCGCCCAAAGCAGCAGCAAGCTGTTCAGCCAGCTCAATGCCCTTGTTGACATCCTTGCTGATACCGCGGCCAACAGAGACAATCACGTCAGCGCCAATCAAGTCGACCAGCTTCTCGGCAGCCTTCTCCACACTCAGGACCTCGGTCTTGACATCCTCAGCTGCCAGAGCGAATGCAGGCTTTACAATCTGGCAGGCATCAGCCTTTGCAGCATCGTAGGGAGCCTTCTTCATAACGCCGGGGCGCACGGTGGACATCTGGGGACGGAAGCGGGGGCAGATGATAGTTGCCATCAGGTGACCGCCGAAAGCAGGACGGGTCATCTTAAGGTTGCGATCCTCATAATCAAACTTCTGCTTGGACAGGTCAATCGTGGAGCTCTCCTTCAGGAACTCGACATACTTAGCGGTATCGATGTCCAGATGGGTCGCATCAGCGGTCAGACCGGTATGCAAACGAGCAGCGCAGCGAGGGCCAAGGTCACGACCGATATTGGTAGCGCCAATCAGCAAAACCTCAGGCTTGTACTCATTGACCATGTCGCACACAACCTTTGTGTATGCATCGGTGGTGTAGTCCTTCAGCAGGGGGCTGTCACACAGCATAACCTTGTCGGCGCCATAGCCGCCAAGCTCCTTTGCGATGCCCTCAACGTTATCGCCCAGCAGAAGGCCGGTCACCTCGGTGCCAAGCTCATCAGCCAGCTTGCGGGCTTCGCTAACCAGCTCGAAATCGGTGGGCATCAATTTGCCCTGGCGCTGCTCACAGAAGACCCATACGCCCTTGTATTCGTTAAAATCAGCCATTGTAATCCTATGCTCCTTTCATCAGATCAGGTGCTTCTTGGCCAGGATGCCTGCCAGCTGAGCGCTCACATCGTCGCCCGTCAGCATGGTGCCTGCGCCCTTCTGCGGAGGAGTGAAGGACTTAAAGACATTCGTCGGAGAACCCTTCAGACCAATGGTGTCAACCTCGATCAGCGGATCGTCCTTCAGTGCGTTATAATCATAGACCTCCATCGGCTTGTCATAGCAGGTGAAGATGTCGGGGATATTCATGTAGCGGGGCTGGTTGAGCTCCTTGATGCAGGTAATCAGGCACGGGGTCTGTACCTTAACCATCATGTAACCATCCTCCAGCATGCGCTTGACAGTAAGGGTGTTGCCATCCTTCTGGATATCAGCAGCGTAGGTAACCTGGGGAAGGTGCAGCTTTTCAGCAATCTGCGGGCCAACCTGAGCGGTATCACCATCGATTGCCTGACGTCCACAGAAAACAACATCC
Organism: Oscillospiraceae bacterium; assembly: GCA_963596815.1. Classification (GTDB taxonomy): domain Bacteria; phylum Bacillota; class Clostridia; order Oscillospirales; family Ruminococcaceae; genus Faecalibacterium. The sequence continues at coordinate 20,223 of CAVBNV010000013.1, forward strand.
TCAGGGCCAACGCCAATCTTGTTAACAGCAGCTGCAAGGATCTGGCTGGTTGCGAAGGTATCGGAACCGCCGAACTCACGGCCGGAAACCAGAACGGCCTTATCAGCGCCACGTGCCAGCAGCTCACGCAGCATGCCCTCTGCCGGAGGAGGACCCATTGTAACAACAATTACCTCACAGCCGGTAGCATCCTTCAGCTTCAAAGCAGCCTCCAGAGCATTCAGGTCATCAGGATTGGTGATCGTCGCCATAGAAGCACGATCCAGCGTTCCATCGGGTTTGACGGCGACCTTGCCGGAGGTGTCAGGAACCTGCTTTACACAAACAATTGCTTTCATTGTAACTCTTGCCTCCCTTACTTCAGCAACGCGCCGGAAACGACCATCATCTGCACTTCGCTGGTGCCCTCGTAGATCTCAGTGATCTTGGCATCACGCATCATGCGCTCGATGGGGTAGTCGCGGGTGTAGCCGTAACCGCCAAACAGCTGCAGGCAGCGGCGGGTCACATCGCTTGCCGTGCGGGATGCAATCAGCTTAGCCTCTGCAGCCTCGACACTGTAACGAACCTTCTTGCCGTCCATAGCCTCCTGCTTCTTCAGGGCAGCAGCATAAACCAGGTACTTGGCGGCATCAACACGAGCCTTCATCTCAGCAAGCTCAAACTGCGTGTTCTGGAAAGCGGAGATGGAGCGGCCGAACTGCTTACGCTCTTTGACATAAGCAATCGTCTCATCCAGAGCACCCTCAGCAATACCGAGAGCCTGAGATGCAATGCCGATACGACCACCATCCAGGGTAGCCATAGCCAGCTGGAAGCCCTTACCGCGCACACCCAGCATACGATCCTTCGGGATACGGCAGTCCTCAAAAATCAGCTCGCAGGTAGAAGAGCCGCGAATGCCCATCTTGTCCTCAGCCTTGCCCACGGAGAAGCCGGGGTCGGTACGCTCGACAATAAATGCGGAGCACAGCTTGGTTGCGCGCCCCTTCTTGTCCAGGACATTGTCAGTGACAGCAATGACGATAAACACATCAGCAAAGCCAGCATTGGTGATAAAAATCTTGGAGCCATTCAGCACCCAGTAATCGCCGTCTTCCTTTGCGACGGTCTGCTGACCCTGTGCATCAGTGCCGGCACCCGGTTCAGTCAGACCGAAAGCGCCCAGCCACTCACCGCTGCACAGCTTCGGCAGATACTTTGCCTTCTGGTCAGGGGTACCATTCTCGTAAATAGGTGCAGCACAAAGGCTGGTGTGAGCCGACACGATAACGCCGGTAGTACCGCAAACCTTGCTCAGCTCCTCAACAGCCATAACGTAGGACAGCACATCGCCGCCTGCGCCACCGACGGAAGTCGGGAAATAAATGCCCATCATTCCCAACTTGCCCATCTTCTCAACAGTCTCTTTGGGGAAGTACTCTTCCGCATCGACCTTTTTTGCCAGGGGTTTGACTTCATTTTCAGCAAACTCGCGGTACATTTTTTGTACCATCTGCTGCTGCTTGGACAGGGTAAAATCCATCGCTATATCCTCCTAACGGGTATTAAATTGAGCGTGCGGCAATGACCGCCCGTTGCAAACAAACTTCTCCCGACTGCTTACCCGCAGCCGAGAGAAGTTTTTTCAAAGATTAAAGCTCGTCGACAGGGGTCTTGGTGCGATCCGCGTTGTAAACGTAGAAGCCCTTGCCGGTCTTGCAGCCCAGGTTGCCGCCGCGTACCATCTTACGGATGAGCGGGCAGGCACGATACTTGCTGTCACCGGTCTCCTTGTACAGCACGTCCATAATTGCCAAACAGATATCCAGACCAACGAAGTCGCCCAGCTCCAGGGGACCCATGGGGTGGTTTGCACCCAGCTTCATAGCGGTATCAATACCAGCAATGTTGGAGACGCCCTCCATCTTGATGAAGGCTGCTTCATTGATCATCGGGATCAGGATGCGGTTGACAACAAAGCCAGCAGCCTCGTTGACCTGCACCGGCTGCTTGCCGATAGCAACGGAGATCTCTTTGATTTTCTCGACGATTTCAACAGGAGTGTTTACGCCTGCGATAACCTCAATCAGCTTCATGCGGTCTGCCGGGTTGAAGAAATGCATACCGACCATAGGACGGCTCAAGCCCTTGCCAATCTCGGTGATAGACAGGGAAGATGTGTTAGATGCAAACACAGTCTCCGGCTTGCAGATTTTGTCCAACTCGCTGAAGGTGGTCTGCTTGACCTTCATATCCTCGAATGCAGCCTCAACGATCAAATCGCAGTCTGCACACAGGTCCTCTTTCAAACCGGGAACGATCGCACCAACGATAGCGTCGGCCTTTTCCTGGGTCATCTTGCCCTTTGCAACCAGCTTGTCATAGCCAGCCTTGATTTTCTTCAGACCATTCTCCGCCCACTCCTGCTTGATGTCACACAGAGCAACCGTATTGCCCTCAACCTGAGCAAATGCCTTTGCAATGCCCTGACCCATAGTGCCAGCGCCGATAACACCGATTTTCATAGGATATCTCTCCTTTTATGTTATTTCTTGACTTGGTTATTTTTAGTTATTCGTGAAAACCGCTTTCGGCTTTGGCTTCTCACGCGAGAGGAAGCAAGCCATACCCTCTTGCTGATCATGCGTCTCAAAGCAATCGCCGAAGAGCTTCTCTTCAACCTCAACAGCCTTCTCAATCGGCAGGCTGATGCCGTCATTGATCGCCTTCTTGCAGTTGCGCACAGCAATCGGAGCGTTCTTCGCAATCTTGCCTGCGAGCTTCATGACATTTTCCATCAACTCAGCCTGAGGATAAACTGCGTTTACCAGGCCGATGCGGTAAGCCTCATCTGCCTTGATGTTCAGAGCAGAATAGACCAGCTGCTTTGCCATGCCCATACCGACAAGGCGAGCAAGACGCTGTGTGCCGCCGAAACCCGGCGTAATGCCAAGGCCGACTTCCGGCTGACCGAACACTGCATTGTCGGAGCAGATACGGATATCACAGCTCATCGCAAGCTCATTGCCGCCACCCAGAGCAAAACCATTGACAGCAGCAATAACAGGAATCGGGAACTGCTCGATCATCAGGAACACGTCATTACCCAGCTTGCCGAAGGCCTCGCCCTCAGCCTTGGTCATGGTGCTCATCGAGCCGATGTCTGCACCGGCGACAAAGCTCTTATCACCTTCACCGGTCAAAACGATGCAGCGAACGCTGTTCTGATCCACAGCCTCGAATGCTGCCTTCAGATCTGCCAGAACCTCAGGGTTCAAAGCATTCAGTGCTTTCGGACGATCGATCGTAATGATCTCTACCGCACCCTGTACCTCGGTTTTTACAAAAGCCATTGTGAAAACCTCCAATTCAATCTAATCTCAATCACCCGGACGGGAAGAACGTCCCTCCCGTCCGGGATATCCGTCCTTTGGTATGCCCTCGCAGTAATTAGTCCATCTCAACAATGGTAGCACAGCCCATGCCACCGCCGATGCACAGCGTAGCCAGACCCTTCTTTGCACCACGGTGCTTCATAGCGTACAGCAGAGTAACCAGAATACGGGCGCCGGAAGCGCCGACCGGGTGACCCAGAGCAATAGCACCACCGTTCACGTTGACCTTGCTCATGTCAAACTTCAGGTCACGAGCAACCGCGATGGACTGAGCTGCAAATGCCTCATTTGCCTCAATCAGGTCCATATCCTCAACAGACATACCGGTCTTCTTCATAACCTTGTTGGTGGCTGCGACAGGACCAACACCCATGATGGCGGGATCAACGCCGCCCAGAGCACCGCCTACCCAGGTAGCCAGCGGGGTGACGCCGAGCTCCTTTGCCTTCTCCTCGCTCATAACGACCAGAGCCGCTGCGCCATCGTTGATTGCAGAAGAGTTGCCGGCAGTAACGATACCGTCCTTTTTGAATGCAGGCTTCAGCTTAGCCAGCGACTCGGCAGTGGTGCCTGCACGGGGACCCTCATCGGTATCAAACACGATGTCGCCCTTTTTGTTCTTGATGGTAACAGGGACGATCTCATCCTTGAATGCGCCATCAGCGATAGCAGCAACTGCCTTCTGCTGGCTGTTTGCAGCAAATGCATCCAGCTCTTCACGGGTGATGCCATACTTATCGCAGACATTCTCAGCGGTCATACCCATGTGGATATTGTTGCCGCATGCATCCCACAGTGCGTCATTGACCATGGTATCGACCAGCTCACTCTTGCCCATCGGAGAGCCCATACGGTAGCCGTAACGAGCCTTCTGCAGTGCAAACGGAGCCATATCCATGTTCTCCATACCGCCGGCAACAACGATGTCAGCATCGCCTGCCTCGATCATCTGTGCTGCCATATTGACGCAGTTCAAACCGGAGCCGCAGACAACGTTCACGGTCACAGCGGGGGTCTCGATAGGCAGACCAGCCTTCAGGGAAGCCTGACGAGCAACGTTCTGACCCAAGCCAGCCTGGATGACACAGCCCATGTAAACATGATCAACCTGCTCGGGGGTGATGCCGGCACGCTTGACAGCCTCCTTAATGACAATAGAGCCCAGCTCCGCAGCGGGGACGTTTGCCAAAGTGCCGCCAAACTTACCAATAGCGGTACGGCATGCAGATGCGATAACAATTTTCTTCATGTTAATAGCCTCCTGAATTGTAATGGTTTTATGACCAATAACGACTTTTATAAAAACGCCCGAAAGCATTTTTCAAATTTAATCAATAAAGCACTTCTCCGCTCGCGCGCATTTGCGCATATCTTTCGTTGACCGCCTTTTCCACATTCGGTGTAACAAATTTGCTGATATCGCTGCCGTAACGCGCCGCTTCCTTTACGACTGTAGACGAGAGATAGCTCCACTTGATGCTTGTAGCCAGAAACATCGTCTCAATGCCCGGCATCAACGCATGGTTTGTCTGTGCCAGCTGAATCTCATTTTCAAAATCCGTAACAGCACGCAGCCCACGCACCATAACAGACGCATGCTTCTTTTTTGCAAACTCCACCGTTAGACCGTCAAAGCTCTCAACTGTGACATTCGGGATACCGCCGCAGCACTCCCGCAGCATCTCCACACGCTCTTCGACAGTAAACAACGGGTGCTTAGCACTGTTAATCAGCACCGCAACAATCAACTTGTCGTTGACCTTTGCTGCTCGCTTGATGATATCAATGTGTCCTCTTGTGACCGGATCGAATGAGCCGGGATAGACCGCTATTGCCATCTTATGGGTTCCTCCTTATGTGCTTTCCTGCATACTGCACCACTGTCATGATAACATATTTAGCAATGGCACGCAAGTTGCCGGAGCAGCACATGGCGCATTTGCAGCCACATAATAAGTAAACCATATCGTGAAAATTTTATCAAGTGTTTTTTCGAATTTTTTGTCCTTATCGTACCAAACAAATCCCCCGAAATCAGCCAAATTTTAGCCATCCTGTCACGTGACGGCTTTTTTTCAATGTCAAGTATTGATTCCGCACTTTGATAATGTTATAACTAAGTTGCGATGTCGCCTCAGCATTATCCTGCCCTATGCGCAGTCACATGGTAGCATATTTGTGTGGCAAAGTTATGTACGCTTTGGAAACGACACGTAAAACAATCGCAAACAGGCCGTACAGAATTGTTGTTATTGTTTACAATTCTTTTATGTTTTTTAGGAGAGGACGGATTATAATGGATTTCAAGGAACAATATGCACAGAAGCTGATGACCGCTGCACAGGCTGCTTCTTTGGTGAAAAGCGGAGACTGGGTTGATTATGGCTGGGCAGTCAACACAACTGTCGCTGTCGATGCCGAGATTGCAAAGCGTCTGCCTGAGCTTGAAAATGTCAATTTCCGCGGCGGCATCCTGATGTGGGTTCCTGCAATTTTTCAGATCGATGACCCTGCTGCACATATGACATGGAACAGCTGGCATATGGGCGGCATTGAGCGCAAAGCAATTGCACAGGGCTTTTCCTTCTATGCTCCAATCCGTTACTCCGAGTTGCCGCGCTATTACCGTGAGAGCCCGGACCCGCTGGATGTTGCCGTCTTCCAGGTAACGCCGATGGACGAGCATGGCTATTTCAATTTCGGTCCCAGCGCATCGCATCTCGGTGCAGTGTGCGAAAAAGCAAAGAAAATCATCGTTGAGGTAAACACCAACATGCCGCGCTGCCTTGGCGGCATGGAGAACTGCGTCCACATCTCGCAGGTGACCGGCATCGTTGAGGGCACAAACCCGCCCATCGGACAGATGGCAGCCGCTGGTGCGGCATCCGAGGTCGACATGAAGGTCGCCAACCTTGTCGTACCGCAGATCCCTAACGGCGCATGCCTGCAGCTTGGCATTGGCGGTATGCCGAATGCCATTGGCGGTCTGATTGCGCAAAGCGACCTGAAGGATCTCGGCGTACACACCGAGATGTATGTTGATGCCTTTGTTGACATCGCAAAGGCAGGCAAAATCAACGGCAGCCGCAAACAGCTGGACAAGGGACGTCAGGTTTACGCATTTGGCGCCGGCACGCAAAAGCTGTACGACTACCTGAATGACAACCCTGAGTGCATGTCAGCCTCTGTTGATTATACAAACGACATTCGCAGCATTTCCGCACTGGATAATTTTATCTCCATCAACAACGCTGTTGATGTTGACCTTTTCGGTCAGGTCAACGCAGAAAGCACGGGCGTAAAGCACATTTCCGGCGCAGGCGGTCAGCTGGACTTTGTCCTTGGTGCGTACCTGTCCAAAGGCGGCAAGAGCTTTATCTGCCTGTCCTCCACCTTTATGAACAAAAAGACCGGCAAACTGGAGAGCCGCATTCGTCCCACACTGCAGACCGGCAGCATCGTCACCGATACACGCGCCAACATCCATTACCTGTGCACAGAGTATGGCTGCGTGAACCTGAAGGGTCTGTCGACCTGGGAAAAGGCCGAGGCGCTGATCAGCGTTGCACACCCGGATTTCCGTGAGGAGCTGATTCAGGAGGCCGAGAAGCTGCACATCTGGCGCAGAAGCAACAAAATTTGATATGAGCTGTGGGCTTTCCTGCTGCCCGCAGTTGGAAAGGAGTCTAAACAATGGATAAAAAGCCGCACATCAAGCCCTACCTGTACGGTATGCTTGCAGGGTTTGGTGCAATCGCACTAGGCATTGCCTTTTTCTTTCTGATTTTCCGTTTTCAGGGCTTTGGGACTGCATTATCTCAACTCATGGGCATCCTGATGCCTTTTGTTTACGGCGCTGTGATTGCCTACCTGTTAAAGCCCGTGTGCAACACGATTGAAAATTTTTTACAGCGTTTTCTGCCGCAAAAAATGCGTAGCTTTGTCAGTGCGCTCTCTATCCTGACGACCATGTTGTTTTCTTTGCTAGTCGTCTACGCACTGATTATGATGATCCTGCCTCAATTGATCACGAGCGTTACAGCGCTGTATGGCACGGCGCGGATCAACATCAACAAATTTGTCGTGTGGATCAATCATCAGGATTTTTTCCTTGATAACGAGCGCATTATGACGTACGTCAATCAGGCATACGAGACTGCGAGCGACAACCTGGACAGCTGGATCAAAACAACGCTGATGCCGTCAATGCAAAACATTGTAAGCGGCGCAGCAAGCGGTGTGCTGAACGTTGTCAATGTCATGAAAAACCTGCTAATCGGTGTCATTGTGGCGGTATATTTTCTGGCAAGCCGCAAGCGCTTTGCACAGCAGGCCAAGCTGATCTTGTACAGCATTGTAAAACCCGTTTGGGCACAGCGTATCATTGATGAAGTGAAGTATGCCGACAAAATGTTCGGCGGTTTTATTAACGGCAAAATTTTCGATTCCGCCATCATTGGTATCCTCTGCTATATCGTGTGCGTGCTGGTCAAGTTCCCAAGCGCACTGCTTGTTTCCGTGATCGTAGGCGTTACAAACGTTATCCCTTTCTTTGGTCCTTTCATCGGGGCCATCCCTGCCACGCTTCTCATCCTGATCCAGGACCCCATAAAGGCGCTGTGGTTTGTTCTGTTCATCCTGATTCTGCAGCAGCTTGACGGAAACGTCATCGGTCCAAAGATCCTTGGCAACACCACAGGTCTTTCCAGCTTTTGGGTTTTATTTGCGATCCTTCTGTTTGGCGGTCTGTGGGGTTTTGTCGGTATGTTGATCGGCGTGCCGCTGTTTGCAGTCATCTATGACGTGATAAAAAAGCTTGTCGTTCATGGTCTGCGCCGTAATGGAGAAATGGAACTGTTTGAAGCATACCACGCAGAGTTTGGTGACTCTTGCGATGGAGCAGTTGCCTCCCCCTCTTCGGACGGCGTACCCACTCCGCAGGCAGACACGCCGGCTGAGACCGATACACAGCACTAAAAATCCAATCCGCACAAAAAATTAAAGCTGAGCATCTTTTGTCAGGTGCTCAGCTTTTTATTTATCATTTATTCAGAGCGTCCCAGTCCAGTTCAGTCCAGTCCTGCAGGAACTGTGTGCTGATGCGGCGCATCTCCGGCTCATCGGCCGCACTGGTCACATCGGCGATGCCAATCACGGCAAAACCTGCACTTGCCGCGGTACGTGCAGAGTAAACAGCGTCCTCGCACACCATGCAGCTTGATGGGTCTGTGCCACCGAGCCGCCGCATCACCTCGTCAAAAACCTCAGGGTGTCTTTTGCTGTGCTCACCCTGTGCCGTATAATAAAATTCAAAGTAATCTGACACACCGAGACGTGTCAGCACTTCCTCGCACTGCTCTGCCCATGTGTTGGAGCAGATGCACATCCGTACGCCTTCTGCTTTTAGCCGGGCAAGCATTTCACGCACACCAGGCTTAAAATCCACTGCTTTATATAGTTCAGCGATCTTGCTGCGTACCATTGGCATATAGCTTTCTTCTGTAAGCGGAAGCTGATAATTTTGGATGAGATACTGCCCGCCATCCTGCATTCCCATCGTCAGCAGCACCTCGTTCAAATTTTCATGCGGTGTGCGGCCGTAATGCGCAAGCAGCGCATCCGGCAGGCTGCGCCATACCGTTGTCATGCTGTCGGTCAATGTCCCGTCCATATCAAAAATCCACTGCTTATATCTCATACACTGACTCCCCTGCAAAAAGCACAAATTATATCAGAAACAAAGTTCTATGGTCATCTTTTAATATATCTAGTATATCATGAAAGGTTTGTCAAAAAAAAGCAACAATTTCACAAAAACAGGCAGAAATTTGCGCTAGAATATGGTATAATCAAATCAATTTTAGAGCTCTAATATTTTAGGAAGGAAAAAGTAGAAAATGGAGGAGCAACGAACCCCTTGCCGTGCGCTTGTCCTTGCAGGCGGCGGCGCACGCGGAAGCTATCAGGTTGGCGTGTGGCGTGCATTAACAGAGATCGGCTGGCGTCCGCAGATTATCACAGGTACAAGTGTCGGCAGTCTCAACGGCGCAATGTTTGTGCTGGATCAATACGAAGCGGCACGCGACATGTGGCTGACGATACGCAGTCGGGATGTGATGGATCTGCCCAAAGAAAATGCAGATCTGACGGAGATGCAGCAATTTCTGCTGAAGGCTGTGCAGGCCGGCGGCATGGATGTTTCGCCGCTTGAGGAGATTGTTGAGCTTGTGCTGGACGAGGATGCGCTGCGGGCTGCACCCATCCGTTTCGGTCTCGTCACCGTTGAGATGAAGGGACTGAAGGCACGTGAGCTAACGCTTGAGGATATCCCACACGGCAAGGTGAAGGATTATCTGATGGCCTCTGCTGCATGCTTTCCGGCATTGCGTGCGCGGGAAATAGACGGCGTCCGCTTTTTGGATGGAGGGTACAGTGACAATATGCCCATGGGGCTGGCAAAGTCAATGGGTGCTGACGAGCTTGTTTGTGTGGATTTGGAGGGCGTCGGGATCACACGGCCAAACCTGACTGGTCTGCCGACAACTATGATCCGCAGCTGCTGGGACCTCGGCGAGATTCTTGATTTCAACCCCGATACCGCACGGCGCAATATTGTGCTTGGCTACCATGACGCCATGCGTGCTTTTGGTCGTGTGCGCGGTTGCGCTTATGCCGTTGCAAACAGTTGCCAAAGCAATCAGGCTGCAAGCGATTTTCGCACTGCGTATGACGCACTGCAGCAGTCCGTGAAGGCGCATTACCCTGTAACTGTGACCGCTGATGCCGCCTTGCTGCTTGCACGCATGAAGGACGCCGATCTCGCCCCGCTGGAGGTCGCTGCCGAGGATGTCGGTGTAGACCCCACAGTCTATTACACCACCAAGGAGCTTGCAGATGCTTTTTTATGCAAATGCGACCATGATAAGATGGAGCAGTTTGCACCGCTTTTTGACGGCAACAGCTCTGTCGGGCAGGCAGTGCTTGCCGCATTGCAGCCCAATACATTTTTACAAGCCTTGGTCTGGCGTACACTCACCGGACCATTGATCCCGGAGGTAATTGAACCATGAAAGTCTATAAAGGAGGCTCCGCCTCTCCCGGTCTTGTTATGGGACAGGTAAGTCGTCTTGAACGGCATGTTGAAACGTTCAGTACAGGTCCATTCCGTCCTGAGCACGAGCTGGAAAGTCTAACCGACGCTATTGCAACAGCGCAGGCCGAGCTGGAATCCATGGCACAGCGCTCTGCACCGGGTGAAAAGGCCATTTTTGAATTTCAGAGCATGATGCTGGACGATGATGGCTTTATGTCTGAGGTACACTCCTACATTCGGGACGGCGTAGGTGCCGCCGCCGCAATGGATCGTGTCGGACACATTTATGCAGAAAAGCTTGCAAACATGAAGGACAATCCCTACATGCAACTGCGCAGCGTGGATATTCTTGACGCATCAAGGCGCGTTGTCAATATTCTGGGCAATCGCCCCCGCATGTGGCTTGCGCTGGACCATCCTGTCATTCTGGCGGCAGACATCCTGATGCCCACTGATTTGTTCAGTGTGCCATCCGGCATGATTTTAGGCATCATTACCTCCGAGGGCAGCCGACAGAGTCACGCCGCTATCATAGCGCGCGCTATGAATATACCCGGGCTCGTGCAGGTAGGACAGGACTTCCTGCACGACTGCGATGGGCGCACTGTCATTTTGGATGCTACGCGCGGCGAATGTATCCTCGACCCGGATTCCTCGACGCGGCAGCAGGCTGTGGCGCGCATTTGCGAGCTGCAGCGCGACAACAAAGAAATGGACATTCTGCGTGCCTTGCCTTGCCGCACCCACGATGGCGCAAGCTTTGAGCTGCTTGCAAACTGCTTCGGTCCGGAGGATATCGACACAGCCATGCAGTCCGGTGCGCACGGCATCGGCCTTTTGCGCAGCAGCTATATGATGATGCCCGGACGCATCCTGGACGAACAGGAGCAATTCTTTTTCTATTGCTCCTGCCTCGCCTCTGCACAAAATCACCCTGTAACTGTGCGTACATTCGATTTTGGCGCCGACCGAGCCATGGCTGACGCCTACCAGGGGCTGCAATCTTCAAAGCTCGGGTTGCGCGGCATCCGCAACAGTCTGCGCCAGCCAAGGCAGTTTGAAACGCAGATCCGAGCCCTGCTTCGCGCTGCCGCCCGGGGTCCGCTTCGCGTGCTGTTCCCGATGGTAACGGACGTTGAAGACTGGGATGCCGCAATGCAGATTGTGGAGCAATGCCGACAGGACCTGCGTGAGCGCGGAATCCCATTTAACGAAAATACACAGTTCGGTGTAATGTTAAGCGTACCGGCCGCATGCCTGACAGTTGAGGAGTTCATTGCACATGGCTGCGATTTCCTTGTTATCGGCACAAATGACCTAACGCAGTATATGCATGCCGCTGACCGTGAGATTGCTAGTGTCGAACGGTATTATCGCCCCGCCAGCAAAGCCATGAAGCATATCATAAGCTACGTTGTAGCCACTGCGCAGGGGCACGCCATCCCTGTAACGATTTGCGGTTTTGCTGTCGGCAGTCCCTCGAACACTGTGCAATATCTGCAGCTCGGTCTGCGCAGCTTTTCTATGAGCCCGCAAAATCTGCTGTCAGCAAAAAAAGCCTTGATCAACGCAGATGCAAAATCAGCATTATAAAAAATCACACAATTTGTTTGCCATCCAAAACAGCCTGCTTAAGGGTATCGCCCTCATAAACCAATTTGAGAGAAAAGTACGGGTGATCCTCAGCCATCAGCCTGAAAAATATTTTATCCCCCTCCCAGATAGGCAGCTGTGAGACCTGTGCCTTTGGCACCCACTCCAGCACGCCTTCACGGCAGTCATCGCGGCTGATCATCTCCCCTTCCCACCGATCGGCGGTATATAGATGGATATACTCTGTCATGTTACCCAGGATGAACGTCAGCAGCCCGCGGGCACGCCAATGCTTAAGCTCCACCCCGGTCTCCTCTCGCACTTCCCGCAAAAGGCAGTCCTCGGGGCTTTCAAACGGTTCAAATTTTCCGCCCACGCCAATCCACTTATCATGGTTATAATCATTCTTCTTTTTTATGCGATGCAGCATCAGCCAGTTGTCATCCCTTTCAAGATAACATAGTGTTGTACTGAACATCGGATATGGCAGATCGAGTGCTGTCATGGTAACTTCTCCTTTTGTCCGCTGCTTTCAAAAAGCATCTCTTTCTGACCGAAAGAGATGCTTTTTTTATCAATCAAATTTTATGGTTTGCTGACTTTACAGCATTTACAATCGCCTTCTGCATAATTTCGGCAGCCATCGTACCTGCAACATTGATGTCTGCATCCACACTGCCGATCGACGCCGCATAAATGGTATCGCCATCCGCCATTGTACCCACCGGGGTAATACATCTGGCATAGGCATTTCTTGCCATAGAGGCGATCTTGTTCATTTCCGTCTTCGAAAAGTTGCCATTTGTCACAACAGCGCCGATCGTGGTATTCCCTGTAAACATGTCCGTTTTCCGCTTTATCTTATAAAGCTCCGCTCGTGTGTCTAACAGCTCTGTGCCATCCTCACTTCTCAGTCCTGCGATCTCCTCACCGGTTTCCGGGTCGTAAATATCTCCCAGCGCATTTACGGCAACGACTGCCGCCATTTCAAGCTCACCCAATCTGGCAGCATAGATGCCCAGCCCAGAGCCGGAGCAGCGCTCCATTCCGCAAATTTTGCCGACCGTTGCGCCGCAGCCTGCTCCGCGATTACCGCTCTGCAGATTGCCGCTTTCAGCATCTTCGCAGGCCTTATAACCCATCTCGCTGTCAGGTCGAATCACAGCACTGCCGATTCCGAGGTCATAGATACAGGAGCCGCAAACAAGCGGCACCCTTGCATAACCCGTATCGTAACCGATACCATGCCCCTCCAGATATCGCATAATGCCGTCCGCCGCCGCAAGCCCATAGGCAGACCCGCCGGCAAGCATAATCGCATTGACCGGGACATCTGCTGTCAGCGGGTCCGTAAGGTGCGTTTCTCTCGCCGCCGGACCGCCGCCGCTGATATCAATGCCAACCCTGGCACCGCCGTCGAACAGCAGGACCGTAACGCCTGTTTTGGCCTCCTCATTTTGTGCGTTGCCAATACGCACACCCTTCATTTCTCTGATTTGGATCTCGCTCAAACATGTCGAATACTTCATGATGTCTGCTCCTGTCATTCTGCCTTATATTTGCGGCTGATACGCGGCATACGAACGTAAAAGACTATACAATCTTTCTATCGAATCCTTCAAGGGCTTTACGACAACCGTGTTGCCGTCCCGTTTTTCTTCAAATGTTGTTCTGCCGCTTTCTTCTACGATCACATTTCCACGCACCGGTTCTGCAAAGCATGTGAAAGCCGCTTCGTCAAGCGCATATGCCACCAAAAGCGGATCCCACCAGTGCTCGCCCACATTGGTTGGCACATTCGCCGGGTCCCATCTGTCAAAAGTCAGGTACAAAAGTGACGACGGCTGGTTTGCATAATCTGTCAGCACATCATCCCTGACGCAAGGAAAGTCCATTCCCGCCTCCAGCGGCAGCAGAACCAAATCAGCCGGCCATGATTCCAACACCTTTTTCGCCAGCGGGACGTCGCCCAGTACATTGTATTCCGCTTCCAGGTACTTCGTGGGGTCATCCACCCGCTGCACCTTTTCAAAGCATCCGGCCACAATATACAGGGTCTTCACCTTATTCTTTACCAGTTCCCGCCCTGAAAGCAACGAAATATCATCCGGCTGTGAGTCCAGAAGCTCACCTATGTTGCTTGCCATGCCCACGCATATTATCACGGCACTTTTGTCAGGCAGCTGTGCCAAAGTCTCCCTGTACAGTTTGCAGCCCGTTGGTCGGGCAGCAATATCTGTCCCGGTACCCTCCAGCAATTGTGTGCCGTCTGCTTTTCGTTCATCTGCCAGCGTATAGTAAGGCATCATCTCGTGCAAGTCGCTCTCGCCTTCCACGAGCCCAAGCGGTATATCGTCGGCACTGTAGTAGTGCATCGCACAGTCCAAAAAACGCTGACTGCCGCTGTGTTTCACACTGGACATAACAGCGTCTACACAGCATTTACCCTCCGACTGCAAGGCAAACAGAGCCTGCATAGCCAACAAATCATCCGGACAATTGCCCATATCTGTGTCAAATATCACGTGCGGCATTTCCTCAGCATTTTCTTTATCGGTCTGAATCTCGATTTGTGGAGCGGCAGATGCACAAGGTGCCAAAGTTGCTGCACCCAACAAAGCCACCATTGCCTTCAACAATTCTCTTCTATTCATATTCGTCCCACACACTGTATCAATATTTTTTCTCCGATTGATCACCGGTTTACTGTAGCTTTCCGTCAGCAACGCAAGCCTGTTATTATTCCGGCTCTTTGATGCTGTTCAATCGTTCATTCAGGTTTTTCACAACATCCTCAGACGGCCTGTTTCTGCTCAAAATACTCTTCATAGTAAGTCCAAGCGGAATGACATCTTTTTCTATCATAAGCTTATACAGCTCCGGCAGAAATTCTTGAAGGACAGCCGCCGTCTCCTTGTTTTCCAGCAAATCGTTTGCTGTGTTTTCCAGGGAATAATAGCCTTCCTTTACAAGGCTGTCTGAAGCCAAAAACCAGTTTTTGACTGTTCCCCCTGCGTTGCTGTTTTTCAAGCGATAAGCCAGTTCCTCGTTTTCCTGCTTCAAAAAGACCGCACAGTCTTTACACTGCCCTGCGACGACACGGACTTCATTTTCTCCATTCCGTAAATCTACACCTGCAAAGCAGATTGTACCGTTGCCGTCATTTGAGACAGTCGCAATCTCCCGGTCGTTCAAATACAAGGTCGCCTCCGGCTGATTGGTGTAAGCCTTCAAATCGATTTGACGGACAGTGCGTTTTGCAAACCGTTTTGAGCACAAATGCACGAATGGTTCGGTTGACCATTTTGCCTTGTAATAGTAGAAGGCATCCTTGCGTATCTTTCGGTCATAGGTAACAAGGCCTTTTCCATTCAGGTTACGCAGACCGCCTTCTTTGCGCATTGCGCTGGAGAAATCAAACATATTCCAGACAAAACTGCCCCAAAGATACGGCTTGCTCTCAATAATCGGATAGACCGTCTCATGGAATAGTGACTGATACTCCTCTGAATAATCCTGTACCTGCGGTTCTTGTGCGTGCAATGCCGGGTTTGCATCCACGCCATACTCGCTGATTCCAAATGGCACAGTTGGGTTTACCGCATGGTATCGATCTAAAAATGCATCATAGTCCTGCATTTTACCATAATACCAGCCAAAGTAAATGTTGTACCCGATCATATCTGTACCACGATTCAATGCGCTTTTCAGCTTAACGGTATACAGGTTTGCCGCCGTCACAAATCGACCGGGGTCCAGCTCACGCACAAGGGCTGTCATCTGTGCCAGGTTTGCATGCATATCTGCGCTGTCACGGAACATACCAATCTCATTCTGGATACCCCAGAAGCAAATTGAAGGATGATGAAGATTTTGCAGGATAAGCTCTGTCAGCTGCTGGTTGATGTTTGCGATCGATGCAGGGTTTTGCGTCATTTTCAACATAGGCACTTCTGACCAGACCACGTAGCCATCATGGTCGCAGTGGTCATAAGTATCCTGCGGATGCTGATAATGGGACAGACGGAGCGCATTTGCACCCACCTCTCGTATCAGCTCAAAATCACGGTTGATTTCTGCAGAGGTGACCGCATTATAGCACCCGCCAAAATCCTCATGCTTCGCAACGCCGCAAAGCCGCAGATGCTCTCCATTGAGAAAAAAACCTTTTTCCGCATCCAGCTCAATCGTGCGGAAGCCAATCGTTTTGCTGATGAAATCAAGCACAGCTCCATTGTAAACGAGCTCTGCGTCCAGCCGGTAACAATAAGGGTTCGTCTTTCCGTTCCACAAAACAGGATGCTTTACAGTCAAACCGACCTGTCTGTCGGCAGGGGCAGTCTTTTCTGCCACGATTGCACCATCCGCATCGTAGAGCATGTAATGAATCACAGCGGCCTCATTCCCCGCGACGTGAGGGTCGATTTGAAGGACGCCGTCGCCGTTGCCGTCTACCGAGGCACGTGCCAGCACGCCATCCGTGCCGTAATAGCAGACATCAAAGTGCGTTGATTCGCCGACCAAAAGATTCACGCCGCGATACAAACCGCCAAAAATCGTAAAATCGCCGCTAAGAGGCGAAATATCTTCGCACACCGCATTGGACAGGTAGATTTTGATATCAATCAGGTCGCATTCCGTTTTTGTAGGGATCCCTACGCGAAACGCACTGTATCCGCCCTTGTGCTCTGCCGCAAATTGATCATCCAGGTAAACCTTGGCATGATTGTCCGCTCCGGGTATATCCAGAAACAGCGTCTTCCCGCACCACTCCGGGCGAATGGAAAGCTGTTTGTGGTAAAGCGTCAAGCCACGATATGCCGAATCAGCTCCATCATCATACCATGTGTGCGGCAAATCAATCAGCTGCCCAACAGTATCCGTCATTGCAGGAGATCCTATGTTTCCGTCGGGGAGCTTCCAGAATTCCCACGCCTGATTGAGTGAATATTTTTTCATTGAGTTGCTCACGTCCTTTCAAAAAGTCAGCAACAATGCTCACAAAACGTCCTGTATCGCCATATCATTCTGCCCGCAGCGACAGCTTTTTTTGCTTTATGCGGCACAGGTCTCTCTGTTAATTTAGAGTACACCTCGTATGCGCTGTCGTCAAGGTTGGATTTTCGAGCGATGCTTCTGAAAACGCAAAAAAGAAACCCCGCCGGCAAATAAACCGACGAGGCTCTTATTCACTTACGATTTGTTGATTCGCGTTCGATCAGTGTATATCCCAACTTCGTCTCCCGTGCGACAAGAGACGGAGACTCGATTTTTTCCAGCAACATCCCTGCGGCAATCTTGCCGCTTTCCTCGTAAGAGAAGCGCACGCTTGTTATGGATGGTGTGCATACCTTACAAAGAGTACTGTCCCCCTGTCCAGTCAGCATAACATCCTCCGGGATGCGCTTGCCGATACTGCGGAAATATTGCAGCGCACCGACAGCCATTCTGCTGGTCGCGCAAATCACAGCATCCAGCGGGCCATAGGTCTCCCAGAGCCGGCGTGCCTGTTCCTCGCCGGACTCAATCGTAAAGCCGGTAATGCAGATATGCTCTGCCTGCTTCTCCATACCGGCAGCACACACTGCATCGCAATAAGCACGCTGTCTCTCCTGTCCCACGGCACGGTCATCCATCCGTGCACCAAGGTAACCCAGATGTTTCGCACCTTTTTTGATCACCAGCCCGGTCAACTCGTGAATCGCATTGTAGTCATCGTGGTAGACACACGAAAATCCGTTCAACTGCTGACCGACGACAACCACGGGCACCTTACAATTTCGAAGCGCAAGGTGATGCTGCGGCGTAAAGACCGTCGCAATCAAGATCACACCGTCAACGCGCTGTTCTCCAAACAAATTGAGATATTCCAGCTCTTTTGCCGGGTCGTTGAAGGTATCGGCCAGCAGCATCTCGTAGCCTTCTTTTTCCAAAACGCCAATGATGCCTGCCACAACATTGCTGATGGAATAAGAATCGATCTTCGGCAGGATAATGCCGATGGTTTTTGTTTTACCGGTGCGAAGCACCTGTGCCTGCACAGACGGACGGTATCCTGTCTCAGCGATAACACGTGCAATCGCCTCACGCTTTTCGGCGGAAAGATAGCCGTGATTGAAATAACGGGATACTGCTGTGTTTGATACTCCCGCAAGCTTTGCAATTTCTGAAATGGTCATGTTTTTCTCCTGCACAGATTACATCAAAACATTATACACTATAACACATTTTGCCATAGTTTACCAGTACAGAAGTCACAAAACACACAGGAGCAACAGTATCATATCTCTTCTTCATTTTCTTCTTATCATTTTGTTTTCATTCAGAACTGCTGCTGCATATAAAACGCACCATAGGCCGGTATGGTAAGCCGGGTCAGGGCATGCCGGCTGTCCGTCAGCAGATCTGTGAAATCTCCCTTATCATATGGCAGCGTCACAGTCTTATCGGACTCGCTGAAATTGAAGATGCCGATCACCTTTTCATTTTCAGCATAGCGCCCGATGGCAAGCACGGCATTATCACCCGTATCAAGCGTCCAGACATCCGCATTCAGATTGAATGCCGGGTGGCTGCGGCGAATCTCCTCAAGCTTACGGATACCGGTAAAGACCTGACCTTCGACGGTTGACACGTCCTCACAATGTGCAGCCAGATCCCATTTCAGCTTGCCGCGGTGGATATAACGGCTGTCCTGTGCCTTATTGGGATCATTTTTGTAACTGTAATCGTTTACCTGCGCAATCTCGTCGCCACTGTACAGCATCGGGATGCCGCTCTGCATCAGCATCATTGCATGAAGGGTCAAATCAAACCGGACGGCCCGCTCCATAGCGGCAGAATCCTGCTCAAAGCCCGCCTTTTCAATGCCGCACAAGCTTGCCGTGGTAGCGCAAAAACGCGCATCCCCTGTCACGGGGTCATCGTTGTACAACTCGCCGCGGCTGTTGCTGCCGCTCTCATACCCCTGGAAGTAGCGGTTGAGATATTTCTTGTGTGCGACCTCCTCAAAGCCCCATTGCTTCAGGGTGTCGAAATCCAATCCCCAGCCAATGTCGTCGTGACAGCGCAAATAGTTCAGGAACACATAATTCTTCGGCAGGCTGTTCACCGAGTCGAGCTGCTTGCGGAGCAAACGGGCGTCACGTGTGGCAACCGTATGCCAGGTGGTGCACATCGTCGTAACATTGTAAAGCAGATGGCACTCCGGTTTATCCACTGTCCCGAAGTAGGGCACAACCTTGGCCGGTTCCATAACCACTTCACCAAGCAGAATGACGCTCGGGCAGACGATTTCACCAATCATCCGCATCATGCGGACAATGGTATGGACCTTCGGCAGATTGCGGCAATTTGTACCCAGCTCCTTCCAGATATAGGGTACCGCATCGATGCGGATGATGTCCATGCCTTTATTGGCAAGGAACAGATAATTGTACATCATCTCGTTAAAGACACGCGGATTGCGGTAGTTCAAGTCCCATTGATACGGGTAGAACGTTGTCATGACGTAGTGTCCGCACTCGGGCAGCCATGTAAAGTTGCCGGGCGCAGTCGTGGGGAACACCTGCGGCACGGTCCTTTCGTATTCCTGCGGAATCGCCGGATCTGCATAGAAGAAGTAGCGGCTCATGTACTCGCCGTCCCCTGCGCGGGCTCGTTTAGCCCATTCGTGGTCTTCGCTTGTATGGTTCATCACAAAATCCATGCAGACATTGATGCCCTTTTTATGGCAGGCGTCCGTCAGCTGCTCAAGGTCCTCCATCGTACCAAGGTCCGGCCGCACTGTGCGGAAGTCTGCAACTGCATAGCCGCCGTCGCTCCGTTCCGGGACGGTGTTCAGAAAAGGCATCAGATGCAAACAATTGATGCCCGCCTTTTCAAGGTAAGGCAGCTTTTGACGGACGCCCTGCAAGTCACCTGCAAAGTTGTCAATGTACATCATCATGCCAACAAGGTCGTTGCTTTTGTACCAGTTGGAGTCTGCCTCACGAGCAAGATCGCGCTTTTTTAATGCAGCAGAGCGTGCTTCGGCATAATAGTGCAGCATCTCGCAAAGCTCAGCAAACATAGAGTCATTGTTGTAGAGCTCCATGTAAAGCCAGCGCAGTTCTTCCAGATGACGGTTCAAACGCTTTTGAAACAATGCTTCTTCTTTTTTTGTCATAATCAGCTACTTCCTCCCAGTGGATATGGCACGATGTGTTTTTGAACAGTTATTAAGCTTTTTCAGCGGTGCCGGCTGCTTCCTCTTTCCAGAACAGCCATGTCAGGACAAATGCCACGCCGCCTGCAATGAGCAGCATGATGGCATATGGCAGAATGTAATCGCTGACAATAAGGAAACCGGGAATGCCGGTGACGCCGTATGCAGTTGCACCTATGCCCATGATGGAGCCGAACCATGCACCGACAGCACCGCCAATCATGCCGCAGACCAGGGGCTTGACGTAGCGCAGATTAACACCGAAGATTGCGGGCTCGGTGATGCCGAGGGCAGCCGACAGAGCAGAAGGGATTGCAATGGTCTTATTTTTGGGGTTCTTGGACTTGAGTGCCACAGCCAGACATGCGCCGCACTGTGCAAAGTTTGCAGCAGAGGCGATGGGCATCCAGATGTTCAGACTTCCCTCCGAAAGCAAACCGGCTTCAATAACATTATACATATGATGAAGGCCGCAGACAACAGTAAGCGGATACAAAGCACCCATGACGAGAGAACCGATGCCGAAGCCGACGGTGATGAGCCATCTTGCAAAAGTGAGGATGTAAGTCTCTGCGGTGGAGAAAATGGGTCCAATGATGGTAAATGTCAGGAATGTAGTAACCAGAACCGTGCACAGCGGAGTTACAAAAAGATCAATTACCTCCGGCACATGCTTGTGCAGCCATTTCTCGATTTGAGACATCAGCCAAACCGCAATGATGACAGGGATCACATGTCCCTGATAGCCAACCTGCTTTACATTGAAGAAAAGGAGGTGCCAGACCGGAATGCTTTCAGCTGTTGCCACCGACCATGCATTGATCAGAGCGGAATGGATCATGCACAGACCAACGACACCGCCTAGGAAGATATTGCCGCCGAAGACTCTCGCTGCGGAAACAGCGACCAGAACCGGCAGATAAGCGAAAGCAGTATTGGACACCATATCAAGGAAGCCGTACCAGTCGGTAGACGCAAAGGCAGGGATTGCTTTTCCCAGTGCCTCAACCAGACCCATCATCAGGCCAGACGCAACGATGGCAGGCAGAATAGGCACAAAAACGTCGCCCAAGGACTTGACCAGACGCTGCGGCAGCGGCATGCTCTTTGCAGCAGCCGCCTTCACATCATCTTTGGTGGCGGCGGTCATGCCGGACACCTTCAAAAACTCGTCATAGACCTTGTTGACCGTACCCGTGCCAATGATCATCTGAAGCTGACCGTTTGAGCTGAACACACCCTTGACGCCCTCGATGCTCTCAAGCTTCTTCATGTCGATTTTGCTGTTGTCCACCGTCACCAGACGCAGACGAGTTGCGCAATGTGCAGCCGAGACAAGGTTTTCGCGTCCGCCGAGTGTTTCATAAATCTCTTTGGCGCATGCTGCATAATCCAATGCCATAGTTTTTCCTCCTTAGAACATCATCATGGGTTTGCGTTTTGCAATTTCATATTTTATGTGAAATCGTTTTCTTCTGTGTCTTTATTGTAGACGTCGAAAAGCGATTTGTAAATTAGCAAATCTGCCAAGAGATTTTGCCAGTTTTTGCGCAAGTTGCTAAAATTTTCGCAAAAAGGTCAAAATTCTTGTTGGATGCAACAGAAGCAGTTCCATACAAATTCGTTCACAGCAGATCATGCCATGCAAACGCCTGGTACAAGCCATTCTTGTCTACCGCCGGGCAGACCTCATCCGCGTGCTGCTTCAACGTCTCGCTGCCGTTCTCCATACAGATACCAAGTGCTGCTGTCTCGATCATTTCAAGATCATTCATGCTGTCGCCGAAGGCAATTGTGTCAGACATCGAGAAGCCGGCTGCTTCAGCCATTTTGCGGACGGCTGTCCCCTTGTTGAACTTTTTATTGATTAGCTCGCCGTTAATAAAGCCAAACGGGTCGGCATCCTGAATGCAGAAGTCAAATTCTTCGCCCAGCAGCTGCCGCACAACGGTCAAATTCTCTGCTGACGGACACATAAAAACCACTTTATAAATCGGTTCACCGTTATATTCTGTCATCGGACGGATGTTCAGGCTGCTTTCCAGCTGCTCACGCCAGCGCAGAAGCTCGCTGTTTGATCCCTCAGAAGCATGTGTGCGCAAAAACACCTTAAAGCTCTCGTCCGTATAGCTGCCATCCTTGCTTTCAATCGTGCGGAAGATGCCATTTTCCGCAAAGCAGCGCAGAACCTTTTCCTGCTGATCACGGCTCATCGGGCAATCATAGACAATCTTATCCTGGTATTCGATGTAGCCGCCTGCGCTGCCAATCAATCCATCAAAATGGTATCTTAACAGCGGCTTCAGCATCCCGTAATTTCGGCCGGAGCAGAGCACAACCTTATGACCCGCCTGTTGTGCGCGCTGTATCGCATCAACCGCAGAGTCAGGCGGTGTATTTTTTCCTGCCTCAGTCAGGGTTCCGTCAATGTCCAAAAAAATCAGCTTCCGGTTCATTCGTGGCATCCTCCTGTCATTCTGTTTGCGATTTCATATTTTAGTGGTATCGTTTTCATCTTGTTATCATATTAGCATGACCCATACAATTTTTCAAGTTCTGCAAACATGTCATTTTTACCAAATTATTTTACCATTTATTGGGCAATTCACCAGCAAAGCTGCCCGTCAACATCCATCCCGTGCGTAGTCGTCCTCTGACACATTTCACTTCACTGTGCGTCTGTGCAGCTTATACAGCAAATTTGTTCGTGAACCATCCCCCGAGATATCAGCTTAAGGTTCCGTCATCGCCAACAATTGTGCTGATATTACAGCAATTCCTATTAGACTTTGTGCAGGTTTGCCGTTGCATTTTCACGCATGGTATGTTATTTTTTATTGTACTAGTTTTGATCTAGATGTCGGCTGCCAGATGAAAGACGACCGGCAGGGAGAAAATGGGAAAATGATAGGAAGAAAGGATCTACCAATATGGGATTTTTCGACAAGCTATTCGGCAAGGCCGATGAAGAGACGGCAAAGTTTGTCAGTCAGAGCAAAACTGTTTTGGCTCCACTCAACGGCAAAGTTCTGGCACAGGCAGACATCCCCGACGAAACCTTTGCACAAGGCATACTTGGCCCTGGCTGCGGCATCGAACCTACCGGCAAAACCGTGTATGCCCCCTTTGATGGCACGGTGACCTCTGTGGCACAGACACTGCACGCTGTCGGTCTGACCAGTACAGACGGCATCGAGGTTCTGATTCACGTTGGTATGGACACCGTCGAGATGAATGGCAAAGGCTTTAAGGGTCTGGTCAAGGAGGGTGACACGGTCAAGGCCGGCACTCCTCTGCTGAAGATTGATTTGGACGCCATCCGCGCAGCCGGTCACCCCACGGCAACCGCCATTATCGTGACGAACGCCGATGACATGGGTGAACTCAAAATGCTGGCTGAGGGTGACATTCTGGCCGGCACTCCCCTGATGAACTTCTGATTCCCGTATCTGCAACATCCGATCGCTGTAAAGCAAAAGCTCCCATGTCTCTGCCTTCAAGGCGTCCGACATGGGAGTTTTTTCATGTTTGCGATAAAAGACAATGCTGAAGAAGACGTTCTATTGATTTTTTGTGAACGCCATGTTACACTCACAGCATAATACTACAAGAAAGAGGAAAAACAACATGCTAGATCTGCTTATTTCAACCGTTGGGCAGCGCAGCGTTGATGCGATTGCTTTTTTGCTGACATTTGCGCTTACTGCCGTGATGGATTCGATCTTCCGCAATAAGTTACCGCAGGACCACGGACGGGCATTTGCCGTCAATGGCGAGCTCTCCAAAGGCAAGGCACGAGGTTCCGGTCTGATTTTTGTGCTGTGCATTGCCCTGGTTACAACCGCTTTTGTACCGTTGCGGATAGAGTATCTGATTTATACGGCTCTGCTGATCGCCTCCATGCTTTCGGGCTACTTTGACGATGCAGCCGAGACGGCATGGAACGAGTACAAAAAAGGCTTGATCGACTTTGCAATTGCCATTGCCGCGGGCGTGACATACCTGCATTTCAATGGCTGCGGCGTTGCTTTTTTGAGCTGGAGCTTTACACTCCCCTATCCGCTGTATCTGTTTTTGATCATCGTCCTGATTTGGGCCAGCATCAATGTTGTAAACTGTACGGACGGTGTAGACGGGCTTTCTGCAAGTCTTGCTGTGGTAACAATCGGCACATATCTGCTGGCATACAGCGATCAGCTTGCAGACTACGCAACTGCCGGTGTGGTTTTTCTGGGTGCGCTGCTGGCATACCTATGGTCAAACTCTAAGCCGTCCACGCTGCTGATGGGCGATGCCGGCAGCCGCGCAATGGGCTTTTTCATTGCGATTTTGTCTTTGAAGTGCGAGCATCCATTTTCGTTCCTTCTGGCTGCGGTCGTATTCATCTGCGACGGAAGCCTTGGCATTTTGAAAATCAGCTTCAAACGCTTTTTGCATATTTCCATCCTGAAAAACACACTTACGCCTCTGCATGACCACGCACGCAAGCGCTTGAATTGGAGCGACGAGCAGGTCGTGATGCGCTGGGTGATTTTGCAATTTTTTGCATCCGCTGTTTTGCTGCTTTTGGTACATGACTGATCGCAAAATGTCAAAGTTTGGCAACACTTTACAAAACAAACAAAAGCAAATGGTCGGTTTTGTTGCATTTTCGTCATTGAAATTGCACAAAAAAACAAGTATACTTTAAACATCGAAAGCAAAGACGCTCGACGGGAGATCCTGTCGGGCGTCTTTTTTTGAAAATTTTCCAGACTGCGGCAACAGCCAAAGCCAGTCAAATTGAAATAGGAAAGGCGGAATCCTTTGTGATCAAATTGGAACATGTGGACAAGTATTTCGGGAACCTTCATGTTTTGAAGGATGTAAACCTTGAAGTAGCAGAGGGCGAAAAGCTCGTAATCATCGGTCCTTCCGGCAGTGGTAAGTCTACAACGGTCCGATGCATGAATTTTTTAGAGGAACCCACAAGCGGACATGTATACATCGATGGGCAAGAGCTGACGGCAAAAAACAAAACAAAGCTGATCCGCGAGACCACCAGCATGGTATTTCAGCAGTTCAATTTGTACCCGCACATGACAGTGTTAAACAATTTGACACTTGCACCGATGAAGCTGCACCACAAAACAAAGGCAGAGGCGGAGGAGCTGGCATATCATTACCTTGATGTAGTTGGTCTGCGTGATAAAGCAGATGTATATCCAACGCAGCTTTCCGGCGGTCAGCAGCAGCGAATTGCCATTGCACGTGCGCTGTGCGCCCAGACAAAAATTATTTTATTTGATGAGCCGACAAGTGCCCTGGACCCGGAAACGATTCAGGAAGTGCTGGATGTTATGATAAATCTGGCTCACGAAAAAAACATCACGATGGTCGTTGTAACGCATGAGATGGGCTTTGCACGTCAGGTGGCAGACCGCATCGTGTTTATGGCAGACGGGCAAATCATTGAAGAAGGCACACCGGAGCATTTCTTCACAAATCCAAGCAACGAACGTGTGTGCCAGTTTCTGGGCAAAATCATACGCTGAAGCATGCTCGACTGTGACGCTTGGTCACTGTTGATAGATGGGCGCATAGATGCAGGATGGGAAAGCTGCATCCGCCCTAGGCAAAAAAGATAAATAGAGGAGTGTATTATTATGAAAAAAATCTCTCGACGCAGTTTCCTGAAAATCACAGGCATCTCTGCAGCGGCCATGGGACTGGCAGCTTGCGGCAGCTCAAGCAGTTCAACCGCCAGCTCTTCTGCTGCGTCCTCCGCAGCCAGTACCGCTTCCAGCGGGGCTACGGTTGCAGGCTTTGGCGCAGATACGCAGGCAATTGTTGACCGTGGCGTGTTGAGGGTCGGCGTTAAAAATGCTGTCCAGGGCTTCAGTTTCCAGGATACGATCACGGGGGAATACACCGGACTTGAGGACAGCATTGCAGAGATGATTGCTGAGCATCTTGGCGTTGATGTGGAATTTACAACGGTCACGGCAGCGACCCGTGGTGAACTGCTGGATTCAGGCGATATCGATTGCGTGTTGGCGACCTTTACCATTACGGAAGAACGTAGAAATAGCTGGGATTTCTCGACGCCCTACTACACGGATTATGTTTCAGTACTGGTTGAGGATTCAGCAGGCATCGCGGCTTTGGCCGACCTCAAAGATAAAGTCGTCGGCGTATCCTCCGGCTCAACATCCGCACGTGCCCTTGTGCAGGAAATGATTGAAGAGGGCGTTATTGAAGGCACCGATTTTGACGCCGATACGTTTAATGCCGATACCTGGAAGGACGGCATTTCGTTCCGTCAGTACGATGACTATCCGGCCATCAGTACCGCTTTGAGCGCAGGTGAGGTCGATGGCTTCTGTGTTGACAAATCGATCCTTGCGATTTACAAAACCGAGGGGCGCAGTTATATCGATGATCAATTCAGCCCGCAGGAGTACGGCGTTGCAACTAAGAAAGGAAGCGACTTTTCGTCTGTGTGTGATGAGCTTGTATCCGGTTGGCTGGCTGACGGTACAATTGCAGCTTTGATCACGGAGAACGGTTTGGGCTGATCAAGTACTTTGTTGACAGGACGGAAAAAGGAGTGTTTGTGATGAATGGTCTGTTTGCATTGGACTCGTGGGCGAC
Organism: Oscillospiraceae bacterium; assembly: GCA_963596815.1. Taxonomy (GTDB): domain Bacteria; phylum Bacillota; class Clostridia; order Oscillospirales; family Ruminococcaceae; genus Faecalibacterium. The sequence continues at coordinate 47,125 of CAVBNV010000013.1, forward strand.
TGTATGGAACCATAGGGACAGCTTTCTGCTTGGCATGGGTAATACGGTGTTTACGGCCGTTTGTGCGTTGATGCTTGCATTTGCGATTGGTGCAGCGATTGGCTTGATGGCCACAAGCGGCAAAAAAGCCTTGATGATTCTGGCACGTGTTTACGTCGAGATCGTGCAAAACACACCGCTTTTGCTGCAGCTTTGTTTTTTGTACTACGCACTTGCCTTTGCCGGTTTAAGCATGGGTGTTATACGCACAGGCATTATCTCTCTGGGTATGTACACGGGTGCATATATGGGCGAGGTGGTGCGTGCCGCAATTGAATCTGTACCAAAGGGACAGTTTGAAGCAGCGCAGGCGCAGGGTTTTGACTACTTACAGCGCATGTATTACATCATTTTGCCGCAGAGCATTCCTGTCATGCTGCCGCCTATGGTCAACCAGATCGTCAACATGTTTAAGAACACCTCCTGCCTGTACATCGTAGGCGGCGCCGACCTGATCAGCGTCACATACAGCTTTGTTACCGGTGCATCCACCGGCGGTGCATATGCACCTGCATATATTGTCTGCGGCTTGATCTTTTTTGCAGTGTGTTTTCCTCTTTCAACGATTGCAACACGCTGGGAGGCCGCACTCAAGGAGCGTAAGGGCAGTGCAAGACCTACATTGCGCAGCGCAAAGAATGATGCTGTAAGGGAGGCCGCATAACATGTCCACATTACGTTCAAGTCTTTCAATTTTGGCAAATCCGGCAGTGATCATGTACCTGCTTCGAGGCGTTGCATTTACTTGTATCATCTCCGTGCTCGGCGTTGTTGCAGGTCTTGTTCTTGGATCTCTTCTGGCACTCGCCCGTACCTATTGCAAAAAGGGCATGCCGCGTTTTTTGGGACTGTTTGCGTCTGCATACATCGAGCTTTTCCGGAATACGCCGTATCTGTTATGGATTTTTGTATGTGTTGTGTTTTGTCCCTGTCCCAGCATCTTTGCACACAAGATGTTCGGGCTGACAAGTGTTGAAATGAAACTGCTCTTTAAGGCAGCTGTTGCGCTTGTTTTGTTCAACTCTTCCGTCATCGCCGAGATTGTACGCGGCGGTTTGAACGGCGTTTCGAAGGGACAGTTTGAGGCAGGCTACTCGCAAGGCTTCAACACGGCCGAGGTCCTTTTGTATATCGTGCTGCCGCAGGCATACCGCAATATTGTCCCAACCTTGCTTAGCCAGGTAATCACAACGATCAAGGATTCTTCTTACCTTGCAAACGTCGCAACCATCGAGCTTATGGCTCGTGTTCGTCAGCTTCTGAGTGCGGCCGGTACATACAACGGCTTGGGTACGGTCAACGTTTCGGATGTCATGGTTCTGTTTGGCGCCGCATGTGTGATTTATTTTACAATAAACTTTACTCTCAGTTGCGTTGTCCGCTCAATGCAGGTACGGCGCAAAAAAAGCCCCGTGTTTGCCAGCGCAAAAGCGGCATAACCTTAAATTTTGCGATTTTCTTTGCTTATGTAGTCCTCCTACTGTCTAAAAAAGCAGAAGGCGCCCGGCGACAACCGCCGGGCGTCTTCTGCTATTTTAGCTCTACTTTACACGAATCCAAGGCTTACTTTGCTTACTGTGCGTTCCGCAATGCGGCCTGAACAACATGCCCGACCAGGACGGATGTGGTCACAGTACCTACGCCGCCCGGCACAGGAGTGATGGCACCTGCCACAGGCTCAGCCTCTGCAAACTTGACATCACCGCAAAGCTTGCCCTCCTCATTGACATGGATGCCGACATCCACAACCGTTTGCCCTGTGCGCAGGCACTCAGCACCAACCGCACCCATTTTGCCCATCGCAACAACAATGATATCAGCCTGCCGGCAAATATCGGCCAGGTTTTGTGTTCGCGAGTTGCACATGGTTACGGTTGCATTTTCACGGTCCAGCATCATGGCGGCAGGTTTGCCAACCACCAGACTGCGCCCAACCACGACTGCCCGCTTGCCCGAAAGAGGCACATTGTAATATTTCAGGATCTCAAGGCAGGCTTGCGCAGTGCATGGTGCAAACCCGAGGTCAGTATTTGTAAAAACGCCGGCAAGAGAGCCGTCTGTGATGCCGTCAATATCTTTTTCCGGTGCTAGCGCACTGCGTACGGTGCGGTCATCAAATTGCTTTGGCAACGGGCGAAACAACAGGCAGCCATGGATTTCATTGTCCTCGTTGATTTCATAAATGATTTGCAGCAAGTCCTCCTGCGATGCATCCGCAGGCAGCAGAAACTGTTTGACTTCTACACCGACTTTGCCGCAGCGGTTGATAACGCCTTTTTCGTACGAGAGGTCATCCGGTCGTTCACCTACACGTACAACGGCAAGCGTCGGTCGGATCCCCTTTGCTTTTAAGTCCTCGCACAGCTTCGCATTTGCCTCGTTCATGGCGGCAACAACGGGTGCGCCTTTCAAAATTACAGACATTATGCTTTCCCCCTTAATTGAGTATTGACTTTCTCAAAAATTTCATCAGCCATCGGGACAAATTCTTTGAGCAATGTATCAGCCCTGTTGTTGAGCTTTGCTGCATTCTCACGATCTGACATAAGGCCCGTGTTAATAAAAACGTTTAGGCTTGCTGCCTGTAAAGCAGCTTTACAAAGAGCAACGGCACATCCTGCATCTGAAACAGCGAGAGTACTTCCCTTTTCCGCATATTGTCCGGCAAGCACAACTCCCTCGGCACATTTCTCCATAATCTCCAAAGGCACAGCACACGCATCATCCAAAGCTTTTTCAAGCACGGCGCTTTTACGAGCCTGCTGTTCAGGCGTTTCCTTCGGCAAGGCATAAGCGGCAGCCAAGGGTGCAAAGGCATCTGCGTCTGCCTGCACCAGCCGCTCTAATTCACAGCGCAATTTTTCGGCCTGCGTATTCAGAGCAATAATATCTGCCTCAACCGCTGCATATTTTTTCTTTCCCACAGTCAAGCAGCCTACCATGTTGCCCAATGCAACCCCGGCGGCGCCCACGAGGGCTGCTGTTCCGCCACCGCCCGGTGTTGGCGTTTTACTGGCCAGCTCTGACAAAAATTGTTCGCAAGTGTGCCGCATTATTTCCATAAGTATATTCCCTTCTCTGAGATGAAAGCATCCAGTCTTTGGTCAAATTTGTCCACAGCAGCGTGCTCGACACGCTGCGTCTCATATGCGACACCGATTTTTACGGCATTGGTGCACAGCGGCAGATAACGGTCGTAATACCCCTTACCCATGCCCACACGGTAACATTCGGCATCAAATGCTGTGCAGGGTACAATCACAAGATCGATATTCTTAGGTTGTATCAGGACAGCTCGTTCCAGGATCGGCGTTAGTATGCCGTAGGCGCCAGTCGCCCAACCATTCGGGGCTGGCACCGCGGCTATTATGGTGTAATTTTCGCCGCAAACCGGGTAGGCGATTTGCTTGCCCGATTGCGCCGCCGCTTCACATAGCGCAGACACACTGACCTCGGACCCGAAAGCAGCATATGCAAGGATCGTTTCTGCTGTGCGGAAGGCCATGGTTTCGCTGAGGGTGCTACATATAGCGGCGTCGGCGGTTTTATGCTGTGCATCTGTCAAGGCTCTGCGTGCCGATTTGCCGGCAGCTCTTTGCGCTGCTTTTAAGTCGGTAATCATCATGGCAAATTACCCCTGAAATTACAGATAAAATTATGTCGAATACAAAGTGAAAATACACAAAACTCAACAATTGGATTACACAAATATAATAATCGATGCGGTATGGAAAAGCAAGCTTTTCAGTGAAATGGCAGTTGAAGATTTTCTGCCTTTCTGCTATCATAGTTACAAAGCATGCGGCCTGTTGTACGAGAGCCGGAAGCAATTTACGATATTCGAAAGTTAGAGAGGGAAATTTGCCATGTACAAAGATATGTTAGATACCATCGGGATGGTCACCGAGACCGACCCTGAGCTGGGTGAGGCAATGGGACGCGAGCTCACACGTCAGCGTCAGAATATCGAGCTGATCGCCAGTGAGAATATCGTTTCGCCTGCTGTGATGGCTGCTATGGGCAGTGTGCTGACAAACAAGTATGCCGAAGGTCTGCCCGGCAAACGTTATTATGGCGGTTGTGTATACGTAGATGAAGTTGAAAACATTGCAATTCAGCGTGCATGCAAACTGTTTGGTGCGAAGTATGCCAATGTTCAGCCGCATTCCGGTGCACAGGCAAACCTTGCAGTCTATTTTGCACTGCTTGACCTTGGCGACACTGTTATGGGCATGGACCTCTCGCAGGGCGGCCACCTGACCCATGGTTCGCCGGTCAACATGTCCGGAAAAAACTACAACTTTGTCTCTTACGGTGTCAATGCGGACGGTGTCATTGACTACGTTGAGCTTGAGAAGCAGGTCAAAAAGATTCGCCCGAAGATGATTGTTGCCGGCGCATCTGCATATCCCCGTGCGATCGACTTTGAAAAGATTGCCGAAATTGCCCACGGTTACGGTGCTTATCTGATGGTCGATATGGCTCACATTGCCGGTCTTGTTGCCGGCGGCTATCACCAGAGCCCTGTGCCCTATGCAGATGTCGTTACGACTACCACGCACAAGACCTTGCGTGGACCGCGCGGCGGCTTGATCCTTACAAATAATGCGGTGCTTGCAAAACGCATCAACTCTGCGGTGTTCCCCGGTACGCAGGGCGGTCCGTTGGAGCATGTAATCGCTGCTAAAGCTGTCTGCTTTGGTGAGGCTTTGAATCCCGAATTCAAAGAGTATGCACGCAAAATTGTGGAAAATGCACAGGCTATGGCTGCACAGCTGCAGGCACGCGGTGTAAAGCTTGTTTCCGGCGGCACGGACAATCACCTGATGCTGGTCGATTTGCGTGAAGAAGAGTGTACCGGCAAAGAGCTTGAGGCACGCCTGGACAGCGTCCACATCACAGCGAACAAAAACACCGTACCCGGTGAGACACGCAGCCCGTTTGTCACCTCTGGCGTACGTCTCGGCACACCGGCTGTTACGACCCGCGGTATGGGTACAGCAGAAATGAAGATTATTGCAGACTGCATTGCAGACTGCATCTGGAGCTACGACGAGAAAAAGGACGAAATCGCAGCTCGCGTCTTGAAGCTTACCGAGGAATTCCCGCTGTATCAGTAAATAACGCTTTTTGACTTGAATCGCACACCGCCTGTGGCAGCTGTATGATTTACAGCTGCTGCAGGCGTTTTTGTTGCTTTTTGGCGTAAAGTATGGTATTTATCTAAAAAGAGAATGGATGCTGTAACGATATAAGAGGAAGAGCCCTATGAATTGTAAACTGCGTGCAAAGCAGTGCGGCGGCTGCCCGCTGCTGGAAATTGATTATGACGAACAGCTGCGTCAAAAGGAAGAAACCGTGCGGCGGCTGCTTGGCAAGTTTGCTCCGGTAAACCCGATCCGTGGCATGGAGTGCCCATACCATTACCGCAACAAGGTGATTTCAACATTTGCAACGGCGCAGAACGGCAAGCTTGTATCCGGTATCTATGCAGCAGGCACGCATCGTGTCATTCCGGTAGAGAGCTGCCTGTTACAGGACGAGATTTTGGATAAAGTGATGCAGGCGGTGCGCCTGGCTGCTGGCGCATGCCATTATCAGGCATACAACGAGGATAAGGATACCGGACTTTTGCGCCATTGTCTTTTGCGCCGTGGGGTTGCGACCGGTCAGATCATGGTTGTTTTGGTCACGGCTCAGCCGATCCTTCCCGGTGCGAAAAATTTTGTACGCGTACTGCTCGCCGAGGCAAAAAAGCACAATATTGTAATTACCACCGTAGTGCAAAATGTCAACACACGCCATACCAGTGCAGTCCTTGGCGACGCAGAAAAAGTGCTATACGGTAAGGGCTACATTCTGGATACGCTCTGCGGAAAGAGCTATGCAATCAGTCCCAGAAGCTTCTACCAGGTAAACCCCGCCCAAACCGAGGTTCTGTATAAGCTTGCAATCGAGCAGGCAAAGCTTACCGGGAAGGAAATCGTTTTAGACGCATACTGCGGCATTGGTACGATCGGTCTTACGGCATCGGCATACGCAAAAAAAGTGGTAGGAGTCGAAGTAAACCGCGATGCTGTGCGTGATGCTGTCGGCAATGCACGGCACAACGGCGTGAAAAATGCGCAGTTCTTTGCAGCAGATGCGACCGAATGGATCACAAAGGCATCTTTGGCCGGAGAGCGAGCAGATGTGGTTTTTATGGACCCGCCGCGTGATGGTTCGACCCGAGAGTTTGTAGACAGCGTCGCACGCATGGCACCAAAACGTGTGGTGTATGTCAGCTGCAACCCCGCCACAATGGCGCGGGACATCGGTTGGTTTACAGCCAATGGGTATCGCCCGCACAGCTTTACGCCTGTAGACATGTTCCCTCACACCGCCCACATTGAGACGGTTGTTCTCCTTTCCAAGGGAGAAATCGACTCGAAAAAGGTACGGGTGGAGTTCTCATTGGAGAATATGGATATGTCCGGTTTCCAGAAAGGCGCAACATATCCGCAGATCAAGGAATACGTGCAGGAGCATAGCGGACTAAAGGTATCCTCCCTGTATATTTCTCAGGTGAAGCGGAAATGTGGGCTGGATGTTGGGCAAAACTATAACTTGTCCAAGAAAGAGGACGCCAAGCAGCCCCAGTGTCCTCCGGAGAAAGAAAAAGCAATCAAGGAAGCATTGAAGCACTTCGGAATGATATAAAAGAGCAAAAAGCGGCAAGCCTGTCGGAGCAATTCGACAGGCTTGCTATTTCTTATTCCTTCAATTTATATTCAAGTCCTTAATACTGAATACTAACGCCGCCGCGAGGACGCACAGTACAGCATCTACGCACCAAATCAGCACATAGCCGCCAGTTGCCGCGACGCACAGGCCACCCAGCCACGCGCTGAAAAAGCTGCCGACCTGATGTGCAAGAAACGCCAGCCCGAACAACGTACCCAATGCGGCAGGGCCAAACAGTTTGCCAATCAGGCCAGAGGTCGGCGGTACGGTAGCCGCGCCGGTAAAGCCCAGCAACGCAGCAAAAACGAAGGCGGATACCAAAGTTTTCGGCAGCAGCAAGAAGCAGATCGTCAAAATCGGGCGGGCGGCATAAAAACCAGACAGCACCCATTTCATGGAACATCGACTGCCCAGCACTCCGCTGATGACAGAACCAAGCATGGTTGTGATGCCGTACACGGAAAACGCATAAGTAACACCTTGCGCCGAAAGTCCGTAAGAGGTAAGCTCCGTGTAGAGATGTGTCTCAATGATTGCCATGTGAAAGCCGCAGGTGAAAAAGGCAAGTACAAGAAACCGATAGGAGCGGTTTTGGAAAGCTGCCGCCAAAAGAGTTTTTAGCGACGGATGTTCTTTTGCCTGCACCGTTTCGGGAGCACGGAATTTTTGAAACCACAGCGCCAGCGGAATCATGCAGACAGCGGGAATACAGAGCGCAAGGATCGCACCGAACAATCCTACGCTATCCAACATTCCCCGCAGAATGGGCGCCATAATGATATTGCCAAGACCGCTGCTGGCGCTGACAATGCCGGATGCGGTGGCGGCACGCCGTTCACCTAAAAGTGGTGTGATAGCGCCCATAATGATACCAAAGGAAAACGCGCCCAAGCCCGCTGGCATAATCAGTCCCAAGCAAAGGAGTAAGCTCAATTCTCCATGGCAGAATGGGATTCCCAATAAGCCCGCCGCAGCCATAACTGCTCCACAGCACAGAACAAACCCGTTGGATCTTTTCAATGCAAGTACGCCGAAAACAGGCTGCATAATCCCAAAAGACAACTGCGCCACCGCAAGGA
>CAVBNV010000014.1:0-50975 GCA_963596815.1 Oscillospiraceae bacterium
TTCTTTTTGCAAACCACGCAAAAAAGCTGCCCATGCATTGCACAGACAGCTTTTTAACTGTTTTACCCTGCCAAATTAAAAATAGCACTTAATCTGGAAGCGATCCTCGTTTTGTTTTTTCTGTTCAGCAACGATGCGCTCATGGTTAAAATCAAAGTGCACCGGAGTGCACAGGTCGGTGTTACGGGTCAGGCGCAACAGCTCCTGCACACGCTTTTTTTCCTCCGGTACATAAAAAAGATAGCTTACGCCTTCCTTTTTTGCACGTCCAGTGCGACCGATGCGGTGGGTATAATGTTCGTTTTCGCTGGGCACATCGTAGTTGATTACTGCATCTACGTCCGAGACATCAATGCCGCGGGCAGCCACATCCGTTGCAACAAGGATTGCCAGTTTTCCCATACGGAAGTTTTGCATGATCTGGTTGCGCTCCTTCTGCGAGAGATCACCGTGGAGACAGTCCACCGAGAAGCCAAGCCGTGCCAGTTGGTTAGCAAGTGTGGCGGTGTTGAACTTGGTATCGCAGAAAACCATGACTCGCTTATATCCCTCACCGATGATGATCTGTGCCAGGTCAGACAACTTGTTGCGTCCGGACGTCTCCAACATATACTGGGTGATTTTGGGCTGACTTTCTTCCATTGGCTGCACTGTGATTTCCTCGGCATTTTTTTGATACAGCCAACCAATATCCATCACCTCGCGGCTTATGGTTGCCGAAAACATGGACAGCGATTTGCGGGCACGCATCATTTCAATAATGTGCCGGACATCCTTATAAAAGCCCATGTTCAGCATCTCATCCGCCTCGTCAAGGACAATCTGTGTGACATGCGAAATATCGATGTTATGGTGCTTGTAATGGTCCATTAGTCGACCGGGTGTTGCTACCACGATTTGGCAGCCCTCTGCAAGCTGTCTGGCTTGCTTTTCCATATTCGCACCGCCATACACGCAGACAACCTTTACCTGCGGCATGTAATACACAAGCTGCTCCAGCTCCTGCGCAATCTGCTGTGCCAGCTCACGCGTGGGCGCCATAATAACGGCCTGCGGATATGTCTTGTCCTGCTCGATATGCTCCACCACCGGGATGCCGAATGCACAGGTCTTGCCGGTACCTGTAGGCGCTTTTGCAATTACATCGCGTCCCGCCATCATAACCGGAATCGTTTTTTCCTGAATTTCAGTCATTTCCGCAAAGCCCATTCGTTCTACGGCCCTGTGGACAGCTTCACTGCACTGCAATTCACTATATAACATTGCTCTTACTCCGTTCTTTTTTGTATCAGTATATCATAAAAGTATACTTCTGTCAGCATAGAAAAAAGCTGTCCCCCCATATGTGGGAGACAGCTTTGCTTCATTGCGGTATCCGCTGATCAAGCATTTTCTTCGGTGCTCTTACCGGCCTCAAGCTTCTGCTTAAAGCGACCGCTTGCCTTAAAGCCGGGAATCGACGTGGACTCAAGACGGCTGGAAACCTTTGTTTTGGGGTTTGTGTAAGCCTTCGGCTTGCGGGGACGCATTTCAAAGCGGCCAAAGCCGGCAATGGTCACCTTCTCATCTGCGCGCAGGCAGTCAGCGATCTGGTCAAACATTGTATCCATCGTAATTTCGACCTGAGCTTCGGTAAAGCCGGTCTTGCGTGCCACGGTTTCGATCATCTGCGAACGGGTCATTTATCAGTATCCTCCTGAAACGTCCAAAAGTAACGTCTTTTGGCAAATTTTAGCGTTGATGAGTATAACAAATGCACAGCATGTTTTCGATACATTGCGCACAAAACGTCATATTTTGCGCACGAGCGCATGTGCAAAGTCAAACAGCACCATCGTCTGCCCGCACATGCGCGGTGCACTTGTAAAATTCATCTTAAACCAACGATTTTTGTTGAACTTTCGTCAGTTCTTTTTATACAGGGTCGCAATATCCACCAGCGGAATATTCTTTAAGCTGTGCTCGCTGCGCAGACAATTGACCAATGCATTTGCCGTGTCCACGGCTGTAATGCAAGGGATGCTCAGCTCCACAGCCTTACGGCGCAGACGTACCGAGTCGCGCTTTGGGTCACGTCCCTTTGCACTGGTCGAGAACACGTAGTCCACCAGACCGCTTTGCAAAAGGTCAATGATGTTGGGCGACTCGCCGGACATATTGCGCACCTCATTGCAGGGCACCATATGCTTATTGAGCCATGCGCAGGTACCGGACGTACCATAAAGCTTGTAGCCCATATCCTTCAGCTTCCAGGCGATATCCACAAATTCCGGCTTATCGCTGTCCTTCACGGTAAAAATGCAGCAGCTTGCAGGACCGGGCGTTTTGAAGGTATAGCCGGCGCCGATCAACCCTTTGAGCAGGGCATCGTGATAATTGGGTGCAATGCCCAAAACCTCGCCGGTAGACTTCATCTCAGGACCGAACTGGGTATCCACGCCATGCAGCTTTTCAAAGCTGAACACAGGCACTTTGACGGCTATATACGGCGCATTGGGGTGCAGACCCGTGCCATAGCCCATATCGACCAGCTTTTCGCCCAGACAGCAGCGCACTGCCAAATCGACCATAGGCACACCGGTGACCTTGGAAATATACGGAACCGTACGAGAGGAGCGCGGATTGACCTCGATGACATAGACCTTGCCGTTCGAGACAGCATACTGGACATTGACCAGACCTGTCACGTGCAGCTCGCGTGCAAAGCGGCCGGTATAGTCCACCATGGTATCGATCTCTGCCTGGGTCAGATGCTGTGCAGGGTACACACAGATCGAATCGCCCGAATGCACGCCGGTACGCTCAACCTGCTCCATAACACCGGGGATCAGGAAGTTTTCGCCATCGCAGATCGCATCGACCTCGCACTCTGTGCCCATGATATACTTGTCCAGCAAAACCGGGTGGTCCATGTCCACGTGCTCTGTAATGACGCCCATATATTCAATGACATCTGCGCGCGTGTAAGCCACGATCATATTCTGACCGCCCAGCACATACGACGGACGCATCAGCACAGGCAGACCGATTTCCTCAGCGGCAGCCAACGCCTCGTCAAGATTGAACACCGTGCGTCCGGGCGCACGCGGAATGCCGCAGCGCTCGAGCAGTTCATCAAAGCGCTCGCGGTCCTCTGCCTCATCGATGGCATCCGCCGGTGTGCCAAGAATCGGCAAGCCGATTTCATCCATGTGCTTTGCAAGCTTGATCGCCGTCTGGCCGCCAAACTGAACGACGCAGGCATCCGGTTTTTCCGTTGCGATGATATTGTCCACGCTCTCGGGGTTCAGCGGGTCAAAGTACAGGCGGTCGCCGGTATCAAAGTCCGTGGAGACCGTTTCAGGGTTATTATTGACAAGGATCGCCTCGCAGCCATGTTTTTTCAGCGTCCAGACGCAGTGCACCGAGCAGTAATCGAACTCGATACCCTGTCCGATGCGGATGGGACCGGAGCCAAAGACGAGAACCTTTTTCTTTTTGGGTTCATGGTTGGCATCACTTTCAGCCTGTTTTTCGGCGATAAATTCCGCCGCTTCGTTGTCACCGTCATAGGTAGAATAGAAATACGGCGTATTCGCAGAGAACTCTGCCGCACAGGTGTCAACCATTTTGAAGCCGGCACGATAATTTTCGATTGGAAGTGTATCTACCTGTGCCAAACGGCGGATGGTCTTGTCCTGGAAGCCATACTTCTTGGCTTCACGATACTGCTCCTCGCTCAGCACACCGTTGCACTTAGCAAGACCTTTTTCAAGGTTGGCAAGGTGCTGCATCTTATCCAGGAACCACCAGTCGATCTTCGTGATCTTATAGATCGTTTCATGGTCGATACCGCGCTTGAGCGCCTCATAGACGCAGAACACACGCTCGGCATCCTGCACGTACATATGCGCCACGATCTCGTCATCCGTCAGTTCCTCAAAAGGCTTATGGGTCAGCGTATCCATGCCGAGCTCGATGGAGGAGACGGCCTTCATCATAGCAGCCTCAAAGCTGTTGCCGATGCTCATCACTTCGCCGGTCGCCATCATCTGGGTACCCAGAGACTTGTCGGCATACACAAACTTGTCAAACGGCCACTTCGGGTATTTGACAACGATGTAGTCTAATGCCGGCTCAAAGCAGGCGCAGGTCTTGCCGGTGACATCATTGGTGATCTCATCGAGCGTATAGCCAATCGCAATTTTGGTCGCAACCTTTGCAATCGGGTAGCCCGTCGCCTTTGATGCCAATGCCGACGAACGTGAAACACGGGGGTTGACCTCGATGACCGCATAGTCGAAGCTGTCCGGTTTAAGTGCAAACTGACAGTTGCAGCCGCCCTCAATGCCGAGCTCCGTGATAATGTCCAGCGCAGCGGTGCGAAGCATCTGGTACTCGTGGTCCGTCAGTGTCTGGCTCGGAGCAACAACAACAGAGTCGCCGGTGTGGATGCCGACCGGGTCGAGGTTTTCCATATTACAAACGGTGATCACATTGCCTTTGTGGTCACGCATAACCTCATACTCGATCTCTTTCCAGCCGGCAATGCATTTTTCAACAAGAATCTGATGGATGGGGGAAAGACGAAGACCGTTTGTGCCGATTTCAATCAGCTTTTCACGGGTCTCGCAAATGCCGCCGCCGGTGCCGCCCATTGTAAATGCGGGACGCACGATAACAGGGTAGCCGATGCGGTCTGCACACGCAAGTGCATCCTGCAGGGTCTCAACGACCTCTGAAGGGATGATGGGCTGATGAAGCTTTTCCATCGTCTCCTTGAACAGCTCGCGGTCCTCTGCGCGGTCGATCGTCTCCGGCTTGCAGGCCAGCAGTCGAATGCCTGTGCGGTCAAGGTAGCCGGAACGTGCCAGCTCCATGGACAGGTTCAAGCCCATCTGACCGCCAAGGTTTGGCAAAACCGAATCCGGCTTTTCAATGTCCAGGATGCGCTCCACGACCTCAAGGGTCATCGGCTCAATATAGACATGGTCGGCAACATCCGGGTCTGTCATAATGGTTGCGGGGTTCGAGTTCAGCAAAACAGTCTCGATGCCCTCGGCTTTCAGCGCACGACACGCCTGCGTGCCGGAATAATCAAACTCTGCCGCCTGACCGATAATGATCGGACCGGAGCCGATAACCAACACTTTTTTGATCCTGGGATCCTTCGGCATTTCAGCGCACCTCCTTTGCTGCTTTGACGTTATTCAGAAAACGGTCAAACAGGAACTCGGTATCCTTCGGTCCGCCGTTTGCCTCCGGATGGAACTGCACGGTAAAGCAGTTCCACTTTTTATATTTGATGCCCTCACAGGTGCCGTCGTTTGCGTTTACCTGCGCCACCTCGCCCATCTCGGCAGGCAGCTCATCGCCAACCACAGCGTAGCCATGGTTCTGGCTGGTAATAAATGTACGCCCCGACTCAAAATCTGTGACAGGCTGGTTTGCACCGCGGTGGCCGTATTTCAGCTTCATCGTGCGTGCGCCTGCCGCCAAAGCGGAGAGCTGATGTCCCAGGCAGATGCCAAACGTCGGGATGCCAAGTGCAAAAATCTGCTTCAGGTTTTCGATTGCCTCGACAGGCTCTGCAGGGTCCCCCGGACCATTGGACAGCATAATGCCGTCAGGAGACAGTGCCTTGACCTGCTCTGCCGTTGCAAAAGCAGGCATGACTGTCACCTTGCAGCCGCGCTTTACAAGGCAGCGCACAATGTTGCGCTTGCAGCCATAATGCATCAGCACAATGTGGGTCTCGCCTTTTTCGTTGTACACTTCCGGCTCTGCACAGGTCACGCTCTTGACGGCATCCGTCACGGCATAAGCACGGATCTGCTGCAAAAGCTCGTCCGTCTGTGCCTTATTCGCCGGGTCTGACGGATCAAAAGAGGTCAGGATCGCACCGTTCATAACACCGCTTTCACGGATAATGCGGGTCAAATGGCGTGTATCGATGCCCTCGATGCCGATGGTGTCGTTCTTTTTCAAAAAGCTGTCCAGCGTTTCTTCGCTGCGCCAGTTGGACGGCGTCCGGCAGGCCTCGCGCACAATATAGCCCTTTGCCCAAATGCGATCCGATTCCATATCGTCATGGTTCATGCCGTAATTGCCGATCAGCGGATAAGTCTGGGTGATGATCTGTCCGTAGTAGCTCGGGTCAGTAAGCGTTTCCTGAAAGCCGACCATACCGGTCGCAAAGACGACCTCACCGATCGTGATGCCTTGTGCTCCGACTGACTGCCCTGCGAAGACCATACCATTCGCTAAAAGAAGATATGCGTTCATAGTTTCCCTCGCTTTTATACAGCTGTTTACAGGGTCTGCTTTGCTTCCTGCTTCATCTTGCGGCTGCCAAGGTGTACCAGCGGCAGCTTGCCCTCTTTGCAGATCGGGCACTCTTCCGGTGCGTAGTTGGGCAGGTCCAGCTTCAGCGCACTTGCGACGATGGGAATGGGAGACGGTGCCTCTGCCTTGGTGCGGTCAACAACGCAGGTAATGCCGAGGCATACACCGCCGGCCTCCTCAATAACGCGCTTTGTCTCCAGAGAAGAAATACCGGTCGTAACGACATCCTCAGCGATGATGCATTTTTCACCCGGGTTGATCGCAAAGCGCTTCAGAGTCATTACGTTGTCCACACGCTCGGTAAAAATAGCACGTTTGCCGGTCTGGCGGGCAAGCTCGTAGGCGTATACAATACCGCCCATAGCCGGTCCTACAATGACATCGACATCCATCTCTTTAATTTTGTCGGCAACCGCCTTCATCACCTCAGCGCAGCGGTCCGGATACTGCTGCAGGTAAGCCATCTGGCAATATGCACTGGAATGGCGGCCCGAGGACAGCAGGAAGTGACCCTCCAAAAACGCATCACAACTCTTCAAAATCTCAAGTGCTTCACTCATAATCGTTTCCCTCTCTCTTTATGATATGCTATCTCACCGGGCTGCGCAGACAGCACCGGACTAACGGTTTATTTGCGGTCAATTGTACCACGCTTTTGCGCAGATTGCAATTTTTTGCTCAATATTCTTGCATAATCGATAATATTCAGAAAATATGCGCATTATATAAGTTTTTATACGGTCGTGCGTGCGCAGCCACGGATCTCATCCAGCGTCTTTACGCCGTGAGCATCCATCCATGCAGACATTTCTTGCGCAATCGTTTCCATCGCACGCGGGTTTGCAAAGTTTGCCGCACCGACCTGCACCGCCGCAGCGCCGGCCATAATAAATTCAAGTGCATCCTTACCCGATGCGATGCCGCCCAGACCTACGACCGGGATATTGACTGCGCCGACCGCCTGCCATACCATGCGCAATGCAATGGGGCGCACTGCCGGCCCGGAAAGACCTGCAAAAATGTTATTGAACACCGGGCGGCGTTTCTCCAAATCGATTGCGCATGCCTGAAAGGTATTTGTCAGACTGATCGCATCCGCACCTGCCGCCTCAACGGCACGGCACATTTCCGGTATGTTTTCCGCCTGCGGGCTGAGCTTTACCATCAGCGGCTTTTTGCAGGCATCACGCACCATGCGCACGACGGAACCGGCAGCATCCGCCTTCACGCCGTATGCCATTCCGCCCACCTTGACATTCGGGCAGGAAATGTTCAGCTCGATTATGTCAACTGCGCTCTCGCTGAGCATCGCAGCGCCTTCGACGTACTCTTCCTCGCTGTGTCCACCAAGGTTTGCGATCACCACGGTGCCGTACTTCTGCCGCAGCTCCAGCATCTCGTTAAGCTCAATATCCATAAAGTGCTGCACACCGGGGTTCTGCAGACCAATGCTGTTGATCAAGCCGGAAGGTGTCTCCCACAGACGCTCGCCCTTGTTGCCATACTGCCCGTGCAGGGTCAGGCCCTTGCCGGAGATACCGCCGATTTTGGTAAAATCCGCCAGCTCCTCATATTCCACACCGTAGCCCACCGTCCCGGATGCTCCGATGACGGGGCTGTTCATCGTGAAGCCAAGCAGGTTTGTTTTTAAGTCTGCCATTAGAAGAACACCTCCGCTGCATCAAATACCGGTCCGTTTTTGCATACGCTTTTGCCCTCGCCGCCTTTTGTTTCGCAGGTGCAGCCGAGGCATGCGCCAATGCCGCAGGCCATCTTTTTCTCCATGCTCACAAAGCAGGGCGTGCCTTTTTCGGCACACAAACGAGCAGCATTGCGCATCATCACCGTGGGGCCGCACACCAGCACGACGTCATAATCTGCCGGGTCATACAGCTGTGTGACAAAACCATGGAAGCCGACTGTACCGGTGTCCGTCGAGACCCTGACCACACCTGCCAGTGCACGGTACTCCTCCATACAGTAGGGCGTATCGCGGAAGCCAAAAAACACATCCGGCTTAACGCCTGCCGATGCCAGCTCGCGCGTCAGCTGGTACATCGGCGCAGTACCGATGCCGCCGCCGACGACTGCGATCTTTTTGTATTTTTTTACAAGCTCCGGCACATCAAAGCCATTGCCCATGGGGCCTGTGAGCTGAAAGGTATCCTTGCACCTGAGCTGTGCAATTTTTTGTGTGCCCTCGCCGATCACCTGATACAAAAACTGTATGGTGCCGCTTTCAGCATCCCAGCTATGGACGCTGATCGGACGCGACAAAAACGGCGCCTCGTTTGCCCCCCACGCACGCAGGGTAAAAAACTGTCCCGCATGCGGGATGTGCTCGCTATCCGGCCACGCAACCGTCAGCAGGCGGATATCACCTGCAACGGTCTCGTTGCTCAGCACGGTTGCTTCACAGCAGGCTGCACGCATGAGCAATAGCCTCCTTCATATTCACACACTCGTTGTAGGCTGCCTCATCAAAGGCGACGCCGGGCTGTTTTTTGTAGGCCAGCAGAATGCCGCGGCTGGAGTTGACCACACCGCCGTTTCCATTTGTCAGATACTGTGCAATATCTTCTGCCTTGCCGCCCTGTGCACCGTAGCCGGGGATCAGGAAGAACATATCTTTATACTTTGCACGGATCTCGGTCGCCTCTTCAATATGTGTGCCGCCGATGACAAGACCAATGGAGGAATAGCCATGCTCGCCCATGTAATCCTTGCCAAGAATATTCAGCTTATCGCCGACCAGGTCATAAACATGACGTCCGTCTGCCAGCTTCTCGTACTCAAAATCTTTTGCGCCGCCATTGGAGGTGCGGCACAGCACAAACATGCCCTTGCCCTGCTTTTCTGCAAAAGGCAGGTACGGGCTGATGGAATCCAGACCCATGTAAGGGGCCAGTGTGACAAAGTCCGCCTCAAAGTCGCCGGTAAAGTGACCCATTGCGTACATCTCGGCAGTCTTGGCAATGTCGCCACGCTTAACGTCGGCAATCACAGGTACACCGGTCTCACGCACAGCCTTAAGGGTCTCGGCATATGCCTTCAAGCCCTCCAGCCCCAGCGACTCGTAGTATGCGATCTGCACCTTATAGCAGCCTGCAACCGTCTTGGTTGCATCGATCAGCTTTTTGTTAAAGCGCACGATGTTTTCACCTTTGGAAAGTGTGGTGTCCACAAAATCAGCCGGCAGATAGCTGAAATCCGTGTCCAGACCAACG
Organism: Oscillospiraceae bacterium; assembly: GCA_963596815.1. Classification (GTDB taxonomy): domain Bacteria; phylum Bacillota; class Clostridia; order Oscillospirales; family Ruminococcaceae; genus Faecalibacterium. Next base: position 9,552 of record CAVBNV010000014.1, read on the forward strand.
CATACCGGGCCGCGTGCCTCGACAGCCTCGTACATTTTATCCATATTCGTCATGTTATTTCCTCCTGTTCGCTCTCTTGCTATCCGTTACGTTTTCTCTATGCCGTGTTTATTGATCAATCCTCGGCCTGATAGGTAATTTTGCCGCCCTTAACAGTTGCACAGACCTTGCCGTACAGCTCCACGCCGTCAAACGGCGTATTGTGCGATTTTGAGTGCAGCTTGTTTTTGTCCACCACATAGGGGGTATCCAGCTCCACAAGTACAAAGTCCGCGTCGTAGCCGGGCTCCAGCTGACCCTTTGCAAGTCCCATCAGCTCCGCCGGTCGGGTACTCATCAGGTGCACAAGCAGCTCCAGCGGCAGCCCCTCCTGTCTGCACAGTTTTGTGTAGCAAACGCCAAACGCTGTCTCGCTGCCGACCATACCGGCTGCACCCTTTAATTTATCCTCTTCCGAATGAGGCGCATGATCCGTTGCGATCGCATCCACAATGCCTGTGCGGATGCCTTCGATCAGTGCTTCCACGTCGTCTGCTGTGCGGATAGGCGGATTGACACGATAGTCGCATGTGTCGTTTGTAAACCACAGGTGATGCGGCATAACCTCGCACGTTACAGGTGCACCGCTCATTTTGGCGAGGCGGATCGCATCCAGGGCACCGCGTGTGGACACATGGCACATATGCAGCTTCGTCTGGTAATACTCGCTCAGCCAGCAGTTGCGCACAGTCTCGATGTCCTCGGCTAGGCGGTAATCCCAGGGGCTGATCTCCATATCCTCGGCATGGCTCATCACCGTGATATCCTTCTGGGTGCAGATTGCAAAGGCACGTGCCATCGTTGCATTATCCTGTACACCATGACCGTCTTCTGTAATAAACCTGACGCTCTCCGGCAGTGTTTTCAGGTGATCCAGCGTCTTGCCGTCAAAGTCTTTTGTAATCGAGACCGTCTGGTTTACGTCACACAGCCCGATCTCTGCGCATTTCTGCTCGATCATCATTGCCTGTGCGGCCGAGGAGCAGACGGGCTTGGTATTGGGCATCAGATTTACAAAGGTATAGCCGCCGGCTGCCGCTGCACGGCTGCCCGTCTCCAGGTCTTCTTTGTACTCAAAGCCCGGCGTGCGCCAGTGGCAGTGCATATCCACAAAAGCCGGCAGCACCGTGAGACCACCTGCATCAATAACGACCTCGTCCTCCGCAGCCAGTGCCCGCAGGTTTTGCCCTACAGCCGAAATTTTCCCGTCCCGGACGTAGATTTCGATCGACCGGCCATCTGTGTTGACAGCATTTACAAGCAGCATAATATCCCTCCTGTAGCAGTGTTTTCATCCTCTGTGCAATTAACGGGCAAAAAAAAACTTTTCCCCGCAAAGGGAAAAGTTTAGCGATACAAAAAAGGAAACAGCGAAATCACGACAAAACCGGAAGAAAACTGCTTCTTCATTTTTTTGTTCAGCGCGCAGTACTTCATGTCCCGTGTCCCCCTCTTTGTACAATTCGTTTCGTAATATTTTATCATAGAGGCGCAAAAAGTGTCAATGCCTGCGGTGATATTTCACTGTAAAAACATCAGGCTGTATCCAACGTAAATTTAGCCACTCTGTCCAAAACCAGTTTTGTCATACTTTTTGCACGGTTAGTTGTGTCAATTCCTACTTGTTTACTGTACATTACGGCTTTACTGTGCTATTATAGAAAAGCATTAGAGAGTTTTTGGATCATGCAGAACTTAGTGTAAGAGGGAGGGCTTCTCCATGGGACTTTTGGAGGACGCACGGAACATCCAGCGGAAAGACCCCGCAGCACGCAACTTACTGGAGGTCATTTTACTGTATCCGGGTTTTCATATTCTGGTGTATCATCGTATTGCGCACTGGCTGTATCAGCACAAGCGGTTTTTTCTGGCACGGTGGGTCAGCCAGCGCGGACGGCACAAAACCGGCATCGAAATCCACCCGGGCGCAACCATCGGCAAGTGCCTTTTTATCGACCATGGCATGGGTATTGTGTTTGGCGAGACCACCGAGATTGGTGACAACTGCACCATCTACCACGGCGTGACGCTTGGCGGTACCGGCAAGGACACCGGCAAACGCCACCCGACGCTTGGCAACAATGTACTGATCGGCGCCGGCACCAAGGTTCTTGGTCCGGTCTTTATCGGCGACAATGCCCGCGTGGGTGCTGGCAGTGTCGTGCTGCGCAACCTGCCGGCAAACTGCACCGCTGTCGGCGTACCTGCCGAGGTGGTGCGCATCAACAACAAGGCGATCAACCCTGCCGATGACCTTGATCAGCAGGATCTGCCGGATATCGTTGCACAGCGCCTGACCGATTTGGATCGGCGTATCGGTGCGCTGGAGAATGCCGCACAGGGCGACATACCGCCCAGTGCCGCGCAGATCGCATCGCGGAAGTAAACCTGTATCTCTAACCAAAGCAAAAACCCCTGCAGATAGCAACATCTGCAGGGGTTTTTCTGCTTACTTTTTTACTTTTTCAGCGACGCCGTGCGGGCAGCAGCGTCTGTCGCATTGAGCCGGTCATAAGCGTTCAACACATCTGTAATCGCCTGACGATTATCCTGTGAGACAGTGTAGTCTTTTGTATTGCCCTCCCAGCCGGTGTAGTGGACGACCAGGTTCTGTGCACCGAGCCAATCATAAAGCGAGACAGTATCAAAGTCGGCAAAGGATTCGTAATCCATCCAACGCTGCTTTGCGTTGTCATAGCTTGCGCTGTAGGTGTTGTCGCAGCTGAACGTGTATTTTTTTCCGTCTGCTTCTACTTCAACCGAACGCAAGTCCACCTGATGCGAGCCAATATAGCGGATGCCAAGGCGCAGCGAGACAGCGCCATCGGACTCCGACACAAACAAATACGGATAAAGCCCGCACAGTTTTTTACCTTTGCTGGTCTCCTCGTACGGGGCGCTGATCTGCCAGCCGCCGGCCTCTGCGTTATAGGCAACGCTCAGCTTTGCCAACGCCTGCTGCAGTTGGGCATCCTCCGCACCGTTAGATGCTGCCGGAACGTCCTCTGTATGAGCAGTGCCCGCGCCTGCAGCATACGCTGCAAGACCGCCTGCCAAAACAGCAGCCACACACACAACAGCCACACAACGTTTGGTCCACTTGGACATTCTCATAATCGATCTCCTTCCCGGGAAGGGATATAGTCACACCTCCCCTGTCTACATTTTATACAAATACAGAGGGCATTTCAAGTAAAGAGTCGTTAAAAAACTCTTAAATTTGATGTTTTTCGATCCAATCTGTCATTTCAAGGGCGATGCCGCGGATGCTGCCGTCCTCAAACGGCACCTTCAGCCCTGCCGTTTCCAGCAGCTCGGTATAGCTGGCAAGCCCTGCACGGCGCACAAGCTTCAGGTAGCGCTGCCATGCGTCTGCATGATCCTTCAGGCTGAGCAGGAAAAACTGCAGTGCCGCCATGGTAGACAGGCAGTAGTCAATATAATAGAACGGGCACTCGTAAATATGCAGCTGACGCTGCCAGCCCGCACCGCGTCCGTAAAACGGCATCCCGTCAAAGTCGACCCACGGGCGGTATTTTTTCTCCAGCTCGAGCCAGACCTTATTGCGCTCGTCCGCAGTCAAGTCCGGATTTTGATACATTATGTGCTGGAACTCGTCCACTTCGCAGCCGTAAGCCAGGAATAAAAAGCTATCCTCTGCGTGCAGCAGGGCGTATTTTTCGGTATCCTCACCAAACAGCAGATGATGCCAGGGAGCCGTCAAAAACTCCATTGCCATCGAATGGATCTCCGCGCTCTCCATGCCGGGACATTCCAGGTCTGCCGGCACATCCGGGTCACGCTCTGCAACATAGCCCTCAAATGCGTGCCCGCACTCGTGGGTCAGCACGTCCACGTCACCGGATGTATTGTTCCAGTTTGCAAAGATGAACGGAGCCTTGTACTTGGGCAGGCTGGTCATGTAACCGCCGGACATTTTGCCGGGGCGGCTTTCGACGTCAAACAGCTCGTTACCCTGCATAAAGTCGATAAACGCAGCAGTTTCCGGGCTGAGCTCATGGTACATGGTGCGTGCTGCATCCATACGTGCCTCATACCCCGGGATCGGCTTCGGGTTGCCGTCCTTGAACACCACCGGCAGATCCGCAAATGTGGGGTGCTCAATGCCGGTGCGCTTTGCACGCATCGCCACCACCTTTTGCAGCTGCGGCACAACGTCCTGCGCCACCTGCTCGCGGAAACGTTTGATTTCCTCCGCACCATAACCGATGCGGTTCATACGCACATAAGACAGCTCGCTGTAATCCTTGTAGCCCAGCACCTTTGCCTGCTCGTTCAGGTTGCACACAATCTGCCCATACAGCTCATCCAGCTGCGCACGGTGTGCATCAAAATAACCCGCCTCTGCTTCGTATGCGCTGCGGCGCACTGCCGGGTCCAGATTTTCTTTATATGGTCCAAGCTGCGGTATCGTAAGCTGTTTGCCGTCCAGCTCTACCATAGCTCCGCCGTAAATCTCCTGATATTTGCTTACCAGTGCATTGAACTGCTTTTGCAGCTCCACCGTGCGGTCATCCATGCCAAGCACCGCATTTTTCATGCCTGCAACACAGGTGGTGCCAAATTTTTCCGTCAATGCATCTACATTGTGGTTGGACAAAAACGCACGGCAGATCTCCACGCTGGCGTTGGACACCGCCGGACCGTTTGCATCAAAAAAATCCTGTTCGCCATGCCAATATGCATCACGTGTATCACAGGTATAGTGGATATTTGCAAGGTTTGCCGCCGTGTTGTATTCGGCAAAGGCATCGCTTTGTTCGTAGTAGATTTCTACAAGCGTCTTTCCATCCGGTGCAGATGCCGCCTTTTTTGCAAGCTCTTTGCAGCTTGCAAGCAGTGCATCAATGTCCGGGCGGGCATAGGTCATATCGCTGAATTTCATGGAAAAGGTCCTTTCCGGGAAAAGCTCCCTAAAAAAGTAATTCTGTTTGTTTCATCTTACCACGTTCTGCCGTAAAAAGAAAGAGCTGTGCCGCACCGTACCGCTTTTGTGCCACAAGAACTATACACAGCATACAAAATTTTGTGCAGCAGTTTGTTAAAGCTGTACATCTAAAATATTGCAACACAGGTGCAAAAGGGCTATAATTGCGTTATCAACAGAGTAAGACCATGTGCGTTAAGTGCCGCATCAACGGGGAGTTGTGTTGTGGACGAAGGTTTACCCGCGGTGCATGGTCTGCATCCCGCTGCTGCATGGACTTGGGTGCAGGCGAGACCGGCTGTGCCGGTTCTGCCCGGAAGTGAAATTTGTTGGATTCACGCCCTCCTTTGTGCGGTTTATCGCAAGGGGGGCGTTTTTTGTTCGCCCTGTATTTTAGGAGCTTTTATTATGAACCGTCCTGCAAAAACTTCTGTACACATCCTTACGACACTTGGCCTTCTGGTTGCTATGAGCATCGTTTTCAGCCGTGTATTGAGCATTTCCACAGGGTTTGTGCGTTTCAACCTTGGCAGTTTGCCGGTCGTACTGGCTGCTATTCTGTTTGGACCGGGCGCAGGCTTCGCCGTAGGCGCACTCGCCGATATGATTGGCGGCCTGCTCTCCGGTTATGCCATCAACCCTTTGATCACCCTCGGTGCAGGTGCTATCGGTTTTGCCGCAGGGCTGGCATGGCGCTGCCTGCCGCAGAAAAACCTGAACCTCCGTCTGGGCTGCAGCATGCTGGCAGGCTACAGCATCGGCTCGATGATCATTACCTCGCTGGCACTTCATATTTACTATGGCACGCCGTGGAGCGTTTTGGCTGTGCGCATCCCGAACGGGTTGATCCTCAGCGCTGTGAACACTGTACTGCTCCGCATACTGCTGACAAACCGTGCCATCCTGTCGATCGCACGCCGTTACAAATGAGGCAAGCTATGAACTACGAATCCGCATTGCAATACATCCACGCTGTGCAGTGGGCAGGGCACAAGCCCGGTCTGACCCGCACACGCACCCTGCTGGCTGCCTTGGGCAACCCGCATCGTCAGCTTAAATTTGTACATGTGGCCGGCACCAACGGCAAGGGCAGCACGTCAGCCATGGTGGCAAGCTGCCTTCAGGCCGCAGGCTATCGGGTTGGCCTGTATACTTCCCCGTTCATCAATCGTTTCAACGAGCGCATTCAGGTCAACGGACAGCAGATCGGTGACGATGAGCTTGTCCGCCTTGTCGAAAAAATCCGTCCCCTCGCCGATGCTATGGAGGATGTGCCCACCGAGTTTGAGCTGATCACTGCTTTGGGCATGCTCTATTTTGCTGAAAAACAGTGCGATCTCGTTGTGCTGGAGGTCGGTCTTGGCGGCACGCTGGATTCTACTAACGTTATTGAAGAGCCGGAATGCTGCGTGATCACCGCTCTCGGCATGGATCACGTCAAAGAGCTCGGCCCAACGCTGGCGGATATTGCATGCGCAAAAGCCGGTATTATTAAGGAAGGACGCCCTGTCATCAGCTATGGCGGTGCGCCGGAGGCCGACGCCGTGATCAGCCGCATCGCTTGCGAAAAACATGCCGACCTGACCGTTGTCGATTTCACGCAGCTGCAATGCAAGAGCGGCGGCCTGGATGAAGTTGTTTTCGATTTTGACGGCCTGGACGATGTGCATCTGCCATTGATCGGAAGCTACCAGCCGTGCAATGCCGCTGTTGCCGTCACAGCACTGCGCATTATGCGCACACACGGTTGGAACATCCCCGAAAGTGCCATACGCACCGGACTGGAACAAGTCCGCTGGCCCGGTCGCTTTGAACTGCTCCGTCATTCCCCCGCATTTCTGCTGGATGGAAGTCACAATGCCCACGGCATGCGTGCGACTGTGCAAAGCCTGCGTGACCGCTTTCCCGGCGAAAAATTTGTATTTTTAATAAGTATCATGGCAGATAAGGATGTCGGCGAAATGCTCGCTCTGCTGGCGCCGCTTGCCGCCTGCTTTGTGACTGTTGCAGCACACACGCCGCGTGCTATGCCTGCCGAGGAGTTAGCAGAGCGCATCCGCGCCTACGGCTGCACTGCAGAGGCTGCTGAGACGATCGACGCCGGTGTTGCCCGCGCGGCAGAGCTCGGCGGGACAGGGCCCGTGTGTGCGTTGGGTACGCTGTATTTTTCCGGCGATGTACGCACCGCATTTGCGCGGTTGGCGCGGTAATGCACCCGACACAGTCTGTGACAAAAAGAAAAAACGATGACCCGTGCAGGTTGGGTCATCGCTTTTCTTTGCCCTTTGCAGGGCAGGCAGGGTAAATGATAAGAAGGTAAATGAAGATAATAGCAATATACACAAAAGAGCAGAAAACATGGTAATATCCAACGCTGCCCATTTGTTGGATACAACATACCACTTTTCACAAGTATTTACAAGACTTTTTTCAAAAAAAGTCTTGTAATGTCGTAAAAAAGAGGATTTTTGTACAAAAGCACAATTTTTGCCGCTAATAGCTGAGCATCCTGACGAACTATTCGATTACTCTTTTGGTCTTAGGGGTCGTCTTTACAGCAATGGCTTGTTGTGCTAAGATGGATGCAAGAATTTATCCGTCAAAAATCTTTGAAGATCCGCTGCATTCTATACGAAAATAACGGGCATTTACCAGGAGGGAGAAGGAATATGAAGTCCAATACAGCCGCGGCTGCGCAACGCTTTGGCGGACGCGAGCCGCTGTTTACACAAAAGCAATTGCTCACGCTGACCATACCGCTGTTGATCGAGCAGTTTCTAGCTGTCACGGTTGGCATGGCAGACACCATGATGGTATCTCGCTGCGGCGAGGCTGCTATCTCCGGTGTCAGTCTGGTGGACATGATCAATAACCTGATCATCGTTCTTTTTTCAGCGCTCGCCACAGGCGGTGCCGTCGTTGTCAGTCAGTTTCTGGGTGCAAAAGAGCAAAAGGAGGCAGACAAGAGTGCCGGCCAGTTGATTTTGCTCAGCGGTGTACTGGGGCTTGCTGTCGGTGTGCTGTGCTTTGTTCTGGCACGCCCCATGATCCGCCTGTTCTACGGTGCAATCGAAGACGATGTCCTGGAGGCAGGCGTCCTGTACCTTAAGATCATCGCCATTAGCTACCCGTTTCTTGCACTGTACAACGGCGGTGCCGCCCTGTTCCGCAGCATGGGCAATTCACGCATTTCCATGGAGATCAGCGTCCTGATGAACGTCATCAACATCGTCGGCAACGCAGTCTGCATCTTCGGCTTCAAAATGGGTGTGGACGGCGTCGCATGGCCCAGTGTGGTCTCACGCGTCGTTGCGGCGCTTCTCATTCTCTCGCGCTGTTACCAAAAGGGACAAGCGCTGTCTGTACCCAAAACGCTGCATCTTGACACACGCATGGCACAGCGCATTCTGGGCATCGGCATTCCGTCTGCCTTTGAAAACAGTCTGTTCCAGGCAGGACGTATCCTCGTTGTGAGCATGATCTCTACATTCGGCACGGTCCAAATAGCGGCAAACGCCGTTGCCAACAACCTGGATGGCATGGGCGTCATCCCCGGGCAGGCAATCAGCCTTGCAATGATCGCGGTCGTCGGCCGCTGCGTCGGTGCAGGCGACAACGAGCAGACCATTTACTATACCCGTAAGCTGTTGTTGTGGGCCTACATAGCAATGGGCATTTCAAACGGGGCGGTATTGTTGTTCGTGCGTCCGCTGGTCGGCATTTACGCCTTGTCCGGTGCAACAATGGACCTGGCAATCCTTTTGGTGCGCATCCATGCAAGTGCCGGTTTGTTTTTATGGCCTTCCTCGTTTGTACTGCCCAATGCACTGCGTGCCGCAAACGATGTCCAATTTACAATGTTTGTATCTATCCTGAGCATGGCCGTCTGGCGGATCGGCTTTAGCTACGTGATCGGTGTGCGCATGGGATACGGTGCCGTCGGTGTCTGGATCGCCATGATCGTGGACTGGGTCTGCCGTGTGCTCTGCTTTGTCATCCGCTTCCGCAGCGGGGTGTGGAAGACGAAATACCATGCCTGAAACGCATATTTTGTAGATATTATACAGATTGGAGATTTGCATGAAACTCATCAGCTGGAATGTAAACGGGCTGCGTGCCTGTCTCACGCATGGATTTGCGGAAGTGTTTGCCGCAATGGACGCCGATATTTTTTCAGTACAGGAAACAAAAATGCAGCCCGGACAGGCGGATTTTGCCCCCACCGGATACGTGGAATATACCTATTCTGCTGAAAAAAAAGGCTATTCCGGGACAGCATGCTGGTGCAAGCAAGCTCCGCTTGCCGTAACGACCGGGATCAATATCGAACAGCACGACCACGAGGGACGTGTGCTGACACTGGAATACCCCGGCTTTTATCTGGTCAACTGCTATACCCCAAACAGCCAAAATGAACTGAAGCGCCTTGACTACCGCATGGTATGGGAGGATGATTTTTGTGCCTACTTGCGGGCGCTCGACGCAAAAAAACCTGTGATCCTGTGCGGCGACTTGAACGTTGCCCATGAAGAGATCGACATCAAAAACCCCAAAACGAACCACAACAACCCCGGGTTCACAGACCAGGAACGCGGCAAAATGACAAAACTGCTCGAGACAGGTTTTGTCGACAGCTTCCGCACGTTGCACCCCGAGCAGGTCAAATACAGCTGGTGGAGCTACCGCTTCCACGCAAGAGAGAAGAACGTCGGCTGGCGTATCGATTATTTTATTGTGTCGCAGCGCATAGCGGATAAGATCCGCACTGCCGAGATCCATAACGATATCTTTGGGTCTGACCACTGCCCCGTAGAGTTGGTCATCGATTTATGATGCTCGCCGTACCGCACATTGATCAGCACTCGTTATACAACAAGGTGTAATATATGATAAAATATTATCTGCTCGTATTTTTTGTTTCCATGGTGCCGCTGATTGAACTGCGCGGTGCGATTCCTATCGGATTAGGGCTCGGTCTGCCCGCAGTACCGACCTATATTGTATGCGTTCTCGGCAACATGCTCCCTGTGCCATTTATTTACCTGTTTGCACGCAAGGTGCTTATCTGGGGGTACCACAAGCCGCTTATCGGTCCGATCTGCCGCTTCTGCATCAACAAGGGTGAAAAGGGCGGACGGGCCCTGGAGGCAAAGGCCGGCCGCGGGCTTGTCATAGCACTGCTGCTTTTTGTCGGCATCCCCCTGCCCGGTACCGGGGCATGGACCGGTACGCTTGCCGGCTCGATCCTCGATATGAAATTCTGCGATGTGCTGATCGCCTGCATGGGCGGCGTCCTTCTTGCAGGCATTATCATGGGGTTGGCAAGCGCCGGTCTGCTCGGTGCATTGGGTGCTTTTTTTGCCGTAGGATAGCCCTATCAAAACCGCCGGGCGGTTTGTCGTGAAAAATGACAATAGCTTTTCTGTGTCCGGTGTGCTAGAATGGGGGGCGATGTGTTTACAAGATGCACCCACAACAGAAAGGAACGTTGAAACCATGGATCAGGCATTGAACCAAAAAATTGATGCATACATTGCACAGAACAAAGAACAGATCCTGAATGATATTGCCGCTTTGGTAGCGATCGACAGCGTTGAAGGACAGCCCGAAGAGGGGGCTCCCTTTGGTGCAGGCCCGCGGGCTGCACTGGATAAAACGCTTGAGATGGCGTCCCGCATGGGCTTTGCTACCCGCAATTGCGAAAACTATATCGGCTACGCCGAGCTTGCTGGCGAGGACCCCGAAAAATATCTGGCAACCATCTGCCACGTGGATGTAGTACCTGTAGGCAACGGCTGGAGCGGCGACCCGTTCAAGATGCGCATCAAAGATGGCTGGCTGCTCGGACGCGGCGTCACAGATGATAAGGGGCCTATGGTCATCACGCTGTACGCCATCAACTTCCTCAAGGAGCAGGGGTACAAGCTGCGCTACCCCATCCGTGCTATCATCGGCGACAACGAAGAGACCCATATGCAGGATGTTGAGTATTACCTGAAAAACTACCCCGCACCTGTTTTCTGCTTTACGCCCGACGCCGAGTTCCCCGTATGCAACGGCGAAAAGGGTCATTTCCACGGCAAGCTGGTCAGCCCTGTGTGCGATGGCTTGATCGCCGATTTTGAGGGCGGCGTTGCAAACAATGCAGTCCCCGACCGTGCCAGTGCTCTGCTGAAGACCGATATTTCCGGTTTGAAGAACGCACCCAATATTACGCTTGAGCCAGAGGGCGACGGCGTGCGCATCCGTGGCTGGGGCAAATCCGGTCATGCAGCAATGCCGGAGGGCACGGTAAACGCAATCGGGCTGGTAACAGACTACCTGCTGGCAAACAACCTGTGCAGCGAGACCGAGCGCGCCTACCTGGAGGCATTGCACAAGCTGCACTGCTCTTATGCAGGTGAGGGGCTTGGCATTGACTGCGCCGATGGCCCGTTTGGTCCCTTAACGATCATCGGCGGTCGCATCTACATGGAAAACGGCCGCATTTACCAGACGATGGACAGCCGCTTCCCCACCTGTACGGACGGTGACACGATTGCTGAAAAGATCCGTGCCGCCATCGGCTCCGGTGCCTCTTTGGAGGATGTCGATGAGGTAAAGCCCTTCTACATCGATGCATCCAGCCCTGCCATCCAGGCATGCATCAACTCCTACAATGAGGTGACAGGCGAAAATGCCAAGCCTTTTACCATGGGCGGCGGCACATATGCCCGGCACTTCCCGTATGCTGTCAGCTTCGGTCCCGAGCACATCGACCTGCCCCTGCCGGAATTCGGCGGCCCGATGCACGCCGCAAACGAGGCTGCCCCCATCGACAAGCTGTTAGAGTCCATTAAGATCTACATCCTTGCGCTGCTGCGTCTGGAAGAGATCGATTTTTGATCGATATTTACACTATGAAAACGAAGGTTCTGATCATTGACGGACAGGGCGGCGGGCTGGGACGTCAACTGGCGTCCGGCATCAGCGCACAGTGTCCGGATGTAGATTTGACCGCCGTAGGCACAAACAGTCTGGCGTCCTCCGCCATGCTCAAAGCCGGTGCCGTGCGTGCCGCTACCGGCGAAAACGCCGTCATTGTAAATTGCCGACGTGCGGATATCATCGTTGGACCGATCGGCATTGTGATCGCCGATGCGCTTTTGGGCGAGATCACACCTGCCATGGCGGCGGCTGTATGCCAGGCAAATGCAAAGCGTGTCCTTATCCCGGTAAATCACTGCGACAACTATATCGTCGGTGTTGCGGACCAATCCGTCGGTTCGCTTGTCGCTGCCGCTGTAGAGAAGGTCAAAGACCTGTGCAATGGCGACAGTCGCTGCCGTAGCTGACAATGTAAAAGCAAAAACACCCGTTTCTTACCGGTGTCTCCCTGCAAGAGACCCGGATACTTGCGAAACGGGTGTTTTTTTGTTCTGCTTTTTGTTTTCAGATTGTTCAAATACGCAACAAAATTGCGCCATTTTTTTGCGCTATACTCAGGGTGCAGTCGGGAAGGATGGTTTGCAGAACACCTTCCCGCAGAAAAGCCCTTACAGGCACTTCGTCTGCTGTGCTTTATCGGCAGACTCCTACTTAACACTGTCCCCCGCCAAATGCGAGGCATTAGCCAAAGGCGACGGACAGACTACCAAATCTCTCCTGATTCGCCGCGTGTTTCGGGAGTTTCCATATCGCAGGCAGCACCGCTTTCTCCTCCTTTCCACGGTGCTGTCTGCTTTTGTTTTTTACATCTTTGCAAAAAACATACCGCCCCTGTACACTTTTTCGGCGCACAGGGGCGGTATGCTACTTAACCATCAAATTTTACGCAAATTACAGCACAATAAAGGTGCAGCTGCCTGCAGGCACAGCAAACTCGCCCGCAGGGACAGTCTTCGGGGACAGCTCAGGCAGGGTATCGTTTTCGCCAAGCGTCAGAGCTGTGCCGTTGCACTTCATAACCGGGCTGCGCAGGGTGTCTGCCGACAGCTCGTAAACCTCAGCGTCTTTTGGCAGGACAACCGTGGTTGCATCGGTGCGGGAATTATTGATCACAAGATATGCCTTGCCGGGCTTGCCATCCGCACGTGAGTGTGCATAAACGTGTGCACCCTCACGCACCGGCTCTGCACTGTCGTACACTGTTGTGCCCATCACACGGTTCCACAGCACCACAGCAAAGTAATTGGGGCGCGGGTCAAATTTTTCCGGCTTCAGGTAGCCATAATCGCTGGAAGCCAGCGTATTGTGGAAAATCACGCCGTTTGTCACGACCGCAAAGCTGCCAAGCTCATTAAGTGTACGCAGTACATCCAGATAGGTGGATGCCCAGGTGTCACCGCCGCCGCCTGCATCGCCGGACTCTGTGACCCACATCTCACCGCCGGGGCAGTACACATCACGCTTGGGGGCATGCGTATGCGCCATCTTGGCAACCACAGCAAGGTATGCCTCGCTGTCCGCACGGTCTGCGCTCCAGTGCGCATGCGGCATGATATTTGCAAGGCGCTCAGACACGCCATTATAGTAATGGTAGCTGTAAACATCCAGCGGCTCTTTCGCGCCGGTCATCAGATCCTCTGTGGGGTGTGTGCCCAGGATATCGCCTACGCCGCCGCCCTGCTTTTGCTGTGCGTCCTCTTCATCGCCCTTGGCTGCGCCCTCAATCGTACAGGGGCCGACAACGAGGCACTCCGGGTAATTTTCGTGCACCCAGTGGTTGAACAGATCCTGGTCACGCACATACTGCTCAATCGTGTAACCGTCCGGTGCACCGGAATACGCCAGGACATTCGGCTCGTTCATGAACTCTGCAGCGTCCACAGGTACACCGTATTCCTTGCTGAGGGCAAAAATCTGCTCTGCCTGGCTCGGGTTCCACGGCTCATCCGCCTTGTGCAGACCCTCACAGTTTGCAACCGAGATGATCAGCTTTGCGCCGACTTCCTTGCAGAAATCCAGTACACCGATCCACTGCTCTTTTGTAAGCACTGCGTTGTAGCCCTCCGGTGCATTGCCGCCGGTGTGACCGTCAAAGTCATAGTAGGTCTTTGTGGACCATGTGCCGGACACACGTACCCACGCAGGCCCGATCTCTTTTGCAAGCTTGCGCAGCTTCTTGCTGTAAAGGTCGATGGGCGGATAATACTGCATCAGGTCCGTATTGCGCGTTGCCTTGCCCATTGCATCTGCTGAAACGATAAAGGGCTCTGTGCCGGCAATCTGACCCGGGGTATACGCCTTCCAGAAGGTGCCGCCTGTTACCTCCGTCATTTCGATGTTATAGGAAACAAGCCGCTCATTGATCTTGCGCAGCTCTTGCAGGCAGTCCGGTGCCAGGGTAATAAACTGTGCCATAACATTTCTCCTTTTTAGTATGTCGGTGTGGATATGCGTCCCTACCGGTAGTTTACCACACATTTTCACTTTCAATGAGGAAATTTTTTCGCTTTTTATGCAATCAAGCAGTAAATTTTCCCCTTGATTTGGATGTCATCTCCACAAAAATTTACTGTTTCGCCACAAAATTGTACAAGACGCAAACAATTTCGGTGTGATATAATAGGGGCACTAAAGGCATGCAGACGGTACGAGCTGCAGATTATTGTATTTGAGGAGGAGTTATAACGATGCGAGAGATTATTTCTCTGAACGAAAACTGGACTCTGAGCTTCCCCAAGGGCGAGCGCCCCACCGAGCAGGTCACCCTGCCCCATACCTGGAATGCTGTTGACGGCATGGACGGCAATGGCAGCTACCTGCGCACCACGGGTGTGTATACCCGCACCTTCCAGCAGCCCAAGCAGCCTTTGCAGGGCGGACGCACCTATGTTGAGGTTCTGGCAGCCGCACTGGCAGCTACCGTCAAGGTCAATGGTCAGGTTGCCACCACACATGAAGGTGGTTTCTCCATTTTCCGCGCTGACGTGACCGATTTGTGCCACGAGGGTGACAACGAGCTGACAATTGAGGTAAGCAACGAGGACACACCCTCTATGTACCCTGCTGCCGCCGACTTTACCTTCTACGGCGGTTTGTACCGCGGCGTAAACCTGATCAGCGTGCCCAACACGCACTTTGATCTGGACTATTACGGCGGCCCCGGCATCAAGGTCACACCCAAGCCCACAGAGGACGGCGGTGCCACCTTTGAGATCGAGAGCTTTGTTACAAACGGCGACGAAAACTTCATGGTGCAATACATCATTGCAGATGCCTACTGCAATGAAGTGGCGGCTGCATACCGTCCCTCCGACGCAACAAAGGCAGTTTTGTATGTGCCCGATGCCGAGCTGTGGAGCATGGATACACCCAACCTGTACACCGTCACCGCACGTTTGCAGCGCCGCAACGAGACTTACGACGAGATCAGCGTCGACGTCGGCGTGCGCACCTACTCGGTTGACCCTCAGAAGGGCTTTTACATCAACGGCGAGCTGACCCCGCTGCGCGGCGTCTCCCGCCACCAGGACAGACTGTACAAGGGCAACGCTTTGACCGCTGATGATCATTACGAAGATGCCATGATCATCAAGGAGCTGGGTGCCAACACCATTCGTCTGGCACATTATCAGCACAGCCAGGACTTCTACGATGCATGCGATCAGCTCGGCTTTGCAATTTGGGCTGAGATTCCCTTTATCAGCATGTTCAAGCAGGCAGATGCGGCGCACGAAAACTGCCGCAGCCAGATGAAGGAGCTGATCATCCAGAATTACAACCACCCCTCCATCATGTTCTGGGGTCTGTCGAACGAAATTTTGATCGGCGGTATCTGCCAGAAGCTGGTGGATAATCACCACGACCTGCAAAAGCTGGTGCGTGAGCTTGACCCGACCCGCTTGACCACCATTGCACATGTCTCCAGCACACCTGTTGACGGCCCCATGCATCACATCACCGATGTAGAGAGCTACAACCATTACTTCGGCTGGTACGGCGGCAAGATGGAGCAGAACGGCCCGTGGCTGGATGAGTTCCACGCAAAGCACCCCGATATCTGCATCGGCATTTCCGAGTACGGCACCGAGGGCATCATCAACTGGCACAGCAGCAAACCGCAGTGCAAGGACTACACCGAGGAGTACCAGGCACTGTACCACGAGCACATGGCGCAGGTGTTTGAGGACCGCCCCTGGGTTTGGGCTACTCATGTTTGGAACATGTACGACTTTGGCTGCGCAGCCCGCAACGAGGGTGGCGTCGCAGGCCGCAACAATAAGGGTCTGGTCACGATCGACCGCAAGACGCGCAAGGACAGCTTCTTCGTCTATCAGGCATACTGGTCCAAGATTCCCATGGTGCACATTGCCGGTCGCCGCTATGCACAGCGTGCCGGTGAAACAACCGAGGTCAAGGTTTATTCCAACGCAGACAGCGTCACACTGTACGTAAACGGTAAGGAAGTCTCCACGCTGAGCGCACACCGTGTGTTCAAGTTCACAGTTGCTCTGGACGAGGGCTTCAACACGCTGCTTGCAGTCGCAGGCGATGTAAAGGACTCCATCACGTTGGAGAAGGTCGACAAGGAGCCCGCAAGCTACACCCTGCCCGAGTTTAACGAGCGCCAGGAAGGCGTCGCAAACTGGTTCAAGCAGGTTGGCAGCATGGACCTGGAGAGCGCCATGGAATTCCCCGAGGGCTATTACAGCATCAAGGACAGCATCGAGGAAATGGCCAAAAACGAGGAGGCTCTGGCTATCGTCTCCAAGGCGATTAAGCTGGCAACCAACTTTGATATCCAGCCCGGTGTCGGCATGTGGGATATGATGAAGAAGATGACCCCGGAAAGCATGTCCGGCATGCTGCCCCTGGGCGATGATGTTGTTGATAAGTTCCTGCCCGCACTCAACGGTCAGCTGATCAAGATCAAGAAGTAAGCGCCAAAAAAACGAATCATTCAAGCAATATGGCACCTGCAACAATTTTCACACATTGTTGCAGGTGTTTTTTGCGCACGTTGCTTGATTTTTGCATCGAGCGTGTTATACTTACTTGATAGAATGTATGATACACAAACATCCGTCCGGAAAGGAATCTTGCATGCAAATCGATCTGATCGAGGCTCTGCGCAGGCTGCTTGCTATAAATAACCTGCAATTAACACTTTTGCAGCCCCCCTTTGAAGACCTGCATAAATTTGACTATGGTCTGCGTGATGCGCTTGACCCGCATTTTGACTGGCAGGCCATGGGCAAAGCTCTGCTGGAGGCGACACCAGAGCGCACCCTGCTGGTAGTCGAGGACACCTTTGGTATTTATTACCTCGTATTCCGTCTGCCGGATGAGAGCGGCAACGGCTATATCATCGGACCGTGGCGGCACAAAATATCGCCCGAAAAGCTGGAGCAATCCCGCGCCTGGTTTCGTGCACGCACCTCGCAGGAGATCATGGATCAACTGGGCAATTTTTATGATGCCGTGTTTCTGCTGGAAAACGAAAGTGCATTTGTAAGTGCGGTTTTTGCTGTACTTTCGGTTGCATACCCGCATACAGAGGGTCAGATCGATTTCCATACAGAACTGCGCAAAGAGTTTTTGCCCTTGAATTTCAACCTGGACAACCGCATGCTCTCCGTGCCAAGCTTTGAAAAAGAGATCTCGATGTCGCTGATCGAAGAGCGTTACCAGAACGAAAACGACATCATGGACGCTGTTACAAAGGGCGACGCCGAGCGCGCCTTCAACCTTTGGAAACAGCGCCGCCGTTTCCGCTACAGCAACAACCGCTATTTTGGCGAGATACAGGAGAAGCGAAATGGCCTGATTATTTTCAATGTCCTTTTGCGCAAGGCGATCGAGCGGGCTCAGGTGCACCCTTACTTCATTGATCAGCTTTCGGCACAGTGCTACAGCCGCATATCCACCGTTGCGCCGGAGGAAACGGACAGCCTTTCTGCCGAGATGATTTATAACTACTGCCGCTATGCGCGTGAATACTCGATGCGGCAGTATTCCCCTTTGATCCGCAAAACGATACACTACATCAATGCAAACCTCGCCTCCTCGCTCTCACTCAAGGTTTTGGCAGAGCAGTTTTTTATCAGCCCAAGCTACCTGTCAAACCTGTTCAAAAGCGAGACCGGCGTCACGCTGGTGGATTACATCAGCACCTGCCGCATGAAGCGTGCCGCAAAGCTGCTGACCGAGACAAACCTCAGCATCACTGCCGTTGCCGAGCATGTCGGCATCGTGGATGTGAACTACTTTGCAAAAATCTTCAAAAAAGCATATCGGATGACCCCGACCATGTATCGGCGGGCAAGTCGTGAACAAAACGCTTGTCTTGCCCCTGCGGATGAGAAAACGGGCAAATAAAAGAAGACGCAAAACGCACAGAAAGCCTGCGGCACACTGCCGCAGGCTTTCTGCTCTATGGAGGTAATGAATGTGAATTTTTAAGTATCAGCGCTTTTTCTTGTGCTGGTGGCGCGGCTTTGTGTTTGAGCTGCGCTGGCCGGCGGCAGATGTTGAAGCCGGGTTTTTGCGGCGGTATGCACGCCATTCCATGATCTGCGGCACAATATAGTTCAGCAGAAGTACAACGACCGGTACGCCAATCAAAACCCAGACAAGGTGCTCGGAATGCGGCGTGGTGAGATATTCGAGCCATTCGCTCCAGTTCATATACTGTCCTCCGTCAAATCAGGATATTGCCGTCATCGTCCGCCTGCATAGGCAGTGCGATCAAAAAATCAGTCACGCACAGAAAGAAGGGTATCACAGTCCAGAAAAGAACTGTGTAGACTACAGCAAGCTTATAGCGCTTCTCGTAATAGCGATGTCCGCCGATCCAACCGGTAAGCAGGCACAGCAACAGGTATTTTTTCTTGTTGACTGCGTGCTTCTCACGGTGGTTCTTCCAGTAATGATATTTTTCAATCAGAGTTTTCGGCTCTTCCTCGCTTAAATCAATGCCGGCCTCCAGTTTTGCATCCTGCAAAGCCAGCTCCGCCTTGATAAAATCATCTCTGGTCAGCGTCTCACCGGTTTCCAGCTTACGGAATACGTCATCCGTCATCTGCTTGCGGCTGCCGGTACCATAATAGCCTGTGCTCCACTCGTCGCGCTCTTCGTCGTAGTGCTCTACATCGCCCAGCAAATCACCCGTTGTAGGCGCAGTCTCTGATGGCTGCTCTGCCGGCTGATCCTGCTGCGTGTTATGGGTCTTTTCTTCTTCCATGGACATGGGTTTGTTCCTTCCAGTGCGTATAATACCGAAGGTCCTGCGACAGGATGCCCTGCCGCAGGACCATTCCGATTCATTTTCAGGATAACATACCGTTACCCCGATTTCAAGTGTGCCGGCTTAGCAAGGTGTCAGAAAATCAAGCCTGCTTTGCAGCTTCAGCCTTAATGCGGCCGATCTCAGCCTGGATCTCTTCCATCTTTTCCTTGGTCAGCGGATAGAAGTGCATTGCAACAACGTTGCACAGCCAGCCAACGATGGGCAGTAGCACGAAGCAACCGACCGTAGCCCAGAAGATCGCATCGCTGTACGGGGTGTTGGTATCAGGCAGAGCATCCTTGAAGCCTGCGAAAGAGTAGAACAGAGCAACGACGGTAGCTGCCAGAGAGGAAACCAGCTTATCAACAAAGCTGAACAGAGTGCCCATCAGACCAGGGACGTACTTACCGGTACGGTAAACCTCGTAGTCTGCGCAGTCAGCGGTCATGGTGATAACGATGGAGGAGGACAGAGCCTGAACACCACGCCATGCGATGACCAGCAGGATGAAGATCAAAGCGGTACCGGTCCAACCGGTGAACAGAGTGCCCCAGGTAGAAGGCTTAATGATACGGAATGCTGGCAGTGCAAACTTTGCGGTATCGCCCTTGGGGTTAGCAAATACGAGGAATGCAGTAATCAGGATAGAACCGATGATGCCGCCGTAGGTGCCAGTCATCATAGAGGCCTTCTGGCCCATCTGACGGGCGATCTTGTTCATCAGCAAAATCGAGATCAGAGCGATTGGGATAGAAGTAATCTGAGAGTAGCTGGAGTAAGAAGCATAGTTGCCGAACACAATGCCGAACAGGCAGATCATAACGGTGGAGTTCGACATGGTGGACATGAACAGCTTATCGGTAGAAGCAGAGACAACCAGCATCTGGATCGCACGGTTGTGTGCCAGGGTGTCGGCATAATCTTTGATGCCGACCTTCTGTGCCTTGCCGGTACCGAAGTACTTTGCGTTGTCCTTACGGCTCAAAGCGATGATAGCGCACACAGCAAATACAGCGGACAGAGCGCCGAAGCTCAGCTGCAGGGTGGTGAAGAATGCGGGGTTGTAGAATGCAGACAGGTTGCCGCCGCTCTTCTCAACAATGCCGGCGAGGTTGGGGTTCTGCGCAACCAGGTTTGCAATCTCTGCAGCGTTGTTCTCAGCGGTCAAGCTGTACAGCGGGGTCAGATAGTCGGTAACAACAATGGGGATGAGGATGTTCATCAGGACAATGTTGTACACGGTATCGCACATTGCAAAGATGGGGCGCTGCTTCGGGTCATTGGTCAGACAGGTCTGAGCGGACTTGGTGACGACACACTGGCAGGTATAGCCAATGATGTAGATCATGTAGATCACAATGAACACAGGGAAGCGGATGGAGGTGCTCATCTTCGGGATGAAGTTGAACATGAAGAACGTGGTGATGAACATGATGATCTGACCAACCACGATGAACGGACGGTTTTTACCGAACTTGCCGTTGGTCTTATCGACGACCATACCGACAAACGGGTCGGTGACGCCGTCCCAGATACGCATGATGGTAACAATGGAGCCTGCCATCACAGATGCCAGACCAACGATACCGATCAGGAAGTAGCTGATGTAACCGACCACCATCATGTAGGTGTTGGTGGAGGTGTTGTTCAGAGCGTACATCATGATCTCCCACATTTTCGCTCTGTGGATGCCGTTCTCTTCAAGCGGCTGTTTTGCCATAAGAATTACTCCTTTCGAATCTGACGTGCCGGCACTGCCAGCCGACACATCCCCATTTAGTAACCCCAGCCCGACAGCTGCCACTCTGCCAGCAAGGATTCTTTATGCAGCATATTATCTCTTTTTTGTTCAAAATTTGTTAGTAAATATTCAAGGGAAAATCGGACATTTTTACGAATTTCATGGTTATTATTCCCGTTGTGGAAAAGCAATTCGTGCTAATTGCACAATTCTATACAGATTTTCTGTGCGGTATGCCGAAAATTTATTTTCCTGTAGCTTTCCGGAGTGCATTTCTGTTTTTCAAAAAAAATTTTCTAACCATCAGGGTTTGATTCCTATTATAATATATCCATCATTGTCGCACTGTGTGCGTACCGGACAGGATGTTCTGCCACACTTCCGTACCGGATGGACGTAGAACAAAAAGGAGAAATTGTTATGGCATGTAAGGCATCTGATAACGTCAAGCTCTACAAAAATGCAAACGGCCCCGTAATCGGCGCCGTTGAGCGCAAGGTGATCGAGCAGGATGGGCTCTACTTCAAGGATATCGACGGCACCGGTACCGTAAGCGCCGTGAATGACTGGCGTCTTGCACCGCAGGAGCGTGCAGCCGCTTACGTAAAAACCCTGACGCTGAACGAGAAAATCGGTCAGATTTTTACTTCTGACTGGCGCATGGGCCCCAAGTACCCCTCCGCCCGCTTGAGTGCAAGCGGACATAAGCCCGTGGGTGATGAGACCGGCCTGCTGGATGAGGCGCCTGTCGAAGCCTCTGACAGCATTTTCGGTCACCAGAGCCTGCCCAGCACCTCTGTGCTGATCAAGGAGTACTTTACACGACATGTGATCCTGCGTGAGAACCCCACGCCCTCCGACCTTGCCGATTACCTCAACCAGCTGCAGTATGTCGCCGAGAGCTGCGAGCACTTTGTGCCCATGCAGGTCATGTCCAACAGCCGCAACGAAAACGGCGAGGTTGTTTTCGGCATGAACGATGCCGCCGGCGTGTTTGCCACCTGGCCCGGCACCCTGGGCATCGCAGCCGCGGTCAAGGGTACCGCACGTATTGATATCATTGACAAATTCGCCGACACCATCCGCCGTGAGTGGAACGCATGCGGCCTGAAGAAGGGTTACATGTACATGGCCGACTGCATGACCGACCCCCGTTGGCAGCGCACCTTCGGCACCTTTGGCGAGGACCCTGAGCTGATCGAGGAGATCTTCAATCACCTGATCCCCGGCGTACAGGGCGGCAGCGAGGGCGTAACGCCGGATGGCGTCTCCATGACCGTCAAGCACTTCCCCGGCGGCGGTGCACGTGAAAACGGCTTCGACCCCCACTATGCGGCAGGTCAGTGGAATATTTATGCAACCCCCGGCTCTTTGCAGAAGTACCACATCCCCGCCTTCCGCGCCGCTGTGCGCCACAATGCCGAGTCTGTGATGCCCTATTACTCGAAGCCCAGCGCAGAGAAGAGTGCACCGCAGCAGGATTACAACGGCAACGCCATTGACCTGCAGCCCTACGGCTTTGCATACAACAAGGTGTTTATTGATGGTATGCTGCGCAACCAGATGGGCTTTAAGGGCTACATCAACTCCGACACAGGCATCGTACACAACATGTGCTGGGGCGTTGATATGCTGGATATCCCCGAGCGTATCGGCTACGCCGTTACCCAGAGCGGTGTTGACCTGATCTCCGGTCTGTTTGACAACAAAGAAGCAGCCGAGGCCTACGCACGTGCAACCAACGGCTACTACGACGAGCACCCTGTACCCGCCGGCTTCAATAAAGAAGACCTTGTGCTGACCGATGAAAGCCTGAACCGTGCTGTCAGCCGTACCCTGACCGAGCTGTTCCGCCAGGGCATGTTTGAAAACCCGTATGCCGACCCGCAGAAGGCTGAGGAGGTTGTCGCCACCAAGTCCGACTGGGAGGAGGCTGCACGTGTACATCGCGAGTCTGTCGTCCTGCTGAAGAATGACGGCACCCTGCCCCTGAAGGACGGTACAAAGGTTTATGCCGAGGCCTTTGGCAAGAGTGCCGAGGCCGGTGCACAGGCCACCAAGGCACTGCGTGAGATGCTTGGCAATGTGACCCTTGTGGACACACCCGATGAGGCTGAGGCAGCACTGCTGATGGTCAGCCCGCAGTCCGGCGCTTACTTCAATGCGACCCCGGGCTACCTTGAGCTGGATATCTGCGAGGACAAGACCGTCTGCAACGTAGGCGAGGACGGCAAGCCCCTGGCAGAGACACATAAGGAGACCACCCTTGTCGGCGCAAATCGCATCGCCGACATTGCGCAGGCTGTCCATGCACATGGCGGCAAGGTCGTTGCAAACATCAACTTCCCCCTGGCATGGGAGGTTGGCAATGTTGAGAAGAATGTCGATGCGCTGACAGCAGGCTTTGACACCTTCCCCTCCGCAACGCTGGACGTCATGTTCGGTCGTTTTGCACCGGTCGGCAAGCTGCCCATCACACTGCCCAAGGGCGATGAGGTGCTGGCTGTCAATGCAGACGGCGTGTGCATCAGCCCCAACGACGTGCCCGGTTTTGCAAAGGATGCCTACATGCCAGACAGCATGAAGGACGAGAACGGCAAGGCATACGCATACCGCGATGCCGCCGGCAACTACTATGAGATGAACTTTGGTCTGACTTATTAAGTCACAACGGGTTCCAGAGGAGAAAACATGGCAGAACAAACACAAAAAAAGCAGGACATGGGCACAGGAGACATAAAAAAGCTTCTGCTCCGGCTGATGATCCCTGCCATCGTAGCACAGGTAGTCAACCTGCTGTACAACATTGTAGACCGCATTTACATCGGTCATATCGAGGGTATCGGCGCATCTGCACTGACCGGCGTTGGTCTTTTTACACCGATCCTGATGTTGATCAATGCATTTGCTATGCTGATCGGTGCAGGCGGCTCACCACGCACAGCCATTGCACTTGGTCAGGGCGACAAAAAACAGGCAGAAAAAATCATTAGCAACAGCTTTACCATGCTGATGATTTTTGCCGTTGTTTTGACCATCGCTTTTTATGCAGGTGCGCCTGCGCTGCTGCGCATGTTTGGTGCCAGCGATGCAACCCTGCCCTACGCCCTGACATACAGCCGCATCTACATCCTCGGCACAGTGTTTGTGCTGATCGTGATGGGCATGAACAGCTTTATCACGGCACAGGGCTTTGCAAAAATAAGCATGCTGACCACCATAATCGGCGCCGTCATCAACATCATCCTGGACCCGATCCTGATCTTTGTACTCGGGATGGGCGTACAGGGTGCCGCCATCGCCACCGTCCTCAGTCAGGCCGTGGGCGCATGCTGGATCCTGCGTTTTTTGACCGGCAGCCAGACCATGCTGAAGCTGCGCAAGGACTACCTGCGCCCGGAGAAAAACGTTGTGCTCCCCATTATGGCGCTTGGCATTTCCACCTTTGTAATGCTGTCCACCGAAAGCCTGCTTTCCGTCAGCTTCAGCTCCAGCCTTGCGCGCTACGGCGGCGACGTTGCCGTCGGTGCCATGACGGTCATTACAAGCGCTTCGCAGCTGTGCACAATGCCTCTTCAGGGCATTTGCCAGGGCGGTCAGCCTGTCATGAGCTTTAACTTCGGTGCAAACAAGAAGGACCGTGTCAAGCAGGCCTTCCGTTTTCAGCTGACGCTGTGCTTTGGCTACACAGCTATTTTCTGGGCATTGATGATGCTGATCCCCGGCGTTGTAGCAGGCATCTTCACTTCGGATACCGCTCTGATCGAGTACACCACCTGGGCAATGCGCATTTACATGGCCGGCATCTTTTCTATGGGCATTCAGATCTCCTGTCAGCAGAGCTTTATGGCTTTGGGCCAGGCGAAGGTCAGTCTGCTGCTGGCTTGTCTGCGCAAGCTCATCCTGCTGATCCCGCTCATCTTTATCCTGCCGCTGTTCATCGAAAACAAGGTGTTTGCGGTGTTCCTGGCTGAGCCGGTCAGTGATATCCTCGCCGTAACAGTCACTGCCATCACATTCTTCACCCGATTTGACCGTATCCTGAACAAGGGTGCCGGCAAGCTCTGATTTCTGCAATCAACTCGAAAAAAGAGACGTCTGCAGCCTTTGACCTGGCAGCAGGCGTCTCTTTTTTGCACAAAAAATATCACAAAAAGCGAGAATGCGGTCATAAAATGCCATCCGTCCGGCATGCATGGGATGTTATAATTAGGTTATAAAATTTTCAAATCAAGGAGGTCATCTCGCATGGACACTGCAAACAAGAAAAAATCCGGCACGACCGACCTGACAACCGGACGTCCTTTGACGCAAATTTTGCGCTTTGCTCTGCCACTGGTGCTTGGCACACTTTTCCAGCAGCTTTACAGCTTTGCCGACACTGTAATCGTCGGCCGGTGCCTTGGCACAAATGCACTGGGTGCTGTGGGTACAACGTACTCCCTCAACTTTTTGATCATCGGCTTCGTGCAGGGGGCATGCGTCGGCTTTGGCATCCCGATCGCCGAGACCTTTGGTGCAAAAGACAAGGACGGTTTGCGCAAATACCTGGTAAACGGTGCGTTCCTCTGCGTTGTCATAAGCATTGTCTTCACGGTTTTAACCACGATCATTGCCGCACCGCTGCTCAGGCTCATCAATACCCCGGACGAGCTGTTTGCAGATGCTGCGCTCTACATCCGCATCATCTTTATCGGTATCCCGCTCACGGTGCTGTACAATTACGGCTCCAGCGTTTTGCGCTCGATGGGCGACTCGCAGCATCCGTTCTACTTCCTGCTGTTTTCCAGCGTTTTGAACATTGCTTTGGACTGGATCTTGATCGTACCGTTCGGCATGGGTGTAGACGGTGCCGCCATTGCTACGGTATTCAGTCAGGGTGTCAGCGGCATCCTTTGCGTGTGGTGGTTCTTTGCACGCATCGCCAAATCCGAGCAGCTGCATTTTGACCGTGCATCGCTTAAGCTTTCTGCCTCGCACTGCGGACGCCTTGCCTACATCGGCTTCCCGATGGGCTTTGAGTACTCGGTTTCCGCCATTGGTGCGGTGGTCATGCAAAACGCGATCAATCTGCTGGGCAGTGTTGCTGTTGCAGCACAAACAGCCGGTGAAAAGATCCGCCAGATGTTCACCCTGCCCATGGAAAGCGTCGGCATGGCCATGGCAACATACGTTGGCCAAAACCACGGCGCAAAGCGCACAGACCGCATCAAGCAAGGCATCCGTGAGGGCAGTATGATCCAGTTATGCTACTGCGCTGCGGCATGGGTCGTTATTTTTATCGTAAAAAAATGGGCCGTATATCTTGTGCTTGGCGACGCTGACCCCGCCGTTACCGCCGGCGCTGTCGAGTACCTGAGCGTCATCAGCGTGCTGTTCTTCTTCCACGGTTTGCTGATGATTTTCCGCAACACACTGCAAGGCCTCGGTTACAGCGTGCAGGCCGTTATTTCCGGCGTCGGCGAGCTGCTCGGACGCAGTCTCGGCGGCTGGCTTGCAGTAGCAAAGCTCGGTTATCTCGGCATCTGCCTGTCCAACCCCCTTGCATGGGCGCTGGCACTTTGCTACTGCGTGTTCATGGTCACACGTGTGCTCAAAAAAGAGGATCACAGCACGGTCACGACCGACTGAGGCGTTTTCAGAGCAGCGTACACACATATGCAAGCACTGCCGCCGCAAGCGGACACAGTACGATTGCCGCCAGATGAGACTTCCAGTTAAAACCAAACCGATGGAAGCCAGCGCAGCCTTCTGTTTCCGGGTAGTAGTGCTGATAAAAGCGGGAATGTGTGAGCAGGAACAGGTCAAAAAACAGGATGTCAAATGCCTCTAAAAGCAGGAACATCGTTACATACCGCACAAAAAAGTGCATATAAGCAAAGCTGTTCTGCATGCCGTCCCAGCCTGCATAGAGCACCGCCCCAAGCATCATAAGCATCGCTGCTATCCCCAGTGCCCACCCCAGCACATGTGCCCCCGGGAAGCGCTCCTCGTGCGGGAGGATCGCCTCCCATATATCCTTTGGTGCGGATGTGAAATACTTTTTATCCTGTATCAACGCTACCCCCGCAAACAAAAGCAAAAACAACCCGGCCATCAGCACCGCCGACAACACAATCGTACACAACATAATGTGCTCCTCCCTATGATATGATCCACCCCTATTTTACACGCTTTGGTTTGTGAATGCAAACTATTCTTGATCTTCGACCGGAAGCCTGAACAAAGCACCCTCCCCCTGCACACACAATCGCAGCAGGGGGAGGGTGCTTTTACACGCCTATTCGGTTTCGGGTGGGTTTAGATCTTTTCGATGGTAATGCTCCAATCGCTGGTCATAGCCTCATCCGGCTCAAGCACCTCGTGCTTGCCCTCATCGTTCACGCTGTTTGCCCAGCCGTTCCACGGCTCCATACAGACAAAGCTCTCTGCATCCTGCTCCCACAGGACACCGTTGCTGAAGCTGTCATCGGCGTCAACAGTCACCTTGTGACCATTGCCCTTATCGGTCAGCACCATGGGGAACTCTACCCCGGTCAGCAGACGGGTCGAGCTGTCAGAGCCCTCTGTACGGGGGAGCGTGATTTTAGCAGGGGCGGCAGGCTGCTCGCCCTTTGCATTTTCGGAGCAGGTCGCACACTTGATGTCAAACTCCACATTTTCCAGCGCAGAGGTGCAGAAATAGGGATGGTAACCAAAGCTGAACGGCATATCCTTATCGCCCTCGTTGATCACCGTCAGGCTGATGGTAGCCTTGTTGCCCTCCAGGTTATAGGTGACCAGGACGGTAAAGTCAAACGGATACAAAAACTTTGTCAGCGGGGTGGATGTCAATGCCAGCGTCACGCCGTCCGGACCAACGCTCTCCACTTCCCATGCGCACAGGTCTGCAAAACCGTGTGTCTCCATCGGGTATGCTTTGCCGTCAAAGATATGCACGCCGCCGTCCGGGTTGCCGCAGCTGGGGAACAGCACGGGCACACCAAAGCGGGGACGGTTGCACTCAGAGAAGTTGGGGCGGCGTGTCCAGATGAACTCTTCACCGTCCAGCGTAAAGCCGGTGATCATACCGCCGCGCTCCGGGGTGATGGTAAGTGCCGTCTTGGCGACCGGGTCAGAGATAACGTACTGCTCGTAGCAGGCGCCGTTTTCGGTGATATACTGCGTTGTGATCTGGTTCATAATATAAGCCTCCTATTTTACCCCCTGACCTGGCAGGGGATTTTTTACATCATGTGAAGTGCGTGTACAAAAAGGCTGCCGTGACACAAAATGTGCCCAGCAGCCCCTGATTATTTACAGTACAACGCCATCTTTGAAAATCGATATCTCACGGAAACCATGCTTTTCCGCTTTTGTCTGCTCACCGCTCGCCACACGGATGACCAGATCCAGCAGGTCCTCGGCTGCCTCGTCAATGGTTTTTTCGCCATCTGCGATCACGCCGGTGTTAAAATCGATCCAGCCGGATTTTTTTTGCGCCAGCGGCGTGTTTGTTGAAATTTTCAGCGTGGGTGCCGGGGCAGAAAACGGCGTACCGCGCCCTGTCGAGAACAGGATCAGGTGTGCGCCTGCCGCTGTCATTGCCGTTGCCGACACAAGGTCATTGCCCGGGCCGTAAAGCATATTCAAGCCCTTTGTTACCACCGGGTCGCCGTAGCCGATGACGTCCATGATCGGCGCCGTGCCGCCCTTTTGCACGCAACCGCAGCTCTTATCCTCCAGTGTGGTAATGCCGCCCTGCTTGTTACCCGGGGACGGGTTGTCGTAAACGACCTCATTGTGGCTGATAAAGTATGCCTTGAAACCGTTGATCATCTGCTCGGCTTTAACGAACACGTCGTGGTTGATGCAGCGATCCATCAAAAAGCCCTCGGCACCAAACATCTCCGGCACCTCTGTCAGCACCGTAGAGCCGCCGCGCTGTCCCATCATGTCGGAGAAGCGACCGATCGTCGGGTTTGCCGTAATGCCGGAAAGTCCGTCCGAGCCGCCGCACTTCATGCCGACGACCAGCTCAGACACAGGGATTGGCTCGCGTTTGAACTGTCCCGCATATGCTGCAAGCTGCTCCAGCAGCACACGTGCAGAGGCAAACTCATCCTCCTCATCCTGACATGTCAGGAATTTGACGCGGTCTGCATCGTACTCGCCCAGTTCTTCCACAAACTGGTCATGCTGCAGGTTTTCGCACCCAAGATGCAGCACCAGCACCGCTGCCGCATTCGGGTGGCGCACCAGCGCCGCCAAAAGCTTGCGTGTCTGCGCATGGTCGTGCCCGGTTTGGCTGCACCCGAATGGATGCGTAAACGTGTATAAGCCCTCGATGGAACCTGTGACAAGGTCCTGGTTGTCTGCCACCATCTTTTTTGCAATGTCGTTGACACAGCCCACGGTGGGGATGATCCAGATTTCGTTGCGGATCGCAGCACGCCCGTCCTTGCGGCGGAAGCCCATAAACGTCTCCGGCTGCACCTTGGGCAGCGGTGCCAGATCAGGCGAAGGGTTGTAGCTGTACTCCACCTCGCCCGAGAGATTTGTCTTTACATTGTGGGTGTGCATCCACGTGCCCGGCTGTGCATCCGCCGTCGCATGACCGATCGCAAAGCCGTACTTGACCACATTTTCGCCGTTACGGATCGGCTTAACGGCCATTTTATGTCCCTGCGGGATGTCCTCCAGTGCAGTGACGGCGAGACCGTCCACCTCCACAAGCGTACCCTTTGCAATCGGGTGCAGTGCTACGACAACGTTGTCAACAGGGCTGATATGAATTGCCTGCGGCATACTATCCTCTCCTTACAGGCAGCTCTTGTAGGCTGCCTCTGCGCCCTGCGTGCGAATCATTTCCAGGTCTGCCAGCACAGCGGCCTCCAGTCCCTCGATCTGCGTCAGATCCTGATCCCACATCTGGGTATTGGTCAGCACAGCGTGTACCAGCTGCGCTGCGGTGTCGTCCTTATGCGCATAGTAGAAGTCCAGCGCCCATGCATCATCCTGGATCTTGTAGGTATTGCCCGCCGGACGCTTGCAAATCAGACCGTCCTCCGTGCGCTGCTGGATCTCATTGGAATAGAAAGCGATGTAGGCCGCCAGGCTCATGGTAAGGCACACCGGCAGCTTGTGCTGCTCCTCGACATACGCCAGGAAGGACGGCATGTTGCGTGCCTTCCACTTGGAGGTGGAGTTCAGCGAGATGCTCATCAGCTCGTGGTTGATAAACGGATTGTTGAAGCGGTCCTGCACAGCAGAGGCAAACTCCTCCAGATCCTTTTTATCCAGCGGCAGAGTGGGGATGACCTCCTCGTGCAGCATCTTGTTCATATACTCACGGATGGTATCGTTGTGCATACAGTCGCGCACGATATCATAGCCTGCGAGGTATGCGCCCAGCACAAAGCCGGTGTGCGCACCGTTCAGGATGCGAACCTTGCGCTTTTTATAAGGTGTGACATCGGGCACAACATTCACGTTGACGCCCGCCTTTTTGAACGGCAGCTTATCCTCCAGCCATGCCGGTCCCTCAATGACCCAAACGCCGAACACCTCGCCCACATCCAGTGCGTTGTCGTGGTAGCCATTCGCCTGCTCGAGAGCGGCAAGCTCCTTTGCGTCACGGATGCGGCCCGGCACGATGCGGTCGACCAGCGTGGAGCAGAAGGTATTTGCGTTATTCATCCAGTCGATAAAGCGCTGCTCCAGACCCCAGTCCTTTGCGTAGTTGTTGCAGCACTTCTTCAGCTCTTTGCCGTTGTTGTCGATCAGCTCGCAGGAGAGGATCACGACACCCTTGTCCTGTGCACCGTCAAAAGCCTTGTAGCGCTCGTACAGCACACGGGTCAGCTTTGCAGGGAAGCTTGCAGGCGGCACTTGATCAAAAGCACTGTCGCCCTGTGTATAGGCAATGCCTGCCTCTGTCGTGTTGGAAACGATCGTCTCCAGCTCGGGCGAAACAGCCAGCTGCAGCACCTCTGCCCACTTGCCCTCAGCGTACGGGCACACACAGTCGTGCACACAGGAGATGACACGCTTTGCATCGACCTTCTGGCCCTTTTCGCTGCCGCGCAGGTACAGCGTGTACAAGCCCTCCTGCTCGTTGATCCAGTCCGCCATCTGCGGGAAGTTTGCAATCGGCTGCACCAGCTTGACTTTACCGTTGTAGCCGGCCTTCTCGTTTGCGATATCAAAGAAGTAATCTACAAAAGCGCGCAGGAAGTTGCCCTCGCCAAACTGCATCACCTTGACCGGTGCATCCTTCAGGATATAGCCGTCGTAACCTGCCTGCTGCAGTACTTTGTAATTCAATGTTTCCATTTTACCGCTCTCCTTTTTGCTTGCGCTAACTGCTTTGCTTTTTTGCAGACGGCACACTCTGCCTCTGCTGTTGTCTCTATTGTATTCTGTTGTATACAAACAAGTCAAGCGGATTTTTTTACGATTTGTGCTTATCGCCCCAAAACCGGTGATTTCCAGCGGTTTACACAATCAATTTGGCAAAAATTTTGGCATTTTTTTAGTTGTATACATCGAGTTTTTCCTGTATACTAAAGGTAGGTTCGACCCCCCGAAAAGGGTCTTGTTCAGGTTCGTTTTTCAGCACTAATATATCAGTTTGTAAAAGGAGATATCGACCTATGAAAGCATTTATGGATAAGGACTTCGTGCTCCAGTCTGATGTTGCACAGCATCTGTACCATGACTATGCCGCCGACATGCCCATCTGCGACTACCACTGCCACATCTCTCCCCGTGAGATCTACGAGAACCGTCGGTTCGAGAACATCACACAGGTCTGGCTGGGCGGACGCAACCCGGACGGTTCTGTCTCCGGTGACCACTACAAGTGGCGTGTCATGCGCTCCAACGGCGTGCCCGAGGAGTATATCACCGGTTCCAAGTCCGACCGCGAGCGCTTCCAGAAGTTTGCCGAGAGCCTGCCCATGGCCATCGGCAACCCGATGTATCACTGGTGCCACCTGGAGCTGAAAACATACTTTGGCTACAACGGCGTGCTGAACGGCGACACCGCAGAGGAGGTCTGGAACCTCTGCAATGACAAGCTGCAGAATGACCCGACCATGACCGTGCGCGGCCTGATCGAGCAGAGCAATGTTGCCTTTATCGGCACCACCGACGACCCCATCGATGATCTGTGCTGGCACCAGAAGATTAAGGCTGACCCCACCATCAAGTTTACGGTCGCTCCCTCCTTCCGCCCGGACAAGGCCGTCAACATCAACAAGGCAGGCTTTGTTGAGTACATGGGCAAGCTGGCTGCAGTTGTCGGCAAAGAAAAGCTGGCATGCATCGACTGCGTGACCGATGCACTGACCAAGCGCATCGAGTTCTTTGCAGAGAACGGCTGCCGTGCCTCTGACCACGGTCTGGATTACGTGCCCTACCGTGAGGCCACCAAGGAAGAGGTCAATGCCATTTACCAGAAGGCTATGGCCGGCGAGGCTGTCACGGTTGAAGAGGCAGAAAAGTACCAGACCTATGTGCTGATCCATGTGGCAAAGCAGTACCATCGCCTGGGCATCGCAATGCAGATCCACTACAACTGCCTGCGCAACGTCAACACCAAGATGTTCGGTCAGCTCGGTCCCGATACCGGCTTTGATATGATCAATACCGCAGCCTGCGGCGCACAGCTGTCCAGCCTGCTCAGCGCTTTGAATGACACCGGCGAGTGCCCCAAGACCATCGTATACAGCCTGAACCCGGCTGACAACGAGATGATCGGCACACTGATCGGCTGCTTCCAGGATCAGGAGGTCCCCGGCAAGATCCAGCACGGTTCTGCATGGTGGTTCAACGACCAGAAGATCGGCATGGAAAATCAGATCAAGAGTCTGGCAAACCTGGGTCTGCTGGGCAACTTTATCGGCATGCTGACCGACAGCCGCAGCTTCCTGAGCTACACCCGTCACGCTTACTTCCGCCGCATCCTTTGCAATGTGATCGGTCAGTGGGTCGAAAACGGCGAGTATCCCGCAGACGAGAAGGCACTGGAGACGATCGTAAAGGGCATCTGCTTCAACAACGCTAAGCGTTACTTCAACCTGTAAGCCGCTTGTGCGCGCAAAACAGCGCTGCACAGACTGCGAACCACGAACAATTGACAGATAAAAATCCCCTGTCGGGTTGCCCGGCAGGGGATTTGCTTTTGTATTTACACCAGGCCTTACTCTGCCTGCGCTTCGCCGTCCTGCCCTTGCAGGGTCAGCCCTTCTTCCGGCAGATCTTCCGGTTTTATCACGTTATCCGTCAGCGGGTTGCCGTGCGGGTCGAGCGGCAGCAGTGTGGATCTGCCGGACAACTGCGTGCCGTACTCGCAAAAATCCATCTCAGGCTGCACACTCTGTCCGTCTGCCTCGGGGGCATCCTCACGCTTGAGCGCCCTGCCGTTGCCCTTGACAAGCCATACACCGCATACGCACAGCGCCACACATACCACGATCTCCGGCAGCTCGTCCATAACAAGATAAAAAGCACGGAACAGCGGGCTGTCCTGCCCTGCATTCCACATCAGATCATCCAGCGGTGTCATAATAGCCTTTTTGTAAAACACCGTCACGCCAAACAGGATCAGCAGCCAGCCAAGCAGCTTGTGGCCGTCCTTGATAAACTGTCGGATGCGTGTGTTTTGCCAGTCAAAATGCACCAGATAGTCATCGTCAGGGGCAGTGCCCGCACCAATCTGCGCACGCAAATTAAATGTATCGAAAAAGCTGTACATCCACACGATCACACCAAGCAGACCAAGCGCACCCGACAGCAGGTCGGACAGGATGCCGCTTAAACAGGCCAGGCTGATCAGCGAAAGTCCACGCTTCATGTAGCCCTGGTACATTTGCCCCGCACCCGGGATAAATGCACACAGAAAGGTCAAAAAAATATTTTTTCTCATAAAATGTCCTCACTTTTCCGTCCTGTCTGCGCCGTCTTTTTTGAACAGTGCGGACCGAACCGCTTCGCCAAGCCTGTTGATTTCGTCATCCAATTGCAGCGGCTGGCTGATTTTAGCCTGCCTGCCAAGGCGTGACGAGGTCTGCTGTGTCTGCACGATGGTCGGGGTCCACACCGGTAAACGGTAGCTTGTGATCTGTCCTAGCACATCCGTGCGCCACATCATCAGTGCAAGCACTGCCGCAACACCTGCCACAGCCGCACGCCCCCATGTGTTTTGCATCAGGCTTCCCCAGACATCCTCCATCACCGTGCGGTATGTGCCGTGCGGCGGTTTTTGCAATGCATCCTCTGTCAGCAAAAGCGTGTAACGGTCCATGCAGCGATCACAGTAGGATAAATGCTCCGCCGCTTCCAGCCTGCCAAGCTCATCCAAATTGCCGTCGATCAGCGCCTGCAGCCCTTCATCGCTCATGCATCCGTCCGGCAGAAACCGTTCCATGCTCATTCCTCCCATCGCTATCGCTCTGTTGCGCAATTATTTGCTGCGCCAGCATCTTTTTTGCTCGGTAAACCTGTGAGCTGACCGTTTTTTCAGGTCTGCCGCAGGTTTTTGCCGCCTGCTCTATACTGTTGTGCTCCAGCAGCACCAGCCTGCACGGGGTCTTGTAGGGTTCACGCAGTGCAAGGATCATTTGTGTGAGCCGCTGTGCGCTCATCTCATCCAGCACCTTCTGCTCCGGCTCACCATCGGGCGGTGCACCCTGCAGCGCAAGCACCTCATCGCCCGGGGTACTCATGCGGCGCACCCACGCACTGCGCAGGTAGTCCTTTGCCTTGTTTGCCGCAATGCGGGCAAGCCACTGCCGCTCAAAGCCGGGCGGGCAGCGGTCGATGGCACGCCATGCCGACAGGAATGTCTCCTGCGTCAGGTCCTGTGCCTCGCCCTCATCCGGTACAAGCTGATGGCAAACTGTATACACCAGTGCCTGATGCCTTTGCACCATAGCACTGAATTCAAGTGCATTCAAATGTCCGCCTCCCTACTGCCCGTCTCCTACCTATAATACGGTCACACTGCGCAAATTTCTGCACTGATCTAAAAAAACACTCCGTCCCTGCTGTCAGGTTGGACACGCCCTGCGCACTATGTTACAATAAGGGCATATCGACGGTGCTGTACGCTTACCAGGAGGTTTTTATGTCGGCAAATACACGTCAGGCGCTTTTAAAGGCGCTCTGTGCCGCAAACGGCGCATATGTTTCCGGTCAGCAGCTGGCGCAGCAGCTGGGCGTCAGCCGTGCCGCTGTGCACAAAGCCGCAGCAGCGCTTAGCGCACAGGGCTACACGCTGGAGGCTGTTTCCCGCAAGGGGTACCGGCTGATGGGCGGCGACCCGTTTTGCGCCGAGGCTGTGGGCGACTACCCCGCCCCCATCCATATTTACGATACGCTTGAAAGCTCTAACCGCACCGCAAAGCTGCTTGCGCTGGACGGTGCTGCACACGGTACACTTGTGCTGACAGCGCACCAGAGCGCCGGGCGCGGACGGCTTGGGCGCAGGTTTGAGAGCCCTGCCGGCAAGGGCGTTTATTTTTCGGTTTTGCTGCGCCCTGCGGTGTCCGCCGCAAATGCACAGGCGGTGACCATTGGTGCGGCTGTTGCCGTATGCCGTGCCGTGCAGCAGCTCTGCGGGCTAAGCCTTGCCATCAAGTGGGTCAACGATTTGTACTACAACGGCAAAAAGGTATGTGGCATCCTGACAGAGGCCGGCACAAACCTTGAGAGCGGACAGCTGGAATGGCTGGTCGTAGGCATCGGGTTGAACCTGACATCCTGTCCGCAGGACCTGCCGCCGGAGCTGGCGCACAAAGCAGGCAGCTTATACCCCGGCGGTCCGTCCCCTGTGGGACGTGCCGCACTGGCAGGTGCCATTGCACGTGAGCTTTTGTCGCTCTGCCCTGCTTTCGACTGCCTGGATGAGTACCGCAGACGCTGCTTTGTGCCGGGGCACTGGGTGACTGTGTGTACCCAAACCGAGACCTATGCCGCACGTGCCCTGTGCATAGACGATGACGGACGGCTTGTTATTGAGCGTGAAACCGGCCGTACCGAGGCGCTGCGCTGCGGCGAGGTGACCACAAGACCTGTCGGCACCGGCTGAGCGGTTCGACCTCATCTAGTTTATCATATCACGCAATCCGCGCCTTTACAAGCCGAGCCTTTGCACGGCAGCAAAAAGGGGAGCCATCAGGCTCCCCTTAAAATTACCGCTCAGCAGTACTGCAAAGCGCTTAGAACTTAAACAGGTTTACAATGCGCTGCCACAGGCGGGTGAAGAAATTACCGCCCTCCGTCGCTGTGGTCTGCTCGGTCTCTGCGCTGGCAGCCTGCACGGTCTCGCCGGTCTTGTAGATGAACTTCACGCTGCAGTCGGCGTTCTCCGGTGCGCCGGCAAAGCTGGTGTAGTCCTTCAGGCTGTTGCTCATATCATCGAGCACGGTCTTCAAATCGTGCAGCTGGTCTGTATCCAGCGCACCGGTCAGCTTGGAAATGCCCTCTTCGTTAAACCGGTTCAGACCATCGTTCAGCTGGCCGGAGCCGT
Source organism: Oscillospiraceae bacterium (assembly GCA_963596815.1). Lineage (GTDB taxonomy): Bacteria > Bacillota > Clostridia > Oscillospirales > Ruminococcaceae > Faecalibacterium. Next base: position 46,006 of record CAVBNV010000014.1, read on the forward strand.
CTGCAAGCTGTTCCACACCGTCCGTCAGGGTCGTCACGCCGTCATACAGGGTCTTTGTGCCCTCGGCAAGCTGTGCGCTGCCGTCCTTTGCAGAGTGTGCGCCCTCGGTGACGGTCGCAACGCCGTCGGTGTACTGCTTTACGCTGGAGGCAAAGTACTGGATGCTTGCCAGGCTGTCCTTCAAAGCACGTACATCGGCGATATCCTGGCTGTTTTCAACCTGGAACTTCAGCTCATCCTTTGCGACCTGCTGTGCCTCGCTGCTGGTTGCCAGCTGCACAGCGCCGGTCAGCATAGATACATCGTACTTCTGCATCAGGCGCAAAGCAGCCTCAAGGTCATGGTCCGTCTGGGTCGCAGACAGGTACAAAGCCAGGTCAAGCTCGCTGTCCTTGAAGCTGGGCTCCTGCTCCCAGATGGTGCGCACCATCTTTTTGCGGCCTGCGGCAAGGGTCTTTTCATTCATCGTCAAAACGTTGTCGATCACGGATGCGTAATTGTCCCAGGTCATGTCTGTATCGATCAGGCCGCCCTCTTTCAGGGTCTTGTTGGCAGAGGCAAGCACGCCGTCTGCCACCTGCTGTGCGCCGTTGACCAGGGCCTCGTTGTTGGACGACAGCGTGTCCAGACCGTTGGTAAGCTCGCCCAGTCCGCTGTCCAGCGCAGCTGCGCCAGTGTTCAGGCTGTTTGCGCCGTCCAGCAGGGCAAGTACACCGTCTGCAAGCTGCGACATGCCGTCAACAAGCTGTGACGCACCGTCCAGCAGCTGAGCCATGGCATCATTGAGCTGGTTCAGACCATCTGTCAGGTCGTTGACGCTGTCCAGATCAAAGACGTTATCGGTGTTCAGTGCCGCAGTGCTGGTCGCACAGGCGATCATGACACTGGGCGCAGACAGGTTTTCCACATCTGCCTCAACGGTCACGCTGTCCTGCAGGTAGTCCTCGATGCTGCCAAGGTCCTCCGGCAAAAGACCGTCCAGAGATGCATATGCGCCGGGCATGGTAACAAATGCTGCCACCGTGCTTTTTGCGACGCTCTGCACAACACCGTGCTCCGCGTTGACATTGGTCGAGTCACCGTCAAGCACAACGCCCACAGCTGTAATCAGTGGGGTGACAACAGTACGGTCTGTGCCGTTCACGCTCACGGTATGGGTCTCGTTGTTGGTCAGGCTGACCGTGATCTTCAGGTGGCCGCTCTTGCCAAGCAGCTCCTCCAGCGGTGCCTGCGTGCCATCCAGTGTATAGGTGATCTGTGCATTAATGGGCAGCGATTTGTCGATATCGCCCTTGTAATAGACATCGGTGTCGTCGGTGTCCCATACCAGCTTTGTACCATCCTGTGTAAAGGCGGCGTCACTCTCTGTGTTCTGGATATTGCTCAGCGAGGACTCATCGGTCACACCGGACAGACCGCCGGCGTTGTACAGGTGCTCGCTGACGGTAGTGCTGCTGACAGAACCGTCGCTGTTCAGCACGGCATACACTGTTTCATCCTTGGTAAAGCTGCTCTGCCCTAAGGCAAAGGCAGGCATCGTGAAGCTTGCGGCGACCGTCAAAGCCAGCGCCGCACTGGCAATACGAAGCGATTTTTTCATCTTAGATTACTCCTTCTCTACAGACTTCGAGGCAGATTCCGGCACAAGCCAATTGAGGGTGGTGTGGCGGATAAACCAATCCAGCAGCATCAGGGCTGCGGGCAGAACGACCAGGATAACAAGCATGCTGATCAATGCGCCGCGGGAGATCAGCAGGCAGATGCTCCTCAGCAGCTCCATACGGCTGATCGCTGCTACGCCGACCGTTGCGGCAAAGAAGGTCAGACCGCTTGTCAGGATCGACTGGCTGCAATGCTCAAGCGACTGCTGCGCTGCTTCCTTCGGGCTGCGGCCAAAGGCACGCTCCTCGTGGTAGCGGGTAGTCATCAGGATGGAGTAGTCAACGGTTGCACCCAGCTGAATGGTACCGATAACGATGCTTGCGATAAACGGCAGCTGCGTACCGGTAAAGTACGGGATGCCCATGTTGATGGCGATGGCCGCCTCAATGCTGGCGACCAGCAGCGCCGGGATCGAAATGCTGCGGAACGAGAACAGGATGATGGCGAACACTGCCAGGATCGACCAGACATTGACGTTTTTGATGTCGATGTCGGCGATCTCGATCAGATCCTTAGTCATGGGTGCCTCGCCTGTGATGACGCCCTCCGGGTCAGTCGCCTTGACCAGTGCTTTGATCTCGGTGATCTGGTCGTTGGCGGCATCGGTGCCGGTCTTATACGAGCTGTTTGCAAGGATCAGCTTATATCCGCCGGTCTGCAGGATCTCAAGGATGCTGTCCGGCAAAAGCTCTGTGTCAAAGCCGGGACCTGTGATGGAGTCCAGGCTGATCACCTGCGTGATGCCGTCCACCTGCCTGATATCATCGCACAAATCGGATACCTGCGTTGCGGTTATATCATCGTGCACAAGGATGAACTGTGAGTTCGTCATGCCGAAATCTTCGCCAAGCTTTGCTGTACCCACAATGCCTGTCAGGTCCTGCGGCAGCGAGTCAAACAGGGTGTAGTAGACCTCCGCCTTGCTCTGTGCAACGGCAAACGGAATGACCAGTACAATAAACACCGCAACGATCGGTGCGGCATGCGACGATACCCAGTAGCTCAGCTTTGTAAGCTGCGGGATCAGGGTACGGTGCTTGTACTTTTCGACCCACTTGTCGCACGACAGGATCAAAGCCGGCAGCACAACGACCGTACACACAACACCAAGGGCAACGCCCTTTGCCATAACCACGCCGATATCACGACCCAGCGTCAGGCGCATTGCACACAGGGCAAGAAAGCCGGCAATGGTGGTCAGGCTGGAGGCGGATATGGAGGTCATGGTCTTGCAGATGGCGCTGACCATTGCCTCCTCGTTAGAGGAGCGCAGCTCCTTTTCCTCCTGGTAGCGGTGCAGCAGAAAGATGGAGAAGTCCATCGTGACACCCAGCTGAAGCACCGTTGCAAGCGACTCGGTGATGTAGCTGATCTGTCCCAGAAAGATGTTGGTGCCAAAGTTGTAAGCGATCGGGAACAAAAGCCCCAGCATAAACAGGAACGGTGTGATCGTGCTTTCCAGCGAGAGGAACAGGATCACCAGGCTTGCGCCTACGGCACACACCACGTAGGACGGCATCTCCTGGTTGATAAGCGCCTTGGTGTCCTGCAAAATAACACTCACGCCGCCAAAGAAGCAATCCTTGCGCAGGAGCTTTTTGATCTGTGCGACCGCGTTCATGGTCTCATCGCTTGCGCTCGGGCCATCAAAGCGGACAATGATCATCGTCGAGTCGTTTTTGCCGAACATAAACTGCTGCACATCGGCAGGCAGCATCTCGGTCGGGACGCTCGGGTCCAGCACATCGCTGAGCCAGAACGCCTGTGTGACGCCGGGCACCTGCTCGATCTCCTGCTTCATGGCGATCAGCTCGTTGCTCGGCAGTCCCTCCACCGTGATCATGGCGGTGGAGGCCAGATGAAAGTCGTCCTCCAGGATCTTCTCGCCGATCATCGAGTCCAGATCAGCGGGCAAATAAGTGAGGACGTCATAGTTGATGCGGGTGGCAACGGCGCCGATGGCGGAAGGGATCAGCAGCAAAAAAGCCACGATCAAAATCAGCTTCCGCATGCGCACAATGCCCTGTGCGATCTTTTTCATGAGAACCCTCCAGAATTAGAATGAACAGCCAAGCAAACCTCGGCTGTATCTGTGAAACAGCAAATAAATGACTGGCAGTCATTTACGACAACCACTATTATATTCAGGCTGAATTTTATGTCAATACAGAAAATGACTAAAAGTCAGTTTTTCTATCAAATCACTCAAATTGTTTAGCCGCATATCGCCGTTTGGGTCTTGCATGGATACAAAAGAGCTGTTAAGATAATTGAGACATACGTTATTTCGCAAAAAAGGAAGTGCAGAGGACACAATGGGTATCGTAGAAGGCAAGAAACAGGAAAAGCGGCGTGCACTGCTGGATGCCGCCTACGAGCTGTTTCTGGAGCGTGGCACAACCAAGACCAGCGTGGAGGACATCACCTCACGGGCAAAGGTTGCCAAGGGTACATTTTACCTTTATTTCCGGGACAAAAACGCCGTGATGAAGGCGCTTTTGGGGCGGGTGAGCTACCAGCTGCTGGACGAGGCGTGCACTGCGGCAGAGCAGCAGACCGAGTACACAAGCTTCCCCGACCAGATGATTTTTGTCATCGACCATATCATCGAGGCGCTGCGCCGCGACGTGCTTGTGCTGCGGTTTCTGGAGCGCAACTTTGTATGGCCCGGCCTTGGCGAGATCGAGGCAAACTGTGATGCCGAGCCGCTGATGCGCAAGCTGATCTCGGTGATCACCAGCAGCCCCGAAATGGCAGGGCGCACCGAGCGCGAAATGTACCAGTACATCACTGTGCTTGGCAGCATGTGCATGTCTGTGTGCTACTCCAGTATCCTTGAGGGCAGGCCCGACAGCATCGATAACCTTAAGCCCGTACTCTACGATACCATCCGGCGTGTTTTGCGGGCGGATGCTTAAAATATCTTCGCAGACCGCATAACAGGCAGCACATGGTTTCTGTTTTTCGTCGGGCGGTTTGGCTGTGCAGCACCGCTTCATCAAGTGCCGTGGCAACAGTATACCACCCCTGCACCGTGTGCAACAGTGTGTACTTTTGGCAAACTTTAAGTATATTTTGCCTTGCATTATCCAAACTGCAAAATCAAAACAGCGATGCTGCGTACAGCAAAAGCACAATGCGCACAAAAGTGCGTCAAGCTGCGCAGAAAGATGCGCCGGTGACGCTGGTGCCCCCCTTAGGGGGCTGTCGCCGCAAGGCGACTGGGGGAGTTACTTTGCGGCAGCTGCCCTCAGCAAACTCCCCGTAAGGGGTAAGGGGATATATAGTCTTAATATATAGTCTTTATT
>CAVBNV010000015.1:0-27793 GCA_963596815.1 Oscillospiraceae bacterium
TTATGCTTATTTATCCTTTTGTGATAGATGTGATAGGCTTTACATAAAGTTTGTATAATAAAAAATAAAAAAATATATATATAAGAAGTTACGTTGTCACACGTCACACACGTCACACTTTTGTTCACGGCGTAAGCGCTCGGTGCAGGAATAAGCCTGCCGCAGGGTGAGCGCGGACCTACCTATTGACATTCCCGTTTGCACGCAAACACACACAAGGAAATGCCGCACTTGCAGGTAACTGCGGGTGCGGTTTTTCCTTGCTGTACAGGGCGGTGATGCATGTAAAGTGCGCTCACCTGCCCTGCTGCGCAAACGGCAGTGTGTGCTGTGCGTGTGTCGCTTACAGCTGTTGTTAAAACAAGTCGTTTCGCACAAGAAGAGCGAAAAAGGTTTTGTTATATTTGGTGCAGCTGACACTTGAAGATCTTTCAGGTTGCTGTATAATATTAGACAACCGGAACAAAGGCGTTCCAAAAGGGTGTTTTATGCCCTTTTGGGGCGCTTTTTGTTTTTGTCAGGTGCGGATGGTGCCGCACTCCGGGAGGATTTTAAGAAAAAGGATGGGAAAGGCAATGGAAAATTTTACCGAGCAAAAACACCCACTCGGCCTGTATGATCCCAAGTTCGAGCACGACGCCTGCGGCATTGGCGCTGTGGTCGATATCAAGGGACGCAAAAGCCACAAGACCGTAGACGATGCGTTGTCCATCGTGGAGCGTCTGGAGCACCGCGCCGGTAAAGATGCGGAGGGCAAGACCGGTGACGGTGTCGGCATTATGCTGCAGATCAGCCACCGCTTTTTTGCTAAGGTTGCGGACGAACTGAACGTAAGCCTGGGCAATGAGCGAGAGTACGGTGTCGGCATGTTCTTCTTCCCGCAGAACGAGCACCTGCGGGCACAGGCCATGAAGCTGTTTGAGGTGGTCACCTCGAAGGAAGGGCTTGAGTTTCTGGCATGGCGCAAGGTGCCTGTCAACCCGGATGCTGTCGGGCAGAAAGCACGCGAGTGCATGCCGTCCATCTGGCAGTGCTTTATCAAAAAGCCCGCAAAGGTAAGCAAGGGTATTGATTTTGACCGCAAGCTCTATGTCGTGCGTCGTGTGTTCGAGCAGGCAAGCAGCGGCACCTATGTACCCAGCCTGTCCAGCCGTACCATTGTGTACAAAGGCATGTTCCTTGTAAATGACCTGCGTCTGTTCTATGCCGATTTGCAGGACCCGGATTACGAGTCGGCCATCGGTATGGTGCACAGCCGCTTTTCCACCAATACAAACCCGAGCTGGATGCGTGCACATCCCAACCGCTTTATCCTGCACAATGGCGAGATCAACACCATCAAGGGCAATACGGATGCCATGCTTGCCCGTGAGGAAAGCATCTCCAGCCCGATCATGCAGGACGACATGAACAAGATCTTGCCGATCATCAATACCTCCGGCTCAGACTCTGCCATGCTGGACAATGCATTGGAGTTTATGGTGATGAACGGCATGGACTTGCCCCTTGCCGTCATGATCACGATCCCCGAGCCGTGGGAGAACAACAAAAACATCAGCCAGAAAAAACGAGATTTCTATCAGTATTACGCAACGATGCTGGAGCCGTGGGACGGCCCTGCGGCGATATTGTTCTCGGACGGCGATGTGATGGGTGCGGTGCTGGACCGCAACGGTCTGCGCCCGAGCCGCTACTACATCACCAAGGACGGACGTATGATCCTGTCGTCCGAGGTGGGCGTGCTTGACTGCCCGCCGGAAAATGTGCTGACCAAGGACCGCCTGCGCCCCGGCAAAATGCTGCTGGTCGATACCGTGCGCGGCGAGGTCGTGGACGACGAAAAGCTGAAGGAATATTACGCAAGCCGTGAGCCGTACGGTGAGTGGATCGATCGCAACCTCGTCAGCCTGAAGGACTTGAAGATCCCCAATGTCAAAATCGACAGCTGCACCGGCGACCAGCTGACCCGCTTGCAGCAGGTGTTTGGCTACAAATACGAGGAAGTGAACACACTTATCCTGCCAATGGCACGCACGGGCGCCGAGCCATCCGGTGCAATGGGCGATGATACGCCGCTGGCTGTACTGAGTGACCAGCATGCACCGCTGTTTACCTATTTCAAGCAGCGTTTTGCGCAGGTCACCAACCCGCCGATCGATGCGATCCGTGAAAAAATCGTCACCTCCACAAGCATTTACATCGGCGCACACGGCAACCTGCTGGTGGACAAGCCCGAAAACTGTAAAGTGCTGAAGGTGCACAACCCCATCCTGACCTCGACCGACCTGCTGAAGATCCGTCACATGAACGTGCCCGGGTTCAAGGTCGCAACGGTCTCCATCAATTACTACAAAAATACCAGCCTCGAAAAGGCGATCGACCGTGTATTTCTTGAGGTAGACCGTGCCTACAAGGACGGTGCAAACATCATCATTCTGTCGGACCGTGATGTGGACGAATACCATGTGACCATCCCCAGCCTGCTCGCCGTTTCGGCGGTGTCGCAGTACCTCATCCGCACCAAAAAGAGCACCGCCATGGCTTTGATCCTGGAAAGCGGCGAGCCGCGTGAGGTACATCACTTTGCCACCCTGCTGGGCTACGGTGCATGCGCCGTAAACCCGTACCTTGCACACGAGACCATCGGGCAGCTGATCGATCAGGGGCTGCTGGATAAGGATTATTACGCCGCTGTGGACGATTACAACAACGCTGTGCTGGGCGGCATTGTTAAGATCGCATCCAAAATGGGCATTTCTACGATACAGAGCTACCAGAGCAGCCAGATTTTTGAGGCTGTCGGCATCGCTCAGGATGTCATTGACAAATATTTTACCGGCACGGTGAGCCGTGTGGGCGGCATCGACCTTGACGATATTCAGGCCGGTGTGGAGGCACAGCACAACGCTGCCTTCGACCCGCTGGGGCTGGATATCAACATGGAGCTGGCAGACGGCGGTGCGCATAAATTCCGCAGCGGAAAAGAGGAGCACCTGTTCAACCCGAAAACCATCCATCTGTTCCAAAAAGCCTGCTGGACAAACGACTACAGCACCTTTAAGCAGTTTACCGAGGCTGTGGACAATATGGGCACCGACGGTATGCATCTGCGCAGTCTGCTGGAGTTCAATTATGCGCCCGATGGTGGCATCCCGCTGGAGGAGGTAGAACCGGTCGAGTCGATCGTAAAGCGCTTTAAGGGTGCCGCCATGAGCTACGGTGCATTGAGCGATGAGGCGCACGAGACGATCGCCATCGCCTTGAACCGTCTGGGTGGTCGCAGCAACACAGGCGAGGGCGGCGAGCCGGAGGAGCGCTACCACAGCGAGAGCAACTCAAAAATCAAGCAGGTGGCATCGGCACGTTTCGGTGTCACGAGCAAATACCTTGTCTCTGCCGAGGAGATCCAGATCAAGCTGGCTCAGGGCGCAAAGCCCGGTGAGGGCGGCAACCTGCCCGGTGCAAAGGTCTACCCGTGGATCGCAAAAACGCGCCACAGCACAACGGGCGTCGGTCTGATCTCTCCCCCGCCGCACCACGACATCTATTCCATCGAGGACCTTGCCGAGCTGATCTATGACCTGAAAAATGCGAACCGCAGCGCAAATATCAATGTCAAGCTGGCAAGTGAGGCAGGTGTCGGTACCATTGCAGCAGGTGTCGCAAAGGGCGGCGCGCAGGTCATCCTGGTTGCCGGTTATGACGGCGGCACCGGCTCTGCACCGCGCACATCCATCAAAAACGCCGGTCTGCCCTGGGAGCTCGGCATCTCTGAAACACATCAGACCTTGATTTTGAACGGTCTGCGCACACGTGTACGCATCGAAAGCGACTCGAAGCTGTTGTCCGGGCGTGATGTTGCAATCAGCTGCATGCTGGGCGCAGAGGAGTTCGGCTTTGGCACCACCCTGCTGATGACCTTGGGCTGTGTTATGATGCGTGTGTGCAACCTGGACACCTGCCCCATGGGCATCTGCACACAGAACCCTGAGCTGCGCAAAAATTTCCGTGGCAAGCCCGAATACGTCATGAACTATCTGCGCTTTGTTGCGCAGGAGCTGCGTGAGTATATGGCAAAGCTTGGTGTGCGCACCATTGACGAGATGGTCGGCCGCACAGACCTTTTGCACGTCAAGGAATGCGCAAAGGGCAGCCGTGCGGCCAAGATGAACCTGGAATGCATCCTGCACAACCCTGCCATCAAAAACAGCAACGTACACTTCCAGCCGGAGGACAGCTACGACTTCCACCTCGAAAACACCCTTGACATGAAGGTGCTGATGAAGAAGTTCAAGCTGAACAGTAAATCTGCGCAAAGCGTGTCCCTGACAGTCTCGAACATTGACCGTGCATTCGGTTCGATTTTTGGCAGCGAAATCACACGCAAATACGGCAATACCCTGCCCGACGATGTTTATACAGCACACTGCACCGGCGCAGGCGGTCAAAGCTTTGGCGCCTTTATCCCCAATGGTTTAACACTGGACCTGGTGGGCGACTGCAACGACTATATGGGCAAGGGACTTTCCGGCGGCAAAATCATCGTACGCCCACCCGAGGGCATTACATTCAAGCCCGAAGAGAACATCATCACAGGCAATGTTGCGCTGTACGGTGCAACCTCCGGCAAAGCATTTATTTCCGGCGTTGCAGGCGAGCGCTTCTGCGTACGCAACTCGGGCGCTACTGCTGTTGTTGAGGGTGTGGGCGACCATGGCTGCGAGTACATGACCGGCGGCACAGTCATTGTACTGGGGCAGACCGGCAAAAACTTTGCAGCCGGCATGACGGGTGGCATTGCCTACGTGCTGGACGAAAACTGGGACTTTTATCAGCGTGTCAATAAGGAAACCGTCAGCCTTGAGCCCGTTGAGCACAAGCACGACGTCGCAACGCTGAAGGAACTTATCCGTGAGCACGTTGAGCTTACCGGATCACCGCGCGGCAAGCAAATCCTTGACAATTTCAGCGAGTTTCTGCCCAAATTCAAAAAAGTACTTCCTTACGACTATGACCGCATGCTCCGCGTGATCGCATCTGTGGAGGAACGTGGCCTAGACGGTGAGCAGGCGCAGATCGAAGCTTTCTACGCTGTGCAGAAGAACAAGTAAGGAGGGGAACATCATGGGTAAAACCACAGGATTTATAGATTATACACGCAAGACCAGCACGGATGTTCCGCCGCTGGAGCGCATTGAAAATTTTAACGAATTTCATATCTGGCTCTCACGCGAAGAGCAGCAGACACAGGCAGCAAGGTGCATGGATTGCGGCGTCCCGTTTTGCCAGGCCGGCATGATGATTGGCGGTATGGCCTCAGGATGTCCGCTGAACAACTTGATCCCCGAATGGAACGACCTTGTTTATCATGGCAAATGGGAGCTGGCCATGCACCGCCTGATGGCAACAAACCGCTTTCCGGAATTTACGAGCCGTGTGTGCCCTGCCCTGTGCGAAGCCGCATGTACATGCGGTAATGTGACCGGAAACAGCGTCACCGTGCGTGAAAACGAACACGCTATTGTGGAGACCGCCTATGCGAAGGGCTGGATACACGCAGCACCGCCTCCCGCACGCACCGGTAAAAGCGTTGCCGTTGTGGGCAGCGGTCCGTCCGGTTTGTCCGTGGCAGAGTACCTTAACAAGCGCGGGCACGCCGTGACGGTATTCGAGCGTGCCGACCGTGTGGGCGGACTGCTGATGTACGGCATCCCGAACATGAAACTGGATAAAAGCGTCATCTCACGCCGCATCAAGATCATGCAGGCGGAGGGCATCGAGTTCCGCACCAATGCAGACGTAGGCAGTGACATTGCAGCCGATGAGCTTTTAAGCAGCTTTGATGCTGTCGTGCTGTGCTGCGGTGCAAAAAAAGCTCGCGATCTGAATGTGCCCGGCCGCGATGCAAACGGCGTACATTTTGCCGTTGATTATCTTACAAGCGTGACAAAAAGCTTGTTGGACAGCAAGTTTGAAGACGGCAAGGCAATCAATGCCTATGGAAAAAATGTGCTGGTCATTGGCGGCGGTGATACCGGAAACGATTGCCAGGGCACAGCCCTGCGGCAAGGCTGCACCGACCTGGTTGCACTGGAAATGATGCCGCAGCCGCCCAAGGCACGTGCCGAAAACAACCCCTGGCCAGAGTGGCCGCGTGTGCTGAAGGTCGACTACGGACAGACGGAATGCCTTGCAAGGTTTGGTAAGGATCCGCGCGTTTATCAGACCACAGTAAAGGAATTTTTGAAGGACGAAAACGGCTGCCTGACCGGTGCTGTAATCGCTTACCTGCGACCAGAGCGTGACCCTGAGACCGGACGTACAAACATGGTGCCCACAGGTGAAGAATTTACATATGAGTGTCAGCTGGCTTTTATCGCCGCCGGGTTTGTCGGCTGCGAGAGCTATGTAGCGGACGCCTTCGGCGTGGATATGACACGCCGGGGCTGTGTGGCAGATGACCGCTTTAAGACCAGCGTAAACAAGGTATTTGTGTGCGGTGATATGCGCCGTGGGCAGAGCCTTGTTGTCTGGGGGCTGCGTGAGGGGCGCGATTGTGCTGCCGAGGTGGACCGCTACCTGATGGGCTACACAAATTTGTAAAGTGCGGTAAACGTTCAATAAGCCATTCTCTTTCCTATCCTAAATAAAGCAGAAGAGGGAGCCGAAACCGGTCCCCTCTTCTGCTTTATTATTATTCTTGTTCAGTCGCCTCTTCCGCCGGCATCGGGTCTGTGTCAGTCGCATCCGCAGTCTGATCATCGTTCGCAGCTGTCGATTCCGCCGGTTCCTCGGGCGTTGTTGTGATCTGCACACTGGGGTCTGCGGCAATATAAACCGTGACAACCGTGCCAACGTCAACCATGTCACCGGCTGTTTCGCTGGCCGAGACCACACACCCGGATGCATACGAGCCGTCATTGACAACCATGATGCAGCTGGGCTGCAGCCCGCGGGCAGTCAGCTCTTTGACTGCACCGTCCTGCGTAAAGCCGACAATGTTTGGCATTGCGACCGCCTCCGGACCCTTACTGACGACCAGTCGAATCGTTTCGCCGGCCTTGAGCACCGTCCCTGCCTTCGGCTCCTGACGTATGATCTGCCCGGACGGTATGGTATCGCTGTATTCCTGCGTTACGTAAAAAAGATACATTCCTGTGTATTCCCGGTTGTTTTGTACCTGGTCGTATACCATACCCACAAAGTCCGGCACAAGGTTTTCAGGCTCCAACACAGAGGATGCAGACATCTCCGAAACCGGTGACTCCTCTGGTGACTGGCTAAGCCTGCTCTCGATCATTCCCCAGACCGTGAGCACAGTCAGCACAAACAAAAGCAGCAGAATACACGCCATCAGCGCTTTAATGCTTAAAAAATGGTGTCTGCTTTTATCAGCATCATTGTTTTCGGCGGCAGAATACTGCGGCGCACTCTGCTTTAACGTGCGAGCAAGCTCAGCCGTATACTCTTTCGATGTCAGCGCCTGATACAGCTGGGGTACCGTTTGGATGCGTTCGGCAGGTTTAAGCCGCAAACCAAACTGCAGCACTTGTGAGACATAACCAGGCAATGCAGGGTTTACCGTTTTTGCTCTCGGGTTTGAGTCAGAGACCGTGCGCTGCAAGGCCGGGACAGGTGCCTGTCCGCACACCATGCGATAGAATGTTGCGGCAAGTCCGTATTCATCGGTATAGCGCCCCTCAAATGCGGAGGTTGCATACTGCTCCGGTGCCGAGTAACCCTCGTACAGCTGCTCGTGGAGACCGCTGCCCGCCGTGCGCAGACCGATGGTCGCATACCCCGTCAGGCGTGCACGACCCGTTTCCAACACACGGATGTTTTCGGGGCAGATACCGCGGTGCACAAGCCCTGCCTGATGCATGGCGGCAACACCTTCAAATACAGGCTGCAGCATTGCGCAGGCGACCTCGGGCGCTATCAGGTCGTTTTGTTCTTCCAGCCATTGATCAAGCGGTTTGCCGTCTGGATTTTCCATGACAGCATACACCGTATTATTTGATTCAACTACGTCCAAGACTGCTTCCAAACCGTTTGCCGGCGTAATATGCTGTACGGCACGGTAAAGGTCGGCAAAATCCATGCGTGTGGTCTTGAACAGCACCTCACTGCCTTGCTTAGGGTACAGGACACAATCCGCACCGCGCTCAGCCGAAAGCGTGACCGGCAGGTATTCTTTGATCGTAACGCGGAAGCGTCCCATGTTCTCCACGCCACGGTAAAGGATGCCCTCGCCATCAATGCTGATCATTTCGCCAACTGTATAACGGCCGGCAATGATTGTACCGACCGGCAGACTGCCCATCGGGTTGCGTCCCCGGAACACCTTGCCGCAATGCGGGCAGCTGTCCGCACGTGTCGGCAGCTCGCCGATGCAATACGGACAGACATATTTTTGCTCCATGCTCTTCTCCTTATCCATGCAGATGATTCGATACGTATTGTAACATACCACGCCGTGAAAAACCAGTTATTTTGCAATGCCCGTATGCGCTACACGCAAAAAAGCCCTCCTGCCCGTTGCCGCCTATGGCATGGGCAGGAGGGCTTGCGCCATCCAAAAATTACTCAGCTTTGTTGAAGATCACAAAGGCACGGTAGGCCATATAAAGGTCTGTCTTGTGGATGATCTCGAACGGAGAGTGCATCGAGAGCACCGGCACGCCGATGTCAATTACCGGGATGCCGCGGTTTGCAACATACTTTGCGATCGTACCGCCGCCGCCAAGGTCCAAACGGCCCATCTCGCCGATCTGCCATGCAACATCGTGTGCGTCCAGCATACGGGTAACATCACCCACCAGCTCTGCATTTGCGTCATTGGAGCCGCTCTTGCCACGGCTGCCGGTATATTTGAAGAATGCCACGCCGCGGCCTGCATAAGTACCATTCATCGGCTCAAAGCTGCTTGACCACGACGGATCATAGGCTGCGGTAACATCAGCAGACAGACAGACACTGTGCTGGAAAGCCAGAATATCATCCTGCTTTGCAGCTCGGCAGAGCAGCTGCATAAAGTGGAAGACATACATACTCTGCATACCGGTAATGCCGTCCGAACCTGTTTCTTCCTTGTCGGTCAGGACGCAGACAGTGGTGTATGCAGGGTCTTTGGTCTCGATTTCTGCAACAAGGGCGGGGTAAGCATCTACACGGTCGTCGTGGCCATAGCCGCCGACCATGGAACGATCAAAGCCGATATCACGTGCCTTATATGCAGGCACAATCTCAATCTCAGCACGGGCAAAGTCCTTCTCGGTAATGCCGTACTTATCATGCAGAAGGATCATGGTGTTGAGCTTGACGGCCTGTTTTACGCTGTCGTCTTCCACAGCATCCGAGCCGATAAGAACATTCAGCTCCTCTGCCTTAATGCCCTCGCTGAGCTTACGCTCGTTTTGCTCTGCACCCAAATGAGGCAAAAGATCGGTAATGCAGAACACCGGATCATTTTCATCCTCACCGATGCTCACTGATACGCTTGAACCGTCGGCACGTGTAAAGACACCATGGATCGCCAGCGGGATGGTGCCCCACTGGTATTTGCGGATACCGCCGTAGTAGTGCGTCTTGAAGTAACTCATGTGGTCAGACTCGTACAGCGGTGCGGGACGCAGATCCAGACGAGGGCTGTCGATGTGTGCAATCACCAGACGGAAGCCATCTTCATAGGGCTTTTTGCCAATCGTAGCGGCAACAACAGCTTTGTTTGCCTGAATAAAGTAAATCTTTTCGCCCGGCGCATAAACCTTTTTGGGGTCAAAAAGCTGATAGCCGGCATCCTTTAGCATCTGTTCGCTGACAGTTGCCGCCTCTCGCTCCGTCTTTGCCGCATCCAAAAATTTTTTGTAGCCCTCTGCGAAAGCATGTGCAGACGATTTGGTGTCAGCACATTTGTCTGCCGCATATGCAGGCTTATACAACAGCTGGTCTGCCAGCTGCTGCATCTCGGTTTTTTCACTCATAAATGCATTCTCCTTTTTTATTTTCAAACAACTGCATACAGCCGCTGATAATTGCGGTAGCAGCTGTTGATTTTCTCAACATAGTGATTCATCTGTGCATAGGGGAAGCCCGTAAGGGTCAGCCCGTCTGCCGAATGTTCACCATCCCGCAAAAGGGCATCCACAGTCCCCCATCCGCTGTGATAGGCAGCGGCAGCCGTTGATACATCATTGTGGTAACGCTCCAGACACAGGTGCAGGTAGTAGCACCCAAACCGAATTGAGACATCCGGCTCGTAAAGGTCGTCAAATGTCAGCCCGTCCACCGGTGCAATCTTGGTGCGAAGCCAGATAAAGGTGTCCTCAGTCATCTGCATTAAACCGCGTGCGCCGGCATCAGATGTTGCGTCCGGGTCAAAGCCGCTTTCCGTGCGGATAAACGAGTACACCAAAAGCGGGTCAAGATCATATTCAGCCGACCAGTACAGCACCTGCGCAGAGTATTTTTGCGGGTAGAGCTGCCGCTCTACCTCATCGCTTGCCCCAGGCACAAACTTATAGCAGAACCACACAACAAACACCAGCATCAAAAAATGCAAGAGCTTTCTGCGCAGTTTTTTGTAGTGTACCTTGCGGCCCGAGCGTTTATCCTGTTGCTTCAACTGTGTGTGTCCACCTCTCCCAATGCCAGCAAATCACGGCACAATGCGGCCGCTTTGGCTTGAATCTGCCCAAGGTCCGCATTGTTCTCAAGGACATAATCCGCCTGGGCGGTCAATTGCCGCTCCGGTGTTTGCGCATTAAGGCGGCGTGCCGCCATCTCGGCCGAAATGCCGTCCCGTGCCACAATACGTGCAACACTGGTTTCAAACGGCGCAGTCACAACACAAAGACGGTCACACTCAGCCTGTGCAGCGGTACCGACAATGACAGCACCATCCAGCACAAACAGCTCACTGCCTGCCTGCTGTGCAGCATTTTTTGCGGCACGAATGCGGCGTATAATTTCAGGGTGTGTCAAATCATCCAGTGCAGCCTTTCCATCTGCAGTCGCAAATGCACGGTCTGCCAGCAGCCGACGATTCAGCGTGCCGTCCGCAAACAGGATATCCTCGCCGAAGTGTTTTGTCAACAACGGCAGCAGCGGCGATCCAGGCAGTAAAATCTCACGCGAGATTCTGTCTGCATCGGCGATCGGCACTCCCATTGCGGCAAATACTGCCGTAACAGAGGATTTGCCGCAGCCGCTGCGCCCTGTAATGCCAAGCGTAATCATAGTTTGATCACCCGAAATGCGGCAGCCCGAATCAAACGATTGTAGACCGCCATTGACAGCCCGTCACGCTGCGGACAACGTGCGTAAACAACGGTATCGCCCTGCTCATCCAAAGCGCGCAGGCAGCGGAACAAATGCTTTGCCTGATCCTCGCCATTTCCCTCAAGACCATATTCCACACAGGGATACGGCAGCTTTTCCGCCTCGCCGGTAAAGCACAGGCAGCTCGGGTTTTGGTCTGCATGTGCATCCACGTATGCCTTAAACTGCTCAAACGAGCCATCCAGCAGCGTTACATCTGCCTTAGGCGCATAGTGCTTATACTTCATGCCGGGGCTGCGCACAACAGCTCCCTCCGGCAGCTTTTCCAGGATTGCCGCCGAGACCTCGACCTCCTCGCCGAGGGCACGCTCAAGATCCTCAAGCGTAATATGCCCCGGGCGAAACAGCGTAGGCTTTTCACCTACAACGGAAACCACAGTGCTCTCTACACCGACATCGCACTCACCGCCATCCAAAATCAGCGGCAGCCGGCCGTCCATATCCGCAAACACATCCTGCGCATTTGTGGGGCTCGGCTTGCCGGAAAGGTTTGCAGAGGGTGCGGCAAATGCACAGCCGCTCTGCTCAATGACAGCACGTGCTACTGGGTGGCTCGGCATCCGGATGCCCACAGTATCGAGCCCGGCGCAGCATTCCGCTGCCACCTCCACGCCGCGCGGCATAATAATTGTAAGAGGACCCGGACAGAATGCGGACATCAGCAATTGCGCACGCTCCGGCACCTCGCTGACCAGACCATGCAGCATTTCCGACCCGGTGATATGAACGATCAGCGGGTTATCCTGCGGGCGTCCCTTTGCCTGGAAGATTTTTTCAACCGCCGCACCGTTGCGTGCGTCTGCAGCAATGCCATAAACCGTCTCCGTGGGCAGGGCTACAATATCTCCCCTGCAAAGCAGCTCAGCTGCACGGGCGACCCCCTGCTCATCAGCAGGCACGACCGATGTTTTAATTTTCATATGATCTATCGCCTTTTTCATCTGCAAAGATAGTCATCTTTACAGGGTATTCTATTCAATCTTTGCTGTTTTGATCCAGCTTTTGCAGCCTTTCCGCCTGCTCATGGGTCGCAAGTGCGTCGATGATGTGGTCAATGTTGCCATCCATGATCTTATCGAGGCCATGTACCGTCAACCCGATGCGGTGATCCGTGCATCGATCCTGCGGAAAGTTATATGTGCGTATCTTTTCGCTGCGATCCCCTGTGCCGACCTGTCCCTGACGGTCTGAGTTGATCGCATCCTGCTGTTCTTTTTGCTTTTGCGCCAACAAACGGCTGCGCAGTATTTCCAGTGCCTTATCCTTGTTTTGAAACTGGCTGCGCTCATTCTGACACTCAACCACCATGCCTGTCGGCAGATGCGTTACACGGATCGCACTGGATGTTTTGTTGATGTGCTGCCCGCCCGCACCGGAGGATCGGAACGTGTCAATGCGCAAGTCCTTCATATCAAGCACAAAGTCCACTTCTTCTGCCTGCGGCATAACCGCAACGGTCGCTGTCGACGTATGGATGCGCCCCTGTGTCTCGGTTTCCGGCACACGCTGTACACGGTGGACACCGCTCTCGTACTTGAACCGGTTATAAGCGCCTGCACCATCAACCGAAAAGATTGCCTCTTTGATGCCGCCCAGCTCCGTTTCGTTGGTGTTTAGCATTTCAATCTTCCAGCCGCGGCTTTGTGTGTACATAGAGTACATGCGCAGCAGGCTGTGCGCAAACAATGCCGCCTCTTCCCCGCCGGCACCGCTGCGGATCTCAACGATAACGTTTTTGCCGTCGTTTATATCCTTTGGCAAAAGCAGGATGCGCAGCTCGTTTTCAAGTCTCGCAACAGCGGCACCCTTTTCGGCGATTTCCTCTTGAACCATCAGGCGCAGATCAGCATCGGACGAGCCGAGCTCCTCCTGTAAGGCTTTCGCCTGCGCCAAGTGATCCTGCTCTGTCTGCAACATGCGGTAAGTTTGTACAACAGGTTCCGCCTCGTGGTACTCCTGCATCAGTTTGCGAAACAATGCGGGGTCTGCCGCCGCTTGCGGCTGATTCAGTCGTATCGACAGCTCTTCAAAGCGATGGCACACCGCATCCATTTGGGAAAACAAATTCGGCATAATTTGCGGCTCT
The DNA here is from genome assembly GCA_963596815.1 of Oscillospiraceae bacterium. Taxonomy (GTDB): domain Bacteria; phylum Bacillota; class Clostridia; order Oscillospirales; family Ruminococcaceae; genus Faecalibacterium. Next base: position 13,427 of record CAVBNV010000015.1, read on the forward strand.
CCTTACAAAATCGAACTATGTCTGCAAACACACCTAATCGTTCCCCGGCTTGATGACTTTTTTGATATTCTTCTCAATTTTCGCACGCGGAAGCATTACTTCATGTCCGCAGCCGGTACAGCGAATCTTGAAATCCATGCCTACACGCAGGACCTCAAAGCTTGCAGCACCGCACGGATGCTGTTTACGTGTAAGAATTGTATCACCTACTGCGATGTCCATCTGTTTCAGCAGCTCCCTTCACTCAGCATCGTATGCAAAACCTGTGCATACTGGTATAGTATAATACAGGTTAGCAAAAATTGCAAATGTACGGTTCAAAACCGCTGCACCCCTGCTTGCATTTTGCCAAAAAAGAAATTATACTATAATTGGTACGACCTTACAGTATCGGGCGGTATGCATAGAGGGAGATGATGCTTGCAATGAACAACGACGCGTTTACGGCGGGTGTCCGCCCCGGCGGGTTGACAAACAGCACCGACATACGGTTGCTGCTTTGTTATCTGATCAAAAACGCTGGACCTATCACCCGACAGGAAATCGAAACTGCATTGATTGAAGAGGCACTTGTTAATTACTTTGAGATCGGCTCCTGTTTGGATCACATCACGCATCAGGGACTTGTTAAATTGCAGCCAGACGGCTACGTCATTACCGATAAAGGGCGGAAGGTCGTGCTTGAGCTGGCTTTTGATCTGCCTCGGAGCGTGCGTGAGCGTGCTGTTGCCGCTGTGCTGCGCAGCCAGACGTGGGCCCGGAAAGAAGCCAAGTACAGCGCATCGATCCGCGAGGAAGGCGATGGCCACTGCACTGTGCACTGTTCCATAAAGGGGCTGGACGAAAGCCTGTTCAGTTTAGAACTCGGCGTGCCGGACAAGATGTCTGCTCAGCTCGTTAAAAAGCAGTTCATCCTTAAAGGGAACGAGATTTACCAGATTTTGATCAACAAGCTGATAGAGGAAGAAAAATAAAGACAGCCGGAGGGCAGGCACAAGCTGCGCCTTCCGGCTGTCTTTATTTTCTTATTACGGGGTAAGACGGTTAGGACCACGGAACAGGAATTCCGCATCCTTGATGGACAGACCACACAGCAGCATGGTCAGACGGTCGATGCCCAAGCCAAAGCCGCCATGCGGAGGGCAGCCATACTGGAAGAACTCCAGATAGAACTTTACGTCTTCTGCCAGCCCCTTTTCTTCTGCCTGCTTCTTAAGCAGCTCGTAGCGGTGCTCACGCTGTGCACCGGTAGTAATTTCAACACCGCGCCAGATCAAATCGTAGCCCTGTGGCACACCGTTCTCATCGCGCATGTGGTAGAACGCACGCTTCTCGGCAGAATAATCGGTGATAAACAGGAATTCATGCCCATAGTGCTTTTTTACCCACTCGTAGCTCAAACGCTCGGCTTCGGTGGTCAAATCGCCTTTTTCGGCTTCATCAATGGTGTAGCCGAACTCCTCTTCCAGCCCTTTGTACAGGTCAGCCAGCTTAACCACCGGGAACGGAGTCGTCGGGACGATCACTTCCTGACCGAACAAATCCCTGATCTGGTCGCCGTAGTTTTCTTTGACAGCCTTAAGGGCATAAGCCAGCAGCTCTTCTTCCATCTTCATCACATCAGCAAAGGACGTGATATAGCTGAACTCCAGGTCAAAGCAGGAAAACTCTGTGGCGTGCTTGTTGGTGTAGCTCTTCTCTGCGCGGAAGACGGGTCCGGTCTCAAAAATACGCTCAAAGCCGGACGCCATCGCCATCTGCTTATAGAACTGCGGGCTCTGTGCAAGGTACGCATTGCGGTCAAAGTAATCCACCTTGAATACCTCTGAGCCACTTTCGCTCGCTGTTGCGATCAGCTTCGGTGTGTGGATCTCGATGAAATTCTGATCCAGCAGGAACTTGCGCATCGCATTTACAAAGCAGCTCTGCACCTTAAACATCAGCTGATTTTCATCCGTGCGCAAATCGATCCAGCGGTAATCGATGCGCTGGTCGATGCTGGAGCGCTCAACAGCCTTTTTCTTTTTTGTAGCCGCGATCTCCTTACGGACAATGGGCAGAACATCCGCAATGCTCTCGATCTCGATTGCGGAGGGAATCATCTCGATGCCACCCATCTTTACGTAGTCATTCTCAACCACCTTGCCGGTAACGGTAATCACCGAGTCGGGTGTCAGCTTATCAATGGTCTCAACCAGCTCCGGGTGATCTGCCTTTTCGACGGTAATCTGCAGCTTCCCTGTAATATCTTTCAGCACGATAAAAGCCATTGCTTTGCTGTTGCGCAGGTTTTCAATAAAACCCTGTACTTTTACCGTACCGCCAATTTCCTTTTGTACCTCATTGATATAGGTGCGATCCATGGAAATCCTCCTTTTTGTGCGTTATCTCCATCATTATACATCTTTTGAGCGCAAAATCAACCCCGCACAAGCGCACTGCTTATCTCTGCGATGTTCCGCCTTCCTGCTTTGCGTCACCAGTCAGTGCACCGGTGCCGCCCTCAACCACTCCATCATGACGCAGCACAGCCGATATCGTGCCAAAAAAGCACTTGACATCCAGCAGAAAGCCCAGGTTTTGGACATAATAGCCATCCAGCCTTGCCTTTTCTGTGATTTCAAGCTCATCACGACCATGGATCTGCGCCCAGCCGGTCAAGCCCGGACGCACATCGTTTGCGCCATACCTGTCGCGCTCGTCCAAAAGGTCGTATTGATTCCACAGTGCCGGTCGGGGACCGATGACTGCCATATCACCGACAAAAATATTCCAAAGCTGCGGCAGCTCGTCCAGACTGGTTTTGCGCAGAAATCTGCCCACACGTGTAATGTATTGCTCCGGGTCACGCAGCAGGTGTGTCGGCATGTCATGCGGCGTATCAATGCGCATGGTGCGAAACTTCAAAATATCAAAATGCTTTCTGCAAATGCCGACCCGCTTTTGCTTAAAAAAAATCGGACCGGGAGAATCCAGTTTGATCGCAATCGCCAGAATCAAAAAAAGCCACGAAAAACAGATCATCCCGCCAAGCGACAGCACAGCGTCCAAAAGACGTTTTATTCCGTTACGGTACATTTTGTCTACTCCATTCTTTGCCCTCCAGGGGGCTTTGTAAGCCCTATTATACCAGTGCAGCGATGCTTTTTCAATTCACATGCGGTGCTTTGTGCGCTACTGCTCCTCTTGCAAGAGTGATGCAAGCTTTTCCATCACGTCCCGCGGCAAGCCGCCCTGTGCCTTAGGCACCTCGTTGCAGCAGTCTTCCCACATCTCCTCAATCTCTTTCGCAAATTTTGATGTGCAGGCAACCTCCATGAGGCATGCGCTGTTATAGGCGTCCCACGAGGCATCGTGCAGGTTGCCCTGCGGTGCAATGCCGGCACGTTTCATCGCATTGCTGAGCGATAATATCGTCGGCTCACGGATGATCCGGCTGAACTCTTCTTGAAAATCATGCCAGCAGCTTGCGTCGGTCAAAAGCGGGGTTGTGATGTGCTTATAAGCGCATTCCTTGCGCAGCTGTGCCTTGTCATTCGGGCTCCATGCGTAAATATCCACACTGTCCTCACCCGCCCATGCACACAGCTGCTCCAGCGCCTGCTGCAAAGCCACAGCACGGTTTACAGCGCCATTTTCGATGCCGGTAAGCTTGTAGATTCTACGCTCTACAACGCCGTTAAATTGCGGACATACAAAAATTCTTTCACGGTCAACCGGGTGAAACTTTTCATCCATGCGCACCGCTCCGATCTCAATGATCTCCTGCCGCAGCTTTGCTGTGCGCATCATTCTTCTGTCCGTGGTGTTCATTTCAAAATCTACGAAAATGCTCATTGCTGTCCCCTCTTACAGATATCCTGACTATTTTCGGCATTTTCATGCTACCATAGCATCCATCCCATAAAACGTACTATCAAAGCCGAGACAGCAAAAAGCGTCCAGGCAGCCTGCCAGTACAGACTGCCCGGACGCAGCTTTTTAATAAAATGATTACTGCACGCTCAGCAGCTCTTCAACATTTTTGCGCTTTGGTGCCTCAGGCTCCTGTGCCGGGTGACCAATTGCTATCAGCGCTGCCACAGTCTGCCCCTGCGGAACGGAAAGCACCTGCGCCACCTTTACCGGGTCATAAATACCCATAATGACCGTACCCAGACCAAGTGCGTGTGCGGCAAGGCAGAACGTCTGTGCCGCAATGCCTGCATCAAAAGACTGCCAATGCCCCTCCAGCGGGCTGGAGTAGCTGCCGTCCCGCTCAAAACCCGAACGCCCTGTAACCATTGTAAGTGCCACCAGAGCCGGTGCGTGCGAAAGCGTATTTGCATTATAGGTAAAGTCCAGCACACACTCATTACTGATCTTGTCCAGCTTTTCGCGGTCCGTAACAAGAATATAACGTGCCACCTGCGTGTTCTTCCAGCTGGGCGCAAATGCGGCAGCGGAGACGACCTGCGCCACCTGCTGCTGTGTCACAGGCTCCTGCGTAAAGCGACGGATGCTGCGCCGTGTTTTAATGCATTCCAGAGCTTCCATATTGCTGATCTCCTTTGCGTTTGTAGTTTGTTATGTTAAACTCATTCTATTATGGCGAGATGCATCGCATTTGTCAAGGCTGACTTCATCACCCACGCAGCGTGCCCTCTGTTGAGGAGTGCGGCAGATGTTTTTTCAGCCAGGCATATGCGATCAGGCAGACAATGCTTGAAAACAGCGACCCGCATGCCGAGGCAAGCCCCATTGGCAGCAGTGTCTGCGGGTAAAAAGCAGACGCCAGAAACGCTCCCGGCACACGTACCAGTAAAATCGACAGGGTATTGTGCAAAAAAGACAATCCGGATTTACCGTAAGCGCAGAAATAGCCGCTAAAGCTGAATTGGATGCCCGCAAACATGCAGTCAAAAATATAACCCCTGATGTATTGCGCACCGGCGGCAATCACCTCAGCATCCTGCGTAAAGGGACGCACCACTGCGGGGGCGATAAATTGCATCATCAGCGCAACGATCGCACCGAATACAAGCCCTGTGCCGACCGCATAGCGCAAAACCGCATCCACACGCTCGTGTTTGCCTGCGCCAATGTTCTGCGCACCCAGTGCAGAAACTGTGGACAGCATCGAGGACGGCACAAGGAACAAAAAGCTTATGATTTTTTCAACGATGCCGACAGCCGCCGCATCCACAAGGCCACGATTGTTTGCAATAATGGTAATGATCATAAAAGAGACCTGTATAAAGCCATCCTGCAGCATTACCGGGATACCGATGGATAAAATCTCTTTGAGAACGTTTTTTTCAGGGCGAAAATCCGCCTTACAGAGATGGATACCGTCACTGCGTCGCTTTATAGCGGCAAGCGATATCACAACGCTGACTGCCTGCGAGAGCGTTGTGCCAAGTGCTGCACCGGACGGACCAAGATGCAGCCACCCCATAAAGATGTAGTCCAGGATGATATTGCTGGCACAGGCGACTGCAATAAAGTACATTGGGCTTTTTGAGTCACCCAGACCGCGAAACACGGATGCAATGATATTGTATGCTGTAATGCACGGGATGCCGATAAAGCAGGTGAGCAGGTATGCACGTGTCCCTGCAACCGCCTCAGCCGGCGTAGAGACAAGTGCGACGATCGGGTTTACCATACCTACCAGAACCGCCGCAAGCACAACAGAACCAGCGAGAAACAGCGTTGCCGTGTTGCCGATCAGCGTAGAGGCACGCCGAAAGTCCTTTGCACCAACCGCCCGTCCGATCGTAACTGTTGCACCCATTGCCAAACCGACGATCATGACCGTGATCATGTGCATTACCTGGCTGCCAATGGACACTGCTGTGGTGCTTGCCGTGCCCTCAAATTGACCAACGATAAACAGGTCTGCCATACCGTAAAGCGTCTGCAAAAAATACGACAGCAGATATGGCAGTGAGAAGTACACAATGCTTTTCAGCACACTGCCGCTTGTAAGATCATTTTTCATATCATTTCCCCGCCCGCTTGCCTCGCCGCTCGGGCGCCCCTTTCTGTAAACAATAGTAAACCTTACAGAGCTTGCAAAGTCAAGGGTCTAAAAAAGCATGGCTTATAAACACAAGTCATGCTTTTCCTGCTGCTATTTCATGCTTCCGAGCCGCATTTTGAAGTCCTGATACCCAAAATGCGCCAGGCGCACAAGAGAACCATCCTCGTGCATTGTCCAGATATCCGGCAGCGGCATCCCGTTGAAGGTATTGTTTTTACAGGTGGAATAAATTGCCATATCGCCAAATATAAGCTTATCCCCAATTTTAAGCGGTGCATCAAAGCTGTAATCTCCGACGACATCTCCGGCAAGACAGGTTGGGCCGCCCAGACGGATGTTATATTGCTTTTCGCCCCTCTCACCTGCATACAGCAGCGGCGGGCAGTACGGCATTTCGATCACATCCGGTGTGTGGCACGCCGCCGACATGTCCAAAATCGCAAGACTTTGCGATTCATTTTGCAGCGTGTCCAACACTGTCGTAATCAGGTATCCTGCATTAAGCGCCCATGCCTCGCCCGGCTCAAGATAAACCTGCACGTCATAGCTGCTTTGCATTTTTCTGATGCATTTTTCCAGCAGTCGCAAATCATAGCCGGGGCGTGTGATGTGATGTCCGCCGCCAAAATTCAGCCACTTCAGGTCATGGAGCAATGCACCGAATTGCTCCTCAATAAACGGCAGTGTTTCGGCAAGTGCATCGGCGTCCTGCTCGCACAGGGTATGAAAGTGCAGTCCATCCAGCAAACCCGGCAGAGACGGGTCATGCCTGACCGCTGCCTGCCACTGTGCAAATGTTGTACCGAGACGGCTGCCCCCGGCACATGGGTCGTAAATCTCGTGCCCCTGCTGCGTTGAATGCTGCGGATTGATGCGCAAGCCGATGCTTTTATTCGCCTGCTTTGCAGCAGGACCGTATTTCGCCAATTGACTGGGTGAGTTAAATATAATGTGGTCAGCGTATTGCAGCAGCTCGGCAAACTCATCCTGCCGGTATGCGGCGCAGAATACATGGTTTTCTTTATCCGGCAAGGTCTCCTTGCCCAGGCGGCTCTCGTACAGGCCGCTCGCCTCGGTACCGGCAAGATACGGAGCAAGAAGCGGATACAGATCAAAGTTTGAAAACGCCTTTTGTGCCAGCAGTATTTTGCAGCCGGTGCGCTGCTGTACACCAAGCAGAATCTCACCGTTGCGCCGCAGCTGCGCCTCGTCCAACAGATAGCACGGGGTCGGCAAAGACGGCAGCAGCTGCTCCAGTGGGCGGTCAAAAAGCCCTGCGAAAGGCGGGCGGGTATCTGTGCAGCGCATCAGTCCACCAAAGCCGGCGAGTGACTCTCGGTGCGGGGCAGACCGTACTTGTCCAGTGCATCAAGATACGGGTCCGGGTCAAACTCCTCCACCGTGTGCACACCCTTGGTGTTCCACTTGCCGGTCAGCAGCATCAAAGCACCGCACATCGCCGGCACGCCAGTGGTATAGCTGATTGCCTGCGAGCCGACCTCACGGTAGCACTCCTGGTGATCGCATACGTTGTAAATATAATAAGTCTTCTCCTTGCCGTCCTTTTTGCCGGTAAAGATGCAGCCGATGTTTGTTTTGCCTTTTGTGCGGGGGCCAAGACTTGCGGGGTCCGGCAAAAGCGCCTTCAAAAACTGGATGGGCACGATTTCCTGCCCGTTAAAGCTGACTGGTGTTGTCGAGAGCATGCCAACGTCCTCAAGGCAGCGCATGTGGTCAAGGTAGCTCTGCCCGAATGTCATAAAGAAGCGGATACGCTTTGCTTCCGGTATGTTTTTTGCCAGCGATTCGATTTCCTCATGATGCAGCAGGTACATATCCTTCTGCCCGACCTTGTCAAAGTCGTACTCTCGTTTGATGCTCATTGCCGGGATCTCGACCCAGTGACCGTTTTCCCAATAGCTGCCCGGCGCCGAAACCTCGCGCAGATTGATCTCAGGGTTAAAATTTGTGGCAAAAGCATAGCCGTGATCGCCGCCGTTGCAGTCCAAGATATCAATCGTGTCGATGGTATCAAACTCGTGCTTTTTTGCATAGGCGCAATATGCCTGCGTAACACCCGGGTCAAAACCGCTGCCAAGCAGCGCTGTCAGACCCGCCTGCTCAAATTTTTCAGCATACGCCCATTGCCAGCTGTAATCAAAATAAGCCGAGAAGCCTGCTTCCTTGCAGCGCTTTTCGTAGATCGCACGCCACGCAGGGTCATCCGTGTTTTCGGGCTCATAGTTTGCGGTATCCATGTAATTCACGCCACAGGCAAGGCAGGCGTCCATGATGGTCAGGTCCTGGTAAGGCAGAGCAATATTCATCACAAGCTCTGGCTGATAGCTTTTTATCAGCGCAATCACTTCTTCTGTTTTGTCCGCATCCACCTGCGCTGTTGTTATTTTGGTGGTTGTTTTGGGCGCAAGCTCTGCCGCCAGCTTGTCGCACTTTGCCTTGGTGCGGCTTGCGATGCATATTTCAGTAAACACCTCCGGTACCTGACAACACTTATGGATGGCGACTGATGCCACGCCGCCGCAACCGATGATCAAAACCTTGCTCATAGATAAATCTCCTTTTTCTTTTTATCGTGTTATTGTTGAAACCCGGGCCAGCCTTTATCAAGTGCAATCAAAAGCTCGCGCAAAACCTTGCAGGCCGTGGCAGTCGATACACCTGTTGTGTCCAGCATAGGTGCAAGTTCGTTAAGATCCGCCCCGATGATGTTCGCCTTTGTCACCGTACGTATTGCCTCAAGCAGCTGTAAAAAGTTGACGCCACCGGCCTCTGGCGTGCCAGTCCCCGGGAAGCAGGACGGGTCAAGGCAGTCCATGTCAATCGTGAGGTATACAGGCACTTTGCTTTCGCACAGCTTCTCCGTCATCTCGGCAAGACCGCTAAAGTCAAAGCGATGCATCTCCGTGTGGTGTGCTGCAAATTCAAACTCTGCACGGTCGCCGCTGCGGATGCAGAACTGATGGATGTGGCCGTCTCCTACCAGCTCATGGCAGCGGCGTAAAACGCAGGCATGGCTGAGCTTTGCGCCCAGATAATCGTCCCGCAGGTCGGCGTGTGCGTCAAAGTGCACGATATGCAGCTCAGGGTATTTTTTTACCGCCGCACGCACAGCACCAAGTGTTACAAGGTGCTCGCCGCCCAGCAAAAGCGGAAATTTGCCATCCTTCAAAATTTCCTGTGCACGTGCCTCAATGTCCTGCAGCGCACTCTCGCTGCTGCCAAAGCACAGCTCAAGGTCGCCGCTGTCAAAAACATCAAAGTCGGTCAGGTCCGCATTCTGGTAAGGGCTGTATGTCTCAAGCCCGTAGCTCTCGTGTCGGATGGCAGATGGGCCAAAACGTGCGCCCGGTCGGTAGCTGGTCGTAGAATCAAAGGGTGCACCGTACAGCACGATGCTGGCCGCACGGTAACTGCTGTCGCAGCCGATAAAAGTTTCAATATTAGGCAAAAGCATCAGTGTTCCTCCACTTCACGCAGCATTTCCTCCAGAAATGCCGGCAGGTAGAATGCCCCTACATGGAGCTTTGTAGTGTAATAGCGTGTTCGCATGTTCATTGCTTTCCACGCATCTGCATCCAGGTCATTGATCGGGTGGTACTTTTTGCTTGCAAACCCGAACAGCCAGTATCCTGCCGCAAAGGTCGGGATGTGTGCCTGATACACCCTGCTGATGGGGAACGTGGATGCAATGCGCTTGTGGCTGCGCTGCATGGCGGTCGCGTCCTCGGCATAAAACGGGCTGCCCTGCTGGTTGACCATAATACCGTCATTTCTCAGTGCGTTGTAGCAGCTGCCGTAAAACTCACGCGTAAACAGCCCCTCGGACGGACCAAACGGGTCGGAGGAGTCAACGATGATCAAATCATACTCATCCTCACAGCGACGGATATACTTGAGCGCATTTTCGAAGTAAATATGTACACGGCGGTCATCCATGCGGCAGGCATTGCCGGGCAGGTAGGCACGGCAGGCCTCAACCACCTGCGGGTCCATCTCCACAAGGTCGATGCGCTCGACTCGGTCGTAGCGTGTCAGCTCACGCACAACGCCGCCATCGCCCGCACCGATGACCAAAATGTCCTTTGCCTCACGATGTACAGCCATCGGCACATGCACGATCATCTCATCGTAAATAAACTCGTCCCGCTCTGTCAGCATGACATTGCCGTCCAGTGTAAGCACCCGCCCGAATTCAGGTGTCTCAAAAATATCAATGCGCTGATAATCGCTTTGCTTGGAATAAAGCTGTCTGCTCACACGGATGCTGTTTTTTACATCCGGTGTGTGGAACTCTGAAAACCAAAACTCCATATTCGTCCCCCCCTATGCCAGAACATTCAGGTGCAAGATCTCCGGGTCTTCCGGTCCGGTCATGCTGCACCCCTTTGCTTTGGCGTACTCGATGTAGTCCAGTATTTCAGCGGTAATTTTTTCGCCCGGCGCCAAAATAGGGATGCCCGGCGGGTAGCACATAACAAATTCGCTGCACACCATACCCTCTGTCTCACGCAAGGGCAGGCTTTTTTTGGGCGCATAAAAGGCCTCCTGCGGGCTGGCAGCCACAACCGGGTCGATATACTCCTGGCTGAGCAAGCCCGTTCCGTCGGTGCGGTAGCGGCGCTTAATCTCCGCCAATGCGCTGACAAGCCGCTCCACCTCCTGCGGACGGTCACCGATGGACAGGTATGCCAGAATGTTGCCGATGTCGCCAAACTCGATCTGGATATCATACTCGTCACGCAGGATGTCATATACTTCAATGCCCGCAAGACCGATGTCCAGCGTGTGGACACTGAGCTTTGTGGTGTCAAAATCAAACACAGAGTCGCCGTTGCACAGCTCTTTGCCAAAAGCGTAATAGCCGCCCACTGCATTGATCTCCTCCCGTGCATATTCCGCCATGTCTGCCACCTGGTGGAATACCGTGCGCCCACGCTGCGCCAGATTGCGGCGTGAAATGTCAAGACTGGACATCAGCAGATAACTGCCGGATGTTGTTTGCGTCAGGTTGATGATCTGCCGCACATAGCCCGGGTGGACATTAGGCCCAACCAACAGCAGGCTGGACTGGGTCAGGCTGCCGCCGCTTTTGTGCATGGACACCGACGCCATATCCGCACCGGCTGCCATGGCAGATACCGGCAGCCCGCCGCCAAAGTAAAAATGCGTACCGTGTGCTTCATCGGCAAGGCAAAGCATGCCGGCTTCATGCGCCATTTTAACGATGGCACGCAAATCGCTGCAAATGCCGTAGTAGGTAGGGTTGTTTACCAGCACTGCCACTGCGTTCGGGTGCTCTGCAATGGCCTTTGCAACCTGCTCGCGCTTCATGCCAAGCGAAATGCCCAGGCGTTTGTCAACCTCCGGGTTGACGTAGACCGGCACTGCGCCGCACAGAACCAATGCGTTCAGCACACTGCGGTGCACGTTGCGCGGCAGAATAATTTCGTCTCCACGCTTGCATACGGTAAGCACCATGCTTTGCACCGAGCTTGTGGTACCGCCTACCATCAAAAAGGCGTGCGCAGCACCGAAAGCATCAGCGGCAAGCTCCTCCGCCTCACGGATAACCGAAACAGGGTGGCAAAGATTATCCAACGGCTTCATGCTGTTGACGTCCACACCGACGCATTGCTCCCCCAGAAACGCCGTTAGCTCCGGGTTGCCTCGCCCCCGCTTATGTCCCGGCACGTCAAAGGGCACCACACGCATCTTTCTAAAGCGCTCCAGCGCTTCGTAGATGGGAGCCCTATTCTGATCCAACCGGAACCGTGTACGGTTCTCACTCATCGTCTCTCCTCCGTCCCTGGCACCTTTGGCAACAAAAAAGCGCAAGCCCGGCACACAACGGTGCAGACTTGCGCTAAATAGCCATTTTGACTGCGTACTCCAAACCCCAGGTACACTGCCCCGGAGTACAAGCTGACGCATCATTCAAAAAGACGGATTGATGAGAGTCTATACAGCAATTACACTTTTACTACTCTTTATTGACCGTTTCACAAGTCTGCGCACATGAGCACGCAATTTCATGGTTGTAAAGGAACCAACTTATAAAATTTGAGCTTCTAACTCAATCAATAATGGCGGCAATGCCGCCGGTCGGCAGTGGACCCGGCTGTCCGTATGGCCTTAGCCCCTGTGGGCGGTCCAAGGTAAATGCTTTGAAAAGACTCTGACTCGCTTCGTCTTTCAAAATCGAGGTTAATACTAACATACGCTTCACAGCTTGTCAACGGCAAAATCGTAAAACATACGTAAAAGTCTACTAAAAGTCACACTTACAGGGTCATTGATGTTTTACCCCTCTGTGCAGTCGTCGGCTTCGTCCTCGTCCAGCTCGATGACAAACACCGCCTTTTTCAGTTTGCCGCAGCCCTGCGCCTTCAGGCCGGATTTGTACGGCTCGCCGGCAAGGTAGAGGGCAAAACGTCCTTCGCAGAGCATGCCCGCAATGCTTGTTCCGGCAGTGCCTATGGTGATATCGGCAGCCTCATCCGTAGGCTTTGTGGGGGTCAAATCGCCCAGCGAAACTTCAAACAGCTCACTCCCCTCCAGGTCTGTTTCCAGTGTCAGATGCAGATCTCTACGCTGAAACATTGTTTTTTCGCTGCTGTTCGGGGTGATGACGCTTACCGTGACCGTGGCTTTATCATCGGCAATGCGGGTACGTCCCACAGGCAGCGTGCCGATATCACGCGCCATGATATATTCAATAACAGCATCCAGATTATCACTCATGCCCAGATAATTGGGCAGGTTATTCAATGTATCGTAAATCATACAAAATCCTCCGCATCAAAAATATACTGTGCGTCAATTATAAATTATTCTGCCGGGCTTTGCAAGGACAGCACGCAAAGCAAGCAGGCAAAACAAAGGGCAAAACAGCCGCAGCCGCTTTGCCCCTTTGCTGACATATTTTATTCTTTAACGTCTGTCACAAGCTCTTTGATAGCCGGCACTACGCCGCCAAGGTTTTGCAGCTCGGACGGGATAATAATTTTTGTTGCCTTGCCGTCCGCAACCTTTGCAAGCGCCTCCAGACTGCGGATTGCAATCACCTTATCGGATGGCATCGCCTCGTTCAGCAGACGGATCGCATCCGCATTGGCTTTTTGCACAGTAAGGATGGCCTGTGCCTCACCTTCTGCCTCCAAAATGCGCTGTTGTTTTACGGCGTCCGCACGCAGGATCGCCGCTTCCTTCTCGCCCTCAGCCGCAGTGATGGCAGCCTGTTTTTCGCCGTCCGCTTTCAGGATAACTGCACGCTTTTCGCGCTCAGCCTTCATCTGTTTTTCCATTGCCTCCTGGATTTCGCGCGGAGGGATGATATTTTTCACTTCGACACGGTTTACCTTGATGCCCCATTTGTCGGTAGCATCATCCAAAATCGCTGTGATTTTTCCGTTGATGATGTCGCGGCTGGTCAAGGTATGGTCAAGCTCCATCTCGCCGATGATGTTGCGCAGCGTGGTAGCCGACAGACTTTCGATTGCAGAGATTGGCTGGTTGACACCATAGGTGTAAAGCTTTGCGTCCATCACCTGGAAAAACACGACCGTATCGATCTGCATCGTGACGTTATCGCGCGTAATGACAGGCTGCGGCGGGAAATCAGCGACCTGCTCTTTCAGGCTGACCCTTTTTGCAATGCGCTCGATAAACGGGATCTTGATATGTAAACCGGCGGACCATGTTTCAGAGTAGCTGCCAAGGCGCTCCATCACAAACACCGTTGCCTGCGGCACGATAACAATGTTTGAAACAACCACTAACAGAACGATAAAAGCCAATGCAAGTGTCAGAAAAAACATAAGTGCACACATCTCCTTTTGCAATCAGTTGCGGATATTTTCAGTCAAAATCGGTTCAACGATCAACATCGTGCTGTGGATCTCGGCAATCCGGCAGCGGTCACCGACTGCCAGTGCATCACCAGGTACCGCACAGCGGGCATTCCAGTCCACGCCGTCCAGCCGCACACGACCCGTAGCCTCAAATGTGACAGCCGTCAACGCCAATGCCTCACGCCCGATATTCCGATCGCCGTTGGTCGGGATATTCTTCTGCCGCAATTTTGATGCCAGCGGACGGAATGCCAACAGGCAAAGCGCACTGACGACAACAAATATCACAGCCTGTACCCGAAACGAATCAATAAAAATACAGCTCAGCAGCGCCGCTGCCGCACCTGCGGCAAACCAGACAGAAACCATGCTGATTGTTGCCGTCTCTAAAACCAGAAAACCCACGGTTGCGACCAGCCAGAAAACAGGGTTGACGGTTGCGATCAGGCTCATAAGCAGGCACCTCCTTCC
>CAVBNV010000015.1:28256-49295 GCA_963596815.1 Oscillospiraceae bacterium
TCCCACTGCTTAAATGTGATGCCGTCAGGGCGTTCAAACCTATAACGGTATTTATAATCAACAGCCTCCATAACAGCCGAGCCATCAGCAAAGAAGTTCGGTATATCAACATCCGTGCTAAAAGTAAATTGTGTGCTGTCTGGTGGGTGTGTATAAATATTGTAGCTGTCTTTTAGCTTGTCGTCAAGATAAGAACAGTCAACGCCTTTTGGATTGTTGTCAGTTAAATAATAGACTTCGCCGTCTTTGGTTATAACCATCATGTGCTCAGCATCGGCACCGGCGAACTTGCTGCAAAAAGACGCTTCAAGCTCTTTCACAAGCTTTGTGTTAGTAATGTCAATCGTGCCAATAAGCTGATGTACGGTTTCACCAGCTTTGCCGCTTCCGTTGCCACTGCCCCTGATGCTGCAAAAGGGGTCGTTTGCAATGCTCTGCTTGCTATTGTACCATTCTTCATAGCTCTGCCCACGCACAACATCTTTTGTCACATTGTCACGGCGGTGTGCGTTTTTAGGCTTGTACTTGCCAAGCACACCAGTCAATCTGCACCTACAATGGTAAACCATCTCAGGTGCAGCGTGTGGGTCGGCTGGGTAATCTATCTCATAGCCAAGCACCTTGAAAGGCTCGTCAAGCTCTGCTGTTTGCTGGTCAAGCAGACGGTGTGTTTCTCGTGTGTGATAGTCAAGAGTTGCGTTCCACTGCTTTTTAACGTCCAGCCCCATCGCTTTAGCCTCTTTAAGCTGCTGCAATGTGCCAGCGTTTTGAGCGCTTGTCAGGGCAGTTATGCCAGCGGGCTGCAAAAGCAAAAAGAGCGCCAATTCTTAACGAATCAGCGCTCTTTTTAATGGAGCAGGATACGGGACTCGAACCCGCCGCCTACTGCTTGGGAAGCAGTCGCTCTACCGGATGAGCTAACCCTGCGTTTACCTCGCTATTTTATCAGACAAGTGACAAAATGTCAATATCCCTGCCGGATATTCTTTTGACATATTCCCTCATGATGAAAAAGTTATTGCAATTTACGGGCATTATTTTTATAATAGTGTTGCTGTGCAGGCAGCGTTTGTCTGCCTGCAGAAAGGACTTTGACCATGATTTTTGTTCCCCTGCTGCACTATTTCAAATGCAAGAACACGTACAGCGGCAACGAGTTCGGGCTGCGGTATCGCCTGACGCCCGGAAAACGCACAGTGCCGGACAAGAGTGGCGGTGAGGATGCGACAAAAGAGGAAAGCATCCTGACGCTGGACTATTGGCCCGACCCGTGGACACTTGAGATGACAGACCCCGCACTGCGCCAACAGGAGATTTTTCCGCTGACGGATGAAGGTCGCACTGCTGCCGCAAAGCATCTGGAAGGCGTTTTTCAGTCTGACCCTGAGCGCTGGAAAAGTTGTCCCGATATGCTGGACTGTGACCCCTGGGAACCACCTGCCGCAGAGGAAAAAGATCAGGAAAATGGTAAGTGAGAAAACATGATCTACCGTTTGAAAGAGCAAAAGGGCGACACCATCTCTGTCCCCCAAATCGTATTTGCAAAACTTGGCATTGCCGAGGAGTACAACGTGCGCGTAGCCCTGTATGTGCTTGCGACCGGCGTAACCGATGCAGATAAAATTTGCGCAGACTTAAAGCTGCGCAGCCGCATCAGCGCAGAAAGCGCACTCTCGTTTTGGGCAGGCGCCGGGCTGTTGGAGCGCTACGAAGAAAACGCAGCGCCCGGGGCAGAACCGAGCGCACCTGCACCGATGACATGGTCCGAGATCGCCGCAGCAAGCCGTACGGACCCCATGATCTCGAGTCTTGTCGATTGTGCGCAAACCAGCTTTGCTCGGGCGCTCAACCATCGTGAGATGGAAAAGCTTGTCAATCTTTATATGCAGGACGGTTTTGCGCCCGAAACAGAGATGCTGTGCATCGCCTACGTTGCCAGCAAGGGCAAGTGCACCATGGGTGCCGTCGAGCACGAGCTGCGGGTATGGCGCAACGAAGGTGTCGAGACCGGCGAACAGGCGGATGAGCATTTGAAGCTGCTTGCCCTGCGGCAGACCCGTGAGAAGTTTGTAAGCGGTCTGCTCGGCATATCGGAAAGCGAGCTTACCCTTGGCGGACGCAAGGCCATCGCACGCTGGTACGAGGTATACGGCTATGACGATGCCATGGTACAGGAGGCAGCCGTGCAAGCCGGTGCAAAGCGTGACCTGTGGTACTGGAACAGCATTTTGAAAACATGGAACGCAAAAGGTCTGCGCAATATACATGATGTGCGCGGACCGGTGCCTGCAGCAGGAGCGAGCCGCAACATCCGTGTGGATCGTGAAACACCAAGCGGCAATGACATTTTGCAAACCCCCGCGCGCCGCCGCTCCCTGATCAAAAAAACAGAGTAAACGCATGCAGGATAAGGAGAAGTTATGCGCACCAAGAACGAACTTTACCAAGAGGCATTGCGCACTGTTGCGCTGCGCAGACAAACTGCACGTGCCCGTGCGCAGGATGCCAGACAGGAGGCGGAGGTCGTCATCCCTGCTTTGCGCCACGCAGAGGAGGAGGTGCGCATACGCGGCATACGCTGTGCGATCGCCGGAGCTGCCGGCACAGACCGTACCAGCGCAAATGCAGCTCTGGAAAAGGCACGTCAGGACTTCGTTGCGCTGCTTGCACAGAGCGGTCGTCCGGCTGATGCGCTGGAGCCGAAATTTACCTGTAAGCTTTGCCAGGATACCGGCGTTGTAAACGGTCATACGTGCCAATGCGTGCGCCGGGTTATGCAGCAGCTGCGGCGCGAGGAGATCGAGTCTTTGTCAAATCTGTCCGTTTCCAGCTTTGACACAATGTCCCTCGAACTCTACCCGAACACTGTTGAGCCGCGTTTGGGCGAAAACGTGCGTACCTATATGCGAGAAGTGCTTGCCGACCTGCAGGAATATGCCGAGGACTTTGCCCCGACAACGCGTGAAAGCCTGCTGCTGGTGGGCAATGCCGGGCTCGGCAAAACCCACGCTGCACTTGCAATTGCCGGGCGTGTACTGGAACAGAACTTTGATGTGATCTATGTTTCCTGTCCCGACTTTTTTGGCAAGCTGGAAGCACTGCATTTTGGCGCAGACCCTGGTGACGATGAGGAGACACTGCTGCGCACTGCCGCTAACGCAGACCTGTTGATTCTGGATGATTTAGGTACAGAATTCAACTCCAATTTCTTTTTGACAAATCTGTATACTCTGCTGAACAACCGTCTTGGTGCAAAGCTGCCCACGATCGTCACCACAAACATTACCGACGGTACGCTGCTGGAAAAGCTGTATACCGAAAAGATTTCAAGTCGGCTGGCATCCTTTGTACAAATCCAGTTTTTCGGCAACGATATCCGCATACAAAAGTCAAACGAATAAGCAAAAAATCATCCGCCGGTTTTGCCCGTGACGGATGATTTTTTATGCACATGCAGACAAACTCAGAACTCCAAAACCGGGCTTACCTCGCTGCGGCGCTGCACCTGCACGATGCAGTCTTTTTCCGGCACGACACCTGCGGCACCAAGCGTTGTAAACACTGTTTGAAGCGCAAGCGCAGGTGTATTGTTCTCTTGCGAAAGGTGACACAGCGCAAAGCGCTTGCAACCGCCCTGGATCAGCTCTAAAATTTTGGCGCTGCACTCATCGTTGGACAAGTGACCGCGCACGCTCTCGATGCGTGCCCGCAGATAATACGGATAACGTCCGCTGCGCAGCATGTGCAAGTCATAATTGCTTTCCAGTGCCACAAGGTCACAGTCCGTAAGGGCCTTATGCACCGGAGGTGTAAGCATGCCAAGGTCGGTTGCCATCGTCATCGTTTTTCCATCCGGTGTATGGATGCGATAGCCTACGCAAGGCACATCATGACTTGTAGGGAATGACGTCACGCCGAATGCACCTATATCCTCCTCCCGTCCGGAAAGCTCATGCATCTCGCACACAGCCGGCACAATACTGTTGTTGTCCAAAAAATCCAGCGTTTCAGCTGCACCGTAAACAGGGAGAGGGTTCTTTTTCAGGAAGGTGGCAAGCCCCTTTACATGGTCGCTGTGCTCGTGTGTGACAAGGATCCCGTCACAGTCACCGATTGCGAGACCCAAACTTTTAAGAGCTGCGCCTGTTGTGCGTACGCCTTTTCCCATATCGATGATGAGATAGTGCTGACCGCAGCGCACCACACTGCAGTTGCCCGAGGACCCGGAATACAGCGAGATAAATTCCGACATTATGCTCTCCTTGTAATAAGCCTATCAAAACGACAGCAGGAAAAGTCCTTAGACCTTCCCTGCTGAAATCACGTCATGTTACCCGTTATTAAAGCCAAATCAGAGCGCCTGATTCAGTGCATTGGGGACACGCTCAACCTTTTGGATATCTGCCCCAAGAGCGCGCAATTTTTCCACAATATTCTCGTAGCCACGCTCAATATGACCAATCTCTTCAATTTCGCTGGTGCCATCAGCCATCAGGGCTGCAACAACCATGGCCGCACCGGCACGCAAATCGGACGCACGCAGCGGTGCGGGGTGCAGCTTTTCAACGCCTTCAAAAACCGCTACCTGACCGTCGACCTGCACACTTGCTCCCATTTTACGCAGCTCATCCACATAGCGGAACCGGTTATCCCAGACGCCCTCTGTGATGGTGCTTGTGCCCTTTGCCACGCTGAGCAGCACGCCCATCAGCGGCTGCATATCTGTAGGAAAGCCAGGGTGCGGCATGGTATTGATCTTAAGTGCCTGTATATCGCCGTTACGGCTCACACGCACTGCATCATCAAACTCTTCCACATCAGCACCCGCGCGCCGCAGCTTTGCGGTGATCGGCTCAAGATGCTTGGGCGTAACATTTTTGACCAGAACATCACCGCCGGTCGCTGCAGCAGCCACCATGTAGCTGCCTGCCTCGATCTGATCCGGAATGATGCTGTATGTGCAGCCATGCATATGTTCCACACCGCGCACCTTGATGACGTCCGTACCTGCGCCGCGCACATCGGCGCCGCACATATTTAGGAAGTTAGCAAGGTCAACCACGTGCGGCTCTTTCGCGCAGTTTTCGAGCACGGTCTGTCCCTTTGCCATAACCGCCGAAAGCATACCGTTCATGGTTGCGCCGACGCTGACCTTGTCAAAGAAAATGCGTGCGCCGTTGAGCTCTTTTGAGCGGACGGTGATCATGCCGTAATCGACACTGTCCTCTGCACCAAGGGCACTGAAGACCTTCAGATGCTGATCGATCGGGCGGGGACCGAGATTGCAGCCGCCCGGCATAGCGACCTGTGCCTTGCCAAAGCGGGAAAGAAGAGCACCGAGGAAATAGTAGCTCGCGCGCATCTGGCGGGACAGATCATCCGGGACATTTGTGCATGTAAGATGCGTTGTATCAATCTCGTAAGTATTTTTGTTGATCATCTTGATGCTGGCACCCAGCACGCTGAGGATCTTCAGGCTGACAGCTACATCGCTGATATCCGGCAGATTTTCGATCACGCAGACATCTGCCGCCAGAATCGTGGCCGGCAAAATGCCCACTGCCGCATTTTTTGCACCGGAGATCACAACTTCACCGTGCAGGGGCTTACCGCCCGTAACAACAAATTTCTCCAATTTTATTATCTCCTTGTCAAAGGTCTGCACTGCGCAAACCTGTTAAGGTTGAAAATGTTTCTCTTTGCTGCCCGCAGCACATACACCGCATGTCCTGCAACCAAACGACAGCTACCTTATTATACACAACTTTCACAAAAAATCAAAGGTTCGCTTTGTGATATTGCATTATTTTCTGTTTTGCCTAGATTCATGCCGTGAAAACGTAGAAAATGTTCCTTTTAATAAAAAACAAGCACAATTTTCGTCATTCTGCCGCAACACAAGTGTCACCAGACCTGATCCTCGCACTGCGTTTCCTTGATCCAACCCAGTTGATAGGCACGTACCAGCTGCTTCAGATCATGCACACGTTCACGCAGGACCTCACCCTCATCGGTATCCTCTACCAGGATACGGTGGTTCTCTGTTTCCAGAATATTTTTGCTGGAAACGATGTCTATGTTTTCACTTACCGCCTTTTCGGCACTGACAAACGGCTGATGTGTGCGCAGCGACATTGTCCGGCTGGAATATACCAGCGTATACCCTGCAATTCCGGTCTTGTCGTGGTAGGCACGGCAGAACCCGCCATCTATGACGACAAGGCGTCCGCCGCCCTTGATGGGGCTCTCGCCATTTTTTTCACGCACCGGCACATGCCCGTTGACAATGTGGCTTGTGCCCGGCAAACCAAACTCAGACAAAATGCGTCGGCAGGCTGCGTTGTCGTTGTACCAGGTATAATACGGATCCTTAACCTCTGTGTGGGTCGACGTGTCTGCAACGTATATGCGCTCAAAGGTCGTCATGGCACTGCGCCCAAACAGCGGCGAAAGCTTACCGCACCACAGATACCACAAAAAATCCTGTCCGCTTTGCCGGGCAGCGCTGCCCTCCGGCGCATAGTAGCCAAGCCGGGCACGTGCATCGCAATAATCCATCAGGGCACGACCCGAATAGCTGTGACCCTCAAAGCGCTCTACCGCAAAGCTGCCGCGGGTCGTCATCGGCACAACACCATGGTAGAGCAGATTGCCATTTTCAATGTGATACACACTGCCCTTTGCATATAAGAATTCGATGTGGCTGCGCAGTTTCTCGCTTTGACGGAAGGATTGCACAAGCTTGTCCAGCACGATCTTTTCGTCAGCATTCAGTGCAGTCGGGTCGGTCGGGTCAACCGTCGGGAACGAGCTGTCACGCAGCGGATAATCTTTTTCGCCGATTTTGACCGTCTTATTCTGCCAATCGATGCGGCGCAAAAAGTCGCGTCCCTGCATTTTGAAGTCCGGGTTGCGGTCGATCACCGCACACTCCAGCTTAAACATCAAAATCGAGATTGCCTTATGCATTACAGCGCAGCGGTGCAGCATCCCCTCAGTGTAAGGACCGCGGGCAGCATCTGTGTGCGGCATCCAAATGGTCAGATCATCATTCCCGTAAAATTGCTCTGCCATGCGCTGCAAATGGCGCAGATTTATGCCGTAGTGATCTTCAAGCATGCCATGATTGTGATACGCAAGGGTCGTTTTAAGCACCGTACAGATGCAGATCGGGCTGCCGGATGCCGCACCCATCCACACAACATCATGGTTGCCCCACTGGATATCCACGCTATGATGGCGCATAAGCAGATCAATGATGATATCCGGGCGCGGACCGCGGTCAAACAAGTCGCCCACAATGTGCAGCTTGTCCACAGCAAGACGCTTGATCAGCTCACACAGACGCACAATAAAGCGATCTGCACGGCCGTTTTCAATAATGCTGCCCACAATCTGCCCGTAGTACAGGTCTTTGTCGTGATCTTCAAAATGAGCGTGGAGCAGTTCGTCCAGGATATAGCCGCAGCTCGCAGGCAGGCACGCACGCACATGTTCACGTGTGTGCTTGGATGACACCAACCGGCAGATGTTGATCAACCGCAGCAGTGTCACAGAATACCATTGGTCCAGCGCGTCCTCGTCTGCGCAGCGTTCTTTCAGCTGCGGCAGCTTCTCGTTTGGGTAGTAGATGAGCGTAGAAAGCTCTGCACGCTCATGCGCCGGCACACTGTCGCTCAAAACGAGGTCGACCTTCTCACGGATAACGCCGGAGGCTGAGTTCAGGATATGAACAAACGCCTCGTTTTCTCCGTGAAGATCGCTCATAAAATGCTCTGTGCCTTTTGGCAGCTTGAGCAAAGCCTGTGTGCTGATGATTTCACTGGAAGCCGCCGCCTGCGATGGATAATCGCGGGAAAGCAGTGCAAGATATTTTAGGTTACTGCGGATTTCATCGGTTTCAGTGCGCATGGTATCCTCCAATAGAAATATATTGTAAATAGTATACCACGCTCTATGTCAAAAGTGATATAATACAAGTGTCAAACTTTCAGCAAAGGACTTTGGATAATATGCCGAAAATCGATTCTATCGCGCCTTCTCATTGCATGCTGTGCCCACGCCGGTGCGGTGTAGACCGCTCTGCCGGACAAATCGGGTTTTGCGGTGCCGGCGGCACATTAAAGGCAGCACGTGCCGCCTTGCATCACTGGGAAGAGCCGTGCATCAGCGGCACACATGGCAGCGGAACCGTGTTTTTTTCCGGTTGCACGCTCAAATGCTGCTTTTGTCAAAATTTTCCCATCAGCACCGAGGGACGCGGGCTTGAAATCAGTGTGGAGCATCTTGCCAAAATTTTTCTCGGCCTGCAGCAGCAAGGTGCACACAACATCAATCTTGTTACACCCGGGCAGTGGCGCCCGTGGATCATTGCCGCGCTCCGACTTGCAAGGGCAAAGGGGCTTGCTCTGCCCATTGTGTGCAACACCGGCGGCTACGAAACACCGGAAAGCATCACGGCCTGGGACGGCTATGTTGACATCTGGCTGGCCGATTTGAAGTATGTCTCTCCGCTTGTCTCCGGTGAGTTGTCGGCAGCGCCGGATTACTTTGCCAATGCAAAGCCTGCCATTGAAGCGATGATGCGCAAAACCGGACACCCTGTCTACGACGCTGACGGCATTATGCAGCGCGGTGTGATACTGCGGCACCTGGCACTGCCCGGGCACATAGATGACAGCTTTAGCGTGCTGGACCAGATGGCCGAATGGAACAAGGTCGACCCGGGTTGCTTTGTGCCAAGCGTGATGAGCCAGTATACACCTTTCTATAAGGCTGCAGAACACGGCATCGGTCGTCGCATCACCACCTACGAATATCGACGTGTTGTCAACTACGCCATGGACAAAGGGCTTGTGCATGGATACATGCAGCAAAAAAGCAGTGCAAAAGAGGAATACACCCCCAGCTTTGACTTTACGGGACTCTGACGGCAGTCTGCGCACGATCCTTTCGCATTTCAGACAATGTCGCATCATGCACAAATATCCGCAAGTTTTTTCTCACGGATTTATGGAAACAATCTTGCAATCCGTGTGTGGAAAAGCTATAATGGATACAACGATGTGTTTACAATTCGACCAATGAGAGTGCAACCTCAGGAGGAGCGTTATGGAACATTTCAACCCTATCCTTGGCAAAGAAAGCACCGGGCAAAAGTTTATCACCTGCGGTGAAATTATGCTGCGTCTGACTCCGCCGAACTATGAGAAGATCCGCATGGCGTCTTCTTTTGAGGCGAGCTACGGCGGCAGCGAGGCAAACATTGCTCTTGCGTTGGCAAACCTTGGCGTTGACAGCACATTCTTCAGCGTTGTGCCCAACAACAGTCTTGGTAAAAGTGCTGTGCGTTGGCTGCGCTCAAACGATGTACACTGCACCCCAATGATTTTGACAGAGCCTGAAGAGACACCTTCAAACCGTCTCGGCACGTACTACCTGGAGACCGGTTACGGCATCCGCCCGTCAAAGGTCATATACGACCGCAAGCACAGCGCAATAACAGAATACGATTTTTCTGAAGTTGATCTCAATGCTCTTTTAGATGGTTTTGACTGGTTGCATCTGAGCGGCATCACACCTGCGTTGGCGCCTAACTGCCGCACGCTTGTGCTGGACATGCTGAAGGTTGCAAAAAGCAAAGGTCTGACGGTAAGCTTTGACGGCAACTTCCGCTCTACGTTGTGGACATGGGAAGAGGCACGCGATTTTTGCACCGAGTGCCTGCCGTATGTCGACGTCCTTTTGGGCATCGAGCCTTACCACTTGTGGAAGGACGAAAACGACCACAGTAAAGGCGACTGGAAGGACGGTGTGCCTCTGCAGCCCAGCTACGAACAGCAGGACGAGATATTCCAGCACTTCATCGAGCGCTACCCCAACCTCAAGTGCATCGCTCGCCATGTGCGCTACGCCCATAGCGGCAGTGAAAACAGCCTGAAGGCGTTTATGTGGTACGACGGGCACACCTTCGAGAGCAAGCTGTTCACCTTTAATATTCTTGACCGTGTGGGCGGCGGTGACGCATTTGCGAGCGGTTTGATTTATGCCATGCTGCACAACTACCGTGCAATGGATATGATCAACTTTGCCGTGGCAAGCAGCGCCATTAAGCACACCATCCACGGCGACGCAAACATTACGGATGATGTGAGCACGATCCGCAACCTGATGAATATGAACTACGACATCAAGCGTTGAGTAGCTTCAGCGCATAGCAAAACCGCCTCTGCATGCCAAACGGCATAGCAGCGGCGGTTTTGTTATTTCTGTTTAATTCAGGATCATGCGGTCGTTTGCAAACTCACCGCCGCTTGCGATCTGGAATTTTGCCAGCAGATCAGAGACCTGCAGCTTTTTCTTTTCCTCACCGGCAACATCGTAGATGATGTGCCCCTCATGCATCATAATCAGACGGTTGCCATACTTGATGGCATCCTTCATGTTGTGCGTGATCATCATCGTTGTCAAGTGGTTTTCTTCCACAATCTTTGCGGACAGCGTGAGCACCTTAAGCGCCGTCTTAGGGTCAAGGGCTGCCGTGTGTTCGTCCAGCAAAAGGAGCTTCGGCTTGTTCATGGTCGCCATCAGCAACGTCAATGCCTGACGCTGACCACCGGAAAGCAGACCGACACGGGCTGTCAAGCGATTTTCAAGGCCCAAATCAAGGCTCTTGAGCAGCTCCCGGTAGCTCTCGCGCTCTGCCTTTGTGATTCCTGTGCGCAGCGTGCGCATCTTGCCGCGGCGTGCCGCAAGCGCAAGGTTTTCTTCAATCTGCATCGTAGCTGCGGTACCT
This sequence comes from Oscillospiraceae bacterium, assembly GCA_963596815.1. GTDB lineage: Bacteria > Bacillota > Clostridia > Oscillospirales > Ruminococcaceae > Faecalibacterium. The sequence goes on from CAVBNV010000015.1 coordinate 39,052, forward strand.
GTCATCGGATCCTGAAAAACACGACCGATATACGGCGCACGCTGGTGCTCGCTTAAACGGGTAACATCGATGCCATCGATCAAAATCTTGCCGCCGTCTACCGGCCACACGCCGGCAACTGCATTCAGCATCGTAGATTTACCTGCGCCATTGCCGCCGATCACTGTTACAAAGTCGCCCTCATTCAGTTTCAGGTTCAAACCGTTCAGCGCCCTTTTCTCGTTCACCGTACCCGGGTTGAAGGTTTTCGATACATTCTGGATCTCAAGCATTTTCAGCGCCCTCCTTCACAGCCTTTTTTGCCGCAGGATTTTTGAAGTATTTGCCCCTCCAGTAAGGCACCGCCAGGAACACGGCGACTACAGATGCGCTGAGCAGCTTAAGCAGGTTTGCGTCAAAGCCAAGCGTCAGTACCAGCTGGATCACAATATAATAGATGATCGAGCCGATTGAAACAGCAACAAGCTTGAGTGCAAAATTATGGAAAATGCGCCCAAATACTGCCTCGCCGATAACAATTGCCGCCAGACCGATGACGATTGCACCGCGTCCCATGCTGACATCTGCAAAGCCCTGATACTGGCACAGCAGCGCACCGGACAGCGCTACCAGGCCATTGGAGACCGCCAGACCGAGCACAATATTAAAGTTGGTGTTGATGCCCTGCGCACGGGCCATTGCCTGATTGGAGCCGGTGGCACGAATCGCACTGCCAAGCTCTGTGCCAAAGAACCAGTACAAAACCGCAATAAGCAGCGCTGTCACGATCGTGACACGAAGCAGAGGATTGCGCAAAGACAGTTCTTTGACCCAGCGCAGTGAGGTACGCAGCTCGTACTTATCCACATTTAATGCCTGGTTCGACTTGCCCATGATTTCCAGGTTGACAGAATACAGCGCCAGCTGCGTTAAGATGCCTGCCAGAATTGCCGGTATCCCCATAAAGGTATGCAGCAAACCGGTTACAAGACCGGTTGCAAGACCCGCCAGAACAGCCGCAAACATGGCGACCCAGACACTCTGCCCGGACAGCAGGCACATAACGCACACCGCACCGCCCGTGCCGAACGAGCCGTCAACCGTCAGGTCAGACACTTCCAGGATGCGGTACGTAATGTACAGGCCGATCGCCATGACGCCCCAAATCAGCCCCTGTGCGCATGCACCCGGCAATGCGCCCGGCAGGTTTGCCAGTCTTTGAATCAGTTCCAAAATAAGCCCTCCTAATATTATGCAATATCACCCGCAGTAGTGCGGGAAAGCGGAGGAAGGCAAATTCAGCCCTCCTCCGCTGTATTTTTAACCGTATCTGCGCTATTGCTTAGGCCTCGATTGCCTCGTAGCCTTCCGGAACTGTCAAGCCCAGGTCATCGCAAATGGTCTTGTTGTACTTCTTGGTGGTGTCTGTATACTCAATGGGCATTGCAGCGATATCAGCCTCGCCCTTCAGGATTTTAACAGCCATTTCGCCGGTCGTTTTGCCCAAGTCGTAGTAGCTGATGGACAGCGTAGCAACGCCGCAGCCGGAGCAAATGCCCTCCTCGCCTGCAAATACAGGCACGCCTGCGGGACGGCAGACATTATCAACAATACCGGTGTTTGCCGCAACCGTGTTGTCCGTAGGAACATACAGCACTTCGTTCTCGTCGGCCGCAGTCTGGCAGACAGACTGCAAATCGTTAGAGTCAGAGAATGCGTACTGCGTGACAGTAACGCCCTTTTCTTCCAGATACTTCTGGACCTCGTCAACCTGGTACTGGCTGTTTGCCTCAGCAGAGCAGAACAGCAGACCAATTTTTTTGACCTCAGGCATCCACTCGATGATCATCTCAGCCTGCTGATCCAGCGGAGCCAGGTCGGACGTGCCGGAAACATTGCCGCCGACTGTGCCATCAAAATCAGTCAGACCCAGTGCCACGCCGTACTCGGTAACGGAGGTGCCCAAAATGGGGATATCACCGGTAGCAGCCTGTGCTGCCTGCAGAGCAGGCGTTGCGTTTGCAAGGATAAGATCTACGCCGGCAGAAACAAAACCATTGCAAATGGTGTTACAGGTATTCGAATCGCCTTGTGCGTTCTGCAAATCAAATGTGACGCTGTCGCCAAGAGCCTCTGTCAAAGCGTCCTGGAAGCCCTGTGTTGCGGCATCAAGTGCAACGTGCTGCACCAGCTGACAGATGCCGACCTTGTAGCTTGCCTCCTCAGCGGCCGCAGAAGATGCCACAGCTGAAGAAGCCGCAACAGAGGATGCAGCCGTAGAAGATGCAGCCGTAGAAGATGCGGAGGAACCGCCGCAAGCAGTCAAAGCGGCCGCAGCACCGCAGACCGCGACACCGGACAGGAAGGAACGACGAGAAATTTTACGCATAATGTTATACTCCTCTATCTTTCAAATTCACGGCGACAGGACGCCGTATAAAAGATTTTCTTCAGGTTTCCCTGCGCTTTACACTCATGAAGTATAACACAAGCGACACGGCAAAACAATGTGCTTTTTGCCGAATAGCCCCTTTATTATCGATTAAAGCAAATCTATCTATCAATTATTTTGATAAGTTCGTTGCCCTTGCCTGGTAGTCTGCCAGCTTTTTCAGCTCCTGCTTAAGCCAAAGCAGATTTGTTTCCAGCTGTTCAAGATAAGGCGTATCCGGCGTGTAAGCATAATAAAGAGCCTGCCACAGCTTTGCCTCCATGCGCCTGCGCAGCGGCAGTGCAAACGAAGCATGCAGCGGCTCAACGATATCCTCCAAAGCCATGCAGGTCTGCGCCCAACGTACATCTATCGCTTCACGGGCAAGCACATCATAGCGCAAAAGGTAGTCCCCGATGGTTGCCTCTATCACCTGTCCGCCGCAGGATGTGGGCTGTAAAAAGTATGCAACCTGCCCCTCACGGGTGATTTCCTGCGCAAGCGGATACAGCGCGCACACCAGCGGCTCAGCATCGTGGATCGAGCAATGGTTTGCATTCAAAAAAGGGCAATTGTTGTTTTCATTTTTTACAGGTGCAAGCCGCAGCACAGGCAAGTGGCTCACCTTACCGATGCTTGCACGGCAAAAGGCACGTGCTGTCGTGTATGGCGGCAGACGCAGGTGCTGCGCAATACGCCACAAATCATACCCCGACAGCACAATGTCATCGCGCACGCGACAGCAGCCGCCGCAACCGTCGCAGGCAAACCGAAATTGCTCCGTGCGGGCAAGTAAGGGCATCCGCTCATCACGGACAAAGTCCACACGACCGCACAGGTCAATCATCTCATCCCGCACGCACTTCATCCTTCCTTGTTGTCATGACATTATGCGGCGTCAACTTCGGCACAAGCCGTCACAGGCTGCTCGTTCTGCAACTCGCCGCCATTCTCAGCTGCTGCAATTTCCTCTTCCGTTGCAGGTCGGGTAGGATCGCCGCTGCGCACACAGCGCAGCGCATAACGTGCCCGTCCGCCCGTCGTACAGGTAAACAGCGTGAGATCCCAATCATCATTTTCCGTTGCCGTCGTCATTTTTTCGATTTGTGTCGGCTGTATGGTCTCCACCTTGGACACCGTGTAACTCCAGGTCAGACCATCCATATCAACAAAATTGACCTCTGTGCCGACCGCCAGCCACTTAATGGGGCTGAAATGCTTTGCATAGTTATGCCCGCACACCACCAGGTTATCTGCATATGTTGTGCCGGTATAGCGGCCGGGTGCGATTTTCAAGCCGGCATAGCTCCATTGACTCATCACCGGCAGCTCCAGCTCGATTGACGGAATCGAGACATAACCGATGTACTTATAGCCGTCAATTTCTGTCTCCGTCATCGCCTGCTCGGGGTCGCTGATGGGCACAGCGATGCGCAGCTCCTCCTGTTCGGCTTCCGGCTCCTCCGGCAGCACCTCCTCCAACTCACCGAGTACCTCCTGCGATGCCTTGTCAGCACGGTTTTCGTCCCATTTATTGTAGCAGAACACTGCCAGCGCACCGAGCAGCAGCAAAACACCAAGCAACATACAAATTTTGCCGATTTTCTGTCTCATTTACTTATCCTCCCTTATCGTGCACACATTGTGGTCTCATCGACCCTACTACTATAATATAATACGGCTGGGCTGTTTCGTCAATTGTGCCCGCACAGCGCATATTGCCTGCAGACATGCCGGATGCAGCTCATGCTTCCTCTCGCCTTTTGCGTGCAGATATGCTATACTGGGCGCAAAAAAATCAAAAGAGGAGTCATTATGGAAATCATCATCAACCAGGCGATTTTGCATGTAGTGGACACTACGCTGGAGACACCGGTGCTCAGCGGGGCACCAATGGAGCTTACAGCAGAAAAGTCCGCCTATTTTCAATATCACATCGAAAAGCTGTTTGCCAGCGACGATATTCGCCAATGCACTCCCCTGCCGGAGTCTGCCTTTCGCAACGAGCTGGAGCACAACCATGATTTTATCGATCTGTCCTGCCGCATAGCAGGTGTTTTGTTTGACTATATGCACGCTCATGTCACCATACCCGGCGCAGACCTTGCCGTTGTGGATTTCAGCCGTGACGGTGAGCCATGGCTTGGCATCCTGAAGCTGAACTACAAGAATGGCTACACGCATTGCATCGATACGGTAGAGGGTGCGCCCGTCACCTCCATCATTCAACAGCGCAATTGCCTGCCGACACAGTCCGGCAAGGTAGAAGAAGGTGCGCTTGTCTGCATGAACGACTACTCCATGCGCCTGCTGGAGAAAAAATTTGATATCGACGGGCACAAAGAGTTTTACCTGTCGACCGTAGTCTTCCAGTACACGCAGGCACAGCCGGAAAAGAAAAAGCTGCAAGCCATCCAGGAGGCAGCAACACAGGCAGTCAAAGAAAATTACGCCGATGAGCAACACGCCGAAGCGCAAGTTGCCAAGCTGATTGCTGAGCAGGCAGCCGACAACGACAACCAGGTAACGGTCGAGCAGGTACGCCGCCAACTGGAGGAGGAATATCCCCTTGCCGCTGTCCCCTTTGACGATTACGTTGAAAAGAGTGATGTATTGGACCACAGCGAGCAGCCTGTAACCGTAACACCTGCCCGCATCCGGCGCATGGAGAGCCGCAGCATCCACACCGCAAACGGCATCGAGGTAAAAATCCCCACTGAACTGCTGAATTCAGACTCTGAAGTCGAATTTTTGCACGATGCGGACGGCAGTATTTCGCTGCTGATCAAAAATGTCATCCTGTGATTCCGCATTACCTGATATATCAGACAGCAGCGCTTGTAAAGCACTGTTGTTTGTGTTATTACATAGTTGTATGCATCGTTCTATACCATATTTACGGAGGAATCACCATGGAGCTCGCATTCATCGCCGCGCAGCAGGTAGCAGTCCTGTTTTTGCTTATCGGCGCCGGCGTTGTGGCCGTCAAAACAGGTGTGCTAAAAGCTGCGGACAAGCAGGCACTTTCTAACCTGCTGGTGTACATCGTTGTACCGGCCATGATCATAAATTCTTACCGCATGGATTTCAGCGCCGAAATCCTGCGCAACCTGCTGGCTGCGTTTGGCATGAGCGTGCTTGCCATCCTGTTAGGGGCTGTTATCACCCTGGCATTGACTCTGCACCGCAAAGACCGCCGTGCTCCTATTTTTCGGTTTGCGTGCATCTTCTCCAATGCAGCCTACATGGGTTTTCCGCTGATTTCTGCGCTGTTTGGCTCAGAAGGTCTGCTGTACGCAAGTGCCTATGTCACGGTGTTCAACATCCTGCTTTGGACGTTGGGCTACGCCTTTGTCAGTGGCAGCTCTGACCCGAAGGTGATCTTGAAAAGTCTCCTGCACACCCCGATTTTGTATGCCATGGTCTTTGGTCTTGGCGTATATCTGCTGCAAATTCCGCTGCCGACGCTCATCACACAGCCGCTGGAGCTGCTTGCCGGCGTAAACACGCCGCTCTCCATGCTGATTACCGGCATGCTGATTGCCGCCGGCGATGTGCGCAGCATCATCAACGACAAACAAATTTGGGCGCTGTCCGCCGTGCGGCTCGTGCTGATCCCCGCCATTTGTCTGGCGGTATTCGCCTTGCTTGGCCTGCACGGTACCGCTGCACAGGTCGTTGCGCTGCTGGAGTGTTGCCCTGCCGCCGCCATCACGTCCGTATTTGCGGTACAGTTCGGCCATGATGAACACTTTGCCGCCGGCAGTGTGGTGCTTACCACTCTGCTCAGCATTGCCGTTTTGCCCTTGTGTGCCCTGGTGCTTACAGTGGTTGCATAACCCCCCTTCGCAGCAAAAAACAAGTGCCGCATGTAAAAATGCGGCACTTGTTTTTTTGCCTTATTGCATTTGCTCTTTGTGGTATTGCAAGGTATATAACTGGTAGTAGCGCCCATGCTGCGCAAGCAGCTGCTGATGTGTGCCCTGCTCTAGGATCTTGCCATGCGACAGCACAATGATTTTGTCAGCGTGCTGTATGGTGGAAAGTCGGTGTGCGACGATGAGCATCGTACCAACCGAGCGCATTTTTTCAAGCGAATCCTGAATCAGCAGCTCGGTTTCAGTGTCAATGTTTGCCGTTGCCTCATCAAGAATCATAACGCTTGGCTTGTGCATGATGGTGCGGGCAAAGCTGAGCAGCTGCCGCTGCCCTGCCGAAAAGTTGTTGCCGCGCTCACGCACTTCCTCATCCAGGCCATTTTCAAGCTTTTCAATAAAGTGGTCGGCGTTGACATAGCGGCATACCCGCATGATCTCGTCATCCGAGATATCGTCATCACGCAGGACGATGTTGGAGCGTATCGTGCCCGAAAACAGGAACACATCCTGCAGCATCTGCCCGAAGTGGCGGCGCAGAGAGGCTATTTTTATTTTGCGTATATCGATGCCGTCAATTAAAATTTCTCCCTTCTGAAACTCGTAATTGCGGCATATCAGCGAGAGAATCGTGCTCTTGCCCGAACCGGTTGAGCCCACAAACGCCACCGTCTGCTGCGGGTCGACATGGAACGAAACGCCCTGCAGCACCCATTCGCCGGGGATGTAGCTGAACCATACATCCCTGAATTCGATCTCACCCCTAACTTCATCAAGCTCTACGGCATCGGGAGCATCTGCCATCGTCGGTTCAACGTCCATTACGGCAAAGACTTTTTCAGACGACGCAAAAGCGGATTGCAGCCAGTTGAACTGCTCGGCAAGGTTTTGTATCGGCGTAAAAAATTTGGAGATATACATATAAAAAGTGACGATCGTACCGCTTGTGAGCGTCTGTCCCATAAAGTGGAAATCCGTCAGACAACCCATACCGCCGAGATAGAAAAGACACAGGATCGAGCTTATGTACAACATATAAACCAATGGGCGAAACACACCGAACACAAAAATCTGCTCCTGCTTTGCGCGGCTCAGCATGCGGCTTTTCTGGCAGAATTCCTGCATTTTTTCATCTTCACGGCCAAAAATCTGCGTCACCTTTATGCCGGACAGGTTTTCAGACAGGTAGGTGTTTATATCAGTCGTTGCATCCTTTATTTTACGGTTTGCACGACGTGAAAATTTGCGGAAGATCACGGTAAAGGTCAGAACAAACGGCACAAAACATAGCACCATCAGCGTAAGCTCGTAGTTTAGGCAGATCATAGCAGTCAGGATGCCAAAGATGACAAAGCAGTTCTTGGTAAGGCTGACCAGCAGGTTTGTGAACATCATCGAGATCGCGTTGGTGTCGTTGGTTACACGGGTAACAAGCTTACCGACCGGAATATCGTTCAGCTGTCCATGCGAAAGCGACTCGATGTGCGTAAACAGATCCTCACGCAAATCAGAGATGATTTGCTGGCCTACTCGCTGAAGTATGACCGCTTGAAGATATGTGCTTACCATGGAAAACACAAGCACGCCCGCATAAACACCCACCCTGATAAACAGGGCGTCCAGCGCAAAATCGTCAACGATCAGCTGCTCGATGTCGCCTACAATGACAGGCGACGCAATGTCATAGGCAATCGAGCAAAGCATCAGCACGGCAACGACCGCAAAACGCCCTGCATACGGCCTTGCATATGCCGCCAGACGCCGTACGATCTCGCCATCGCTCATATAGCGCTCAAAGCCCATGGATGCCTTTTTATCCTTTACCGCCGCAAATGCCGCCAGCAGCAATACCGTGACCGTACCGATCACAGCCGCCACGAGGACAAGCGGATTTATTTCAATCATTGCTGTCACCTCCCACTTCATCCTCAAGGCGCTGCAGGTCGACCATGCGGCGGTACTCCTCGCAATTTGCGTACAGCTCGCTGTGCGAGCCCACAGCTCTTACCGTGCCGTCCTCTATGTACACGATTTTGTCGAGCCCCTCCACCGTAGAAATACGGTGAGCGATCAGCAGTGTCGTTTTACCGGCACGACTCGTTTTCAGGTTTTCCAATATGATTTTCTCTGTGCGGGTATCAACAGCCGAAACCGAATCATCCAATATCAAAATCGGTGCATCTTTAAGCAGTGCACGCGCAATGGATATGCGCTGCTTCTGTCCGCCGGAAACCGTAACGCCGCGCTCACCAAGCACAGTCTCGTAGCCATCCTTGAAATCGACAATGTTGTCACGCACATCTGCAAGTCTTGCCGCAGCGTCGATCTGCTCATGCGATGCCTCATCAACGCCAAAGCCAATGTTGTGCGAGATTGTATCCGAGAAAAGGAAGTTGTCCTGCGGTACGTAAGCACAGGCATTGCGCACAGAATGAATCGATACGCTGTTTACATCGTGTCCATCTACAAAAAGTGTACCATCAGGCACATTGTATGTGCGCAGCAGCAAATCGACAACAGTTGTTTTGCCCGAGCCTGTTTTGCCCACAATGCCAACGCTTTCGCCGGCTTCGACCTCAAACGAAACATCCCTAAGCACGTCAAATTCACCGTCAGGGTAACGAAACGTTAAGTGCCGGAATTCAATTGCGCCTGCGGGCTGTTCCAGCTCCTGCACATCCGCACGGTCTGTCACGTCAACAGGTGCGTCCAGCAGCTCACTGATCCGGTTAAGTGACGCCTTGCCGCGCGAGGCCTTTTCAATCAGCATGGAAACCGCCATAATAGGCCATACGATCGCCTCAAAGTAGCCGATATACTCCACCAGCTGCCCCGCATTAAAGCGATTGCTGTAAACCAGCCAGCCGCCAAAGCCCAGTATCACACAGATAAGTGACTCGACAAAAAGCGTGATCAAAACTTCAAGCAGTGTCGAAAGTTTGGTGTACGTCACGTTTATTTCTTCGTTCTGCTTGTTGAGCTTGCGAAATGCTGTGAGCTCTTTGTACTCCTTGACAAAAGCTTTGATGACCGCAATGCCCGAAAAATTTTCCTGCGCAAAATCGGATAAGTCCGAAAAAGCCTGCTGCCGCTCTTCCCAGCGGGCGGTCAGCAGCTTGCCCATGATGGTGCCCGCCGCAAACATGATTCCTGCAGGGATCAGTGCAAGCATGGTCATTTGCCAGCTCATATTCCACATTTTGTAAAGAGCCATCAAACCAAGCACGAGCGCATCGAAAAACATCAACACGCCATCGCCAAAGCACTCTTCAACCGTGTCAAGGTCATTCGTGTAAAGGCTCATCAGGTTGCCGACCTTGTTTATCTGGTAGTACTGCTGTGACAGCCGACGGCTGTGGTCAAACATTTTTTCGCGCAGATCGGTCTGCACACGGATTGCCGACCCGTAAAAGCATATACGCCACAAAAAACGCCCTATGACCATAAATACGATAATAAAAATCATAGGCAGGCAGATTTGCTGCATCAGCACCTGCTGATCAAAAAGCATCGTCTGCCCGTCAATGACCACCTGACCAAGGTTTATGCCATTGACAACGAGCCGATAGAGCTCCGGTATTTTGAGCTGAATCAAATCGACCATCACAAGCGAAAAAATGCCCAGCAGCAACATGGGGGCATTTTTCAAGTAATAGCGATTGATATACTTGCCGAATATCAAGGGTCTTCCCTCCTTATGGATGCAAAATATAAGCACACAGAGTCAGTATATAAGACACCGACCTTGCATGTCAATATGCAAAAATGCGCGAAAAAGAAGCCGCTGCATCTGCATTTCTGCATTTGCAACGGCTTCGTGTTGGAGCGGCCGACGAGGCTCGAACTCGCTACCTCCACCTTGGCAAGGTGGCGCTCTACCAGATGAGCTACAGCCGCTTATAAATGGTGCCTCCGATCGGAATCGAACCAATGACACGGGGATTTTCAGTCCCCTGCTC
>CAVBNV010000016.1:0-45282 GCA_963596815.1 Oscillospiraceae bacterium
TAACGCAAAATATTTTGGAGGCTTTCTATTATGGTTAAAAAGTGTGTTACAAAATAAAAAACCACCCTAAAGCAGCGCTTTAAGGTAGTTTTTTACAATGCCGCCGACGGGGGTCGAACCCGTACTCTGTCTCCAGAAAGGGATTTTAAGTCCCTCGTGTCTGCCAATTCCACCACGGCGACATAAGCCTGACCGATGTGGGCAATGCTTATGATACCGTATTCTCATAATTTTGTCAAGGACTTGCAGCGCACAGCATCTATCCGGATACCGACAAAGCAGGCTTTATTATCTTTGCATTTCCGTCCGCTCGTGGCTTTTCGTAAAGTTACTGTAAACAGATCTGGGCAGCAGGATACGACCTGCAAGCGGCTGCACTTGTATTTTAAGTGTACTGCACGGTGCACATTCGCCGTCTACCGTAGCTATGACCGGACCATGCTCATCGACAGGACGCAGCACGACAGATTTTGCCCGTCGATAGATAAAATACGGTTTGGCATCTGCTGTCAAATCGCCATTTTGGAAGTGCTCCCCTTTTTTATACATCCCAATCAGCTTTGCAATCGTAACACGGCTCACCTTTCGAATGATGAAAACGTCCAGCCAGCCGTCGTCCGGCACCGCCTCCGGACCGGCAAAAAAGCCGCCGCCATATGCTTTGCCGTTGCAGACAGCGCACATCAGGCAGTTTTCTGTAAAAATCTCTCCATCGATATCAAATTCGATCGTCCTGCCAAGGCGCCCGCAAAGCTGCTGTAACGTAGAAAGGATGTAAGCCATCTCACCGCCGCAGAAAGGAAAGCGCCTGAACTTAGGGATACCGTAGGCGACCTGCGCATCAAGACCTGCCGCGCAAATCGTTGCCGAGAGACCCAGCGTTGTCTGCATCAGGTCGATCTGCAGCTCACCGCCAGACAATTGCTCGTCCAGGCTTTGAAATTCCTCACGTGTACCGTACGTCCGCAAAAAATCGTTGCCGCTGCCAAAGGGCAGGCAGCCGACATATGCATTCTCGCAGCCATAAATGCCGCTGAGGACCTCGTTGAATGTCCCGTCGCCGCCAGCCGAAAAAATATGCAGCTTTTCCCCTTTTCGGGCTGCTTCCTGCGCAGCCTTATGCGCCAGCTCTTTTGCGTGCCCACGATACTCTGTGGTCAAAACCGTATAATCGATATTTTTGTGCTCAGCAGCCGCCTTTATCTGCGGCAGCAGCTGCCCGGTGCAGTCACGACCGCCTGCCGCCGGGTTTAATATAAATAGTGTACGCATGGCTGTCCCCCCGTTTTTGCTCTTTTTATGATAGTAGAAAACCAGAGGAATTGCAAGGGATTTGACCTGTAAAAAGCAAAGGGATGCAGGCAGCAGCGCCCGCACCCCTTTGCAAGACTATTTTTAATCGCCTAAAGCAATTACCATGCAGCCAGATCAGCGCCAAGCTTGCGGCATGCAGCCTGTGCATCATCGTCCGGTGCCTCGTTGCAGATCAGGCCCTCCTCGCTGAACAGGACAGCGCCGTCGCCCTGAACACGCTCGACCCAATCACGCATCCACTGACCATCGCCCCAGCCGTAAGAGCCGAACAGAGCGACCTTTTTACCGTTCAAAGAGCCCTCGAGGTCTGCGAACATCGGCTCGAACTCGCTCTCCTCCAGCTGCTCAGCGCCCATTGCAGGGCAGCCAAAAGCAACAACATCAAACTCGCCCAGCTTTGCAGGGTTCATCTCAGCACAGGAAACGATGGTTGCAGCTGCACCTGCACCCTCAGCGATGCAGTTTGCCATTGCCTCGGTGTTGCCGGTTGCGCTCCAGAAAACGATTGCTACTTTGCTCATAATGTTCGACCTCTTTCATCTTATTAGTTAGGCATTTCTAACTTTTTGTTCTGTAAAAATGTGCCCGTTTGCTGAGGCACATTTTTATCGACTGTCAACGGTTAGGGTTTTCTAACCAAAAAGAAAATACCATAGCAAGCGAGCTCTGTCAAGTGTTTTTTATAATTTCAGCCGCACCGAGTTGGCGGCATGGCATTTTGATGGGCATAGCCGCTCAGCGTCTGCCAAGCTGCCAGAACGCAACTGCACTGGCTGCGGCGACATTGAGCGAGTCAACACCGTGAGACATCGGGATCTTTACAGTGTAATCACACCCTGCAATCGTCTGTGGTGCCAAGCCATCTCCCTCTGTGCCTAAAACGATCGCAAGCTTTGGCTCTGCCGCAAGCCTTGCATCGTCAATGCTGACCGAGCGCTCGCTAAGTGCCATGGCAGCCGTCTTAAAGCCAAGGGCGTGCAGCTGTGCCATCCCCTGCATTGGCCAGTCACCCGCCTTTGTACCGATCTGCGCCCATGGCACCTGAAAAACCGTGCCCATGCTCACACGCACCGCACGGCGACACAACGGGTCACAGCAGGATGGCGTCACAAGAACCGCATCCATGTTCAGTGCGGCTGCGCTGCGAAAAATCGCACCGATATTTGTTGCATCAACGATATTTTCCAGCACAGCAACACGGCTTGCATTGGCGCAAAGCAGCGCTGCATCGGACGGGGTCGGGCGATGAAATGCGCACAGCACGCCGCGTGTCAGCTCAAAACCGGTAAGCTGTGCAAGCACCTCCCTGTCTGCCGTAAAGACAGTCACATCGCCGCAGCGTTCCACAATTTCTTTCGCCTGACCTGTGATCTGTCTGCGCTCCATCAACAGCGAAATCGGACGATAGCCTGCGTCCAGCGCACGCCGGATCACCTTCGGGCTTTCTGCGATAAAGACCCCTTTTTCGGGTTCAATGCGGCTGCGCAGCTGCGCCTGGGTCAAGCGGGCATACACGTCCAGCTCCGGTATGTTAAGACTTGTAATTTCGATGATATTTGCCATGTTGTCGCTCCTGTTGCAATCTATTTTCCAGTCAACTATAACATCAAAGCTGCTTGTCTGCAACCGTAAATATAATGCATGCTCACGCCTGCACCGCAAACGATTTTCAAAAAAGCATCTTGCACCCAACCATGAAAGCGCTATAATAATGTGTGGCACTGCCTGATGCAGTCAATCGGAGGTCTGACTTCAATGAAAACAACACACATCTATCAACACCACGGGCAAATGTCCGAATCCTTCCTGACGGCAATGTTTCTGTCCATGTCCGGCGGACTGCAGGATGCATATACCTATCTGTCACGCGGCAAAGTGTTTGCAAATGCGCAGACCGGAAACATCGTGCTGTTGAGCACACGTCTTGTTGAGCATAACTGGGCAGCCGCTCTGCGCTACCTCGTGCCTCTTTTGGCGTTTGCCCTTGGCGTTTTTGCAGCAGAGCTTCTGCACGAATATGCCAGGGGGTATCAGCGCCTGCATTGGCGGCAGATCGTAATTCTGGTAGAAATTGTCATTCTGTTTCTTGTCGGTTTTATACCGGAAGAGCTCAATCTGATTGCAAATGCGCTCGTCTCCTTTTCCTGTGCAATGCAGGTACAGTCCTTTCGAAAGGTAAGCGGCTATGTTTTTGCCAGCACCATGTGCATCGGAAATCTGCGCAGCGGCACAGAGGCATTATCCACCTGGATACTGCACAGAGATGCGCAAAATCTGCGTCGACTGTGGCACTACCTTGGCATCATTGTTCTGTTTGGGCTTGGCGCAGCATTGGGCAGCCTTGGTGTAAAGCATCTGGGCAGCATATCGATCTGGGGGTCCTGTGCCCTGCTCTTGATCTGTTTTGGTTTGATGTTTATCCCGGCACAAACCACACCCAATGTGCAGGAGAACGACAAAAACCGCACTGATAAATAATTTATCCCTTTCGGCGCCCGGAACATAAAAGCAAGTTCCGGGCGCTTTTTTGCGTGTATTTTCTCGTTTTGTGAAGCAGTTTCATGTTTTCAGTTGTTTTTCTGAAAGATTTTCCGTTTTCTTCTATTGTAAATCCGGGGACAAAGTTTTATAATGATGAAGTGCTTTGCAAAAGCTTAGGCAAAGCACGATGCAAGGTGGAAAGGCAAATGCGGATTCGATTTATGTGCAAGGTCTGCTGTGCGGCAGACTTTCAACAGGTTTGTCAGGTCGGGTTCGCTGTTGCGTTTTCAGATATTGTAGAGTAGTTTGGGAAAAGGAGTATGCTATTATGCTGAAAAACGAATACCTGAAGCGTGTTTACGAAGGTCTCGAGAAGCGCAATGCAAATGAGCCCGAGTTCCTGCAGGCTGTACGTGAGGTGCTGGAGAGCATTCAGCCTCTGGTTGAGAAGCACCCCGAATACGAGAAGGCCGGTCTGATCGAGCGCATGGTCGAGCCCGAGCGCATCATCAGCTTCCGTGTGCCATGGGTCGATGACCAGGGCAAAGTACAGGTAAACCGTGGCTACCGTGTGCAGTTCAACAGTGCTATCGGCCCCTACAAGGGCGGTCTGCGCTTCCATCCCTCTGTCAACCAGGGCATCCTGAAGTTCCTGGGCTTTGAGCAGATTTTCAAGAACAGCCTGACCACCCTGCCCATGGGCGGCGGCAAGGGCGGCTCCGATTTCGACCCGAAGGGCAAGAGCGATATGGAAGTCATGCGCTTCTGCCAGAGCTTTATGACCGAGCTCTATCGTCACATCGGTCAGTTTGTCGATTGCCCCGCCGGTGATATCGGTGTCGGCGGTCGTGAGGTCGGCTATCTGTTCGGTCAGTACAAGCGCCTGAGCAACAGCTTCCAGGGTGGCATGATCACCGGCAAGGGCTTGACCTTTGGCGGTTCTCTGGCACGTACCGAGGCTACCGGCTACGGTCTGTGCTACTTCACCGCTGAGGCCTTGAAGTGTATGCGCAATGACAGCTTTGCCGGCAAGACCGTTGTTATTTCCGGTTCCGGCAACGTTGCAATTTATGCCTGCGAGAAGGCTACCCAGCTGGGCGGCAAAGTCGTCACCATGTCCGACTCCAACGGCTACATTTACGACCCCAACGGCATTGACCTGGCTTATGTCAAGGACCTGAAGGAGGTTCGTCGCGGCCGCATCAAGGAATACGCCGACACCCACGAGGGTGCAACCTATGTTGCTGATTGCTCTAAGGTTTGGACTGTGCCCTGCGATATCGCCCTGCCGTGCGCAACGCAGAACGAAATCAACAAGGAATCTGCTGAGGCACTGGTGAAGAACGGCTGCACTGTTGTGTGCGAGGGTTCCAATATGCCCAGCACTCCTGATGCAATTGAAGTGTACCTGGCAAACGGCGTTCTGTACGGACCTGCAAAGGCTACCAATGCCGGCGGCGTTGCTGTTTCCGGTCTGGAAATGACCCAGAACTCCGAGCGTTTGAGCTGGACCTTCGAGGATGTCGATGCAAAGCTGAAGGACATCATGGAAGGCATCTTCCACGCAAGCTATAACGCATCTGTCGATGCAGGCGCTGAAGGCAACCTGATGGTCGGTGCAAACTGTGCCGGCTTCCTGAAGGTCGCTACCGCCATGATGGCTCAGGGCATCACCTACTAATAAAGTCCTTTAATTAAAGAGAGAGGCCGCTGCCGACTGGAAGCGACCTCTCTTTTTTTGTTTTTGTTCTCATTAAAAATCCGCACCTCCTGCATGACAGCGGAAGTGCGGATCAATTATTGATTGAAAGAGCAATCGGGAGTAAACTGCTCCTTACAGGAATTACTTCATCAGGCTGCAAACTGCCTCAGCATATGCAGCAGGATCGTCTACCGGCAGACCCTCAATCAGCTGTGCCTGCGCATACAGCAACTGGCTGTACTTCTTCAGTTTCTCGGCATCTCCTGCCTGCTGTGCTGCCTTAAGCACAGCAAACACAGGATGGTTCATGTTCAGCTCAAGCACCTTATCGCTCTTCACATCCTCGCTGCCCGGCTGCTTGGACAAAACCTTTTCCATTTCAATTGAAAGCGGTCCATCCGAGGAGAGACATACAGGATGATCCTTCAAGCGTGTGGATACCTTGACTTCTTTTACTTTGCCGTCAAGGTTCTCCTTCATGGCGTCAAACAAATCTTTGTTCTCCGTCGTTGCATCCTCGGCAGCCTTCTTCTCTTCCTCTGTTTCGAGACCAAGATCTCCGCTGTTGACGTTCTTGAACTCAGCAGTGCCATCCTTGCCCTCGGCATCCTTGCGCGGGTAGCTGTGGAGGATCTGCAGGCAGAACTCATCCACATCCTCTGTCAGCAGCAGTACATCGTAACCCTTGTCGAGTACAAGCTCTGTAGCCGGAAGTTTTGCAAGGCGGTCCGCTGCATCACCGGATGCGAAGTAAACATACTTCTGCTCCGCAGGCATCTTTTCAACGTACTCTTGCAGCGTAACCATCTTCTGCTCCTTTGCGGACCAGAACAGCAGCAGGTCGCGGAGAAGCTCACCATGCATACCGTAATCGGAGTAGGCACCAAACTTGATTTGACGACCAAATTCCTTCCAGAAGGACTCGTATTTTTCACGGTCATTTGCAAGCATCGCATGCAGCTCGTTTTTGATCTTCTTTTCCAGCGCATTCCGGATCAGCTTCAACTGATTGTCCTGCTGCAGCATCTCTCGGCTGATATTCAGATTCAGATCCTGGCTATCGACAATGCCCTTGACAAAGCTGAAATAGTCCGGCAGCAGGTCTGCGCATTTTTCCATGATCAAAACGCCAGATGCGTACAGTGCCAAGCCTTTTTCGTAGTCTTTTGTATAAAAATCATAAGGACGATGCGACGGAACAAACAGCAGTGCATTGTAGTTCGCCGTGCCCTCCGTGCGGCTTACGATCACCCGTGCCGGGTCGGTGTAATCGGCGAATTTGCTCTTATAGAACTCGTTGTACTCCTCGTCCTTGACCTCACTCTTCTGCTTTTTCCAAATTGGGATCATGCTGTTCAGGGTTTCGACCTCTTTGTAAGTCTCCCACTCCGGCTTGTAGTCCTCCGGTTTCGGGTCCGGTTCCGGCTTCTGACGGCTCTTTTCGCGCTCCATCCGGATCGGATAACGGACGTAATCGCTGTACTTCTTTACGATTGCGACAATGCCGTACTCATCCAGAAAGTTCTCGTAATTATCCGTATCTGTGCTGGGCTTTATATGCAGGATAATCTCCGTACCGACGGTTTCCTTCTCAGCAGGGGTGATCTCATATCCGTCAGCACCCTCAGACTCCCACTGCCAGGCTTGATCTGCACCATATGCGCGTGAAATCACGGTCACCTTATCTGCAACCATAAAGGAAGAGTAGAAGCCGACACCAAACTGACCGATAATGTCAATATTATCGTCCTTATTTTCTTTTTTGAAGTTCAGCGAGCCGGAGTGTGCAATCGTGCCCAGGTTTTCCTCCAGCTCCTCTTTGGTCATACCGATACCGTTGTCCGATACCGTCAGCAGGCGGTTTTCTTTATCCTGTGAAAGGAAAACGCAAAAATCCGCCTTGTTCATACCAACAGCGGTATCCGTCAGGCTCTTATAGTAGAGCTTATCGATTGCATCCGAAGCATTGGAGATCAGCTCACGCAGAAAAATTTCACGATTGGTATAGATGGAGTTGATCATCATGTCCATCAGCTTTTTACTTTCAGCTTGAAATTCTTTTTTTGCCATAATCCTTAACCTCTTTTTTATAACAGTTACAGCCTTGACAGACCGGTTTGCAGCTTAACAGCTTACGAGAAGAGATGCCCAACGAACCACCCGTCATGTCTGACAGATGCAGTCATTAGCACTCGCATCTTACGAGTGCTAATATACACCATATCTATCCCAAAATCAAGCCTTTTCATAAAAAGTTAAAAAAGACGATACAAATCGTGCTTATGCGCGCCTGTACCCTGCATTCGCCCTTTCATATACCTGCATTTATCAGCATTTACCCTGAAAAGCAATTTTCCATTTCCGGCGTTTTGCACTGTCCAGGACATACAAGTCGATTTTATCGGCAATTTCAACAAGCTTTTTTCAGGTTTTATTTCGTTTTTATTTCACCTGTAAGGTTTTGATTTGTATCGGTCTGATAAATTTTTTGCAACTTTTCATCCAAATACAACAATAATACATGGCAATTATCTTGATTTTCTTATATGATAGTGTAAAGTGAGTCTTGTATCGTCGGCGTGGCGGTACAGCATAATGCGATCATCCTAGGAGGAGGACGTTAACTATGATGAAAGCCGTTTCAACTTGGAAGCAGGAGCTTACAGCCGGCACGCATGAGGCGCGGCTGGCTGCGCTTTACTGCTGCTCCGCTGAGCAGACAAAGGGTCATGCCGCGCGCTACCTTGCCGTCCTGGATGGACTGGAAAAGGTTTTTGGAACACATGATAAAGCCGGACTTTACAGCGCACCGGGACGCACCGAAATTGGTGGAAACCATACCGACCATCAGCATGGTCGTGTGCTGGCAGGCAGTGTGAATATCGATATGATCGCTGCTGCTGCACCGAATGCTTTGAACCAGCTGCGTGTGCAAAGTGAAGGCTATGAGCTGTGTGTCATCGATTTGGCAGACCTTGCCCCCCGCAAGGAGGAAGAGAACACGAGCGCTTCCCTTCTGCGCGGTGAGTGCAAAGCCTTTGCCGACCGCGGCGCTGTATTAAGCGGTTTGGACGTGTACATCACTTCTAATGTGCCAAAAGGCAGCGGTGTTTCGTCTTCGGCAGCATTTGAGGTTTTGATCGGTGTTATCCTGAACGACTGCTTTATGGCGGAAAAGCTTTCCCCCATCGCAGTCGCTCAGATCGGTCAGTGGGCAGAGAACGTTTATTTCGGCAAACCCAGCGGTTTGTTGGATCAGATGGCATCCAGCGTTGGCAATATCGTGACCATTGATTTTGCAGACCCTTCCGCACCGATCGTCGAGCCTGTAAAGATCGACTTCGTCAAGGCAGGTCTGGCACTTTGCATTCTGGACAGCGGTGCTGACCATGCGGATCTCACCGATGAGTACGCTGCGGTGCCGCACGATTGCTGCGCCGTGGCTGCCGTATGCGGCGGAAAAGTGCTCCGTGATGTCCCGTTTGAGACATTTATTGCAAAAATACCGGAATGCCGCAAGGCGTGCGGAGACCGTGCCGTCCTGCGTGCGTTCCATGTTTATGCGGACAACGAGCGTGTTGCTAAGCAGGTTGCCGCACTGGGCAATGCAGATTTTGACACCTTCCTGAAGCTTGTCACCGAAAGCGGCGACAGCAGCTGGGAGTACCTGCAAAATGTGATCCCCGCCGGGTACAAAGAGCACCAGGAGGTGGCTGTTACAATTGCTGCGGCAAAGCACTTTTTGCACGGCAAGGGTGCTGTGCGCGTGCATGGCGGCGGTTTTGCCGGCACAGTGCAGGCGTTTGTACCGCTTGAGGAACTTGATCAATTTAAGACAAACATGGAAACCATCCTCGGCACCGGTCGCTGCCACGTGCTGAGCATTCGCCCGGAAGGAGGCGCTGTGTTATGATATCTACCGCCATTCAACAGCTTATCGCTTACGGTTTGGACACCGGCCTGATCCTGCCTGAGGACGAAATTTACATTCGCAACCAGCTGCTGATGACGATGCAGCTGGATGAGTTTACAGCCCCTGAGGGTGACGTATACTACACCGATCTCGAGTCGATTTTGAAGGTTCTGGTCGACGATGCCGTTGAGCGCTGCGTCTGCCCGGACAATTCCACTGCACGTGACCTGTTTGACACAAAGCTGATGGGTGTCCTTACGCCTCGTCCAAGCATAGTGCGGGCAAACTTTGAGGAGCTTTACGAAAACGATGGACCGCAGGCTGCTACCGACTGGTTCTACCGTTTTAGCCAGGACACGGATTACATTCGCCGTTACCGCATCAAACGCGATCTCAAATGGGTTACAACGACCGCTTATGGCGATTTGGATATTACCATTAACCTTTCTAAACCCGAAAAAGACCCCAAGGCGATTGCCGCAGCAAAGCTTGCCCCGCAGAGCGCTTACCCGAAATGCCAGCTCTGCGCCGAAAACGAAGGCTATGCCGGGCGCATGAATCACCCCGCACGTGAAAACCACCGCATTATCCCGCTGACCATCAATGACAGCGACTGGAACCTGCAGTACAGCCCCTACGTATACTACAACGAGCACTGCATCGTATTCAACAATCAGCATACTCCCATGAAGATCGAACGCGCCACGTTCCGTAAGCTGCTGGACTTCGTCGGGCTGTTCCCACATTATTTTGTAGGCAGCAATGCTGATTTGCCGATCGTCGGCGGCAGCATCTTAAGCCACGACCACTTCCAGGGCGGTCATTATGAATTCGCCATGGCCAAGGCGCCCATTGAAAAGCCCTGGGCATTTGATGGCTATGAGGATGTTGAGGCAGGAATCGTACATTGGCCGATGAGCTGCATCCGACTGACCAGCGAAAACGATGACCGACTGGTAGAGCTTGCTGACAAAATTTTGACTGCGTGGCGCAGCTATACAGATGAGGCTTGCTTTATTTATGCCGAGACAGACGGCGAACCGCACAACACGATCACACCGATCGCCCGTATGCGTGACGGCAAATACCAGCTGGATCTTGTTCTGCGCAACAATATCACGACCGAGGAGCATCCTCTTGGTGTCTACCACCCGCACGCAAAGCTGCACCACATCAAAAAGGAGAACATTGGCCTGATTGAGGTTATGGGTCTGGCTGTGTTACCGAGCCGCCTGAAAGGCGAGATTGCCGAGCTGGAACAGGCTTTGGTCAACCGCACACCGGTTGGTGAGTACGGCGACGCTATCCAAAAGCATGCCGAGTGGGCGCAGGAAATTCTTGCCGCTCACCCAGAGCTTAACGCCGACAACGTCCACAGCCTCGTACAGGACGCAATCGGACAGGTCTTTGCCGAGGTCTTGACCGATGCCGGTGTCTACAAGCTGGATGACGCCGGACGTGAGGGCTTTGTGCGCTTTTTGCAGAGCGTGAAATAAGCATATCCGCATCCAACATTGAAGCAAAAACACACGACCCCCGCAGGTGCATGCCTGCGGGGGTCGTGCTGTATCTACGGCAGTTATGCCTTTTTACGCAAAAGGCTCATCGGCGGGAGCTCCGGCGTAGGAATCGTATACCTTTCCATCGCATGCGGCGTGCTCTGCATACGCTCGCCCTTTTCGTTCTCGATCCATTCCGGGCTCAATGCTATGCTGCGTCCATCCGGGCAAAGCGCTTCCAGCGTATCACCTAAGCACCACTTACCGCGCTGCTGGCATTGTGCCACGCCATCCTTCCAATCATCCACTGTGCCAACAAATTCCCAGTCACGGATGTATGTAGCGCTGTCGGTCGCCTGCTTGGCCTGCTCACGGCCAAAGTAAAAGCCCGGTGAGTAGTGACGATGGCTGGTTTTACCAAGCTCGTCATAAACTTCAGCCGGCAGCTCATAGTTATCGTTCATAGGGTCAGTCAAAAAGGCGTCAAGAGCCTTACGGTATGCCGCCGTCACACTGGCAACGTAATAAAACGTCTTCGCGCGTCCCTCAATTTTCAGGCTGTCAACACCCGCCTTACAAATAAGGTCGATAAAGGGTGCTGTGCACATATCGTTTGCATTGAGGATGTAGCTTCCGCTTTCGTTCTCGCCAATTTCATAGAGTTGTCCCGGGCGGGTCTCCTCGCTGAGGTAATATTTCCAGCGGCAGGGCTGTGCGCATTGACCACGGTTCGAGTCACGCCCTGTCAGGTAATTTGAAAGTAAGCATCGCCCTGACACGCTCATGCACATCGCTCCATGCACAAAAGCCTCAATCTCCAACTCAGGCGGTGTTTTGTCACGCAAAACAGCAATATCCTGCAACGTCATCTCACGTGCAAGCACAACACGCTTTGCACCAAGCTCGTACGCTGCTTTTGCTGCCGCCCAATTTGTAATACCCGTCTGCGTGGACATATGTACATCAACATCTGGTGCATTTTTTTTGCAGGCAGAAAGTACGCCGAGGTCTGCCACTATAAATGCATCCACACCTGCATTGGCAGCATTTTTTACTGCATCCGGCAAACGGTCAGCCTCGTCGTTTGTCGGCAAGGTGTTCATCGTCAGGTACACCTTGCGGCCGCGCGCGTGTGCATAAATCACACCCTCTGTCAGCTGTTCCGGTGTAAAATTTGCCGGTGCCGAGCGCATGCCAAACTCCGGCAGGCCACAGTAAACCGCATCCGCGCCATAATTGATTGCATACTTTAGGCGCTCTAAATCACCCGCCGGGGCGAGCAGCTCAGGAATTTCCAACATTGCTCTTCCATCCTTTTCTTACTGGTTTGTGCCGGCTGCCTGCTTACGGTTAACCGCAGCTGCTGCTGCACAGTTGCTCTGATGCTCTGCATAGGTGACAGCATAATAATAATGACCAGTCAGATCTGTCACAAAGAAATAGCATCCTTTCACTTCATCATCGCATTCAGGCTGCAATGCGGCCCGAATCGCTGCAAGCCCCGGGTTAGAAATGGGGCCTGCGGGCAGTCCATCACACGAGTACGTGTCGTAGCTGTCTATCAGGTTTTGCGGTATTTTTTCCCAGCCGCCATAATAGGCAGCAACCGTGTTCCACAGATAATTATTGTCATCATCGCTCTGAATATAGCTCGAGGCATTGCTCTGCAATTTCGGATAGGGCGAGCCCTGCGCAAGACGGTTGCGGAAAACCTGCGACACATTGTCATCCTGGTCATTGCCTGCCTCTTCCTGTACAAACGAGGCCAGCGTGACCAGCTCAGACAAGGTCATGTCCTGCTGCTCCAGCGCATCGTAGACTTCATCCGTTATCTTTGCGTCAAACTGCGCATAAAACGTCGCAACGTAGTTGTGCACGGTATCATCCTTCAAAAAATCATATGTATCCGGGAAGAGATAACCCTCGCATTTCATAAAGCGGTTTGGTGCCTGCAAATCGTCCGGCACATACTGCCAGAACGCAAACTCGCTAAAATCGCCCTCGTTCGCCTCTTTCAAAAAATCATCCGCAGTACACAAACCGGCGGCTTCCAACTTTTTTGCAATGGCCGTGGCAGTGGTCCCCTCCGGGATCGTCACCCGAACCGTTTCAGCCTTAGCATACTGGCTCAGCTCCTCGATGATTGCATCATAGCTTTCGCCAGCAGTCAACTCAAAGCTGCCATACTGAAGTTTTGACGTGGCGCCTTTGCAGCCGACATACCAGCGGAACAGGTGCGGAAAGCGGATCACACCCGCCTGCTGCAAACGCGCCGCAATCATGGCAACACCGCTTCCCTGCGCAATTTCAACGGTAACAGCACTACCGCCTGCTCCCGCTCCGCTGATTTCGGAGTAAAACGTAAACCCTGCTGCGCAAACAGCCAAAACCAGCAATATCACAACAGCCAAAATCACGTTGCGCACGCCATGGCTCTTCTTTTTTTCATGAGTACCCTGCTGCTTCATATTTTCCGCCTTTTGCTAAAATCAACTTTCAAGCATCAGCCGCATGTAGCTCTCGCTCACATCAAACGGCTCGCACTCAAAACGAATCATGCCATAATCCTGGCGTGTGCCTTCCCCCAAAAAGAGAGTTTGTGATGCACCAACCGTTATTACCGCCTTTTCCACGATGACTTCCTTCTCACGGGCAGCTTCCATCAGCTTTTCAGCCGAACGATCATCATCTGCCATCATTTCCACAAAGAAGAGTGTGTCCTCTTTGCGGAAGTAGACCCCGTAAGCATGCTCGTTCGTAACGATCGTTGCCCCGCGTGAATACAGATCTCCAAGGACAACGCACATACGCTCCGGACTGATCAAAACTGTATCACGCCAAAAGTGCTCCCGCAATTCGCAGAGCTTTTTTGCGGTAATGGTGTCAAACTCCGCTTGACTCCACAGGTTTCGCTCTATGTTGCGTGAAAGACAGCGCAGAGCAAACGCCTTCTCAAAGCCTTTATCCTGTAAAAGCGTCTGCTGATATGCATCTGCAGGCACAGCAACCGTGAACAGCGCCCCGCGCGTCTTTTGCTGTGCGCAAAGGTAATCAATCAATCCGGCAAGGATCAAGCTGCCCTGCCCGCACAAACCATACAGATAGCTGCCGGTTCGCCCTTGCAAGGTAACAGGAACTGCCAAAGCAACAGCAAGCACGTCGCCATTTTCCTCTGCAAGGTACACATTGTCTTCCCCCGCAAATTGCGTCAGGACTTTATCGGCAAATTCAGCCGGCTCTTCACGTTCTGTCTGCCACAGAGACAGTACCGCCGCCTTGTCTGACGGCTGCATCAAACGATACATTCAACAAAGACCTCCCTCAATTGCCACAATACTACGCTGCAAAACGTGTTTTACAGCAAAATCTCATGTGCAAGCGCACTTACCTGCGCCTGGATATCCTCTATACTACGCATAGTGTCTCCCGCTGCGCAATGCACAGTACGCCAGCCCAGGGTCTGCGCACAGTATTCGGCAGCACGCCGGCTGCGTGCCAGATACTCCAAATCTCGCTCGTGCACATCTTTTTTGCTTTCATCACCATGATACCGCTGCGACATAAGCTTCTGGCTGACAGCCGGGTCAACCTGCAGGTAAATCACAAGGTCTGGCGATGGCAAGCCGAGCAGACGGAATTCGTAATCAAACAGCCAGCTCAGAAAGTCATCCCACTGCGGCTGAGGGAGCTTTGAGCACTGATGAACAGCATTGGACGTTGTATAGCGGTCAGCTACCAAAATACCGCCCTGCTGATAAAAATCGCCCCAATTCGTCTTATAGCTTGCATAGCGGTCAACCGCATAAAAACTGGATGCCGCATACGCATTCACGTCGTCCGGCTTATCGCCAAACTGCCCTGCAAGGTACATCTTTACAAGCGCACTGGAGTCGGAGGCGTAATCCGGAAATGTGATCTCACGCACCGGCCTGCCCGCAGACTTAAGGTTTTCTGCCAGAAGCTTTGCCTGCGTACCCTTGCCGCTGCCGTCAAGCCCCTCCAGAACAATCAATTTGCCCTTCATGCCTCGACCTCTCCTTTTATCGATGCATAATTAGCACGCACCTGCGCCGTCTTGCCACAGCACATCTTGCCCTCCGGACAAGGCCCCGACACGCAAGCCGGACCGGCCGTGCGGAAAATATGAGGTGCCACAGGGTAAACCAGTCGGAACATCTGCTCCGCAAGCTCACGGATTTCCCACTGAGCACGATTGCAGCAGCGCAAATGGAAGAAATTTTGCAAGCTGCGCGCATTCATGGTGACAACCATTTTCGTCTCACACGCATTCGGCAGGACAAAGCGGGCGTCCTCATTCGCCATTTTCGAAGCCTTCGCACGTGCTGCCTTTTCTGACATACCCTCTGCCATAAGGCGAGCGGTGTGTCCCTCCTCCAGCTTATGCGCCAGGTCCAGGTAGCGCTTTGCATCTTCTTTCATGCTGTCCAAAAAAGCCTGCTTTGCTTGTGGCACAGCCTCGATCTCAGGCGGTACAACATAGCGGAAATCGTCTAAGCGGACATAGCGTTGGCTCTGAACACTAAACGAAGCAATGCGGTGGCGTGTTATTTGCGCCAGCAGCGTACGGCTGACACCCTCGATCCCGAATGTAAAGCTTGCATGCTCAATGGGGCTTGCATGCCCAAGGTCGCTGAGCATCGTCAAAAATTTAGCCGTCTTTTCCTCATCCAGACCATCCAGCAGATCTGTGATATGTGCGTCGGAGTAGCAGAGCTTCGCCGCAGCAGCAACCACTTTTTCAGGCTCAGGTGTATATGCGATCAGGCGAACTGTCATCATAGTTATTCCTCCGTTGTGATTATGGTTAACGGCGCATAGTTCGCCATCGTCTTTTTCAGGCCGACCTTATCAAAGTTGATCTCTACAATCTGATCTCCAGCCGTCGGCCGCACCGACAAGACCTTGCCGCGCCCAAAAACCTTATGCTCAACAATATCACCGGGCGCAAATCGTTTTGCACTCTTCGTCTGCATTTTTGCAGTACTTGCGTCTGCAAAGTTAATCTGCTTTGCGGCTTTTTGTGTCGTTTCTGCGTCGTTTTTATAGTTATCAAACGCTGATACGGATCTTTGTGTATTCTGTCCGGAATAAGCGGAGCCAAAGCCCTTCGCCGGGCTCACATTGTATTCGCGGCTCAAATAACCTGTGCGGTTACTATAAGATGTACCAAAACCACCGACCGGGGATGTCGGTTTCGTATACCCATAGGCATTGCCTCCCCATCGGGATGCACCGGAATAACCGGATGCGCCGCCCGGTATCGCATCATTGCACAAGCCGTATCCACTGCCCCAGCCGCCCGTCTGACCATATCGCTCTAAAGCAGGCGAACGTGTTTCTTGCAGATATTCAGGATCGATCTCACGCAGAAAACGGCTGGGCTCGTTGCGCTGAGTGCGTCCATACAGCATACGTGTCACGCTGTTTGAGATAAACAGCTCTTTTTTTGCACGTGTTATGCCAACATATGCAAGGCGGCGTTCTTCTTCCATGTCCGCTTCGCTGTACTTGCTCATCTCACCGGGAAATACGCCTTCCTCCATACCAACGAGGAACACGTACGGAAATTCCAACCCCTTTGCGGAGTGGATCGTCATAAGCACTACCTGGTCTGCGCTCTCGTTGTAGTTGTCGATATCGCTAATCAGCGCAATATCTTCAAGATAGCCTTCCAGAGTCGCATCTTCGCCGTTCTGGTCGCAGTAGTTTTTCACATTATTTACAAGCTGCCCCAGGTTTTGCAGACGATCTGCGGCATCTTCCTTTCCCTTTGCAGCTTCTGCCTCTAACATTGCCCTGTAACCGCTTACAGCAATCACATCTGAGGCAAACTGATCCAGCGTCTTTGTCTCAAGTGATTGCTGCAGCCGCTGGTAAATCTGCCAAAATTTGAGCAGAGGAGAGATTGCACGGCTAAGCTTTGCATATTCGTCAGCGTGCGAAATGATCTCGAGCATACTAACACCCTGTTGTGACGCAAGATCTGCGATCAAATCGATCGTCGTATTCCCGATTTTACGTGCAGGCTCATTGATGATGCGCCGCAGCCGCAAATCATCACGGGGATTTGCCAGGATGGACATATACGAATGGATGTCTTTGACCTCTTTGCGGTCATTAAACCTTTGCCCGCCAACAATTTTATGCGGGATACCCGCACGTGTAAAATAGGCCTCGATCGGTGCAGATTGCGCATTCATGCGGTACAAAATAGCATGGTCTGCCAGGTTTGCGCCGCCTTTCAGGTTTTGGCCAATCACATCTGCAATGTGACTGGCCTCGTCCTTCTCACTTTCGGCTGTGTAAACTTGAACCTTATCTCCATCACCGTTTTGGGTCCATAGTGTCTTGCCTTTGCGCTCGGTGTTATGGGCGATCACGCAGTTTGCAGCATTCAGGATGTTAGATGTCGAGCGGTAGTTCTGCTCCAGACGGATGGTCGTGGTGCCCTTGTAGATGCGCTCGAAATTCAAGATGTTTTCAATGGTTGCTCCGCGGAAGCGATAAATGCTCTGATCATCATCACCTACAACGCAAATATTGTGCTCAGGGCCTGTGAGGAGGCTGACAAGTCGAAACTGTGCAACACTCGTGTCCTGGTACTCGTCAACCAGCAGATACTTATAGCGTGTCTGGTAAAATTCACGTACCTGCTGATGCTCAGCCAACAGATAAACCGTCTGATAGATCAAATCGTCAAAATCAAACGCGCCGGCGTCGTGCAGCTTTTTTTCGTAGGCGGAATAAATGCGAGCCTCAAGCACTCCCTTTGTATCTTTTGTTACCGTCTCAAGTGCCTGTTTCGGGCTGACGAGTTGATCCTTCCAGCGGCTCATCTGGTTTATTGCAGTCTTGATCGGTAAAAACTTGTCATCGACATTCAGATCCTTATATACAGCTTTCATCACGCGCTGGACATCATCCGTGTCGTAAATGGTAAAGCTGCGCGGATAACCGATTTCCTCCGCCCAACGGCGAAGAATACGCACGCAGGCGGAGTGAAAGGTTGATGCAAAAACCTCATCACCCGATTCGCTGCCCAGCATACTGCGCAGGCGCTCCTTCAGCTCACCCGCAGCCTTGTTTGTAAAGGTGATTGCCATCACGTTCCAACTGCGCACCGCATCTTGACGCAGCATCCCCTCCAGCCACGACGGCGCATCTGTGCCCGCCTCGACAGCAACCCGAAGGGCTTTCAAATCCTCCTCTGTAACCGCACGCGGCGTATCCATTGAGCCGTGTGCAGAGCCAAAACGAATCAGATTTGCGATACGGTTTACAAGCACCGTCGTCTTACCGCTGCCGGCGCCCGCAAGGATGAGCAGAGGGCCTTTTGTTGTAAACACCGCCTGCCGCTGCATATCGTTGAGTTTGCCAAACTGTTTTTCAATGTATTTATCACGCAATGCACAAAATTCTGCCTGAAGATTTGCCATCATTTCACCTGTTTATCTCTGTTTTGCACCCGGCATCATGACCGGATACACAATTCCATAATCTACAGTATACCACATTTGCTTGCCCTTGCACAGTGTTTTAGCAAACAAAAAAGCCCACACCGCAAAAGCAGTGTGAGCTTGAGATATACGGCCCTAATTTAGGTCATATCAGCCAAAGATATTGATCAGAATACCAGCGGCAACAGCAGAGCCAATAACGCCGGCAACGTTGGGACCCATGGCGTGCATCAGCAGGAAGTTCTGCGGATTTTCGCTCTGACCGACCTTTTGAGAAACACGTGCTGCCATAGGAACTGCAGAGACGCCAGCCGAACCAATCAGCGGGTTGACCTGACCGCCTGTGACCAGGTACATCACCTTGCCACACAAAACACCAGCAGCTGTACCAAACGAGAAAGCAATCAGACCCAGCACGATGATAAACAGCGTACGAGTGTTCAGGAAGGTGTTGGCACTGGTGGTGCAGCCGACAGACAGCGCCAGGAAGATAGTGATGATGTTCATCAACTCGTTGCCTGCGGTCTTCTGGATACGATCAACAACGCCGCACTCCTTCATCAGGTTACCGAGCATCAGCATACCGACCAGAACAGCTGCATCCGGGACAATCAGAGAAACGACGATCGTAACCATAACAGGGAAAACAATTTTCTCCGTTTTGGTAACGGTACGCAGCTGCTTCATGACGACCACACGTTCTTTATGCGAGGTCAATGCCTTCATGATGGGAGGCTGAATAACAGGGACAAGGGCCATGTAGCTGTATGCCGCAACTGCAATGCTGCCCAGAAGTTCAGGCGCCAGACGAGTAGTGACAAAGATAGCGGTAGGACCGTCTGCACCGCCGATGATGGCAATAGCAGCGGACTGCTTCTGTGTAAAGTCGACCAAGCCGGTAGCCGCAAGCAGACGTGCGCCCATGTAGGTACCGAAAATACCGAACTGAGCAGCTGCACCCAACAGCAGGCTCTTGGGGTTGGAGATCAGCGGTGCAAAGTCTGTCATAGTGCCGATGCCCAGGAAGATCAGCGGCGGATAAATGCCCAGCTTGACGCCCATGTAAAGCATATCTGCCAGACCGCCATTGTTGAGGATCTCTACCCACATCGGGTGCTCCAGACCATCGCCAACAAAGTATTGCATGTGAATGATGCCGCTGCCGGGCAGGTTTGCAAGGATCATACCAAAAGCCATCGGCAACAGAATCAGGGGCTCAAACTCCTTCACGATTGCAAGGTACAGCAAAAAGCAACCCACGCAAATCATCACGGCATACAGGTAGCCGCCCGGCTCACCAAACTGTGCAAAACCGGAGGAGGTAAAAATACCGACTAAGGTTTCAATAAACTGTGACATTTCGTTCCTCCTGTGTTAAAAGGGTGCGGTGGTGTCATTGACGCCAGCCTTGCCCCAGCTGTTTGCGCCACGGCGCACCGCACGCAAGGTGTACTTGCCATTGCCCAGTGCGTAAACCGCAGCAGCAATTGCAGCGACAACGTCGCCGGGGACACCTGCCTCCACCCGCGGGGCAGGTGCAGCGGCCTGCTGCACAGGTACTACGGGCTTAACGGCAGGAGCAGCCTTTGCAGCCTGCGTCTCCTTGGCAGCCTTCTTTTTCGCGTTCATGCCATCAAAAATTTTGCCCTCGAGCAAGATGATAAACATGAGCAGAACCAGAATCGCAAAGACAAGCACGATACCGGTTATGGTAATCACAACATCGTTACCTAAATCCATGGGTTACCTCCTGTTTCTTATTTTTTCGCAGAGACACAAGGCGCACCCCTGCAAAAACAATTTGGGTATATTATACCCCATTTCACGTCCCATTTCAACAAAAAACAGGCACTTTCTTTCACAGTTGTGCCTGTTCGGATTTGCTATTGTCGTGCACAAACACGGCCAAACAAGTTTTTCAACGACGACCGATGCGCGGTGTTGCGTCCATAAAACCTGTTTCGAGCTTATCGTTGATGCTAAGGCTCATCGCTGTGCCCAGTGCAACGCAGTTTACCGGGTCAGGCGATACAACAACATTTACCTTGAGCTTCTGGCTGAGGTAGTCCGTCAGACCATGCAGCTGACTGCCGCCGCCCGTAAGCATAACGCCGTTGCGGAAGATATCACCGGCCAGCTCCGGCGGTGTTTTCTCAAGCACCTGATGTGCGGCAACACCGATCTGCTCGCTAAGCATCATGACAGGCTCGTAGAGGTCGCTGGTAGAAACATTTACACGTACTGGCAACCCGTTAAGAAGGCTGCGGCCTTTGATCTCCATCGTTTCGTTGAAGTCTGTCTTCTGGGGGCAGCATGCCACGTGCTTTTTCAGTTCTTCTGCCGTGCGCTGACCGATTGCAATGCTGAATTTATTGCGCACGTGCTTGAGGATCTCGTCGTCATAGTGGTTGCCTGCTACACGTACGCTGGTAGCCTTGACTTTGCCGCCGAGGCTGAGCACGGCAATATCCGTCGTGCCGCCGCCGATATCGATGATCATCTGTCCATCCGGCTTTGTGATATCGATCCCGGAGCCGAGAGCGGCCGCTATGGGTTCATCGATCAGGTAGACCTGACGGGCGCCGGCAGCAACGACTGCCTCCACCACAGCATCGCTTTCGATGCCTGTAATTGCCGCAGGCACACACACAGCCACACGAGGCTTGATCATATGGGAGCTGTAAACCTGCTTAACAAAGCGGCAAATCAGCTCACGTGTCATTGTGTGGTCGCTGATGACGCCGTCCTTCAACGGGAAAATGGCGGAGATATAATTCGGCGTGCGTCCAACCATCGCAAGGGCCTTGTCACCCGCCTCAAGCACGACATCCTTGCGGGTATCGACCGCAACAACGCTGGGCTGGTTAAGCACCACGCCTTTGCCCTCCTGTGCAATAATGATCGTGGTCGTACCAAGATCAATGCCGATATCATTTTGAGCCATAAACTTACATTCCTTTCTATTCCTCTATTCTATTCAACTCCGGTCAAATACAGTCCACCGTAAAACATCAATCGCTGTCAGTATATCATATCTGACAAAAAAAGTATACAAACCCTCACGCATTTTCCATCATCTTTTGCTCCGGCGGAAGCGCCTCACGCAAGAGCTCGCACAGCCCGCTGTAACGCAGATTCTGGCGGACATTGCTCATCATACTGTTAGCGACGTCTCTGCGCCCTGCCACAATACAAAGCTTCCGCGCACGTGTCACGCCTGTATAAAACAGATTGCGGTAGCAAAGACGCGGCGGCACCTGCGCAACCGGCAAAATAACCGCCGGAAACTCACTGCCCTGGCTTTTATGGACGGTGATCGCATATGCAATTTCCAACTCATTCAGGTTTTCCGCCGGGTAGGTAAGTCTGCGGTCATCCATACGCACCACCATGGAGCGCGTACGCACATCGATGCTTTCAACAATGCCGATGTCTCCGTTGTATGCACCTACTCCCTGCTCGCCGCCGATACGGTTCCATATAATTTCGTAATTATTGCGCACCTGCATCACTTTATCCCCTACACGGAACACCCGTGCGGCGCTTTGCAGCTGCGGTTTGCCCTTTTGCTCCGGGTTAAGCAGGTTTTGCAGCTCAACATTTAACGCCTGTGTACCGGTAGGCCCCAGCTTTGTCGGACAAAGCACCTGTATATCGCGGATCGGGTCAAAATGGTAGGTGTTCGGCAGACGTGTTGTGACAAGGTCGCACACCAGCTTTTGCGCCGCATTTCCGTCCGCCTCAACAAAAAAGAAATCGTCCTGCTTACAGCCTCTTTTGAGCGGTTCGCCAGTAATAATACGGTGTGCATTTTCAACGATCAGACTGTGTACAGCCTGACGGAAAATCTCATTCAGACAAACAGTCGGCACAAGGCGGCTGCGGATGATCTCGCCCAGGATATTACCCGGGCCCACGCTGGGCAGCTGATCGGCATCACCTACCATAATGATCCTGCAGCTGTAACGCAGCGCTGCCAGCAGGGACTGAAGCAGCTTGACATCCACCATACTCATCTCATCGAGAATGATGACATCGTATTTAAGAAGATTTTTTTCGTTATGAATAAAACTGACCACGCCGCCGGTGTAGTCCACCTCCAGCAAACGATGAATGGTAGATGCCTTGCGTCCTGTCAATTCACTCAGACGCTTTGCAGCACGCCCGGTAGGCGCACACAGTGCCACACGCTCGGCGCGGGTCTCCAGCAGCTGCAAAATCGCATTTACCGTTGTCGTTTTACCGGTACCGGGTCCGCCGGTAAGCACCAGACAGTTTTCTGTCATTGCCTTGCGGATCGCTTCACGCTGCAAAGGCGCATACGAAAACCCTTGTGTGAGCTCTAAGACCTGAATGTCGCGCTCAAGATTATGCACCATATTCTTTTCGCGCTTTGTCAGCAAGGCGATACGGTCTGCTATCGCCTGTTCCGCCTCAAAGAGATCCGGCAGATAAATATAATCCGCTCCGGCAAATCTGTGCTGCTCAAGCTGACCGGACGCAAGGCATTGCACAAGAGCATCCATCAGCTTTTCCTGCGGTTGATGAATAAATTTTGCAGCCGTTTCAATCAGCTGCGTCTGCGGCAGGCATGTATGCCCATTGCCGGCATTATGGCGTAGGGTGCGCAGCAGTGCAGCCTCCAGGCGCTGCGCACAATCTCCCTCCATGTGGTAATACTGGGCTATGCTGTCCGCATGCCGAAAATCCAGCTGCAGCGGTTCGCCACAGAGTAAATACGGGTTCTTCCGGATCGCATCCATTGCGCCCGGTCCAAATGTGCGAAAAACTTCCATCGAACGCCTTGGACTGATTTCGAACTGCGACAGATAGGCGATCAGCTCCCGCATGCCAAACATGCGTTTGAATTCCTGCTGGATACGGTCTGCCTTGTCCGGCGAAATGCCCGGTATCTGCGTCAGCCGTGCCGGATCATTTGCAATCACCTCAAGGGACTCTGCGCCGAATTTGCTGATTATTTTTTCGGCTGTCTTTGCGCCGATATACGGCAGTGAGCGGCTGGCGAGAAACGCATAAACAGCCTCCATGTCCTTTGGCATATCCGTCTGACACTCTGTGGCATGGAATTGTCTGCCGTAGGTCGCATGGTTCTCGTATCTGCCCCGGCAGATCACCGTTTCACCCGAATGCAGCTCACCCACGACCCCGCAAACAACGGTCAGAACACCGCCGCCGGATACTTCAAATACGGTGTAACCGTTATCTGTATTTTCAAAGATGATATCCTCAACCGTGCCCTCCAGTTTTTCCAGCTCCTGCTCCATTTTCCTCATCTCCCGTCACAGTCCAGCCGTTTGCGTAAAGCACATACGGATATAGTATAGTCTATTTTTTCAATTTTGGCAAACAAAAAAAGCCCTCTCTGCGGGTCAGAAAGGGCTTGCGCTCCAAAATATTCTTTACAATTTTTCTCCCGGTGCACTGGCGTCCTTCTCGGCATACAAGCGGCGACGCACCGCAAAATAGGCCGGGATCAAAAATCCGCAGGCAAAAAACCACGCAACAGGGTTTGCAATGCATGCGGCAAAATAACCAAGCATCGGGACCAGAAGACCCACCAGAGCGCGTGCCACCATTTCGGCTACACCGGCAAACATTGCAAGACCGGAATAGCTCAGGCCCTGAATCGTGTAGCGGTAAATGATCAGCACGGCCAGAGGGATATAAAAAACGCTGTTCCAGAAGATAAAGCGCTGCGCATTTGCCATGATCTCGGTTTGCGCACTGTCAAGGAAGAGACCGATCAACGGTTTGTCCAGGACACGCAGGGTCAAAAACGCTGCAACACTATAAACGCAGCCGATGCCAAGCGCCGTATTCACGCCATGATCCACACGGCCCAGATCCTTTGCGCCCATATTCTGGCTTGCATAGGTCGTCATCGCCGTACCAATGCTCTCCAGCGGGACAGACAAAAACTGCGATGCCTTGCTGCCCGCAGTTTGCGCCGCAACGATGTTGCTGCCCAAACCGTTGACTGCGCCCTGCAGAACCACGCCGCCGATTGCCGTAATGCTGCACTGAAGCCCCATAGGGATGCCCATATTGCACAGTTTCAGGCAATGTGCTTTGCTGAGCTTGCCCTCCTCTCTGCTCCAACGGAGCTCCGGATAATGCCTTATAATGTAAATCAGACTGCCCAGACCTGCCACCGCCTGGCTGAACACCGTCGCAAAGGCTGCGCCAAATGCGCCCCAGTTGAGTACAATGATGCAAAACAGATCGAGACCGATATTTAAAAAACTTGCTACAAGCAAAAAATACAGCGGGCGCTTGCTGTCGCCCAGCGCACGCATCAGAGCACTGGTAACGTTATACAGCATCGTAAACGGAATGCCGGCAAAAATGGTACGGATGTACACATCTGCCAGGTCGATGATATTCGCCGGCGTGTTGATCAAAACCAGCACTGTACGGGTCAGTGCAACTGTACCAACCGTAAGCACTGCGGCAAAACCAATGGCCATCCACACCGTATTCGCTGTATAGCGGCGCATTTCACACTGATCCTTTGCGCCAAACGCCCACGAAATAGGGATGGAAAAGCCGCATGCGATGCCGTTCACAAACCCCAAAACGAGGTAGTTCAGGCTACCGACGCTGCCAACAGCCGCCAGCGCCTCCACGCCAACAAAGCGTCCTACAATAATTGTATCCGCCAGGTTATAAAATTGCTGGAACAAGCTGCCCAGCATAAGCGGCACCGCAAAAGCGAGGATCAGCTTCAGCGGACTGCCTTGCGTCATATCCTTTGTCATAAAAAGCCCTCCTTCAAGGGTCCTTAAAAACACCCATAAAAAACGCCCTGCCAGACTGAGCAGGACGTTTCCAACAACTCGTATGGTATTATAATCGTCGCATAGGCATTTTTCAAGTACTGTCAGGAAATTTTATGTACAACATAGACAGAACACGATTGAATTATTTGTCTATTCTGCTCAGCAACGGCTGGTATGCCGCGGCTCGCCCCTGCGTCAAATCACCGTCTGTCCGTAATGCGACAAAAACTGCTTTGTCCTCCATTCTTTCGGGTTGTCGATCACCTCTTTTGCAGGCCCCTCTTCTACAATGACGCCGCCGTCCATAAACACAATACGGTCTGCCACATCACGGGCAAAATTCATCTCGTGCGTCACGATGATCATCGTCGTCTTACGGTCTGCAAGGTCACGCAAAACGCGCAACACTTCGCCTGTCAATTCCGGGTCGAGTGCACTGGTTGGCTCATCAAAGCAAAGGATATCCGGGTGCAATGCCAGCGCACGTGCAATTGCGACACGCTGTTGCTGTCCGCCGGAGAGCTGATGCGGATAGTGATCCGCACGCTTGGAGAGACCCATCTGCGCCAGAAGTTCCTGCGCCTGTTGCTCTATCTGCTTATGGTACTGCTTTTTGTTAGACTTGTAATCCGGTTTTTCTTTTGCAAGAAGCTCTTGTGCGAGCATCACGTTTTGCAGTGCGGTGTACTGCGGAAAGAGGTTGAAGTTTTGGAAGACAAGTCCAAAGTGCAGACGCTTTTTGCGCACTTCACTTTCTTTTTGCGTTGCAGGATCGGCAGCATCCCACATTGTCTCGCCATTGACGATGATTTTGCCGGTATCAGGAGTCTCTAAAAAATTCAGGCACCGCAGCAGTGTCGTTTTGCCGGAGCCGGACGAGCCGATGATCGCCAGTGCCTCACCCCGATTCAGCGAAAGTGAAATATCCTTAAGCACCTTGGTCTGAGCGAAATTTTTGCTGATATGGGCAGCTTCCAGTAATGCCATGTTCGTACCTCCTCAGCAACGGAAATAATCCATCTTTTTTTCAGCCCAGCCAAACAGCAGGGTCAATGCGCCGACAAATACCAAAAAGAAGATCGCCGTTGAAAACAGTGGCCAGATAAGACCTTTTGCGCTGTACTCCTTTGCCATCATGATAATTTCTTTGTTTGCAATCGTGTTGGCAAGCGATGTATCCTTGACAAGCGTTATAATCTCGTTGCCCATCGATGGCAGAATCCGCTTGATCACCTGCAAAAGCGTCACCTTAAAAAAGATTTGGCTTTTTGTCATGCCCAAAACCTGTCCGGCTTCTTGCTGTCCCTTCGGTATCGCCTCGATGCCGCCGCGGTAGATCTCAGAGAAGTAACAGGCGTAGTTGATTGCAAATGCTACAACAGCGGCAACCAAACGACCGCCCGAACCGGAGGGCCACGGGTTATTCATACCCATCAGGCCCGGTCCAAGATAAATCACAATAATCTGGAGCATCAGCGGCGTACCGCGAATGACCCAAACAAACGTTTTGACTGCCCCGGAAAGCGGTTTGCAGCGGCTCATCGATCCAAGTGCAACCACCAGACCAAGCGGCAGCGAAAACAGCAGTGTCAAAGCAAACAACTCGCAATTAAGGAGAAATGCGCCGGAAAGGCGCTGTAAAATCACAGCCACAAGAACACACCCATCTTTTCAAACATCATCCGTTTTGTCCGTAACAGCCAAAAGGGCGAGACAAGGAAGTGCCTTTCCCCGTCTGCCCCTTTTGCTTACCGCTGTTTTAATCTGCCAGCGTGAGCTCGTACTTTTCAGCCAGAGCATCCATCGTACCGTCAGTCTTCAATTCATCGAAAGCCGCATCCACTGCCTCAGCTGCATCGCTCCCCTTGCGGAAGGCAACACCATATTCTTCAGCGTTCAGCTCATCCACAATCTTCAGGTCAGAATAATCTGTGCCCTCGCCGATCATGGCACTTGCCAAAGTCAGGTCCAAAACAGCTGCATCCGCAGTGCCTGCCGCTACCTCCATCAGGCAATCCGTCTGCACAGACTTCGATACATAATCCGCCTGTGCCAGGTCCTCATTTTCTGTAATCGCCGTCTCGCCTGCAGAGCCTGCCTCTGCAACGACCGTCTTGCCAATCAGATCTGCGGTAGATGCATACTGTGTGCCATCCTTGGTGACAACGACCTGTGCATTTTTAGCGTATGCCTTTGTGCATGCCGCATTTGCCATGATGTCATCCGTCAGGGTCATGCCGTTCCAGATGCAGTCAATGCTCTTAGCATCCAGCTCAACAATCTTTGTGTCCCAGTTGATCTCAACAAACTCCGGCTCAACACCCAGCTTTTCACACACGGCGGTAGCAAGCTCGGTGTCAAAGCCCGTAAAATTACCGTCTGCATCGGTATAATTCATAGGCTCGTATACCGTATACCCGATGATCAGTTTTCCCTTTTCTTTAATATAATCCAAATCACTGTCCGTCGATACCGCAGAAGCAGATGCGGATGCGGATGCCGCCGTTGAAGATGCTGTTGCCGTGCCGGACGAAGAGCCGCCGCAGGCCGCAAGGCCAAGTGCCATAGCACCCGCCAAAAATGCAGATACGATACGTTTCATAACAGAGTCCTCCGTTTCCCTCTTATTTTAGTACTTTACTGTGATAAATTGATAAACCGTGAATATAGAATAACGCTTTTGCCTGTGTTTGGCAAGAGACAACACGTAAATTTTGCACTTTGCACATTTTCCGGCGCGCAGACATCCTGTTTGCAAGCGCAATGCACAGCAAAAACCGCCGTGAGCCATACAGCCACGGCGGTTTTAGAGCTATTTACATCAACGGACTAAGCAAGCGCAAAACACTATCCAGCAACGTGCCCGGGATGTTAGTACGGCAGTCGTCCAGTTCAACACGGCGGCATCTGGAAAGCGTCTTTTTTACATCCTCACGCAGAGCAATTACCTGACTGCTGTGCATCAACAGTGTACCGCTTTCAAAGTGCAAAAAAAGGCTGCGGTAGTCCATGTTAATGCTGCCGACCACAGCAACGCGGTCATCGCTCACATAGCATTTCGCATGCAAAAAGCCTGGTGTAAATTCATAAATTTTAACACCGGCACGCAGCAGAGGAACGTAATACGACCGACTGAGTCGGTACACCAGCTTTTTATCCGGGATACCCGGCAGAATCAGCTTGACCTCAACACCTCTTTTTGCAGCATTTTTCAGTGCATCCAGCATTTCCTCACCGACTGCAAGGTATGGCGTGTAAATGTAGACATACTGCTGCGCCTGCTCCAGGATATTGAGGTAGACCGTTTCTGCCACAGGCTCATTGTCCAGCGGGCTGTCTGCATAAGGCTGTACAACACCATCCGATTCTTTCGGTAAAGCCTCTTTATCCGGCTGAAAAGGTGAATAATCACTTTCACTTGTACGGAACGAATTCCAGAAATTCAAAAAGGTCACCGTAAAATTCCAGACCGCAGCGCCCTGAATGCGCACAGCGGCATCCTTCCAGTAGCCGAAACGCACTTCCTCATTGATATACTCATCCGCCAGATTGATACCGCCATTGTAGGCAATGTTTCCATCGATCACGACAATTTTACGGTGATCACGATGGTTCATAACAAGGGAAACGAGCGGTATCACAGGGTTAAACGGTACGCAACGGATATGCGCACGTTCCATTTGAATGATAAAATCTCCAGGAAGTCCTGTGAGGCAGCCGAAGTCATCATAAATCAATCGCACATCCACACCCTGTGCGGCTTTACGGCGCAAAATCTGCTCCACACTGCTCCACATTTTACCGGTGTGGATGATAAAAAACTCCAGAAAAATAAATTTCTCAGCGCTCTCCAAATCTTCCAAAAGACTTGGGTACATCTCCTCCCCGCAAGAAAAATAGTGTGTCGACGTATTTTTCCACGCCGGAAATGGCCCGTATTTGGCAATATACCTGCTCAGACCTAAACTGCTGGCATCCAGGCCCTCGATTTGTCCCGGCCATTGCGACAGCTCCGTGCGATGCGCAAGCTCGACAGGGTGCATCCGCTCTTGCAGTCGGCGGGACGGTCTTTTGTTGCCGAATGCCAGATAAAGCGCACCTCCAAGCAGCGGCAAAAAACCGATCAATGCGATCCAGCCGATTTTATAGGCACTATTTTCATCTTTGCGCACCAGATACAAAATAATAACAATGCTCAGTGCGTTGAGGGTCATGCTGACCCATACACGCCCTGTGGTAAGAGAAAAAAATGCCCACAGCCCCCACGCAACCTGCAGCAAAACCAAAATCACCGTGATCGACACACGGTTGAACAACCTGCTTAAAACTTTAATCGGCAAACGAAACAGCATTTTTTCTCCTAAATAATTGGGTACATTTCAATTTTAATATAGTAGAGTATACCGCTGTTTCGGAGTTTTTTCAAGATGCGTGGTGTATGTTCCGCTTTCAATTGAGCGTAAGCGCAGTATCGTCTTCGTAGCCAATCATCAAGCCGCCAAGCTCAGCATAGTAGCTGCACAGGGCACCGCACACGCCTACTTCCACTCTTGCGTGCGGGCACACCGCATGGATCATTTTTTTCAGCCGCTCTGCAGCCGCAGGGTTTCCGCAATGATCGATGCGAACACGTCCGGCGGAAAAACCGTTTGCCTTAAGTTCCAGAACAATACGTTCGAGTGCTCCGTGTTCACCACGGGTTTTACACAGCACGTCCAGCTCACCAACATCGCTTGCACGGCCGATTACACGGATGCCCAAAACACGTGCAACTGCAGCAACCGCCGGCTTTACCCTGCCATTGCGGGCAAGATTTGCCAGCGATTCCAGCGAGAAAAGCAGATGTGTATGCTGTCGATAACACAGCATTTTTTCGCAAATTTCATCAAAAGAGAGCTCCGATTTAACAAGAGACGCCAGCTTTTCAGCAAGGAGCCGCAGCTCTGGACCCGCTGAAAGGCTGTCGAGCACAAAAATGCGAGCCGCAGGATGTACAGCTTTATACTCATCTGCCGCAAGCTGGGCAGCGTTGCAGCTGCCCGACAGCGTGCCCGTGATCGTGATTACATAAATCTCATCCGCACCATCGTAGGCCGCGAGCCAATCGCCAACATTAGGACATGACGTACTGGTTTTGCCTTTGTAAGAGCGAAGCGTCTGCGCCACTTCAACAGCATTCAGCGCGCCATCGTCAATATACTCTGCCTCATCCGTGATCAGCTTAAGCGGCACGCATGCAAAATCAACATCCTTCATTGTATAAAGATTTGCGGAGGAGTCCACAACGACCCTTGCCTTCATAGCTTCTATCTCCCATCATGTGATTTTTGTTGCCGTTTGCAAAATCATCATATCAGTTTTTCAAAAACCTGTCAAGCCGTTTTAGAAAAACTTGTACAGGTGATCTCAAATGCATTGACCGGATTCCAAAAATGCGCTATACTTGTGCCATGAAAAACGAAACGATCAAGCGCACCGCCGCCTGTGCAGCAGGCTTTGCTTTGCCTCGATACCGCGATCTGCCGGATGTCGGGCTGTATCTGGATCAGACTGTGCAGTATGTCAATGGGTATTTCCGCAGTTTTCCGGGCGTGGAATTAACCTCCTCCATGGTGAGCAACTACGTGAAGAAAGGCATGATAAGCCACCCTGTCAGGAAAAAATACACGCGCGAGCATCTAGCCAGTCTTATTTATATTGCTGTTGTCAAGACGATTTTGTCGCTGGAGAATATCCAGGCATTGTTTGCGATCCAGCGTGCGCACTACACAGCAGCGGACGCCTACGACTGCTTTTGCGATGAGCTGGAAAATTGCCTGCCGTACGTTTTTTGCTGTAATTCAACCATACAGGATTTAGATGCTGACGCCACGCCGGACAGACATCTGCTTCGCAGCACCATTATTTCCGCAGCAAACAAAATGTATCTGGATTGCTACTTTGCCGCCGCACGGCAAGAGCAGTCGCTCTGGCCGGACATTTTGCCGGACCTGGAATAAAAAACGCTCATGCCGCTTCCTGACGGAAGCTGTGCATGAGCGTTTTCTGTACATCTATTTTGGGGGCTGGTTCATCAAAAATCAGGCATCCTGCAGCTCACCGCGGCTGGCTGCTTTAAGGTACGCAAAAATAAACCCGTCGATATCGCCATCCATTACAGCATTGACATTGCTTGTCTCATAGCTTGTGCGGTGGTCCTTGACCATCGTGTACGGCATAAACACATAGCTGCGGATCTGGTGACCCCATGCAATCTCGTTTTGCACGCCCTTAATGTCCTCGATTTTGTCCATATGCTGCTGCTGTGCGATCTGGTACAGCTTTGCCTTCAGCATTTCCATGGCGTAGTCGCGGTTCTGGAACTGGCTGCGCTGTGTCTGGCAACTGACGACAATACCGGTAGGCTTATGGATCAACCGGACAGCGGAGGACGTTTTGTTGATGTGCTGTCCACCTGCACCGGAAGAACGATAAACCTGCATTTCAATATCCTCCGGGCGGATATCCACATGGATGGTGTTATCCAACTCCGGCATGACCTCAAGCGAAGCAAAGCTTGTTTGGCGACGTG
This sequence comes from Oscillospiraceae bacterium, assembly GCA_963596815.1. Lineage (GTDB taxonomy): Bacteria > Bacillota > Clostridia > Oscillospirales > Ruminococcaceae > Faecalibacterium. Next base: position 31,759 of record CAVBNV010000016.1, read on the forward strand.
CATTTGCGTCAAACGGGGACACACGCACAAGTCGGTGTACACCGTTTTCGCTCTTCATCAAACCATATGCATTTGCGCCCTTTACCATGATGGAAGCACTCTTCATGCCAGCCTCATCACCATCCTGATAATCCAGCACCTCGACCGTCATACCGTGCGCAGCAGCCCACTTATTGTACATGCGGTACAACATCTCCGCCCAGTCCTGCGCCTCGGTACCGCCAGTGCCAGCATGGAAGGTAAGAATCGCATTGCTGTGGTCATATTCGCCATTCAGCATCGTCATCAGCTGCAACTCATCCACAGCCTTGCCCACTGCGCCAACGGACTCCTCTGCCTCCGGAATCATAGCCGGATCGTACTCCTCGTCCAGCATTTCCAGCATCGTTTCCGCATCATCGTACAGTCCTTGCAGCTTTTCGTACCGACCGAGTTTTGCCTTCAGGTCGCCCACCTCATCAAAAACCTTTTTGCTCAGGTCTGCGTCATCGTAAAAGCCGGGACGGGTCATGGTATGCTCAAGCTCCATCACACGCTTGCGGCTTGCCTCAATTGCAAGTGCCTCTTCCAGATCCTTGACGGCCTTGTCGTAATCAGCCAGCTGAACCTTCAGTTCATCAATGGTAATCATTTTGTTTCCTCTCGTTCTCTCAGTATGTCAAAACCGATAAATCTATAAGGTAAATCTCTTCTGCCGCCTTTGCCAAAGGATACAGCAAAAGATACAGAATGTACACAGATACTTCATTAGTATAGCGGCAAATCATGTTAAAGTAAAGAGGTAAAATAATCATCCTGCCGGAATTTTGATGATTTATGGCTTTTCTTTTCAGCCGGCAGAGAGTATAATACCAGTATGAACCTTATCAAGGAGGAAATCATGCCAAAATATTATGGCTGCCCCTGCGAAAGCTGCGGCAAACCGTTAACACTTACGGACGATATCGTTGTGTGTCCGGACTGTGGTGCCCCCTATCACCGCACATGCTACGATAAGCGTGGTGCTTGTGCACACGTCCTTGAGCACAAGGCCGGCTTTGAGTGGAAATTTCCGTATCAGCCTTCCGAGCTGCGCACCTGCCCCAGCTGCGGTGAGCGCACATTGCGCGGTGAATCTTTTTGCCGCTGCTGCGGCAAACCGCTGCCGATTGAAACCGCCCAGACCGAACAGCCTTCTGACAGAGCTGCGAACGGGTCTGAAAAGAGCTTCGATTATGACAGCATCTACCGCCAAACCCAGGAGAGTCACGATGACCCACTTGAGCAGCAAATTCATGCCGCTTTTGGCCCTGGTGAGACGCTTGACGGCATTTCGTGCAGAGACTGGCGTGACTACATCGGGCGTGCAGCCCCACAGTACATGGCTTCTTATGCGCTGGCCGAGCTTAAGCACACCAAACTTTCTGTGAGTATTTCCGCATTGCTGTTTGGACCTTTTTACTTTTTTTACCGCAAAGCATGGAAGCCCGCCTTCGCCTTTCTTGCCGCAGAATTCTTGCTGATGACGCCTTCTATCATCGATATGATGCAGATTTCCGGCAGCAGCCTGTCGCCTGGGCTCAGTGATTCAGCACTGATCATCATGGCACGCATCTGCAATGTATTGAGCTTTTTACTGATGCTTGTGCGCGGCTTTTGGGGCAAGTGGCTTTACCGCAAAGATGCCGGTGCACGTATTCGCCGGATCTGTGCCGAATTCCCTGACCCGGAAAAGCGGCGTGCCGTGCTTTCGGCGCAAGGCGGTACAAGCATCGCCGCCGTGTTTGGCTGTTTTGTATTGATTGCGCTGTTTTCCAGCATTATTTCTTTGGCACTTGGTCCAAACATCGCTGACCTGCTGGCTGCGATGTACGGTTGACGATCCGCACGTTCAGCAAAGAATACAGCTTTGCATTATAATATGAACAGGAGACAGAAAGCCATGAAGAAAGTCACAAAAGCCGTGATCCCCGCCGCAGGTCTTGGCACACGTGTGCTGCCCGCAACAAAGGCAATGCCAAAGGGAATGCTGCCCATCGTGGACAAGCCCGCGATTCAGTATCTGGTTGAGGAGGCTGTTCGGTCCGGCATCACCGATATACTGATCATTTTAGGGCGCAACCAGAGCATCATCGAAGACCACTTTGACCGCAGCCCCGAGCTGGAAGAAAAACTGGCAAAACCCGGGAAAGAAAAAGTGCTGGAGGAATGTCTTGGCATTTCCAATCTCGCCAACATCTTCTTTGTGCGTCAAAAGCAGACGCTCGGTCTTGGTCACGCAGTCAGCACGGCAAAGGCTTTTACCGGTGATGACCCCTTTGTGGTCATTTACGGTGACGATGTGATCTGCGGAGAAGACCCCGTCTGTGCCCAGCTCATCCGTGCGTACGAGGAGTTCGGTCGTCCCGCAGCAGGTGTGAAGGCAGTCCCCTGGGAGGATGTGAGCCGCTATTGCAGCCTAAAAACAACCCCGATCCATGACAACTACTTTTTTGTGGATGATATGATCGAAAAGCCAAAAAAAGGTCAGGAATTCAGCAACTACTCCATCCTTGGCCGCGTGCTGCTGACATCAGAGATCTACGATCTGCTTGCCCATACAAAACCGGGGGCCGGCGGTGAAATTCAGCTTACGGACGCCATGGCCGAATACGCGCGCAGCTGCGGCGGCATGACGGCTGTTGAATTTACCGGCAAACACTACGACATGGGCAACAAGCTGTGCGTAGTCGAAGCACAGGTCGAGCTTGCACTGCAGCATCCGGAGATTGGTGCGGATTTTCGGGCATACCTGAAAGAATTTTGCAAAACGCTGTAAGTCATACTGACAGGCAGACACCGGCATTCATTTTCGGATGTCGGTGTTTATTTTTTTTGCATTTTTTGTTGACTTTTGCACAAACAGTTGATATAATAAATTGCTGTCTGAACAGACACGCCGCATCGACGCAAATCGTCGATGTACCCTTGGTCTTGTAAATGCAAGACCCTTAAGTCCAAAAGGAGGTGCTACAAATGGCAAAGTACGAAACCATGCTGATTACCAGCGCTACTCTCGACGAGGAGGCTTCCGCCGCTCTGGTCGGTAAGTTCAAGACCCTGATCGAGGCTAACGGTACGATCGATTCTATCGACGAGTGGGGCAAGCGCCGTCTGGCCTACCCTATCAACGATGAGAATGAAGGCGTTTACACCGTGATCAACTTCACTTCCGAGCCCAGCTTCCCCGCTGAGCTGGATCGTGTGTACAAGATCACTGAAGGTGTTATGCGCAGCCTGATCACTGCTATCGAGGAGTAATTTCTCGAGGTCAAGAAGGAGATCGTAAAATGTTGAATGTTGTAGCAATTATGGGTCGTCTTGTGGCTGACCCTGAGCTCCGCACTACGCAGAGCGGCATCAACGTGTGTTCTTTCCGCATTGCCTGTGACCGCAACTTTGTCCGTCAGGGAGAGCAGCGTCAGGCTGACTTCATCGACATTGTTGCCTGGCGTCAGCAGGCGGATTTTGTGTCCAGATATTTCCAGAAGGGCAGTCTGATTGCTGTCGATGGCAGCTTGCAGACACGTACCTATGATGACAAGAATGGAAACAAACGCACGGCCGTTGAAGTAGTTGCTAACAATATCAGTTTTGCAGGTCCCAAAAGCAGCAATGCAGGCAGCGGAGCAGGTTATCAGAATGCTGCTCCGTCCTACCAGAACAATGCAGCATCTGCACGACCGGCTGCTGTGGAGGCAGCTCCCAGCTATTCCGCCGGCAGTGCGGACGATTTCGCTGTGATTGATGACAGCGATGACCTGCCGTTCTGACAAGACACGGTCTGACCGTAATTTTAACAGGAGGTAACAAGCAATGGCTTTTGAAAGAACCGAAGGCTCTCGCCCCGCACGCCCCATGCGTCGCGGCCGCAAGAAGGTTTGCAGTTTCTGTGTCGATCGCATCGACACCATCGATTACAAGGACGTTCCCCGTCTGCGTAAGTACGTTTCTGAGCGCGCAAAGATCATTCCCCGCCGTGTGACCGGCACTTGCGCTTACCATCAGCGTGCACTGACCATCGCTATCAAGCGTGCCCGTCACGTTGCTCTGATGCCGTACATCAGCGACTAATCAAAGAAAATCAACCCATTCAAAATAATCAGCAATCAGCAAAGCGCACTGCCGATGACAAGGCCGTGCGCTTTTTTATTGTCTGCTTGATTTGGGTCGTCAAGTGCATTATAATAACGCCAGCAGTAAAAAGAATCGAGGATATACTATGACAAGCGCAGAAATCTTAACGCTCATGATCGATCAATCGCAGAACAACCTGCACGACATAGCACACCTGCTGAAAGTATATGCCTATGCACGTACCATTGGTGAACTGGAGCATTTGGATGAACGGACACAGAAAACCCTTGAGGCTGCAGCGATTGTACACGATATCGCCTGCCCTTTGTGCCGTGAAAAATACGGCGACACAAGCGGACATCATCAGGAATTGGAAAGTGAAGCATTGCTGCGCCCTTTCCTGTCTGTTTGCGGGCTGGACCAGCCCATGATCGAGCGCATTATTTACCTGGTAAGCCATCACCATTCCCCCGCACTTATCGATGACATCGACTTCCAGATTTTAATAGAGGCGGACTATCTTGTAAATGCCGATGAAGGTGCCTACCCGAAGGGCAGCATTCTGTCTGCTGCTGACACACTGTTCCGCACAAAGGCCGGCAAAAAACTTTTGCGTTCTATTTATGGAACCTGACAGAACGACAGCCTGCTATACCCCTGTCCTCAGGTCTGATCGAACCCCGAAAAGCAAAGCCGTTTCGGGACATTTTTTAGTCAGCGCAGCTTTTCGATATATCAGTATTTATGCGTTAACATGTTATAATTTTATTCTGTCAGCGGCTTTGTTCATAAATATTCCGTGATTTTCTTTCCTGTGTTCTCTTGTCATTTTTGTGCAGATATGCTACAATTCATACAATACATCGTCTGCCTCAGGGCAGATTCTGCGAGTGAAAGGAGCTTTCCGTTATGGAACATACATATCAGAGTACCTTGTTGATGCCTGCCTCTTACGCAGTCTTGGCAGAGGATGAGATGACTTACATTGAAGGCGGCGCATTCACGCTCAATATCACCACTGAGCAGGTTGCCTCTTTTGCGGCAAATGTTGTAATAAACGCACTTGGTATGATGGGCAGTGCATTTGTCACCTACGGTTACAGCACCATCAAGGAAGGCATGCTGAACGGTTTGACCGTTGGTCAGACGATCGATCACACCTGGAGCCGCATGAACACCTGGAGTCGTATTGCCATGGTTGGTCTGGCTGGTCTGGGCGGCTACTATGTCTATGGGCAGGTCGTTGGCGTTGTGCGTTCCGTCAAGAACCTGGTCGATGCCGTTAAGGAAAGCTGGGAGGAGAGCAAGGCGCAGACAGCAACGCCCGCCGTAGCCACACCTGCTGTAGCCGCTTGATTTTTCGGCTTGCCATTTGAAAGGAGCTTCGTATGAGGCACATAAAGATGCCGTCTTCGTACGCTGCCTTGTCGGAAGATGAGCAGCGCGTCGTCGGCGGCGGCGGTGAATTAAGCGATGCCTTAAGCACGCTGTTTGACAACACGCACATAGATGACTTTTTCTTTGGCAATGGCGTGGTCTCGTTCTCGTTTACATTTGTACCGTTTATGCTCTTAAATGTAGTTAAGGTCGGCTATTCCGCTGCAAAAGGTGTGATCAACAGCTTTACACATCTTATGTACTCTGTCGGCAACGGACTTCGTAATGTGGGCAGCTCGTATACAAGCGGTGCCTCGCAGACAGAACAGGTTTAATTTAACCGATTTAAAACCCCTCCGGTGCAGTTTGTTGCTTCACCGGAGGGGTTTGTGCTTTCTTTTTTTGCTTTTTGCCGGTGTTCTCTAAAGAACCCGTGTCGCACCCATCTCACGCAGGCGCAGGATATAGCAGCTGCCGCTGCCAAAGACATGTTCCATCGCTGCGTGGTATTCCGCAAGTTTGTTTTGGGGCACATATGCTTGAATCGTACCGGCAAAACCGCCGCCGTGCATCCTCCAGCTTCCACCGCTGCCGTGTAAAATATGCTGGCTTATTGCAAGTGCGACCGAAAGAGCTTGCTCTTGGACCGAATGTCCGCAATAAACGTTCTGGCATAGTGCAAACGAGGAATGTCCGCTTTGCTGTACCATGGCAAGGAACGTTTTAAAATCACCGGTCTGTACTGCCCTGCATTGAGCGAGTGCACGTTTGTTCTCATCAAAAAAATGCATAGCGCGCAGCACTGCACGGTCACCGCAGCGTTGTCTGAGCTCGGGCAGCCTCGCCCAAAAATCCGCCTCATGCACCTGCCCGAGAACCTTTTGACCAAGGCACAATGCAATCTGTTCCATATCCTGTCGGATCGCAGCAAACTCCCCCGTCAGCTCGCTGTGGCTTCCGCGCGTATCCGTCACGCACAAAAACATCTCTTTGGGTAAAAAGCCGTCTACATGAATCTTTTTTACTGACGGCAGCTCCGGACTTGCAAAATCGGCAAAGATCACTCCACCCTCTGCACTGGCAAGCGGGTCAAGCAGACCGCTCGGTTTGCCAAAAAAAGTGTTTTCCGCATAATGACATATTTTTGCCAGCTCATACGACGCCAAATTGCAGCCATACAAATCATTCCATATGACCGCCATCCCCATCTCAAACGCTGCCGAGCTGGAAAGCCCTGACCCACGCAGAACATCACTTGCGGTGTAGGCATCGAAACCGCCTACACATGCGCCTTTGCCCCGAAACCCCTGTGCAATGCCACGGATCAAGCTTGCCGAATGCGTGCCCTCACCCTCCTGCAGTTCCGCAGTGGTCAGGTCGATCACATCCAGTTTGTTAAACCCCTTTGACTTTACACGCACATAGCTATCACTGTTACGCGATGCTATTGCAATCAGGTCCAGCGTGACCGCTGCAGCCAGACCGTAGCCATGCTGGTGGTCGGTGTGATTGCCGCCAAGCTCTGCCCGACCGGGCGCAGAGTAAACACTGACCTCTCTGCCGGGACCAAAATAGAGCTCAAACTGTCGCAGCGCATCGGCGTAGCGCTGTCTTTGGCGATACAGCACCCGCATATCCTGACCGTAAAGCGATGCAAGCTTTGCGTCCCAAACACCAGCAGCAATTTCTTTGCGAAGCTGTGAACTGGTAGCCATTGCTGTATCCTCCTGCATACCTTGCATAACTGTTTGTGTACCCATCATATCTATTGTAATGCATCCAGTGGCGTTTTTCAAACCCCTTCCTATAATTTTGGCGCATAAATTTGGTATAAGATGTACTTTTGTTGAATTTACCGACCATTCTGTGGTATACTGTAGCAAATATGCCGGGATGGAGGACAAAGAGGTATGCCTGACGTCTATAAACAGTCTTTTAAGCAGAATTACACAAACAACATCGAGCTTTCTATTTTTAACTGCGGATTAGAACGCTGTGCACCGGGGCACACCTGGGGGCCCGGCATCCGTGATCACTATCTGGTACACCTTGTCGTATCCGGGCAGGGTGTCTTTGAGGTAAGCGGACGCACATGGCAGGTGCGCACCGGGGATTTGTTTTTTGCACGCCCGAACCAGTTGATCCGATACTCTGCGGACGAGCAGCAGCCATGGGAGTACAGCTGGGTCGGCTTCAACGGTGCATGTGCGCACAAGCTTTGTGCGCTGCTTCCGTTTACCGACGACTCACCCGTACACCACGCACGGGATGCACAGGCGATGCGCAACGCATTGAGCAACATCTACTCCTCACGCGGGCTACAGCCGCAGGACGAGGCTGCGATGGTAGGGTACCTATACCTGTTTATTTCTGCCCTGATGAAAGAGCGCTGCGACGTAAAACCGCATGCAGCTTCGTCCTCCAGCCAATATGTGCTTAATGCGATCAAGTACATCCAGTTCAACTATTCGCACGACATTTCCATCGACGATGTCGCAAAAAGTGTCGGCGTTTCACGCAGTCATCTGTACCGGGTCTTTATGCTCAACGTGGGCAAAAGCCCGATCGATTACCTGACCGAGTACCGCATCAACGAGGCTTGCAAGCTGCTGCGTGCCGGCAACCTTTCGATCGCGGAGGTTGCCGTATCGGTCGGTTTCTTTGACCAGTTTTACTTTTCACGCGTGTTTAAGCGTGCAAAAGGGGTACCACCCAGCAAGTACATCGCTGCGCAGACAGATGCGGCACCGGAAGAACAAGACCAGGACCAGTAACAAGGAGAATCAGCCACATGTCCCTACAAAAAAATCAGCTCCTGACAATGAAGATCGAGCGCCTTTCAAACGACGGCAGCGGCATTGCGCACAGTGCCGATGGCGAGGCTGTGTTTATCCCCTGCTCGGCGCCCGGTGATGAGGCCGTTGTGCGCATTGTCAAGGACTGCGGACGCTACGCTTTTGGAATTTTGGATAAGCTGCTTTCGCCGTCGTCCGACCGCATCCCCGTGGACTGCACTGTTGCCGGGCCGTGCGGTGGGTGCAGCCTGCGTCATCTGAGTTACACTGCCGAGCTGCGTGCAAAGCAGAATAACGTTGCGGATGCCTTTAGCCGCATCGGCGGGCTGGATGTGCCGGTACGGGACATTCTGCCTTCGCCCGAGGTCGACCGTTACCGTAACAAGGTACAGTTTCCTGTCGGGAAGGACAAAGACGGGAAACCATGCATCGGTTTTTTTGCCGGCAGGACACACCGCATCGTCCCCTGCCCGGACTGTAAATTGCAGCCGGAAGCGCTGAATGAGATCGGCAACTTCATCTGCGACTTTTTGGGTGTGCACAGTATCAAACCGTATGATGAGCAAACCGGAAAGGGTCTGGTGCGTCATTTGTTTTTGCGCCGTGGCGCACACAGTGGGCAGATCATGGTTTGCATCGTATGTACCCGTGCAAAGCTGCCCTTTGCGGACGAGCTGTGCCGGGCGCTGTCCCGACAGTTTCCTGCCATCGCAACCATCCTTGTAAATGTGAACAGCAAAGACACCAATGTCATCCTGGGCAGCGAGAACCATGTCTTATACGGACCGGGTTATATCGAGGACACCCTTTGCGGCGTCCCTGTGCAGCTTGGACCGCTCTCGTTTTATCAGGTCAACACCCTTGCGGCAGAGCGGCTGTATGGCGCAGCCGCACAATATGCACAGCTGCAGCCGGACGATCTGCTGCTGGATCTGTACTGCGGTATGGGTACGATCGGACTTTCGATGGTAAGCGGCTGTCGTGAGCTTATCGGTGTCGAGATCGTGCCGGAGGCGATTGAAAGCGCCAAAACCAATGCAGCCCGTATGGGCGCAGATGTTGCCGCCAAAAGCAGATTTTTTTGCGCAGATGCCGGACAGGCGGCGGCCCGACTTGCCGCAGAGGGCTTGCACCCCGATGTCATCATGCTCGACCCGCCGCGCAAGGGCTGCGATGAGGCCACACTTTCGGCTGTGGTGGCAATGGCGCCAAGGCGTGTGGTCTATGTCAGCTGCAACCCCGCAACGGCCGCACGGGATGCCAAGTGGCTGGCAGAAAACGGTTACCGCACCCAGCAGATCCAGCCCGTAGACCTGTTCCCCCGCACAAAGCATTGCGAGTGCGTCATGGCGCTTACCAAAGGCGAATAACACACCTGTACACAAAAAACGTCTGCATGGATACCAACGGACAGCTTGGCATCCGGCAGACGTTTTTCTGTCTAATGTTATCTTTGTGCCCTGTGCAGGAAAGTAAAAAAGCACCGCCCCCACAGCAGGGAGCGGTGCCTGTTAGCCTATAATTACTTACGGCCGAAACGCTTGTTGAAGCGCTCAACGCGTCCACCGGTGTCAACCAGCTTCTGCTTGCCAGTGTAGAAAGGATGGCACTTGGAGCAAACTTCGACGTGGATCTCAGGCTTGGTAGAACGGGTGTTGATGACATTGCCGCATGCGCAGGTAATGGTGCAGTCAACGTAGTTCGGATGGATACCCTGTTTCATTCTTTTCACCTCAATTCTGGTTCTGACTTTTTGGGGCCATATTTGATGTATGTGCCCATCACAACCTTCAATATCGGCTACCCCGTCGAGCGGCCTTGGAAACGATTGCCCTACTATTATAGCACTGCTTTGCAAAAAAGCAAGAGGAAATTTGCACTTTTGCGCCTCTGCATGCAGACAGGCGCACCGTGCAAAGAAAAGCATGCTTTGAAAAGCGTATCAATAATGCAACATTTTTCGCAGTGCAACAAGCCCGTAACAGTACTGTAACAATAGTGTTTCAAAGTCTCCTGCAAAATGACTTGTTCAAACAAAATCAGGGTCCAAAAGTTGTAAGATTTCACGATTTTTTCATTTATGATAAAATTGCGCATATTTCCGATTGTTTTTTGACGGCAAAAGTGATACAATGTACTCGTTCGGATGTGCAGGGCGCAGACAGAACGGGCTGAGCACCTTTAGCAGGTGTGCGGGGAGAGAAAACCGCAATGAGACAAAAATCCATAAGCTCATCCAATTGCCCACCTGCACCGCGGTGATGTGTGACCGCAAATGTGTGTTATGTGTCTTTTGAAAGGAAGGAGCCTATCATGAGCTACCAGAGAAAACGCGTTGTATCCTTTGTTCTTGCAATGTCCATTTTTGCCAGCAGCGTCAGCACCTTGAGCGCTGCCGCTGAGGGTGCAGACCAGACCCCCCAAGAGTCATCGCTTAACATCGAGCTTGTAAGCCTTGCCGAGGGTGACAGCACAGCCGCTGCCGCTGAGGGTGACGCAAGCAGCGAAGCCGAAGCCGACAGCAGCAGCGACGCAGGCAACGATGGCGAGGATGGCGATGCCGACTCTGAGGCAGACAGCTCCAGCGAGCTGACCATCGAGCGTCCGCAGCAGTCCGGGACAGTCGAGACCCTGCCCGGCGACAAGGACGACAACAAAGAGCAGATCAAAGAGGAGTCCAAAGAGTACTACGCCGACCAGCAGGAAAAGCAGGACAAGGGCGAGGCTGATGCCGACTCTGACTCTGATAGCGACACCGAGACCGACGCAGGCAGCGACGTGACCGGCGACAGCAGCGCCAGCACCGAGACAACACCTGAGTCCGGTTCCTCCTCCACAACCGAGGAGACCGACAAGGAGACCGAGGAGGACACCACCAATTACAGCGTCGCATACGACAATGAAACCGGTCACTTCCAGATCACTTACAACATTGCACCCGACGCCGAGGGCGACCAGACGATCGACCTGAGCCAGGTGCAGGCTGTCGTTAACAAGTATGGCGCACAGGCTGTTAAAGAGTACTTGGATACTCTTGAGACGAAATGCAATGACAAAACGGCAACAGAAGCTGAAAAAGCGGCATGGAGTGACTACGAGAACTATGTGTACTATAACTCAACCTTTAACTGCAAGTTGCCTAGTGGCTTGACTTACAGCTATAACCCCAAAACGGGTGCCGCAACTTTGATCGAGGAACCGAACTGCACTACCACATTTGACGTTACGTTGTCTAGCGGTTCCAAGCATACTTATGTGTATAAAAACAACAGCTTGAATGTTGCTACCCCCGATTTGACCGGTAAGGGCAACTCTGGTGTTACCGGCTTTGACGGACAGGAGCTCACCACGGATCAGTCAACCGCAAACTACAATTGGTATGTAAGCCGTGACCCTGAGAAGAACGGTGCTTTGGAGCAGTTGGTTGATAAGGCTTTGCAAACGTACAGTGGTGTTACGGCTTTTGTGGATAGCGATGGCAATTTTGTCAACCGTAAAAACGTCACCGTTGAAAAAGGCACAGAGCTTGTCCAGATTGGTGCAAAATATTATGTGAAAGCCGGCGATTACTACTACGGTGGTTTTTCACAGAGTCAGGTTACTACCAGTAGCGATGGGACGGTAACACTGAAAAAGAATCAATCAAGCGTAAGCAATCTGGCGTATGGCACAGATGGAAATAAAGTTTACGCCCCCTACAGCCGCACAGCTGATACAAAGTCTAATTACTATGCAAGTCAGAACACCATTCGTAAGGCTTTTGCCAGCTATTGCCAGAAGAACAACGTTGACCCAGAAGCCTTTGTTTTGGAGTACTACAACGATAAAGACAGCACTGATTATAAGACGCTCGGCGAGCTGTACGGAAGCAATGCAGACATTATAAATGATTTGGGGTTGAACAATTATACCACTGTTGGCATTGGCAGCGTATCTGTCAGTTCTGCAGCGCTTTATAACAACTTCTACCAAAACATTTTGAGCTTTAACGTGGGCAGCAAAGAGGATATGGAGTCCTTCCTGACTGACGGTAATACCTCTACCGATCATGGTCATGACCACGGCAGTTGGAACTCTGATGGTAACGAGCTGACAATCGGCGACTATATGGCCGATAAGCTCGATGAGACTGAGGGTGCATGGGACAAGGCAAACAGCTATTTTAATACCCTGCTTGCATCCGGCATGTCGGAGGAGGAAGCAACCTGGGCAGCCTTTACGATGGCGGTGAACATTGATGGAGAGCTCGCCCGCAACGATTACCAGAACACTGCTTGGAGCTGGTATGCATCCATCCAGCTGCAACAGGCGGACGGCACGCTGTCCCTGACAAAGAAGGACACCACCGTTGATGGCGAGGTTATCGGTGACGACGCAGACGAGAGCGAGACGTCCTTCTATATCTGGAAATTCGAGGACAATACCGAGACTGAAGAAGAGGGCGACACTGTGCCGATGTACTGCACATATGTTGCACCCACCTATAAGACCGATGAAGACGGCAATGCAACGGATGAGGTTGAGACCGCAGGTTACTACTGCTGGGTGAAGTACGACCCTGAGCAGGATAAGATGACCTATACCGTCTCCACCACCAACGGCAAGCTGAATATCGACTACGCTATGCTGGAGAACGTTGTGTACTACCTGCAGGAGGCTGTCGCACCCGATGGGTACGAGCTGGATACAAAGGTTTACGTCATCTGCGACCAGGAAAGCTACGATGAAGTGATCGAAAAGAATGGTGGCAGCTCGATCTATAACCCTGCTGCCGGCATCTATGGTGAAGCCGCTTATATGGGCGAGATCGTTGGCGGCGAGACCCTTGAGATCGAGTTTGTGAACACCAAGACCCCTGTGCCCGATGTGCCTGACGTACCCGACACTGAGGAACCCGATGAGCCCGAAGTGCCCGTCATCCCCGATGTGCCTGTGATCCCCCCGGTGCAGGATGCCACCCCCGATGAGCCCACCGTCCCTGTTGAAGAGACTGTTGTGACCCCCGAAGAGCCTGAGCTGCCTGCTGTGCAGGACGCTACCCCTGAGGCTGCTGTTGCTACCCTGCCCCAGACCGGCACCACAAGCTGGCTGGCAGGTGTGCTGATGAGCATCGGCTCGCTGCTGACGGTCGGCGGCTGGTTTGCAACCCGTAAGCGGCATTCGTAAAAACAACCTTAGAGAAATGCTTTTATGGTGGTTTTTATTTCTTGCAACACACTGTTAACCATAAAAAGCCTCTAAAATATTTTTTACGTTT
>CAVBNV010000017.1:0-38379 GCA_963596815.1 Oscillospiraceae bacterium
GGGCGTACCCTTGCGGCAAAAACCGTGCACGCATGGCTTAACAAACAAAAAAGCCGCAAAGCCTTACGACTTCACGGCATTTTTTGGTGCGCTCGAGGGAACTCGAATCCCTGGCCCTCTGATTAAAAGTCAGATGCTCTACCGGCTGAGCTACGAGCGCGTATCAACAGCAATCATGCTGCCGAACTATAATACCACAATCGCGGTTGAAATGCAAGCCCTAAAAGGCAAAAAGTTCACCCCAGGCTGTCCCAGTCGATCTTTCGGTCACGGTAGTAGTACTCGCGGTCGTGCTCGCCGATGGGGCGCAGCACACGGCAGGGGTTGCCCACCGCCACCACGTTGGCAGGGATGTCCTTTGTCACAACGCTGCCGGCACCGATCACCGTGTTGTCGCCGATGGACACGCCCGGCACCACAATGACGCCTGCGCCCAGCCAGCAGTTGCGCCCGATGCGGATGGGCAGGTTGTACTGGTACGCCTGCTCCCGCAGCTGCGGCAGGATGGGGTGGTTTGCCGTGGCAAGCGTGCAGTTGGGTCCAAGCATCGTGTGGTCGCCGATGTAAATGTGCGTGTCGTCCACGCACGTCAGCCCAAAGTTTGCGTAAACGCCCTCGCCCAGGTGGACATGCCTGCCGCCCCAGTTGGCGTAAAACGGCGGCTCAAGCCAGCAGTTTTTGCCGCACTCGGCAAGCATCTCGCCCAGCATCGCCGCAAGCTGCCCACGCTGTGCAGGGCGGGCGTGGTTGTAGTCGTACAGACGCTCCATGCACTTTTCCTGCTGTGCCATAATGGCAGCGTCGTTGGGGTCGTAGATCTGCTGCCCGTGCAGCTTTTCGCTCGTCATAGTCATTGCCTCCTGCTGTCACAAAACACGTACCCGCTGCCCGTCTGTCAGCTGCCACACGCCTGTGGCGTAGCGCTCCAGCACGGTGTCTGCCACAGCGACGGGGCGCTCGGTGCAGTTTTGCACAAACACGTACTCGCCCCTGCGCACCGCAAGCAGACCGTCCGGCAGGTCCGGCCATGCCGGCGCAAGGTCTGCCTCTGCGCTTACCTGCCCGTAAAAGCTGCGGTAAAACGCTGCGTCAAAGCGGCTTGCCAGGTAGTAGGCACGCCCTGCGCCGTACGCATGCACGGTCACGGCCGGGGTGCCGGCATAGTAGTCCTCGGCGTACAGGTACAGCGGCGTTGCCGGGTCGGTGTCGTCCGGCTGCACCACCTCGCACAAAACGGACGCCTGCGCTGCACACCGGCTGCCGATATCCACAGGCGTGCACAGGCGCACCTCGCCGTCGTACATGCCGTCGATCTCGGTGCGGCGCAGCCCCAGCAGCTTTGTCAGCCCGTAGGGGGTGTCCCCCAGGCGGCACAGGTCGCTGTCGTCCACAACGCCTGTCCAGTACGTCACCACAACGGTGCCGCCGCCCTCGGCGTAGGCGCACAGCCTTTGCGCAAAGTCCGCCTGCAAAAGGTACAGCATCGGCACCACCACCAGCCCGTAGCCGTCCAGCGCACAGGTCTGGTCGACAAAGTCCACCGCAATGCCCGTGCGTGCAAGCGCATTGTAATGCCCGGCAAGCTCCTGCCAGTAGCCCATGCCTGCGTTGCGCGGTCCGCACGAGCCCTCCAGCGCCCACTTGTTTGCCCAGTCGTGCACGATCGCCGCCTGCTTTGCCTTTGGCACGGCGGTCAGCTGCGCCAGCTGCTGCAGCTGCGCCCCCACCTGTGCCGTCTCACGGTAGGCACGGGCATCGGTGCGCCCGTCGTGCCCGACAACTGCGCCGTGCAGCTTTTCTTCTGCGCCGCGGCTGGCACGCCACTGAAAGTACAGCACGCTGTCCGAGCCGTGTGCAACCGCCTGCAGTGCCGCCAGCGAGGCAATGCCCGGCTTTTTCTGCTTTGAGACGGGCTGCCAGTTGGTAAAGCTTGGGCTGGACTCCATCTGCAAAAACGGTTTGCCCTTCAGCGCATAGAACAGATCGTGCATCATGGCGGTGTCCAGTGCGGTCTGCTCTACCGTCTCGGTGGGCTTGTGCCATGTGGGGTAGTTGTCCCAGCTCACCACATCGACCTCTTTTGCCAGCTTAAAGTAGTCGATGCCGTCAAAGCGGTACATCATGTTGACCGTAAATTTTGCCTGCGGCGCCGCTGCACGCACGCAGTCACGCTCAAATTTGCAAAAATCGATGTGCCGGTCGCTGACAAAGCGCTTCCAGTCCAGCGCAAGGCCCTGCACCGCATTTTCACCCTGCGGTGCTGGGCTCTCGATCTGCTCCCATGCGGTGTAGTCGTGGCTCCAGAAGCGTGTGTTCCACGCTTTGTTCAGCTCTTGCAGCGTGCCGTAGCGCTGCGCAAGCCAGCGGCGGAACTCTGCCTGGCACAGCTCGCAGTGGCACTCGCCGCCCATCTCGTTGGAGATATGCCACAGCACCACGGCAGGGTCGGCGCCAAAGCGCTGCGCCAGCAGGGTATCGATCTCGCGCACCTTTGCACGGTAAAGCGGCGATGTGCAGCAATAATTCTGCCTGCGGTTGTACAGCTCACGCACACGGTCGGCACGCACCCTGCGCACCTGCGGGTACTTTTGCGCCAGCCACACCGGGCGTGCCGCACTCGGCGTTGCAAGTATGGTCGCAATGCCGTTTGCGTACAGCTCGTGGATGATATCCGCCAGCCAGTCCAGCCGGTACACGCCCTCCTGCGGCTCAAGGGTCGACCAGGCAAACACGCCCAGCGTCACCGTGTTTACGTGTGCCTGCTTCATCAGCTCGATATCCTGCGCCAGAATATCCGGGCGGTCAAGCCATTGCTCGGGGTTGTAGTCTCCGCCATGGAGCAGCTGCCGTGTTTCCATACGACTCGTCCTTTCTGTCGCTGTGTTTATTTTTACTTATCTACACGCTTGATCAGGATCTGTGCACTGGGGTAGTCGCCGTACAGCTGCGGCAGTGTCTGCCCTGCGTACATCAGCTGCGCACCCGTCAGCTTTGTCCCGACAAGCTCCTTTGCCTGCTTTTGTGCCGGGATGCCGGGGATGATGCCCTCCAGGTCAAGCCGCACGATCTTGTATACGCCGTCCGGCGCAAGCCCCTTCCACGCAATGTGCAGCGGGCGGGGGTTGCCCTGCGTGTGCACCACCACCAGGTTCAGCAGTGCCTCGCTGGCATCCGGGGCGGCAAACTGCCATGCATGCCACAGCCCGGCGTCTGCCGGGTCAGACAGGCGGTAGTAGTCGCCCGTGCGTATAAGCCCGGCATAGCTCTGGTAGCGCTTGATCTGCCCCTTGACCTGCGTCATCTCTTTGCGGGACAGCTTGTTCAGGTCCAGCTCGTAGCCAAAGGTGCCGGACATCGCCACCACGCCGCGCGTGCCCAGCGGCACGGTGCGTCCGGTCTGGTGGTTGGGGCAGGCGGACACGTGTGCGCCCATGGCAGCGACCGGGTAGCCGAACGATGTGCCGTACTGGATGCTCAGCCGCTCGATGGCGTCGGTGTTGTCGCTGCACCAGAACTGCGGCACGTATGCCAGCATGCCTGCGTCAAAGCGTCCGCCGCCGCCGGCGCAGCCCTCAAACAGCACCTGCGGAAAGGCGGTGGTCAGGCGGTCCAGCAGGCGGTACACGCCCAGGATGTAGCGATGGAACACCTCGCCCTGACGCTCCGGGGGCAAGGCACGGCTGTACACATCCGCCATGTTGCGGTTCATGTCCCACTTGATGTACTCGATGTGGTTTTCGCTCAGCAGCTTTGTAAAGCAGTCGGTCAGGTAGTCCACCACCTCGGGGCGGCTCATGTCCAGCACCAGCTGCGCACGGCTCAAAATCGGGTCACGCCCGGGCAGTGTCAGCGCCCAGTCCGGGTGCGCACGGTACAGCTCCGAGTCAGGGCTTACCATCTCCGGCTCGATCCAGATGCCAAACTTCATGCCCAGCGCATTGATCTTTTCGATCAGCGGCGCAAGCCCGCCCTGCAGCTTTGCCGTGTTCACCGTCCAGTCGCCCAGGCCGGACACGTCGCTGTCGCGCTTGCCGAACCACCCGTCGTCCAGCACCATCATGCCGACGCCCAGGCTTGCGGCTTTTTGCGCAATGGCGTAAATTTTGTCGGCATCAAAGCTAAAATACGTTGCCTCCCAGTTGTTGATGAGCACCTGCGAGGTCTGGTTGGCCGTGCCGCGGCACAGCGACTGACGGAGAAAGCGGTGGTACTGGCGGCTCAGCTCGCCCAGACCCCGGTAGGTGTAGCTGTACAGCACCTGCGGCGTGGCAAACTGTTCGCCCGGCTGCAGCTGCCAGCAAAAGCCGTCCGGGTGGATGCCCGTGACGATGCGTGTCAGTCCGTTGTAGTCACGCTCGATGTCCGTGCAGCAGTTGCCGGAGTACACCGGCATCACGCCGTAGCAGCTGCCGGCATCCTCGGTCGCCGTCGGCTCGCACAGGATGACAAACGGGTTGTGGTGGTGGCTGGATGCGCCGCGCACGCTGCCGATGCGGCAGACATCCGTGCCAAGACGGGTGCGCTCGAGCTGGCGCTCCATGGCGTGGCGCCCGTGGAAGTGCAGCAGGTCCCACTGCCCGAACGGCAGGTCCAGGCAGGCACAGGCGGCATGCGCAAGCGTAAGCGTCCTGTCGCTGCGGTTTACAAACACCGCCGCACGGGTAATGACGTTGCGTGCGGCGTACACGCCGTAAAGCAGCTGTAGCTCCAGCCCAAGCACCTCGTCCGCCAAAACGACCGTCAGCGTCTCGCAGTCATCGCCAAACGATGTCGGCAGACCCTGCAGCTTGTATGCGCCCTGCGTCACCGTGTGCGACTTGTAGGTAAACTCTGCGCCGTGTGCACCGTCTGCACTGATCACATCGGCTGCCGTCACACGGAAGTCGCCGCGGTTTGCCGCCTGGTACTCCTGCGGCAGCACATCCGGCGAATACGAGCCGCGCACACTGCTGGAGGCATAATAATCCGGCGAGAAGCCGTGGTCAGCCACCGGGTACAGCCCGAAGTTTGAGCTGTCCGTGCCAAGGCAGCGCCCGTAATACAGGTGCATCAAATGCCCCATCGGGTCAAGCTGCATCTGGTAGGTGCTGGCGTCGGTGTGCAGGGTAAAGCAGGATGTCTGCGGGTCAAAACGAATGCTCATAAAGATGTCCTCTTTCTTTCTGCAGGGTGCTTCCAATATCATCCCAAATCAATGTCATTATAGCGGTCGGCGCAAAAATAGTAAATATATTTTTGTTACATTCGTCTTGCTTTTAGGCAGGTTTCACAAAATGCTGTTGCGCACCGGACACACGGCAATTATAATAGGGGCAGACAAACAGGAGGCACCGCATGAAGTTTAAGAACAGCCAGAAAAAGCCGCGCATCGACCTGCGCTATTATAATGTGCCCGAGGGCGAGCCTGCGCTCGTGCTGATGGGGCAGGATTGGGTGCGTACCTACGGCACCGAGCTCGAGGATCTGCACTTCCACAACCTGATGGAGGTCGGGCTGTGTCACTGGGGCACCGGCAGCCTGTCGCTGGAGCAGCAGGTCTTTGCGTACGGCGAGGGCACCGTGACACTGATACCGGCAAACTGCCTGCACACCACCACCAGCGGCGAGGCGGAAAACTTTTGGGAGTACCTGTTTTTTGACCCGCAGACGGTGCTGCAACACACCTTCCCGCACGACCCCGTGTTTGTGGGTGCCGTTGTAAAGCGGCTGTCCTGCGGTGCGCTGTGCCTGGACAGCACCGCCCACACCGGGCAAAAGCTGGCATCGATGGTGCAGATGATTTTGGACGAGTACACCGCCCCCGTGCCGCCGGACTACCGCCTCGCCGAGGTGCAGCAGCTGCTTGCGGCACTGCTGCTTCAGGCGGCACGCCTGCACGAGGACACCGACCCTGTGCCCGTCCCCTCTGCGGGCGGTCTGCAGCAGATCATGCCTGCCATGGAGTACATCGGCAAAAATTACATGAACAACGTGTCCGTGGCAGACCTTGCGGCACAATGCCTGCTGAGCGAGGCGCACCTGCGGCGCAAATTCAAAGAATACCTCAACATGACCCCCGGCGAGCAGCTGGCGGTCGTGCGCATCAAAAACGCCTGCGAGCTGCTGAACAGCACCAACTGCCAGATGCCGGAGATCGCCCTGCGTGTCGGCTACCAGAGCGTCTCCTCGTTTGAGCGCAACTTCCAGCGCATTGTCGGCATGTCGCCGTACCAGTATAAAAAGAAGAGCAAGGACCACAAGGGACGGCTGCTTGCGTATAACATCTCCGCCAAAAAGGGCTGGGTGACCCGTGAGGACAACTAGCCCTTTTTGGCATAGTGTCAAAACCGCAGCGCACCGTTTGTGCAAAACATAAATTTATCAAAGACGCCGCAGGCAGGTTCGCTTTAAGATGAGCGAATCTGCTTATTTTTTGATCGAAAACAAAAGCAATTATCCCGCATTTGTTGATATAATATACACAACATCCGAACACGTAGGAAGAATAATTGTGTAAAGCGCACATAAGCTCTTTTGCGATGATGTTCGGCAATAAATCTTTTTTGATGAAGGAGAAAAGTTATGAAAAAGATTTCCCGTCGTTCGTTCCTGTCCTGTGCAGCCGTTGCCGGTGCAGCCGTCGCCCTGACCGCATGCGGCGGCAGCTCCAGCTCTACCGCTGCAGGCTCTACCGCTGCAAGCACCGCTTCCACCGCTGCCGGCGGCAGTGAGGGCGGCAAAAAGCTGACTGCATACGCATGGGATGCAAGCTTCAACATCCCCGCACTGAACGCAGCAGCTGCCGACTACAAGGCCAACGTCGACCCCGACTTTGAGCTGGAGGTCATCGAGCAGAGCGGCTCGTCCGACGTCGAGAACGCCATCACTCTGGCAGGCTCCGCAGGCGATTACAGCACCCTGCCCGACATCGTCCTGTTCCAGGATCACTACATCCAGCGCTACGTCGCCGACTACCCCAACGCATTCGTCGATGTCAACGATGCAGACGTCGACTGGAGCGGCATCGGCGAAGAGAAGCTGTCCTACTCCACCATCGACGGCGTGCACTACGGCCTGCCCGTTGACAACGGCACCTGCATCACCGCATACCGCACCGACCTGCTGGCAGAAGTCGGCAAGACCATCGACGACATGAAGGGCATCTCCTGGGCAGACTTCATCACCATCGGCGAGCAGGTCTACGCAAAGACCGGCAAGTACCTGATGTGCATGGACGGCGACGGCAACGACCTGATCTACCTGATGATGCAGGCCGAGGGTCAGAGCCAGTTCAAGGACGGCGAGCCCAACATCGTCGGCAACGAGACCCTGCGCAATGTCTGCGCCACCATCGTTGAGATGGCACAGAAGAACGTCTGCTACCTGGCTAACAGCTGGAGCGACTACACCGACCAGGCAATCCAGGGCGACATGGTCGCAGGTGTCATGAACGGCAACTGGATCATCCCCACCATGGAGAAGGTCACCGAGAACGCCGGCAAGTGGGAGATCACCACCATGCCCACCCTGAACGGCGGCGACGGCTACGCCTCCAACGGCGGCTCTTCGCTGTACATCACCGCCAACTGCGCAAACGTCGAGCTGGCAAAGAGCTTTTTGGCTTACACCTTCGGCGGCAGCACCGAGACCTACGACGCAGCCCTGCGTGACGGCGGCGTGATTACCACCGTTGCAAAGTGCGGCGAGTCCGAGGTTTACAACGAGGGCGTCGACTTCTTCAACGGCACCGCCATCTACGCACAGATCGTCGAGATGGGCACCCACGTCCCCGTCATCGAGCAGAACGACTACCACTACCGTGCACGCAGCTACCTGGCAGCTGCCATCATCAACTGCGTCAACGGCGCCGACCTCGACTCCGAGCTGGAGAATGCCGATTCTCAGCTGCGCTTCGAGATGGGCCTGTAAGCCTGGCGCCTGACCGAATATAAGCTGTCAAAGAGACCTACCCGGCGGGTAATCGGGGCTTCCGGTTACCCGCCGTTGTGTCTCAGCCTGAAAGGAGGGCTTTCGCTTGAAAGCAAATCGCGGATCTCTGCTTGCAAAGCAGCGCCGAGCCGGCTGGTATTACCTGATGCCCGGCACCGTGCTCATCACGATCATGAGCTTTATCCCCATCATCAGTGGCTTCCTCACCTCCTTCAAGACCGGTTCTTCCGCAAACATGTCGTGGGCAGAGCCGCTGTTCTACAACTACGCACGTATGTTCAAGGACAAGCTGTTCCTGCGCTCCATGGGCAACACCTTCCTGTACCTGCTCATCGAGGTGCCCATCATGCTGGTGCTGGCCATGCTGCTGGCTCAGCTGCTGAACAACCACGACCTGAAGTTCAAGGGCTTCTTCCGCACATGCGTGTTCCTGCCGTGTGCAACCTCTCTGGTCTCCTACTCCCTGATCTTCAAGTCCCTGTTTGCAACGGACGGCCTGGTAAACACTGTGCTGTGCAACCTCGGTATCCTGCACGAGCACTATAACTTTTTGGGCAACCCCACCAGCGCAAAGATCATCATCATCATTGCGCTGATTTGGCGCTGGACAGGCTACAACATGGTCTTCTTCCTTGCCGGCCTGCAAAACATCGACTACTCGGTGTACGAGGCCGCAAAGATCGACGGCGCAAACGGCTGGCAGACCTTCTGGAAGATCACCGTCCCCCTGCTGATGCCCACCATCGTCATGACGGCGATCATGTCCATCAACGGTACGCTGCAGCTGTTCGACGAGTCCGTCAACCTGACCAACGGCGGCCCCGCAAACTCCACCATCACCATGTCGCACTACATCTACAACAACTCGCTCGGTCAGGGCGTCGCAAACTTCGGCTACGCATCGGCTCTGTCCTTCGTCATCTTTATTATGGTCGCAGTTCTGTCCTTTATCAGCATGAAAGCAGGTGACAAGCGTGACTAACGAAAAAGCAAAGGCCCCCAAGGGCAACACCATCCAGCGCCGTCTGGTGCCGGCCTATATTTTCCTCATCATCGTGTCGTTCATCTCCGTTTTCCCGCTGTTCTGGATGATTTCGGCCGCAACCAACACCACCCGTGATGTCGCCGCCGGCAAAATTACGTTCGGCACGCACCTCATCGAAAACTTCCAGACGCTGATCGCCTCGCAAAACCTGTCCGGCGCCATGGCCAACTCGTTCCTGTACGCCATCGTGCAGACGATCGTTGCCCTGTTCATCTGCTCGCTGGCAGGCTTCGGCTTCGAGCTGTACCACGACAAGGCAAAGGACCGTGTGTTCAGCATCCTGCTGCTCGCCATGATGGTGCCGCAGGTCGCAACCATGGTGCCCCTGTTCAAGATGATGTCCAAGGCCGGCTTGCTGAACACCGTCTGGGCATTCATCCTGCCCAGCATCTCCACCCCGTTTTTGATCATGATGTTCCGCCAGAACTCCCGCAACTTCCCCAATGACCTGATGCAGGCAGCCCGTATCGACGGTCTGAGCGAGTTCGGCATCTTCTTCCGCATGTATGTCCCCATCATGAAGTCCACGTATGCGGCTGCCGCCGTCATCACCTTCATGAATGCGTGGAACGCCTACATGTGGCCGAAGGTCGTCATGACGGACAACCGCGCACAGACCATGCCCATGCTGATTGCAAACATCGCATCCGGTTACTCCATCGACTACGGCATGCTGATGCTGGGCGTTCTGTTCTGCTCCATCCCCACCATGGTCGTATTCTTCGTGCTGCAAAAGCAGTTTGCCGAGGGCATTACCGGCGCTGTCAAGTAACCCGTACGGCCGCATAAGCTCTAAGATATTTTCTCTCCTTCATTCGTCTGCCCAGTCCTCCGGCTGGCAGGCGCTGCCCGGAGAAGCGACGATGCTTCTCCGGGCTGGTAAGGGGAGATTTTTTTGAAGTGAGGTAACCGTTTATGACCGCATTCGACTATGCAAAGGTAAAGGACCCGACATTCTTCCGTGACAATGTCCTGCCCGCACACGCCGCCGTGCGCACCTACCCCTCCCGCAGGGAGATGCAGGCAGCCGAAAGCTCGCTGGCGCTCAGGCTGGACGGCATCTGGAAGTTTGCCTACGCACGCAACTATGCAAGCGCCATCCCCGGCTTTGAACAACCGGACTACGACTGCACCGTCTGGGACGATATCCACGTGCCCGCCCACATCCAGCTGGAGGGCTACGACGCACCGCAGTACGCAAACGTACAGTACCCCTGGGACGGGCGCGAGCAGATCAAATACGGCGAGATCCCGCAGCGCTTTAACCCCGTGGCAAGCTACGTAAAGTACTTCGAGCTGCCCGAGGCAATGCAGCAAAAGCCCCTGCGCATCGAGTTTGAGGGTGTGGAGAGCGGCATGGCGCTGTGGCTCAACGGCGCCTATGTCGGCTACACCGAGGACAGCTTTTCCGCACACGCCTTCGACCTGACCCCCTACGTCAAGCCGGGCGTCAACAAGCTCGCCGTGCAGGTGTTCAAGTGGACCTCCTCCAGCTGGTGTGAGGACCAGGACTTCTTCCGCTTCTCCGGCATCTTCCGCAGCGTGTGGCTGTACGCCATCCCCGCCGTCCACCTGGAGGACATCGCCGTCAAAACGCTGTTTGACGGTGACGACTTTACAAAGGCAGTGCTGGATGTGCAGCTTAAAACCACCGGCACAGGCAGTGCAAGGGTTCGCCTGCTGGACGGCACGCAGGAGCTTTTTGCAAAGGACATCGCCCTGGACGGCGGTGCCGCACTGCGTGCAGACATCGACGCACCCAGGCTGTGGAGCGCCGAGCATCCCGTGCTCTACCGCCTTGAGGTGGAGCTGTACGACGCATCCGGCGCCCTGACCGAGCTCGCCGCACAGGATGTCGGCTTCCGCAAGTTTGAGATGAAGGGCAACCGCATGTGCATCAACGGCAAGCGCATCGTGTTCAAGGGCGCAAACCGGCACGAATTCAGCGGCATTACCGGGCGTGCCGCCGGTGTTTACAGCCACGACGAGCTTGTGCAGGACATCGTGACGATGAAGCAGCACAACATCAACGCCGTCCGCACCAGCCACTACCAGAACCAGGACGAGATCTACGAGCTGTGCGACCGGTACGGCCTGTACATGATCGCCGAAAACAATATGGAGACCCACGGCAGCTGGGACGTCTACCTTGGCGGCGTGCGTGAGCTGGACAATGTCCTGCCGGACGACAAGCCCGAGTGGAAGCAGATGCTCTTTGACCGCCTGAACTCCACCTACCAGCGTGACAAAAACCACCCCTCCATCGTCATCTGGTCGCTTGGCAACGAGTCCTTCGGCGGCGAGACCATCCTGGAAATGTCGCAGCTGATCCGCAAGCTCGACGACACCCGCCTTGTGCACTACGAGGGCGTGACAAACGACCCCCGCCGCCCCGAGACGACGGACGTTGTCAGCCATATGTACAGCTCCGTCAAGGACATCCGGGCCTACCTGGCAGACGGCACCGACCCGCGCCCGTACATCGAGTGCGAGTACAGCCACGCCATGGGCAACTCCTGCGGCGCCATCCACAAGTACACCCAGCTTGCCGATGAGCCGGGCTGTGGCTACCAGGGCGGCTTTATCTGGGACTACATCGACCAGTCCATCTACAAAAAGGATCGCTACGGCAAGTGGTTCCAGGCATACGGCGGCGACTTTGGCGAGCGCCCCACCGACTACAACTTCAGCGGCAACGGCATTGTCTACGGCGGCGACCGCATGCCATCGCCCAAAATGCAGGAGGTCAAGTACTGCTACCAGAACATCGCCGTGACGGTCACCGCAGACGGCTTTGAGGTCTGGAACAAAAACCTGTTTACCGCCACCGATGCCTACGACTGCTACGCACTGCTGCACCGTGACGGCATGCTGGTACAGCAGACAAAGCTGGACGGCATTGCCGTCGCACCCGAGAGCCGTGCCGCCTTCCCGCTGCCGGTAACGCCCCCGACCGATGCAGGCGAGTATGCGCTGACCATCAGCTTCCGCCTGAAGGCAGATACGCTTTGGGCACACGCCGGGCACGAGGTCGCCTTCGGGCAGGGCGTCATCGCCGTCATCAAGCCCGACACTGCCAAAAAGGCTGCCCCGTTTACCGTCATCGAGGGCACGCACAACATCGGCGTGCGCGGTGCAAACTTTGACGTGCTGTTCTCTGATTTGAACGGCGGTCTGACCTCCTACCGCTATGCCGGCAAAGAAATGATCGAGGAGATCCCCCGCCCCAACTTCTGGCGTGCACCCGTGGACAACGACTGCGGCAACAACATGGGCGGCGAGCGCGGACAGTGGAAGCTCGCCAGCCTGTACGCAACCACCAAGGGCGTCGGCAAGCCGGTACAGACACGCATCCCCGGCTTTACCGCTTTTATCAACCCGCAGTTTGCGGTGGACGCCGACTGCGTCACCGTGACCTACGAGTACAATTTGCAGACCAGCCCCGCCGCTGCCTGCACCCTGACCTACCGTGTGTACGGTGACGGCACGATCACCACCACGCTGCACTACGACCCCGTGCAGGGGCTTGCCGCCATGCCGGAGTTCGGTATGCTGTTCAAGCTCAACGCCGACTACGACACCGTCGAGTGGTACGGCAACGGCCCTGCCGAGACCTACTGGGACCGTCAGCACGGCGCAAAGCTGGGCATCTACCGCAACAAGGTCGCCGACAACATGGCACAGTACATGGTCCCGCAGGAGTGCGGCGCAAAGACCGCCGTGCGCTGGGCAAAGGTGACCGACCGCAAGGGACGCGGCATGCTGTTCACCGCACCGCAGGGCGCACCCATGATGTTCTCTGCCCTGCCGTACACCCCGCACGAGATGGAAAATGCCAAGCACCCCTACGAGCTGCCGCCCGTCCACTACACCGTCATCCGTGCCATCGGCACACAGATGGGCATTGGCGGCGATGACAGCTGGGGCGCAAAGGTTCACCCGGAGTATATCCCGGATGTAACAAAGCCCGTCGAGTTCACATTTAGTTTCTGCGGCATCTAAGCCGGCAGCCACCCCGTCATAAAAACACTCCCCCCGCACAGCACCAAAACACGGTGCCGCGCAGGGGGAGTTTTTTGTTCTAAACGGGTCCATGCAAAGCAGTGCACAGCCGTGACCGGGGAGGTTGCTTTTACAGCTTTTCCAGCGCTGCCAGCACGGCGTCGTACTCTTTTTGCAGCTCCGGCAGCTTTGTTTTGGCGGCGTCAACGGCACCCTCGGCACGGGGGCGCAGCGTCTCGGTGATGTCCGACGCAACCGCATACAGGCTTTGCAGCCCAAGGTTTGCGCATACACCCTTCAGCGTGTGCGCCGCACGGAAGGCCTTTTCGATATTATCCGCCTCCAGTGCCTCTGTCAGCTCTGCATAGCTTTTGTCGTCCTTAAACTTTGCCAAAAAACGCCGGACGAGCATTTCGCTCCCGCCCAAACGCTCCAGCACGACCTTTGCATCGCCGCCGACTGCCTGATAAAATTCATTCAACATCATAAAAATATCCCCTATATCCCGCTGTGCGGCGTCCTGTCACGCCCACAGCGTCTCCCTTATCTTTGTCATCTTACGCTGTGCAGGTTGTGCGGCAGACCGTTGTTTGCCAAAATCTCGCCCGCCACAAAGGCGGCATCCTCCTGGAAGTCGTAGTGCAGCCCGCCCTTTGTGATCCTTATCAGCGTCCCCTGCACATCCTTCAGGCAGTCCAGCAGCAGCGGGTTGAACGCCCCGCATTCGCCGCCAAGGATCATCTCCATCGCCTTCTCGTGCGTAAACGCCTTTTTGTAGCAGCGCTCGCTCGTCAAGGCGTCGTAGACATCCGCCACGGACACCACCTGTGCGGCGATGGGTATCTGCTCACCGATCAGCCCGTCCGGGTAGCCGCCGCCGTCGTATTTTTCGTGGTGCCAGCGGCATATGGCACGTGCCGTCTGCACAAACTTGCTGTCCTGGTCCAGGTCGGACGTGGCAAGGATCTGCTCGCCCTCGACCGTGTGCGACTGCATGATCAACCACTCGTTCGCATCCAGCTTGCCGGGCTTGTTGATGATGGCATCCGGCACCTTTATTTTGCCGATGTCGTGCAGCGCCGCAAGGGTCGATATGGACGAGATGTCGCCCTTGGTCAGCGCATAGCGGTCTGTCTTTTCTACCAGACGGCGCAGCAGCACGTTTGTGATGTTCTGTACGTTGATGGTGTGGCTGGCAAGCTCGTGGTTGCGTGTCTCGATGGCATTGCTCAGGATATTTATCATTGCAATGTTCACCTTTTCACGCTCGTAGACCTGGCTTTCCACCAGGCGGATCAGTCGCTTCTGGTTGGAGTACACAAGCAGCGTATTTTCCACACGGCGCTGCACGACCACCGCATAAAACGGGCGGCTGATATAATCCTTTGCGCCGAGCCGATACGCCCTTGCAATAAAATCTGCACTTTCTTCTGCCGATATGACGATGACGGGGATCTCATCAGCCCAGCCCTTCTCGTCCATGATGCGCAGCACTTCAAAGCCGTTCATCTGCGGCATGTTCACATCCAGCAGCATCAGGTCGATCGGCTCGTCGCCTGCAAGCACATCGATTGCCTCCAGGCCGTTTTCTGCGTACACAAAGTCATACCGGTCACCCAGTATCTCCGTAAGCATGTACCGGTTCAGCTCTGCGTCATCTACGATTAAAATCTTACTTTTCGGCATAGCGGTGTACCTTTCTGCTGCGTATGCAACGCCGGTAGCATTCCACCCCCCCCCCCGATTTTTTTACGTGCGGTGGGGAGGAAGCCGTTTGTTACTTCTTCTCTGCAAAAACCTTATCCAGCACATTTGCGATCGCATCTATGCTGATCGGCTTGATGATATGCCCGTTCATGCCGGACTCGTACGCCTTTTGGCGGTCCTCCTCAAAGGCGTTTGCCGTCATGGCTACGATCGGGATATTTGCCTTGCGGTTGTCCGGCAGGGTGCGTATCTCTCTGGTGGCGGTGTAGCCGTCCATCTTTGGCATCTGGATATCCATCAGCACAACATCGTACCTGTCCGCCGGGGCAGCAATGACAGCCGCAACTGCCTCGTCGCCGTCGTTTGCGCTGTCGATCACTATGCCCGTCTCCTCCAGGATGGCGGTGGCGATCTCACGGTTCAGCTCGTTGTCCTCAACCAATAGCACCCGCTTGCCGGTGTAATCGTAGGTCCTTTTTGCCGGCTGCTGCACATTGCCCTCTACAGGCCGTGTCAGCACCGCGCGCAGCTCCGACATAAAGATCGGCTTGGACACAAATGCGGTAACGCCCGCCGCCCGTGCCTCATGCTCAAAGTCCGCCCAGTCATACGCTGTCAGCACAATGATCGGCACATCCTCGCGGATGACCTTGCGGATCCTGCGCACGGTCTCGATGCCGTTCATGTCCGGCATCAGGTAGTCGATGATGTACGCATTGTACTCATCCTTCATCTCTGCCGCATCCTGTGCACGGACAACAGCCTCTTTGCCGGACGTTGTCCAGTCCGGTCGCATCTCGATGCCGCGCAGCATCTTGCTGACGCTGCGGCAGGTGTTGATATCGTCATCCACCACCAGCACCCTTGCACCCAGCAATTCCGGGATCGGCGCATACCGCACGGGCTCGTTGGCAATGCGCAGGGTCAGCGTCACCGTAAACAGCGACCCCTTGCCCTCCTCGCTCTCGACCTGGATGTCGCCGCCCATCATGTCCACGATGTTTTTGGTGATGGCCATGCCAAGCCCTGTGCCCTGTATGCCGCTCACCGTCGCGCTGTACTCGCGGGAGAAGGTGTCAAAGATATGCCCGATAAACTCCTTCGACATGCCGATGCCGTTGTCCTTTACCGAAAACTCGTAGGTCGTGTAATGCTTCAGGCTGCAGGGGCGCTCCATCAGCCGTATCATGATATCGCCGCCCGGCTGCGTGAATTTGATGGCGTTGCTTGCGATGTTCAGCAGCACCTGGTTCAGGCGCAGCTTATCGGTAAGCACATCCTCGTTTACCACGTCCTGCGTGTCGATAAACAGGTTCAGGTTTTTAGCGTTCACCAGCCCCTGTATCATCGTGCGCAAGTCGTGCAAAAGGTCCGGGATGTGCACCGGCTTTTCGTCCAGCTTGACCGTGCCGCTCTCGATGCGGCTCATGTCCAAGATATCGTTGATAAGGCTCAGCAGGTGCGTGCTCGAGGTGCTGATTTTTGCCAGATAGTCCTGCACCTGTCCCTGGTCCTCAATGTGCGTCTGCGCCAGCGCCGTAAAGCCAATAATGGCATTCATCGGCGTGCGGATGTCGTGCGACATGCTGTTCAGGAAGGTGGTCTTTGCCTTGTTTGCCTGCTGCGCTGCCGCCAAAGCGTGCGTCAGTGCCGCCTGCTGCTCAAGCTCCTTGTTCTTTTCCTTGGTGATGTCGCGTGCAACGTAGAGGATCTCTTTCACACGCCCGTTTTCGTCCCTGCGCTTTACAATAAACCGTGCCTGCATCCACTGCCCTGTGGGCGCCTTGTAGTCCGTCATTACGGTATTTACGTTTTCCATCCTGTCCGCCAGGGTGTTCAGGTCCAAAAACGCACGCAGCTCTGCACGAAACTCCGGCATCATAAACGACTCGATGATCTTTTCTTTCACGTCGTCAAAGTTGCCGGTTTTTTCAGCGACCTTTTTCATAAGCGGCACACTGACCAGGATCTCGTACCGGTGGGTCTCCACATCGGCACGGAAGATGGTGGAATAAATCGTGGACAGCGAGTTGATGACCTCGGCGTGCTCCCGCTCATCCTGCATGCGTGCCTGCTCAAGCGCACGCTGCTTTTCCTCCTGCATCTCGTGCTCTTCAATGATGGCGTCGATGTTCTGGAAGCCCACGATCACGTTCCCGTTGTCGTCGATTTTTTTGATGTTGAACTGGTAGTTGTGGGTCTCACCGTCCTCGGTGCTGCGGTAGTTGCCCACGTATTCGTCCTGCGTTTCCAGCGCATGGCGCACCTTATCCAGGGCAGACACCTGCAGCATCTTTTCCTTGTCCTCGTCGACCACGTTCAGCGCGATCCAGCGCTTTACGGCGCTCTCGATCGAAAACTCGGTCTCGCTCAGCTCGGTGACCTTATCCAGACCGTTGCCGTCCATCATACGGATCACCCTGCCGGTACCGTTGTTTATGTTGGCAAGGTAAATGCTTACATATTTGCTTGAAAGGCTGTCGATGATGGCAAACTGCTCCTCCATACGCTTCTGCTGCGCCGTCTGCTCTTCAACGATCGCATCGATCAGCTGGAAGCCTGCCACGATGTTATCGGTGCTGCCGATCCGCCGGAAGTCGTACTGATAGTGGTGCATCACGCCGCCCTCAATGCTGCGGTAGTTGCCCACGTACTCGTCCTGCTCGGCAAACACCCTGCGCAGGTTTTCGCAGCACAGCGACTTTGCCATGCGCTCTTTATCCGCCTGGTACACGTTCTCACGCACCCAGCGCTCCACGACATCATCAAACGGGAACACCCTCTCACTGACGTCCGTCACCGCATCAACGCTGTAGCCCTTCTCCAGGCGCATCACCCACGCCGTGCCCTCCGTCAGGTTTGCGACAAACACATTGCGGAAGCTTTTGGACAGCGTCTCGATGATGGCCATCTGCTGCATCAGGGCCTCGTCCTTTTTCTTCTCCGCACGGATAAACTCGTCCACATCATAGTGGTAGCCGCTCAGCAAAAAGCCGCCCTCCACCTGTTTTGCCGTACCGCCGCAGCGCACATACCGCTCGCCCAGCACAGGGTGACGCCACAGGTACGTGTTTTCGTCACGGCCGATTTTTTCCATCTTTTCAACGCTGTCCAGCACCGACTGCAGCGAGCTGGGCACGATGTTGCTGAACCATGCATCGTACGTCTGCTCCGGGGTCAGTCCCTGCCCCTTGATGCCCAGCAGCTCCTGCATCTGGTCGTCTGCCGTCATCGCAGGCGCTTTGCCGTCCGGCAGCCAAATGGTCCAGCTGCCCATTCTG
The DNA here is from genome assembly GCA_963596815.1 of Oscillospiraceae bacterium. GTDB lineage: Bacteria > Bacillota > Clostridia > Oscillospirales > Ruminococcaceae > Faecalibacterium. The sequence continues at coordinate 17,965 of CAVBNV010000017.1, forward strand.
GATGCGGCATAGATCATGCGCATCTCATCCAGCCTCCGGTAGCTGCTCGTCATCTCATCCTGGCGTGCATCTTCCATCCTTTGCTGTACCTCCTGCTGTGTCATCTGCATTTTTTCGTCCGTCATAGCTTCATTCCTTCAAACACACCTGTCTATGCACACACCGGGTCTGCCACCGTCCTGCCGACAAACCTTGCACATAGATCACACGCACAAATCATGCCGTCTCTTATTTTATCACCGGCATACTATACCAAGTTAATTCTAGCACTAACCGCACAGCAATTCAACATTTTAACAGCTTTAACGTCAAAAAAGCACCCCGCCGAAGCGAGGTGCTCTTCAAAACTGCATACTGCTTTTGTACCGGCTCAGAAGGTCACGTCACGGTAAACCATTTCGCCCTTTTTCAGCGTCAGCACCGGCTGGTACACCCTGTGTCCGGTAAGCAGGTGCTGGTCGGGGTCGCCGTTGGGACGGTCGCCAAAGACGTTTTCCATCTCCACGGGGCGCAGCACTGCCACATCCGCCGGGTGACCCACGGTAAGCGAGCCCGCCTTGTCCAGGATGCCCATCTGCTTTGCCGGGTTGACGGTGCACAGCTCCACCAGCTTTTCAAACGGGATGCCCAGTGCCTCGTACTTTGCCAGCTGCATGGCAAGGTTGAACGCCGTGGGGCGCAAATGCATGCTCAGCTGTGTGATGTCGGTGGCAAGGATGTCCGGCAAAAAGCCCTGCGCAATGGCAGCCTGTGCCACGGGCATACCAAAGTGCGCACGGGCATCGGCGGCCTCAAACAGGACACCGCGCTCTTTGGCACGCCATGCCGCCTCGATCACCTTGCCGTCCTCACCGATCAGGTTGGGGCCCTTGTTCATATAAATATGTGTGATCACATCGCCCGGGCGCAGCACGTCCAAAAGCTCGTCCAGCCCTGCCGGGGGGTCGGTGCAGTGCACCATGACAGACAGGTTGAGACGGTCGGCCATCTCCACCATCTTTTTCAGCGGCTCGTAGCCCAGCTCTTTTACGATCTGCCTGCTTGTGCGCAGCTTTAAGCCCACCAGCTCGTCACCGTACTGCGCAAAGCATGCCCGGATGCCCTGCTCGTCAAAGTGTGCGGGGTCGACATCCTCCAGCACGGGCAGGCTGTCCAGACCGTCCGAGCACACGTTGATGTAGTTGTAGATGCCCAGGCGGGTCATGGTCTTAAAGTCTCTGCGTGCGGCAAAGTTGTTGCAGCCGGTGCTGCCGGCATCCACAGCGGTGGTTACACCGGAGGCAAAACAGACCGCCTCGGAGGCGAGACCGATTTTTGCAAAGGGCGCAAGGTGGCAGTGGTGGTCGATAAGACCGGGCAGCACATAGCAGCCCTTTGCATCGATCACGTTATCCTTTGCGACCGTCTCGCAGGCGCCGACCTTGGCGATCTTGCCGCCGTCCACAGCCACATCGGTGACGGTGTTTACATGGTTCAGCGGGTCAAGGACCGTACCGTTTTTGATAACAAGCATTGTGTTCCTCCTAAAACGCACAACGACCCGGCCCGCAAAACGCAGGTCGGGCCCGTTGTAAGGGAAAAGTGTATGGCTTAAATCACAGTGCGAATGCAGCTTAGCCTTCCTCTTCAGCTGTATCGAGCACCTCGCCCTTTGACTCGGCCGCTTTCTTGTCACGCAGGTTGCCGCGCACCGTAAATGCGCAGAAGACAACAGCGACGATCAGGAAGACCAGCGAGATGGGACGGGTGACAAAGATGCTCCAGCTGCCATGGCTTGCCTGCAGGGCCTGACGGAGGTTTTCCTCAAACATCGAGCCCAGGATAAAGCCGATGATCAGCGGGGTGCTGGGGATCTTGAAGATCTTGAAGAACAGACCCAGCAGACCGAAGAACAGCACGCACTTCACGTCGAATGCACGGCTGTTGGACGAGTAAGCGCCCACGCAGCACATGACCATGATGCACGGCAGCAGGATGTGCTTGGGGATGTCCAGCAGCTTGACGAAGACGGGCAGACCCAGACGCTCGAAGATGAGCATAAAGATGGACGAGACGATCAGGGCAAAGTAGATGCCGTAGACATACACACCGCTCTTCTGGAAGATCAGCGGACCGGGAGCGATGCCGTGGAACTGCAGACCGCCCAGGAAGATGGCTGCAACGGTATTGCCGGGGATGCCCATGCACAGCAGGGGGATCATAGAACCGCCGATGACGGCGTTGTTTGCGGTCTCGGATGCGATGACGCCATCGATGATGCCGGTACCGAACTTTTCAGGGTGCTTGCTGCGGCTCTTCTCGGCGGTGTAGGCGAGCAGACCGGCGGTAGAGCCGCCGATGCCGGGCAGGATGCCGATGCCGATACCAATGATGGAAGAGATGATGGCGTTGGGGATCTGCTGGATGAATTCCGGCAACGAGATGCCGTAGCCCTTCAGGTGATACGTTTTCTTCTGCATCTTGTCCGACAGATGCTTGCGGCCGAAGCCAGCCATGATGATGTCGGTGACAGCAAAGACGCCGATCAGCAGCACGGTGATGTCAAAGCCGTTCATCAGCTGGTAGTTGCCAAAGGTGTAGCGGATGACAGCATCGATGGGTGCCATGCCGACCAGAGACAGTGCCAGACCGATGAGACCTGCAAACAGACCCTTGATCAGGTCCTTGCCGGACAAGGCAGCGATGATGGTCAGGGAGAAGACAGCCACTGCAAAGTAGTCGGCTGCACCAAACAGCAGACAGACCTTTGCCAGGAACGGCGAGATGAACATCAAAGCAAAGATGCCCATGACAGAGCCGATGAAGCTGTACAGGATGCCGACGCCCAGCGCCCTGCCTGCCTCGCCTTTTTCGGCCATGGGGCCGCCGTCAAAAACGGTGGAGATGGACGAAGGCGTGCCGGGAATCTTAAGCAGGATGGCGGAGATCAGGCCGCCGGAGATGCCGCCCATGTAAAGGCCGACCAGCAGTGCCAGACCGTTGGTGACATCCATGCTGAACGTCAGCGGCAGGAACAGAACGACTGCCATGGTTGCGGACAGACCGGGGATCGAACCGAAGATGATGCCGATGATCGTGCCCACCCAGATGAGCAGCAGACAGGAGGGATTGAGTACGTTTGCAATTGCTTGTGCGATCATAACTGTTTCCTCCTCCCTTAGAAGCCGAAGATACCCACAGGCAGGGGCATCTTAATGACAAATGCGAACAGTGCCGAGACCGCCACAGGCAGTGCCACAGCAACGATGGCAAACAGCACGGGCTTGCGGTTGGTGTCATCGCTCAGCCACATGATCTGCAAGAACAGATAAATGATGCTGGAGAAGATGAAACCGACGCTCTCGAAGATGGCCATGTAGCCGGCCATCAGCACGATGGTTACGATGCCGCCCTTGACATCATCAAACAGCTTGTCCTTTGCGTTGGCGGACGGTGATTTGTCCAGCAAAGTCAGCACACCCTGCACCACGGCGACAATGATGATGCAGATGGAGATGAACTTGGGCACAAAGCCCGAGCCCACATCGCTCTCGATCTTGTGCGGAATGTCCAGCGCGACAACAAACATGACCACGCCGAAAATCAGCATAATGACCGAGCACAGCAGATCGCGTACCTTATGGGTCATATGGGACACTTCCTCTCTTTACCAATATGCGTGCTGCCCTGCCCGCGGTTTACAGGCAGGGCAGCCGCTTGCTTATCCGGTATTTTGCCGCAGATTAAGCTTCCAGACCAGCCTTCAGGGACTCGACCTCAGCGGGGTCCTCGGTGTTCATGGTCTCAGCATCACGCCACAGCGGCTCAGCGTAGAACTTCTTCAGGGTCTCGGCAAAGCTGTCGGACTCAACGACCTCCTTGCAGGCTGCTGCCAGCTTGTCAACGATGGCCTGGTCAACGCCCTTGGGGAACTTGACCTCGTACTTCTTGGTGGAAACGACCTTGTCGTAGCCCTGCTCTGCAAAGGTGGGGAAGTCGATGCCGTCAACCGGGGTGTCAGCCATAACGCCCAGGCAGACCAGGTCGCCTGCCTCGATGTAGTCGGCAACGTTCATATAGTTGATTGCAACGATATCGACCTGACCGCCCATCAGTGCTGCCATACGGTCACCGGCAGAGGTGCCGACATCGATGTTGTCAAAGGAGACGCCGGCCTGCTTCTCCAGCATCTGACCGACATACTGTGTGGTGGAGCCGAAAACGGTGGAGTAACGCACCACACCGGGGTTTGCCTTGGCATCATCCAGCATGCCCTCCAGGTCGGACCACCCGCGGGAGTAGCTCTTGTACTGTCCGTCGGGGCTTACAGCAACCAGAACGTAGGTGCGGTCCTGTGCGACGGTGCAAACGTTGGTAAAGTTATCGGTGTAGCTGAACTCAGCAGTACCGGTAGCCTCCTGCACCAGCGATGCGCCGGTGTGGTTGAACAGCAGGGTGTAGCCGTCAGCCTTCTTGTTCATGACGTCCATGGCTGCGACCATGCCGGAGCCGCCCTCTTCGTTGGTGACAACAAAGGTCTGACCAAGCTTTGTGCCAACATCCTGGAACAGTGCGCGGCAGTAGGTATCGGTGTCGCCGCCTGCCTTGTAGGGCAGGATGACAGAGACCGAGGTGGTGGGCCAGTCAATGTCCGAAGCTGCTGCGGTGCTGCCAGCCGTGCTGCCTGCGGTAGAAGCAGCGGTGCTGCTGGACGAACCACCGCATGCGGTCAGGACGCCTGCAGCGGCCATCATACCGGCTGCTGCCAGAAAGCTGCGACGAGAGATCTTCTTTTCCATGGTAATTCTCCTTTGCTTTTCAGCTCTTGCCTGCGCACCGCCCTTATGCAGTGCGCCCGTGTTTGATGCAAGTGCCGCCTCCGGCATATCCGACTGTTTTACAGCTATGCCAGAAATTTTCGTCGAATGCGCTTGCATCTGTGATGTTTTCATAGTAATATGATTTTGTCCACAAAGCAAACAGAAATAATTCCCGTTGTCCACAAATATTTTTTGTGAAGAAATGCAGCACGAAATACAGAAGGAAGGGTACAATCTTGGATATAACAAGCCTATACTATTTTTCCGAGCTGGCGAAGGACCTGCACATGACACGCACGGCAAGCCGTCTTTTCATCTCACAGCAGACCCTCTCCAACCACATCCAGCGTCTTGAAGAATATTACGGTACACAGCTGTTTTATCGCAAGCCGTCCCTGTCGCTGACCAGCGCCGGCGAGTTTGTGCTCGCCTTTGCCGACATCGTCATCAAGGAGGAGACAAACCTCAAGGACATCCTCGGCGACATCGAGCAGCAGGAGCGCGGCGTGCTGCGCTTTGGCGCAAGCAGCCTGCGCATCAACGCCTGCCTGCCCGGCATACTGCCAAAATTTTCAAAGACATACCCCAAAGTCGAGATGCGCATCACCGAGGCATTTTCGGCAAAGCTGCTGCCCATGGTGCTCAACGGCGATTTGGATTTTGCCGTCATGCTGAAAACCGAGCCCACCCCAAAGCTCATCTTTGATGACCTGATGAAGGATATCACCTACTTCTGCATCCGGGACGATCTGCTGCAAAAGTACTGCGGCGACCGCACCGAGGCGTTCAAAGCAAAGGCCGAAAGCGGGCTTGAGCTTTTGGACATCTCGCCCCGCATCCCCTTCTGCATGCTGGACACCGCCATCGGGCACGAGATCCGCAGCTACCTTGACGAAGCAAGCATCCGCCCCACCGTCTACGCCACCAGCAGCGACATCGAGGTGTCCTACTCCATCTGCTGCGACGGTCTTGCGGGCAGCTTTATCTCGCAGATGCGCCTGGCAAGGCATCAGGGCTCGATCCCGGATGACATCAACATCTTCCCCCTGCTTTACCGGGGCAAGCCGATCTACCAGCACCTGGTGCTGGCACGGCACAAGGACCGCTACCTTTCCCACTACGCAAAGTATTTTCTGGAGCTGTTATTCCAGCTTTTCTCCGAGACCGAGGAGCTGCGCATGACCCACAAAGCCCCCGCACAGCCCGACAGCGCTTCTGTATAGCTCAATATAACAAAAAGACCGCAGAGAGGCAACCGGTAACGCCTCTTTGCGGTCATTTTTATAAGCCCGTCAGCGATAAAAGCCGTTTTCTTTACGGGCGGTATAGTTCTGCTCCAGCATTGTCACGTGGGACAAAAACGCCGGGTCGTCAAAATACCGCGCCTTTTGCGGGCATGTCAGGATGCACGCCTGGCACTTGATGCACACGCCCCGCATCTCACGGCTGTTGTCGGGCGCAATGCTGCCCATCGGGCACACGGCGGCGCACTGTCCGCACCCGCCGCACGCATCCGACACCTTCGGCACGGCACGCAGAAACTTGGCCGGCTTGCCGTCCGTGCCAAGCGGCGTGTAGTACGGCCCCACCGGGTCATTGCCGGGCAATGCCGCCTGCGGCAGCACGTCGGCGCTGCGCAGCTCCTCTGCCAGCGCTGCGGCAAACTGCCGCAATGCAGTCAGGTCCGACGCATCGGGGCGTCCGCTGGCAAGCTTACCCGAAAACACATGTGCGCTGACCAGCGATGCACCGCCTACCGGCACAAAGCCGTTTTGCCGCAGCAGGCTGCCCAGCTCCGACAGCGCATCCTGAAAGCTGCGGTTGCCAAACAGCACCAGCGGCACAGCCGCCGTGCCGTCCCCGCAAAAGTTTGCGGCAAAGGTCGGCTGCATCTTGTTGGGTATGCGCCCCGCATAGGTCGGGCTGGCAAACACCACCAGCTCGTCCTTTGCAAATGCATACGTCTGCCCGCGCCCGGCAGGCAGGGTAATATCGATCTCGCCGCACGGCAGCCCCAGCGACGATGCCAGCGACGATGCCAGCACCTGCGCCGCACGCCGTGTGTTGCCGGTCGGGCTGAAATAGACCGCCGTCACCTTGCAAAAGCGCATGCCTTACCCCTCCGCAGCCTCAATTTTGCGCCCGAGCGATGCATACGTAAATGTGCCTGCCGCCAAAACAACACCGTCCTGGTCACGTACCTTTACATCGTACACGCACGCACGCTTGCCATACTTCAGCTCCACAGCCTCCGCCTCCAGGCTTGTCAGCTTAAGCGCCGGGCGCAGGTAATGAAAATCCGCATTCATGGTCGCGATCCACTCGCCGTGGCTCGCCGCCGCATTGCCGCCGGCCACATCGGCAAGCGTGTACAGCACACCGCCGTGCACAGCACCCTGCGGGTTGCGCAGCTCATCCCCTACCGGCATCGTTGCCTTTGCATAGCCCTCGCGCAGCTCCACCGTATCCATGTGCAGCATCCGTGCAAAGGGGTTCATCTTGTTCCTGAAGTTCAAAATCTCTTCCAGTGTCATTTTCTCTCTCCTCCTGCCGCTGTGCGCGGGCATTTGTACGTTTTATCCTGCAAAGCCAAGCTCACGGCTGATCTGGCTCGCTGTTTCCCTTACCTGGAACAGGTACTGCTCCCGCACCACGTCATCCACACGGCTGCGGGGTGCGCTCATCACCAGTACCGCCCACGCATTACCGGTGCTGTCCAGCAGGGGTGCGCCAAAGGTAATGGTATCCAGGTCAAAATCACCGTCCCGCACGGCATAGCCCTGCTCACGGATCGCGGCAAGCTCCTCCAGTACCTTATAAGGGTCGGTGATGGTGCGTGAGGTAAACGGCTTCGGCGGGTCCTCCATCAAAATCTTTTTCACAACATCCCGGTCCATGTAGGCGGCCAAAATCATGCCGATGCCGCCTGCATAGACAGGGCGGTCGCTACCGACATGTCCCATGACACGCACCATGTTGGTGCCCTCCTCACGGCACACGCTCGTGGGGCGTCCGTTTACCAGCATGCCGAACGTGACAGCCTCCCCTGTCAGGTCTCGCAGCTTTGCCATATACGGGCGTACCGCACGCACGACGCCCACGTTTTCCTCGTAACGCCTGCCCAGCAGGTAGGTCATAATGCCAAGCGTGTATTTATGGTCTGCCGTCTGTGCTGCGATCCCCTCTTTGACCAGAACATTCAGCAGCTTAAAGGTACCGCTCTTCCCGCAGCCGATCATCTCGCCCAGCTCGGTCACACCGTAGACGTACGGCTCCCGCCCCAGGATCTTCATCAGGGCAACCACTTTCTCAGTGGAATTCATAGCAGTTCTCCGTTTTCTAATAACAATAATTTTCAACAATTACATTCCCAATAGGAAACGAGCCACACACCTCGTTTCCTATCAACAATTATATAAAGCTTACTGTCCTGCGTCAAGGATTTTCGTTTGTATAGAATTGCCAAGAAACACCCCCTGTTTTTGCTGTCTGTACCAAAAATGTATTGTTTCAATGTTTCCCACTTGACAACTTTATGAACAAAGTGTTATGCTCATGTCGTGAATTCAGGAAACACGGTTTCTTAATAGGAAACCATTGGGATTCAGAAACGCCGTTTCCTGGTAAAAAACATTTAATCTTATGAAATGGAGGTGTTCTCTTCATGCTGGGCAATCCCGATTCCCTGACACTTTTGCAGATCCTTACGATCTCACTTTGCGGCCTGGTCACCGTCTTTTTGTGTCTGGGTGTCCTCATTCTGGCCATCAAGCTGCTGGGCATCATCAGCGCCGCGCTGCAAAGCAAGCGCCAACCCAAAGTGGAATCCGCCCCCCTGCAGGAAGCTTTGGACGAGGAAGTTCATGCAGTGCTCCTCAGCGCAGTCAGCGCAGAGGTCGGGCTTCCGCTGGACAAGTTCCGTATTGTAAGCATCCGCGAAATCGACTGATCACGTCTTAACTGGAGGAGATATCTTATGAAATACATTTGCACCCTGAACGGCAAACGCTACGAAGTCATCGTTGAAAAGGTCGACGATTTTACCCCGCTGACCCGTGAGGCAGCCGCCGCACCCGCACCCGCAGCTGCTCCCATCGTGGTTGCACCCGCACCTGCAGCAGCTCCTGCTCCCGTGGCAGCAGCACCCGTGGCTGCACCCGCACCTGCAGCAGCTCCTGCTCCTGCTCCCGCAGCCGCACCGGCAGCCGCCGGCAGCGCAACCGTGTCCGCACCCATGCCGGGCACCATCCTTAACATCGATGTCACAGTCGGTCAGGCTGTCACCGCCGGTCAGACCGTCCTGACGATGGAAGCAATGAAGATGGAAAACGAGATCGTTGCACCGTCTGCGGGCACCGTGAAGGAGATCCGCGTCAAGAAGGGCGATGTCGTTGACACCGACGCTGTGCTGGTCGTCCTCGGATAAAAGGAGGCCGTCATGAATTTATTCAGTATCCTGACCGATCTGCTCGGTCAGTCCGGTTTTGCCGCCTTAACGTGGCAGCAGGCTGTCATGATCGTGCTCAGCTTTGTACTCATGTACATGGCTATCGTTAAAAAATACGAGCCGTTGCTGCTGCTGCCCATCTCGTTCGGCATGTTCCTCACCAACCTTCCGCTGACCGGAATGATGGAATACGCCGAGGGCACGCAGGTTTTCAGCGAGGGCGTCCTCGGTATGGTGTATAACGCCTGCGTCTCTACAGAGCTGTTCCCCTGTATCATGTTCCTGGCAGTCGGCGCCATGACGGACTTTGGTCCGCTGCTGGCAAACCCCGTCAGCCTGATCCTTGGCGCCGCAGCGCAGTTTGGCATCTACGTTGCCTTTGCGCTGGCAAACCTGAGCGGTCTGTACCGTCCCACCGAGGCTGCCGCCATCGGCATCATCGGCGGTGCTGACGGCCCCACGGCCATCTACACAGCCACCAAGCTGTGCCCCACGCTCGTGCCCGCCATCGCTGTTGCGGCCTACTCCTACATGGCTCTGATCCCCCTCATCCAGCCCCCGCTGATGCGTCTGCTGACCACCGAAAAGATGCGCAAGGTCAAAATGACCCAGCTGCGCAAGGTCAGCAAAACGGAAAAGATCGTCTTCCCTGTATTCGTCGTGCTGCTGTGCAGCCTGCTGCTGCCCTCTGTCGCACCTCTGCTGGGCTGCCTGATGCTGGGCAACCTGTTCAAAGAGTCCGGCGTCGTCGATCGCCTCTCGGATGTCGCACAGAATGCACTGTGCAACATCTCCACCATCTGGCTCGGTCTGACTGTCGGTGCTACGGCAAAGGCTGAAAACTTCCTTACCGCACAAACGCTGGGCATCGTTGCCCTGGGTCTGCTCGCCTTCTCCTTCTCTACAGTGGGCGGCCTGCTTTTGGGCGATCTGCTCTACTTTATCAGCGGCGGCAAGATCAACCCGCTCATCGGCTCTGCCGGTGTCTCGGCCGTCCCCATGGCTGCCCGTGTCTCTCAGGTCGAGGGCGCCAAGGCTGACCGTACCAACTTCCTGCTGATGCACGCAATGGGTCCCAACGTGGCAGGTGTCATCGGCTCCGCTGTGGCAGCGGGCTTCTTCCTCACGGTATTCAAATTGTAATACATAATAAATGGAGGTCTTCTGTATGAATAAGGTCATGTCTCTTCATGACGCAGTTGCCAAGTATGTCGAGTCCGGCGACTGCATCTGCTTCGGCGGTTTCACAACCAACCGCAAGCCCTATGCGGCCATGTACGAGATCCTGCGTCAGGGTCAGAAGGATTTTACCGTTTGGGCAGGTCCTGCAGGCGGTGACTGGGATGCCATGATCGGCGAGGGTCGTGTCAAGGCATACATCAACTGCTACACCGCAAACTCCGGCTACACCAACGTCAGCCGCCGCTTCCGCGCCGCCATCGAGCAGGGCAAGCTGACCTACGAGGACTACAGCCAGGACGTGCTGATGCTCCAGCTGCATGCTGCCAGCCTCGGTCTGCCCTTCCTGCCTGTCCGCCTGATGCAGGGCTCCGGTCTGGTCAAGTACTGGGGCATCAGCGAAGAGCAGCGCAAGGCACTGGACAAGGTGGACGACCTCAAGTGCGTCGAGATGGAAAACCCGTTTGAGCCGGGTCAGAAGGTCGTTGCCGTTCCTGTCCCGAAGCTGGACACCGCCATCATCCACGTGCAGCAGGCAAGCCCGGACGGCACCTGCATCATCATGGGTGACGAGTTCCACGATGTCGACATCGCCATTGCAGCCCGCAAGGTCATCGTCACCTGCGAGGAGATCGTCAGCGACGAGTTCATCCGCCGCGACCCGACCCTGACCAAGGTCTTCGGTCAGTGCGTCAGCGCTGTTGTCAAGGCTCCCTACGGTGCATGGCCCTCTCAGTGCTACGGCTACTACGATGACGACGATGCAGCCCTGAAGGAATACGATAAGGCCTCCCGTTATCAGGACGCAGAGGACGCCGTGAAGCAGCTGGCCAAGGCTGCTGCCAAGGCACAGAAGGCTGCCGACGCAAAGCCCGGCGACGAGAAGCTGGCTGCCGCTGCCGAGAAGGCGCAGAAAGCCGCAGAGGCTGCCGCCGCAGGCACAGAGATCCCCGAGACATTCCAGGATTACCTCAACAAGTGGGTCTACGGTGTCAAGGACCAGCCTGAGCTGCTGGACCGCATCGGCGGTTCCCGCCTGATGCGCCTCAAGAACGAGCCGCACCTCGGTTATTCCACCACACACTGAGAATAGGGAGGGCAAACGATCATGTCTGATTATACAAAGTACACCAAACAGGAAATGCAGGCTTACGCCATTGCTAAAAGCATCAAAGAAAACCAGATCGTCATCGTCGGCACCGGTCTGCCGCTGATCGGCGCATCTGTTGCCAAGCGTTCGGTCTGCCCCAGCTGCCACCCCATCGTCGAGAGCGGTCTGATGGACTGCGACCCCGTGGAGGTTCCCCGCTCTGTCGGTGACAACCGTTTCATGGCACATTGTGCCGTCCAGTGGCCCAACGTCCGTTTCGTCGGCTTTGAGGCCAACGAGTGGCTCCACGATGAGGACCGCATGATCGCCTTCATCGGCGGCGCTCAGATCGACCCCTACGGCAACGTCAACTCCACCTGCATCTACGGCAAGGGCGACTACGTCAAGCCCCAGACCCGCTTTACTGGTTCCGGCGGTGCAAACGGCATTGCAACCTACGTCAACACCATCATCATGATGCAGCACCAGAAGCGCCGCTTCATGGAGCATGTTGACTACGTGACCAGCTGCGGCTGGATGGACGGCCCCGGCGGTCGTGAGCGTGCAGGTCTGCCCGGCAACCGCGGTCCTCAGATGGTCGTTACCGACCTCGGCATCATGAAGTTTGATGAGCAGACCAAGCGGATGTATCTGGCTTACTACTATCCGTTCAGCAGCCCCGAGATGGTGCAGGAGAACACCGGCTTCGAGATCGATATCTCCCGTGCCGAGCTCATGGAAGGTCCCTCCCCCGAGATCATCAAGCTCATCCGTGAGGAGATCGACCCCGGTCAGGCCTTCATCAAGGTCCCCAAAGAAAAGTAATCGCCACCGATACTGGACAATAAAGAGAGGATAAAACCTATGAGCAACTACTCTATGCCCGGATATTTCCAGCATATGCCTGCGATCCAGAAGCCGATCCGCCCCGCCCCCGAAAACGAGGCTGAGCTGAAGAAGATCGAGGAAGAGATTGCGCAGATCACCACCGCCGCTCTGGACGGCGGCAAGGCTGACGCCGACATGAACGCCAAAGGTCAGATGACCGCAATGCAGCGTGTCAACCTGCTGGTCGAGCCGGGTACCTGGTGCCCTCTGAACACCATTTACAACCCCGATGACAACAAGATGGGCAGCACCAGCGTGGTCAAGGGTCTTGGTCGCGTCAACGGCAAGTGGTGCATGGTCATCGCTTCCGATAACAAAAAGCACGCCGGCACCTGGGTGCCCGGTCAGGCCGACAGCCTGCTGCGCGGCTCCGACCTTGCAAAGCGTCTGCGCATCCCTCTGGTCTACCTGCTCAACTGCGCAGGTGTCGAGCTGGACAAGCAGGAAAAGGTCTACCCCAACCGCCGCGGCGGCGGCACGCCGTTCTACCGCAATGCCGAGCTCAACCAGCTGGGCATCCCTGTGATCGTCGGCATCTACGGCACCAACCCCGCAGGCGGCGGCTACCACTCCATCAGCCCCACCATCCTTGTCGCACACCAGAAGGCTAACATGGCCGTCGGCGGAGCAGGCATCGTGGGCGGCATGAACCCCAAGGGCTATGTCGACCAGGAGGGTGCCGAGGCTCTGATCAAGAGCACCGAGGGTGTCCGCAGCGACCCGCCGGGCTCCGTCTCCATCCACTACAACGAGACCGGCTTCTTCCGTGAGGTATACGCAGCCGAGGAGGGTGTTGTCGCAGGTGTCAAGAAGTACCTGGACATGCTGCCCTCCTACGACCTCGACTTCTTCCGTGTGGCTGACCCCGTCGGCCCCGCAGTCGACCCCACGCAGCTGTACAACGTAGTCCCCAACAACAAAAAGCGCCCCTACGAGATGTACAACGTGCTGGCATGCCTGGTCGATGGCAGCGAGTTCAGCGAGTACAAGCCCAACTACGGCCCGGAGATGATCTGCGGCATCGCAAAGATCGACGGCCTGCTGGTGGGTATCGTCGCCAACAAGCAGGGTCTGCTGATGAACTACCCCGAGTACAAAGAGAACAGCGTCGGCGTCGGCGGCAAGCTGTACCGTCAGGGTCTTATCAAGATGAACGAGTTTGTAACGCTCTGCTCGCGTGATAAGCTGCCCATGATCTGGGTACAGGACACCACCGGCATCGATGTCGGCAACGACGCTGAAAAGGCCGAGCTGCTGGGTCTGGGCCAGAGCCTCATCTACTCCATCCAGAACAGCGACCTGCCCATGATGGAGATCACCCTGCGCAAGGGCACCGCAGCCGCACACTACGTGCTGGGCGGCCCGCAGGGCAACGACACCAACGCCTTCAGCATTGGCACCGCTGCAACCGAGATCAACGTCATGAACGGCGAGACCGCAGCCGCTGCAATGTACACCGGCAAGCTGGTACGCGAGAAGAAGGCCGGCAAGGATCTTGGCCCCACCATCGACAAGATGAACGCCATGATCAACGATTACAACGAGAAGTCCAAGCCCGCATTCTGCGCTAAGATGGGCTTTGTCGATGAGATCGTCAAGATGCCCGCTCTGCGCAACTACGTGCTGGCATTTACCGCAGCCGCTTACCAGAACCCCAAGAGCGTCTGCCCGATGCACCAGATGCTGTTGCCGCGCATTATCCGCGACCAGAAGTAATCACCCCCCTATTTATTTTTGATATTATCCTTTACGCTGTCGGTGTCCGCCGCCCTGTGCTTTGCGTACGGGCGGCGGGTGGCACGACAGAGGCTCTTTATTCTTCATTTTTGAATTTTACCGGCAAAGGTGGCATTGTGCGTTCAGGGCAAAATGTCCGTGGGGGTCCTTTTTCGGTAGGAGACAGGCGCAGCGGTGCGGTCATGGCAGACCGCCCACAGCGTCGATTCATTCCCGTATTTTGCGAGATTTGAAAAAGTAAAGGAGAGTTTATATTATGGATTTGCTCAGCTATTTTGGCAAACTGACCCCGGTCGGTGACGGCGTCACCATTACCGGGTACCAGTTCAACTACATGATGACCCTTGGCATCGCCGCCTGCGTCATCTTTGCGGGTCACTGGATGGTTCGCCACAGCAAATTCCTGCAGAAGTACTGCATCCCCGCACCCGTTGTGTCAGGTCTGGTCCTGTCCATCCTCCTCTCGATCGTTCGTGGTATGGGTATTGTCAACTTTACGTTTGACACCACCAATATCCAGGATCTGTCTCAGAACATCTTCTTCATGTGCGTTGGCTACGGCTTCTCTGCCAAGCTGCTGAAGAAGGCCGGCGGCAAGCTGGCTGCAATGATTGCTCTTGCAGCCTGCCTGCTGATCACCCTGCAGAACATCGTCGGTCTGGTCGTTGGCAAGCTCATCGGTCTTGATCCGCTGCTGGCTCTGCTGTGCTCCTCCGCTTCCATGTCCGGTGGTGTTGGTACCGCAGGTGCCTTCGGCCCCATCTGGGAGGCAATGGGCGCACAGGATGCAACCACCGTCGGTGTTGCAGCAGGTACCCTGGGCAATGTCATGGGCTCCCTGATCGGCTGCCCCGTTGCTGTGTTCCTGATCCGTAAGCACAACCTGAAGAGCGACCCCAACGATAAGCCCGAGCGTGAGCTGCTGGCCAGCAAGCCGGAGATCGTCAACAGCCGTATGATCAACAGCTGGGGTCTGATCCTGCTCATCGTTGCTCTCGGCCTGCCCTTCTACCTGATTATGGACAACATCCCCATGATCGAGATGCCCAAGTTTATCGGCTGCCTGTTTGCCGGCGCTATCGTCCGCAACGTTATGGAAGCTATGGGCAAAGAGACCTACACCGCTGAGTTTGACGCTCAGGAGCACATGTGGCTGGAGCTTTACCTGGCTCTGACCCTGATGAAGATCGACTTCATCAAGCTGGCACCTGTTGCCGGTCAGATGGGCATCGTCCTCATCGCTCAGGCAATCCTGATCGTCCTCTTCGGTATCTTTGTATCCTTCAACATGTTCGGTCATGACTACGGCGCAGCCGTCATGACTGCCGGCAACATCGGCTGGGGCTGCGGCGCAGGTTCTAACGCCGTTGCAAACGAGAAGGCTATCATGGACGAGTACGGCTGGCACAACGTTGCATGGGTCCTGTACCCCTCCTTCGCCGTTATCATCGACGACATTTACAACCCGATTTTCCTGTCTATCTGCGGATCTCTGGTCAACAATCTTCGCTGATGATCTGACGAAAAGCATTTCAAGGCTCGGGCAGACCCCCGCCTGAGTCGCCTGTGAGCAGGCTGTTCTTGATCTCTTTCATCAAGAGCCACCCGGAACAGCCTGCTCATTTTATTTTGTTATTTTAACTCTACCAACTTTCTGTCCCAAAAGAAGTGAGGTTTGATCCCCATGAGCGACATTTACACCCTTGGCATTGATATCGGCTCCACTGCTTCAAAATGCATCATGCTGAAAAACGGCACCGACATCGTCGCCAAATCCCTTGTTTCCGTCGGCGCAGGTACAAGCGGCCCTCAGCGCGCTATTGACGCCGTGCTCGAGGCTGCCGGCAAGACCCGTGAGGAGCTTGCCTATGTGCTGGCGACCGGCTATGGGCGCAACAGCCTGATGAACATTGCCGATAAGCAGATGAGCGAGCTGTCCTGCCATGCAAAGGGCGCAAGCTTTCTGTTCCCAAATGTGCACACTGTCATTGACATCGGTGGTCAAGATGTCAAGGTCCTGCACATCGAAAACGGGATCATGACGCAGTTCCAGATGAACGACAAGTGCGCCGCCGGTACGGGGCGTTTCCTTGATGTCATGGCTCGTGTGCTGGAGGTGCAGGTCGAGGATCTCGGTCGTCTTGGTGCTGAATCGACCCGGCAGGTCGCGATCAGCTCCACCTGCACCGTCTTTGCCGAGAGCGAGGTCATCAGCCAGTTGTCCATGGGAACCGATAAACGAGACATCATCAACGGCATCCACAAGTCGGTGGCACACCGCGTTGTGGGTCTTGCGCACCGCATCGGCATCCAGCCGGACGTCGTCATGACAGGCGGTGTCGCACAAAACCTTGGTGTCGTCCGTGCGCTGGAGGAAGAGCTGGGGATGCCCATCCGCACCTCTCCCCTTACGCAGTACAACGGCGCATTGGGTGCCGCGCTCTTTGCATGGAAAGAAGCAAACCGTTGATCCTCTGCCCGCACGGGCGGGCTTTCCCCGCAATTTTACGTATCGTTTGAAATGAAATGGAGGCGTTCCATCATGGCAAAACAAGTAAGTCCCGGTGTTCTGGCTCTGCGCAAGGTCGTGGACGACGTTTATGCAGAGGCACGTGAAGCCAAAAAGAGAGGCGAGCCGGTCGGCTGGTCCTCTTCCAAATTCCCCTGCGAGCTGGCCGAGGCATTCGGTCTGCATGTCATGTACCCCGAAAACCAGGCCGCCGGTATCGCAGCAAACCGCTACGGTGAGCTGCTGTGCCAGGCTGCCGAGGATCTTGGCTACGACAACGATATCTGCGGCTACGCACGTATCAGCCTGGCCTATGCCGCCGGCAAGCGTGCCTGCCGCAAGTTTGACCCGGAGACCGGTGAGTACATCATCGACCCGTCCACCGGCAAGCCGCTGAAGGATGCCGACGGCAACGTTGTCATCGACGAGGCTACCGGCAAGCCCAAAAAAGACCCCAAGACCCAGACTCCTTACATCGTGCTGGACGACATCAACGAGATGAATGCACTGCCCGATGGCGTTGAAAAAGAGCGCCGTTTGGCTTCGATCGCATCCATCAAGCAGATGCAGATCCCCATGCCCGACTTCGTGCTTTGCTGCAACAACATCTGCAACTGCATGACCAAGTGGTACGAGAACATCGCCCGCATGCACAACATCCCGCTGGTGATGATCGATATCCCGTACAACAACCACGTCACAGTCGATGACACCTATGTCGCATACATCCGTGGTCAGTTCGACAACGCCATCAAGCAGCTGGAGCAGATCTCCGGCCGCAAGTTTGACGAGAAGAAGTTTGAGCAGGCATGCGCCAACGCAAACCGCACCGCCAAGGCATGGCTGAAGGTCTGCGACTACCTGCAATACAAACCCGCCCCCTACAGCGGCTTCGACCTGTTCAACCACATGGCTGACGTCGTCACCGCCCGCGGCAAGGTCGCCGCTGCCGAGGCCTTCGAGCAGCTGGCTGCCGACCTGGAGGTAGCTGTCAAGACCGGTCAGTCCACCACCCCCTTCCCCGAGAAGTACCGTGTCATGTTCGAGGGTATCCCCTGCTGGCCCAAGCTGCCCGCTCTGTTCAAACCCTTGAAGGCAAACGGCGTCAACGTTACCGCCGTCGTGTATGCACCGGCCTTTGGCTTTGTTTACAACGGTCTGGACGAGATGGTGCGTGCCTACTGCAAGGCCCCCAACAGCGTCTGCATCGAGCAGGGCGTTGATTGGCGTGAGGGCATCTGCCGTGACAACAAGGTCGACGGCGTTCTGGTCCACTACAACCGCTCCTGCAAGCCCTGGAGCGGCTACATGGCCGAGATGCAGCGCCGCTTCACCAAGGACCTCGGCATCCCCACCGCAGGCTTTGACGGCGACCAGGCTGACCCACGCAACTTCAACGCCGCACAGTATGAGACACGCGTGCAGGGTCTTGTTGAAGCAATGCAGGCCAACGAGAAAGCGAAGGAGGAGCAGTAACCATGAGCATCGAAGAAAAGCTGCGTTCGTTTGAGCAGATCGCAGGCGACCCCAAGGGTCAGCTGACTGCTTACAAGGCACAGGGCAAAAAGGCCATCGGTGTGCTGCCCTACTATGCCCCTGAAGAGCTCGTCTATGCCGCCGGCATGGTCCCCTTTGGCATCTGGGGCTCCAACAACAAGACCATCAGCCGCGCAAAAGAGTATTGCGCAACCTTCTACTGCACCATCGCTCAGCTGGCGCTGGAGATGCTGCTGGACGGCACCATGGATCAGCTGGACGGCATCATCACCCCGACCATCTGCGACACGCTGCGCCCCATGAGCCAGAACTTCCGTGTTGCAATGGGCGACAAGCTGCCCGTCATCTTCCTCGCTCATCCGCAGAACCGCTTTGCAGACTGGGGTCTGCAGTTCTGTGTGGATCAGTACACCAACGTGAAAAAAGAGCTGGAGCAGATCGCCGGCAAAGAGATCACCAACGATGATCTGCAAAACGCCATCACGGTCTACAACGCAAGCCGTGCCGAGCGCCGTCGCTTTGTCAAACTGGCAGCAGCGCACCCCGATGTTGTTACCGCTACCAAGCGTGCCGCCGTGCTCAAGGCATCCTGGTTTATGCTCAAGGACGCTTACACCGCACAGCTGAAGGAGCTGAACGATGAGCTGGAGGCTCTGCCCGCATCCAACTGGAAGGGCGTCAAGGTCGTTACCAGCGGCATCATCTGCGACAACCCCAAGCTGCTGGCTGCCTTTGAGGAGAACAACATCGCCATCGTTGACGATGATGTCGCCCACGAGAGCCGCTCCTTCCGCACCGATGTCCCGGTCATGCAGGACCCCATGCTGGCTCTGGCTCATCAGTTTGCCAACATCGATTACGATGTCCTGCTGTACGATCCGGCTTCCGCGCAGAACCGCCGCGGCGAGTTCGTCGCATCGCTGGTAAAGAACAGCGGCGCACAGGGTCTTGTGCTCTTTATGCAGCAGTTCTGTGACCCCGAGGAGATGGAGTACCCCTACCTGAAGAAGGCACTTGACGACGCCGGTATCCCCCACATCAAGCTGGGCATCGACCAGCAGATGCGTGACTTCGGTCAGGCTGCAACCGCCCTGCAGGCTTTTGCTGACATGCTGTAATCCATCACTCAACCAACCAAACCATATTACCCTGTTACCTCATATACCCTTCTGAAAGGGCTGCGAAGAAAAGCGTCTGTGCTTCTCTTCGCAGCCCTTTGTTTTATGCGCAAAGCGGCAGCCCTACACGGTCGTACACGCTCCACAAAGTTTTTTTGTCAACTTTGCGAAATAAGACTGTTAGACATTGTTACAGTCCTATGGTAGCATAAATACAAACAAAAGAACCCGCAAGAAAAAGCAAAATCTGTGCTAATGTCTAAACACAGCACCGGCGGCAAGCTTTATCCGGTCTATCCGCCCGCAAGGGCGAATGCATAAACCACTTATTAAAAGGACAGGCTCAAACCTGTCACAGGAGGTTATCGTTATGTCTGTAGGTAAGCGTATCTATCTCAAGCGCAACATGCCCGACCCCGAGATCATGAACCAGTTCAAGAGCATTCCTGCTTCCAACACCGGTGACGTCATGGGCCGCAACTGCGCCATGAACCCCCGCATCCATCTGGTCAGCAGCCCCAAGGCTCAGATGGCTGTCGGTCCCGCTTTCACCGTCAAGTGCCGTGCAGGTGACAACCTTGCCCTGCATGCAGCCCTGAACTACTGCAACGAGGGCGACTTCCTGATCGTCTCCAACGAAGAGGACGACACCCGTGCACTGATGGGCGAGGTCATGATGGCTTACCTGTACCTGCAGAAGAAGGTCGCCGGCATCGTCATCGACGGTCCCATCCGCGACATCGACGAGATCGGTAAGTGGGACTTCCCCGTTTACGCAACCGGCACCACCCCGGGCGGCCCGTACAAAGAGGGTCCCGGCGAGGTAAACGTCCCCGTCTCCTGCGGCGGCATCAGCGTCAACCCCGGCGACATCATCCTGGCTGACCCCGATGGCGTCATCTGCATCCCCCGCAAGGACGCAGCCAAGATCCTGGAGGACGCTAAAAAGTTCCAGGCAGCCGACGAAGGCAAGCTGCAGAAGACCCGCGAGGGCACCATCAACCGCGGCTGGGTCGACAAAGCTCTGGAAGCAAAAGAGTTCGAGATCATCGACGCCGTGTACGAGCCGTAAGCTATCTTTTTACGGATAAAGCCAGGCTGTGGTGACCCCCACCGTCAGCTGCAAAAAATAAGATAAGGAAGATTTTATG